>LOEZ01000001.1 GCA_001516055.1 Gracilibacter sp. BRH_c7a
GTCGCACCCTTTGAGGGTGCGTGGATTGAAATCTGTTTTTCTTAGTGCCTCAAGTTGCTTTTGTTTTGTCGCACCCTTTGAGGGTGCGTGGATTGAAATCCCTATATTAAAAAGGAGGACTAAATTAACCCGTGGTCGCACCCTTTGAGGGTGCGTGGATTGAAATAATAATTTTTCTGCGTCAGGATTGCTCCATCCAAAGTCGCACCCTTTGAGGGTGCGTCGATTGAAATTTTTTCCAGTTTATCAAGACGTTGTTTTAAGTCGTCGCACCCTTTGAGGGTGCGTGGATTGAAATTTTGAGTATCGGAAGAAGATCAACGTGTATAATATGTCGCACCCTTTGAGGGTGCGTGGATTGAAATTAAAAGGTCAGCAGGTAGCCAATACATTCCGATTGTCGCACCCTTTGAGGGTGCGTGGATTGAAATGAATCCAGGAGAGGTTGTGTTCGATCCCTTCGCGTCGCACCCTTTGAGGGTGCGTGGATTGAAATCAGAGCCACACACAAAGAAGATTATCCCATTCAGTCGCACCCTTTGAGGGTGCGTGGATTGAAATACTACCTCACCACCAATACATTAACTTGCTTTCTCCGTCGCACCCTTTGAGGGTGCGTGGATTGAAATTTTTTTGGTCATATATCGCTATCATTTCTTTTCCTCGTCGCACCCTTTGAGGGTGCGTGGATTGAAATTGTCGTACTCATACGTCATGCCACAAGTGCAAATGGTCGCACCCTTTGAGGGTGCGTGGATTGAAATAGCACTCCCAATAAAAACGTGACCTCTGCTCCGAGTCGCACCCTTTGAGGGTGCGTGGATTGAAATATCTTCAGAAAATGAACGTCTTCGCACGATTCGGGGTCGCACCCTTTGAGGGTGCGTGGATTGAAATTGGATCTCTCCTAAGGTTTTATGAACATCTATTTTGTCGCACCCTTTACGGGTGCGTTGATTTCAATCTTGGAGGGTAAAGCAAAAAAATCACTTCTCAAGTATTCATTAAAAGCGGGTGTACTTTCAAACCAAGTTACACCCGCTTTACTATTCTTTTGTTAAGGACTTTATCAAAGCCTGAGCCTGCGGAGGATTGTAAAGTAACGGTCATTGGTAATAGATTATATATAGTTTGCCCCCCAAAAGTTAGTTTCGCTTTTATGCTTGTGTTTACGATACTTGTTAATTATACTGGATTGATATTTTGTCCTTTTTCAGAGCTTGAACATATTATATTCCAGGATTTTCTTTCAGGAGGAATGAATTCAGAGCATGCTTTTTGAACGTGAAGACTGGAAATTATTTAGAAATATGGAGACATTACCCCAAAAAGCAGGGGTGCCGAGAAGTAAATTATCCATGTTGGTTTGCAAGGAATTGGCGGATAATGCGCTGGATATATGCGGCGATTGTGAAATCGGTTATGAAGGCGATTTTTTCTATATCAAGGATCGGGGCACCGGTCTGGATCCTGAACTGTTTTCCATCAACAGGCCGTTAAGATCCTCCAAGTATTTAAGACTGCCCACCAGAGGGGCGTTGGGAAACGGCCTGCGCGTGGTCGCCGGGGCGGTGGCTGCGTCGGGCGGCGAACTCTATGTTTCTACCAGAGGCAAACATTATAAAATCCATTTCCAAAACGACGGTACAGCCCTCCCGGAAAGTTTAAGCGATTATCCAGAGGAGGGAACCAAAATCAGCTTTAATTTAGGCATTATGCCTATTAATTCAAGCTGGGCGCAGCTAGCGATTGAATATGCCCAAGGGGAAACCTACCGGGGGAAGACCTCGCCCTATTGGTATACCAGCGAGAACTTTTTTGAATTATTTCAATCCTTCAGCGGATCGGTCCGGGAACTAATCACCGAATTTGACGGCTGCACTGGCAGCAAAGCCGGGAAAATCACCTCAGCGTATCCCAAGACGCCCGCCGATACCTTAACTTTCGCCGAAACGGAAGTGCTCTTGGCTGAACTCAGAGCCTTGGTTAAAAATGTTAGACCGGAGAGGCTGGGACGGATTGGCAGCCCGGATAACTGGAGCGGTTATTGCAAATCCGCCGGCACTTTTAAGGTTAGGACCATCAAAGGGGAACACGATGCGGAGATACCGTTTGTCCTGGAAGTGTACGCCACACTCTCCGATGCGCCCAATATCACGGTACTGCTCAACAAATCCCCTGTGACCGGCGAGATCAATATCTACAACAGGAAAAATGAGCTGAGGATTTTTGGCAGCGGGCTAATTTTCGGTCTTCAGACCAAACCCGCAGTTATTTTAATAAATATCATGACGCCCTATATCCCGATTGTGACGGACGGGAAAGAGCCGGATCTCTCAGTCATTCAGGCCGAGATTGCAGAAAGTGTTAAAAAAGCGGTCGGCAGATCCAAAAAACCCCTGCTTGGCGCTCAAGTGGAGAGAAAGAGATCGCAGAAAGAAGTCGTGGCGGAATGCCTGGAACAAGCCATCGCCAAAGCCGGCGGCGACGGCGAGTACCGCTTCAGCCTGCGCCAGCTCTATTACGCCGTCCGGCCGTATGTGATCAAGGAAATCGGCAAAGAGCTGGATTATACTTATTTTTGTAAGGAACTGATCACCAATTATGAAGCGGAAAACGGCGACATCCCGCTCATGTACCGGGATGAGCGGGGGACTCTCTACCATCCCCATTTAGGTGAAGATATCCCCATCGGCACCATCGCTGTGGAGAATTATCATAAGCCAGCTTGGACGTTCAATAAAGTCCTATATATTGAAAAAGAGGGCTTCTTCCATGTGCTCAAAGAAAAGAAAATCCCGGAGAAATACGATCTGGCCTTACTCACCAGCAAAGGGTACGCCAGCAGAGCAGTCAAGGATCTACTGGACGCGCTGGGGGAAAATGGCGAGGAAGAGATCACTTTTTTCTGCATTCACGATGCGGACGCTTACGGCACAGCTATCTATGACGCCCTGCAAAATGAAACCAGGGCCAGGCCCGGCAGAAAAGTGAAAATCATCAATCTTGGGCTGGACCCTGAAGAAGCCGTCGCTATGGGACTGGAAATCGAAAAGGTGGAAAACTCAGGCCGCAAGAAGGGTGTGGCGAGCTATATTGATCCGGACTGGGAGAGCTGGCTGCAGGACTACAGAGTGGAATTGAACGCCATGAGTACGCCGCAGTTTCTGGCCTGGCTGGAGGGGAAAATCAAGCTTTACGATAAAGGCAAAGTTATACCGCCAAAAAGGGTCATGCTGGAGAGTCTGGACCAGAGCCTTGAGGATAAACTCGGTCAAGTGATCGCGGATGAAATATTGGAACAGAATCATTATCAAGGTAAAGTGGCTGCAGCACTCCGGCAGGTTAAAGAAAACTGTCGCGACTGGCAAACCCGTCTGGAGGAGATCGTACCGGTGGAACTGGCAAATGAGCCGGTCAAGCGCTGGAAGGAGGTCGTAGAGGCGGTATCCGAGGAGATGGTTAAAAATTGCCGTTTTTGAAAATCAATTCTACCAGTAGAGTGAATTTCAAAACAGCCGGATTTTTAAACAGAAGCTGTGATGCAGCGAAGTATACCTTTGGCCATGCCGATATCCTGGAAAGGGACTTGCTGCAGGCAGACTCCGCCGCTTGTTCGAAAAATAACGAGAATAAAATCATGTCTGTAAGGATTGTTCCAATAAATCCGGCAAAAATACAAAGAGGAACACCTTAATGGAAAACGCATTTGCTTCTAAAAACACGGTGCCGTCAAATGCTATGTCAATCCAATCGGAAGATCGGTGTTTCGATAAGAAAACAGAAGCTGATAGGGAAAGTCCAAAGGGTGCTCACGTGAAATATGAAGAACTGCTTTAAAAATATATGCAAACTCAAGGTAACATTGTATGTTATCTTGGGTTGGTAGATTATCCAGTAAATTATCGTACAATGGTTATTAGGGATGTGAAAAAGTATGATAAGTACGAACTTGAAAAAATTACGAAAAACACTCAGATACACACAAGAAGAAGTTGCTGATAAAATTGGTGTTTCAAGGCAAGCTGTTGCGAAATGGGAAAACGGAGAAACAGTGCCGGATATCAATAATTGTATCGCTTTGGCAGAGTTATATGGAGTGGCATTGGATGGTCTGGTAGCTTATTCGGATGATAAGGAAAAAATAGGTATTCAGCCGAAGGGGAAACACATATTTGGATTAGTAAAGGTTGGAGAACGAGGTCAAATTGTGATTCCCAAAAAAGCCAGAGAGATATTTAACATTTGTCACGGAGATAGTTTACTGGTTCTCGGTGATGAGGCGCAGGGAATTGCAATTATGAAAAACGAGGATTTCCTGCAGTTTGCACAGGAAATCCTTAATGCTCAGGAATACAAGGAGGAAGATGAATGATTGCTATACAAACAACGGATTTAACAAAGAAATTTCAAGATAAGACTGCTGTGAATTCTCTCAATCTTTCTATTGATCAAGGTGAGCTTTTTGCTTTGCTCGGAGTGAATGGGGCAGGTAAAACTACAACGATTAAGATGTTGACTTGCCTTAGCAGACCTACAAACGGCGATGCAATTCTCCTTGGTAACAGTATTGTCTCCAATCCTCATGCAGTAAAAGAAAAGATTAATGTCTCACCGCAGGAAACTGCGGTAGCTCGCAATTTATCTGTCAAAGAGAATCTTGAATTAATTGCTCAGATATACGGCTTCGACAAGAAAGCTGTAGATATAAAAGTGGCGGAGATGCTTACGACTTTTGGTCTTACAGAAGTGTCCAAAGATAAAGCAAAAACTTTATCGGGAGGAATGCAGAGACGACTCAGTATTGCCATGGCACTCATTTCGAACCCACAGATACTTTTTCTTGATGAACCTACTCTGGGACTTGATGTTATTGCTAGGCGGGAACTGTGGACTGCTATTGAGAAATTAAAAGGAAGTATTACCATAATTCTCACCACCCATTATATGGAGGAAGCGGAAGCACTTTCAGATAGAATAGGAGTCATGTCGAAAGGAAAATTAAAGGCGGTTGGAACGGTATCAGAATTGATGGCTCAGACGAACACCAAAACACTCGAGGATGCCTTTGTTTCACTAGCTACAAAAGAGGAGGTAGATTGATGAGATTATTAGCATTTTCTACACGTAACAGCAGAGAGATTCTTAGAGATCCTTTGAATTTGGCATTTGGTATAGGTTTCCCATTGGTTATATTATTCCTGCTATCTGCTATTCAAGCCAATATTGAAGTTGAAATGTTTGTCATTGATAAACTTATTCCTGGAATAGCAGTTTTCGGTCTTTCTTTTATCTCGATATTCTCCGGAATGTTAATAGCTAAAGATAGAGGCACCTCATTTTTGATGCGGTTGTTCACGACTCCGCTTTCTGCCTCAGATTACATCATGGGATACACACTTCCACTACTACCCATGGCGATTCTTCAAATTGCCATAAGCTTTATTGCCGCATTCTTCTTAGGGTTGCCCATCAATGCCAATGTTTTGCTGTCTCTTATTGTGCTTATGCCAACGGCTGTACTGTTTATTGGAATTGGACTGTTAACAGGCAGTATATTTAATGAAAAGCAGGTGAGCAGCATCTGTGGAGCACTATTAACTAATCTCAGCGCATGGTTGAGTGGCACATGGTTTGACTTAAATCTGATTGGCGGTTGGTTCAAAGGAATTGCCTATGCGCTTCCATTTGCTCACGCTGTGGATGCGGGCAGAGCTGCCATTTCCGGAGACTATTCATCGATTTTACCACACCTTTGGTGGGTAATTGGATATGCTGTCGTCATCATGGTTATAGCGGTTATTGTATTCAGTAAGAAGATGAACAGCGACAAATTATAAGATTGGTGCAGTTTCGTAAAAGTATGTAACTGATAAGTGAATAGACTTACAGAGGTTGCTTTAAAAGATGATCCATATATAACATAACAACTAACAAAGGAAAATGGAAAATAATGTAGAAAGACTATAGGAGTTGTTAAACCTAATACCCCTTCATCTGAGGAGGTGTTTTAGCAGAAATGAAAAGCAAACAGTCAACCGAGAAAATGATGAATCAGCTTCATTCGGTCAAAGATTTCAGTGCGTTTTCCAATGACCACGAGGATGATTTTATATCCCCTTCGCTGGCGGCGCATATTCAGGCATTGATCGAAGAGAAAACGCTTGTAAAAACGGAAGTAATCAAAAGAGCCAACCTCGACAGGGTGTATGGCTATCAAATTATCAGCGGCCGAAGGATGCCTTCACGAGACAAGCTGATTCAGCTTGCTATTGGACTTGAACTGGATGTGGAAGGTACGCAGACGCTCTTAAAAATGGGAGGTATGGCACCGCTATATGCCAAGATAAAAAGAGAAGCAGCGATTATATTCTGCATCAACAAAGGATATACCTGGATGGAAACACAAGCATTTTTGCAGCAGGCAGATGTAAGGATTATTAGCGAATGAGTAGGGATGCGAGTAAATCGGGAAAAGATGTACTGCTTTTTGACACCCAATATGCCAGATATATAAAGAAGGAAGTTACAGAGAATCTGCCAAGTGAGATTGCGGGAAAGTATGAAATTGTCGACTGCCTTGCTTCAGGAGCGGCAGCAGAAACTTTTCGGGCGAGAGCAATCAACAGTGGGATAACGACCATCCTGAAAATCACCAATATCTCAGGAGATGAAATCCGGCGGGAAGACACTGTTTTAAGAGAACTTGATCATCCGCATATCCCGAAGTTGATTGAAAGTATTGCGGATCACGATAAGCTCTATGTGGTGCGGGAGTATTTTGACGGACAAAGTTTAGCTGAACTGATATCGGCTGGACGTATATTTTCTTATGCGGAAACGTTTGATATTGTCCAAAAGCTATGCGACATATTTATATATCTTCATAGCAGGCCGCAGCCAATTATCTATCGTGATTTAAAGCCTCAGAACATCATCATCACAGCTGACGCAGGCGTGAAGCTGGTCGATTTCGATATTGCCAGGAAATACAACACTTCGGCCAATACCGATACACAGTATTACGGCACAAAGGAATACTCACCACCGGAGCAGTTTGGTTACGCCCAGACAGATGCTCGCACCGACGTCTATGCCTTAGGTGTCTTGATTGTTCAGATGCTGACCGGCAGTACGGACTTGAACGGCATCCGGAATATAGGCAGCACGCCACTGCAAAAACTCCTTATCAAGAGTACACAGTTCTCGCCTAAAGACCGTTTCGCGAACATGATAGCGTTAAAAAAACAATTGGAATCTGTCAGAAAGAAATCCCTGCGCAGGACGAAAAGGACAGTTTGCGTGACGCTGATTGCGGCAGCATGTCTGGCAGCAGCTTTCTTAGCCGGCATGTTTTTTGAACGGTATGCGGTCTCCCCGACCCTTACCGCCATTTCTTCCCCTGCCACTGTTTCGTTTGAATCTGCACTTGTTGATCAGGCAGTGCGTCTCGCGCTTAATAAGGGGCCGGAGGAGCCTATCTATTCTGCTGAACTCGATGCCGTGGAAATCGTACAGATCTGGGGTAATGATGTCTATGCGAGCGGTCAAACGCTGCGCTTGGCATATGCCCCGGGCTTTTCCGATGTCAGAGTATACTTTGGCGACTATAACGGCGAGAGCAGACCGGTACGGCGGGGGGGGATCACGTCGCTTGAAGAACTGGCAAGACTGAAAAACTTAAAGCAGCTTGACATAGTAATGCAGCAGATTACAGACATATCTCCGCTCCAAGGCCTGCCGCTGGAACGGCTGAACCTTGCGGGCAACCGGATAACGGATCTGTCGGCGATTGAGAATATGCAGACGCTGGTTGAACTGAATATCAACTACAATCCCGTATCTGACATTTCACCGCTCAGCACGCTTTATTATCTTATCGCCCTGGACGCCTCGGATACGCTGATTGAGGACGTAACGCCGCTGGCCGGGCTGTACCATCTTCAATACTTGTATATTAACGATGCGCAGATCAAAGATGTGTCTGCCCTGGCAGATCTAGAACTTGTCAACTGTTTCTTGGAAAATAATAAAATTCAAGATGTTTCCCCACTTGAGGGTACGGAAAATTTAAACGTGGAGGGAAATCCGCTAGAAGAATAATTTCAATACTGCCCTTTGCAATTCCTCGGTGTGATTATGTTTGACTGGGCTGAGTATGTATGCTCCGAGCATACCATTTTTTAGAGGGGAGCCGCTAAAATAGAAATGATGGCCTGTGCTTAGAAATAGCCTGTATTTAGAAACAGCACCCAGGCAATAATCGTACGGCATGAGGAGGAATATTAAATGAGAAGAATCAGTCTTATTGTATTTTGCCTGATATTGATGACGGTCTTGGCTGCCTGTGCTCAGACCGCAGATACCGCCAAGCCGGAGCCTGCCCCACTGACGGCTAAATACGAAAAACCGATGGATCTATTTGAAGAGGATTACAATCTTTTTTATGATTTAGCACTTCCCGAAAACTACGTTCCCTTTAAAGCCAAAGTCAGTATTGGGGATATGTTCGCTGCTTATTCATTGTCATTTTTGGCCGGGGATACGGATGAAAATGTTGTTTCCTTTGTGGCCTCGCTTGTTAATGTGACGAACGAGGAGAACATTACGGAGTATTTGGACGCGCTGCGGCAAGGGCGTCTGTATGATCAAGGGATGCTTGACGCCAACCGCGAAATCGAGTTCTGGGTGAAGCCTACCGAGCAGGAGTCGGAGGACTATGATTATGTGGAAGGATATGTACTCGAGCTTCAGATGCAGATTCCGAATGAGATGTTATTAGAATGCAAGGAGATTGTCAGTCGTAATATTAACCTCCAAGCATTGGAATACGGCGGCTTTCAAGCACTTTTAGATTCCTATGGGATAAATCCTGTGGACATCAGCGTAGTGAAAGGGAACAAAGAAAACGTCAGTGTTGGTTTCTACGTTGACCCTGGCGATGAATATCAAACCTGGCGGGATTATGTTAACTCTGAAGAATATCTCTCCCAGGAAAAGGTTAGTTATTGGGGCGAAGAGCTGGCAAGCTCGATCGGTTATGGCGATATGGATAATCGAATTATGCTGTCGGATAAGGATAAGCATGTCATTATTGGTCAGACCTTGCCCGGAGCAGATATAAACATAGCAGACTACATTCCTTCACAATCCCTGGTTATGCTGGGATTCAGGGACGAGGGAGATTATGATGATCAACAAGACAACATCTATGTCGCCATCCATAAGTCCGAATGGCAAGAAGCGGAGAATGAAGAGGATAGAAACTGTATTCTGTTCATAGACAATGACGCAAATGACGGTTTCTTAGTCAGGTATTATCCTAGGGAAGCAAAATATTTCGTACAACTCGAGAAGGATGATATTCTTGTAAAATACGATTGGTACGAACCTGAGGATCGATACAGCGATCAAGGGTTCGGGGAAGACGTCAGTGAAATCAAACAGAAGATGCAAACAATGTTAAACGACGAATCCGACAACGTTATGGCCAAGCCGATTATCGCCTTTGAAGAATACATCAAAAACACTTTTGGCATGAAGCCGGAGCAGCTGTACGAACTTCCGCTTAAATAACCCCATTTTCCGAAGATGCAGACAGAATGCTCAAGAATAAGGGGCAAAAAAAGCAAGGTATTCATAAAATCGAGAAGGGATAGCATGTATGATGAAATTGCTTTAAGTGCAGGGAGGAGATTGGTATCAAAAAAATCGCCATGATTCTATTGGCGGCAATGATTGTTCTGTTGCTGACCGGCTGCAAACAAGATGTGTCTGAGAATGTTCATCCCTATTTTCTCGATCCGCCGCCCGCTGCGGAGAGAGACGCCGCAAGACCGCTTGAACCGACCGATATTGTATCTTTTATGTCTCTTGAAGACGGTTCTGAGGGCCCGCAGGTTCCGGAGGAGCTTTTGAAAAGCCATGTTACGGTGTTCTGCCCCGGCTTTTATGGGTTGAACAACCTGGCGGCCAACCAGAATAACACGCGGATATCTGCAGACAAAGGTATTCAGATTATCAAATGGCTCTCCGTCGGTGATCTCGAGGGAGCTGATCCCAGTGAGGTGCCCGAGACTGCGGACGCCCAGTGTGAGGATATAGACGGCAACATGATTCCTTTCCATGTGGGCGGCGGAAAACCGACCCAATGTACGAACAACCCAATCTGGCAGCAGCAGCTCATCGATGAAGCGGTGACAGCGGCGCAGTGCGGAGCGGTTGCCGTATGTGCGGACGAGTGGCCGGGGACGAGCGATGCGGTGGGGTATGGCGGCTGCTTTTGTGATTACTGTATGGCGGGGTTCAGAGAATATTTGCAAGAGAACGGGAACGAGGAAACGCTGCGGAGCCTTGGTATCAAAGACCTTGATAGCTTTGATTACGGAGAATTTATCAGGCAAAACTATTATGATATATATAAGGAAGTAATCTATCATCACAGTAATGACGAGGTGCCGCTGTTGGATGCGTTCAGAGCGTACCAGTATCAAAGCGTCACCGAGTTTATGCGCCTGCTTAAAGAAGAGATTGTAAAAGAAGAGCCGGAAGTGCTTTTTACGGCAAACATGGCGGAACTCATGAGTTCTTTTATGGCTGTTGCCGATGTCGCTGATTTCTTCTCGCCCGAGTTATATTATGCGTACCCTGTAAACGCCAGGACAGCAGTCCGGTACGAGCTGGGTAATGCGTTCGACGCGCCTGTCAATGCCGCTCCCAATTGTGTTGAGAACAAAGAGTTAATGACGGGAAGCAGAGCGGCGCAGGTCATGAAGGTCTATACCGCGGAGGCCTATGCGCATGGTGGGTATGTGCAGGTGCCGTACGGTGCTCCGTATTTTTCCGGGGAATACGGTGCAAACAAGGATATGACCGCTGTCGGGATGGAAACGTTGTATCCGTACTACGACTATATTTATAACAACAAAATGCTCTTTGAGGAATTGTGGCCCATGGCGGATGTCGGTGTGCTCTATTCCTTTGCCGGCATTATGCGCGGAACAGGCGGCGGCAGTGAAGATTTTGCGGGCTGCACCCAAATGTTGATTGAGAATAGTATCCCCTGTCGCGTTGTAGCAACAGGGGATGGCACCCTGATTCATAAGCAGCTGGACGATGAGAGTCTGGAAGGATTGAAACTCCTCGTACTCCCCAGCGTATCAGTCATGAGCCAAAACGATGCCGATGTGATCACACGGTTCATGGAAAACGGCGGACAAGTGGTTGCTTTTAACGATACCGTGCTGCTGGACGAAAGCGGCAGCAGCTTGGATACGGCCCTAACGGCAAATTCAGGAGAAGATATTTCGGGTGACCAGTATAGACACTTACCTCAAAATATGCACTGGTGGGAAGACGAAGAATGGCAGATGATCGGACCGGAGGATGCGGATACGTTTCTTGATGCGGTCACATTACGGATTAATCATGGGTACAACATAGCAGACGAGGAGATATTGGGTGCGTTCTATTTCAGCAACCAGGTAAACGGCTATGTCTTGCATCTTGTCAATTATGCGTTTGACGAACAGCAAAACCGTGTGGACAATAAAAGTAACGTGCGAGTCGCAATCAAGAATAATACGCTGTTTGACTCACGAAAATTGGGTGTGTTTTACGCAACGCCTGAAACTGGAGAGCTTAAGGAGATCGATTATACGCTTGAAGACGGAAATATCGTGGTGAACCTGCCGGATATCGATGCATGGGGAACGCTTGTCATCGGCGAAGGGGTACGGGTACAAACCCTAATCAAGCTGACTAAGGCGGAAGTGTCTTTGTATTTGCCTGGGCAGGAACCGGACCGCGATACGACGGCTGTTTTCGCAGAGGTAAGAGAGAAAATGGAAGCAGGGGAATATGAAGCGGCTACGGCCTTGATCGACGAGGCAGTCGGCCTGCCGGCAAAAAAGACGGCAAGCCTTGCTCTGGAAAGTGCGGCGCATGAAATAGAGAATATCTCTGATCCCGTGAAAATCGCCGAGGCCCGGGAGCTGATGAGCGAGGCGCAGAGTGAATTTGACGCCGGGGAATACGTTCAGTGCTCTCAGATATGTTCACATCTGATAATGGCATATGCGGTCAGACGGGTGGATGGCAGGCTGAATGACTATTCCGGATCTGACAAGATTGCCGAAGACCCAAGGGGGGACGCAATTGGAGAAGCACCTAGCAACGCAAACGGCTGTGATCTAGGAAGTGTCTATGCCCGTGTGATCGGCGATAAGCTGTACATCGCAGTGCAAGCGGATAGCGACAATCCCTTTGTGCAGTTTAATATTACGAATGGACAGCATAACTGGACCATTAATTGCCAGGGCAACCCCGTAGAAATGTTTTATTTTGAGGACCGGAATAGGGCAGAAATCCCCAAAGGCGTGGAGCTGGCTTTTGATGAAGGGATAGAATTATGTCTGCCGTTGTCTATATTTGGTGGTGTAAGCGAGATCCGCCTGGACATTAATGCCAATCTGAATAATTATCCGGATTTCACGCGGAGCGATGAACTATCTGAAGATATAAAGATATCACTTAGGTAAATGATGGAATGAATCTGCATTGAATAAAGCGAAAGAAGATAAACCGATCATTTTAAGTATCGGTTATTCCACCTGCCATTGGTGCCAATCTGGTTACTTGATTCATCAACTGAAGGTTAATCTAAGGAAGACATAAAAATGCTAAAAACTGAATGAAACAACCTTTATCATATGTTCGTTTGACATGAACTATGTCTGGATCACTTGCTTTTAATAAGGCAGTTGTATGGGGCGGGTCCTTTTAACCACAGCCGGTCATTGCCATATATGCCTCTTTACAACCACGCTATTATGTGTTACTATATACCAGTAGTAAGTATTGCTGCATACAAGCCATACAGAATAGCGAGGAGTGATTGTTCTGGAAAATCTAACGGAAATGCTCAAAGGCGTGCTGGAAGGCTGTGTTCTTGAGATCATCAGCCACGAGGAAATCTACGGTTACGAGATCACGCGGCGGCTGAATGCGCTCGGATTTTCGGACGTTGTGGATGGGACAGTTTATACCATCTTGGTGCGGCTTGAGAAAAACAAGCTGGTGGAAATTACGAAAAAGCCATCCGATATGGGACCGCCGCGAAAGTTTTTCGCGCTCAACGACGCGGGGCGTGAGGAGCTGCGGAGGTTCTGGAAAAAATGGGAATTTGTCGCGTCGAAAATTAACGAGTTAAAGGAGAAAAAATAATGAATTTTTGGGAAAAAATCACAGGCAGGGACATGACTAAAGAATTGAAAACTTTTCAATCGCGAGCCAAAAAGCTGCCGGCTGATTATCAAGCGGCATGGGAAAAAATTA
>LOEZ01000002.1 GCA_001516055.1 Gracilibacter sp. BRH_c7a
GATATGAAAGTTGGAAATGGAAAATGGAATTATGAAGTTATCGGAAATTCCATACCCGGGAATTCACTCCATGCCGGAGACGATGAAAGTGGAATTATCGCGATAATAGGGGCACCGTACGATCCTATTAATTCAGGAGAACTAGATACTATCGATATAAAGGATAATGTTTATCACTTTAGGGTGAGGTACTCCTATGATACGTCCGAAGAATACCTTATGTCCCCATTCTCAGCTGCTGTGTCCATAGGTTCAGGTGCATTTACGGCCCGGCTGAGTGGGAATAACCGGACCGAAACAGCTATTGCTGTATCCCAGGTGGGTTGGCCTAATAGTGCAGATACTGTCATTCTGACTAGAGATGATCTATACCCAGATGCTCTAACGGGGACCCCACTGTCAAAGAAACTGGATGCCCCCATTCTGTTTACCAATAAATTAAAATTAACCCCTGCAACCAATACGGAAATAGCACGCTTAAATCCTACAAAGGTTATAATTCTGGGAGGGACTGGAGCAGTTTCTCCAGAGATCGAGAATGTCTTGAAACAGAAATATGTAATCCAGAGAATCGGCGGGAATGACAGGTATGAAACAGCCAAGAAAATTGCAGACGAGCTAGGGTATAAGGGCAAGGTAGTTATTGCTACCGGTAGAGATTTTCATGATGCATTAATCGTAGCACCTCTGGCAGCTTACAAAGGAATGCCAATGTTGTTGACAGAAAAGAACGCACTCCCTTCCTATACCAAAGACGCTCTTAGTTTCATCGCCCCTACGGAAACTATCGTAGTGGGTAATAGTGATATGGTTGGCGATGGCGTTTTAAACGAGTTGACGAATGCTAAGCGCTATAGCGGTAGTGACTATTATCAGACTGCAGTCGTAGTAGCTGAAAAATTTGGAGCTGATGTTAGCAAACTATTCTTTGCAACGGGAAGAGATTTTCCGGATGCTTTGACTGGTTCAGCACTGGCAGCTAAGTTCAATAATCCAATTCTTTTTGTCAATGAACCCATAGCAGATTCTGTTAAGCAATTTCTTGTAAAAAACAAATCTTTAACAGACGGCATTAACCTTTTAGGAGGGGAAGCGGTCATTCCACCCACTGTAGTCAATGAGATTATGAAAATTTATCAGTGATACCCAGATACAATACCAGAAAGCTACCGATCGTACCATGTATCGGTAGCTTTCGTTTGCTGGCTCTGGATAAGTGATACAAAAGTACCTTAAAGGCTTAACTTTCTGTTGTTTAAACGGCCAACGCATGAGATATAAGGGGGGATAAAATGAAAAGGATTATTACTATACTTGTTATTTTTTCTCTGATACTTGCAGGGTGTTCCAACAGAACCGGTACCAATAGCAATTATAACGGTGATGGTAAAAGCGTTGACGCCAAAGCCGGAGAGTCCCTTGAACCTAATTATGACAATATGGATGTTGCTATTGTAGACACTCCTGGGGAGCCCATAGAGCTTTCCAGCAGAAGCTTGGGTAATGCAACGTTTAATGTTGATAAAACAAGAGCTGCATCCACAGAGTTCCTTGCCGATGGTAAAGAAAAAAGCATCAGTATAGAAGATTCTTCAGGCATAGAATGGACCCTTACTATACCTAAAGATGCTCTGCTTTCTGAAGAAGAAATCACAATCACTCCACTAACTGATATAGAGATCAGCACCCTACCCGGAGCAAGACTTAATGGACTTATGATGGAACCTGACGGCCTTGAATTTTTATCCAATTCAACCCTTACCATCAGCAAGCCCGGAGAGAATATAAAGTGGTTAGTCTTTATGGCGGGGCATGATGGCTCAGAGTTTGTGTTCTCACCGGCAGAAGCTTCAGCCGATGGTATAAAGACAACCGTGGGACATTTCAGTACATTATTTATTTTGCCTAAGGATGATCCATCCGCTAATAAGCTGCTTGAAGAAGCTAAAGAAGAGTATAACGAAGCTGTAGATGCTGCCAATGAGCTATTAAAAAAGCCTTTAGAAATACTGGCACCTCCATCCATCAGTTGGGAATGTATAAGTGATAAAGAATTAGCTATTGCCAAAGAATATGCTCAGAGGGCAACCGAAGAAGAGATGGAAATTGGAAAAAGATTAGTTGCAGCCGATAGAACTATTTGTCTTATATCAGGGAAAGCCTCGGATTTTTCTATGGCAGCTAAGCTGCTGAAAAGAAGTATGGCCAAGGTTGATAAGCTTATTAAAACATATAGCCCCCAACCTGAAAAGCTATTAGCTGTTTTTCACGCTGCTAATAGAGTCTGGAAAAATTCTTTTTCCATAGAAGATGCCCCTCCCCTGTCAACCTTTCTCGATTGGTTCCAAAACACAAGAAAATACTATATGGATAGGCTAATTAAAGAACATGAGTATAAATCATTTGGAGCCGCCATTGAACTTGATAGAATGTGTACTTTGATGGGGGGGTCTAGAAAATTTGATGATATCTTTAAGGCTCTGACCTTTAAGTTGACAGTTGAGACAAGATTGTCTGTCCCCGGTTATCCTATAACAGTCAAAGGTGAAGGTACACTTAAACCCAATATGCAATCTTTGCATGATAAAACACTTTTTATTCAAGGCGTTGGAAGGCTGGGATATATATACAACGGTGAAGATGAAGATTTAAAGATTAAACCCGAAGCCTTTCCAGTAAAAATGCAGATAAGAAATTGGGACCCGTGTAAGACACAAAAAATGGATATTTTAATTGAATCCCTTGGCTCTGATGATGAAGAGTATGTATATCAGAATGCAGGTGAAAATCAATCTTATCCTGATCCCATAGTTAATGATTTTGCTGAAGGGTTTTTCGAAGAGGAAATGACTGAAGTACTTTACACTCACGAAGACGGGTCCTTGGAGGCTGTCGAGATGATAAGTTTTAATGTTGACCTTAGAAATGGTCAAGCAACTGCAGCTGTCAAAACCATTGATAGGAAACAGCCTGAAACGGAAGCATCAATATTGGTTCATATACAGCTTGAACACACCCCGTAGTAAAGAAAGGTTGTAAATATCAAAAAACAAGGAGGATCCCACAATGAAAAAAATGAATGTAATTTTACTGATTCTTGTGTTTGCCCTTTCCCTTTCCCTCACCGCCTGCGGAGAAAGCAGCGGTAACACTCCTTCAAACAGCGACAAACCGGCTGTCGCTCAGTCTGAAGATATGCGGGACAATGACAACGAAGCGCCTGGGGGCAACGACACTACTGGAAATAATCATAACGAGTCGGATGGTATTTACAAAGAAGTCGGTGAAGAACTGACGGATTTCTTCTCTGGCTTTGAAAGCGCAATGAACGTTTATGAACCGGCGATAAATGCTTTTGAAACCGAGGATTTTGAAATCTTTGACGCAGCCAGTGATTATCTCGTATCCCTCGCATATATAGGGAATGTTGCTTCCTATGATTATACTGCTTCGCCAGGCAATGATGAAGGAAAAGTCAGGGAGGAAAGTGGTGGTGTCATTACCTTCAGCCAGAATTTGACCAGGACCAAGGATGGATTCAACCCGAATGACAAAACAGGGGATGTAGTCAGTATGAGTGGATCCTTGGACACCTCAACCAATACGCTGCTGTTTGAGTCGTCCGTTCAACGCGATGACGCTGTAATTACCAGAATGGTCACTGAGGCGGTAATGCTGTCGGATGGCACATTCCTTGTACAGCTCCTGAACAAGCCGATCCCACAGACAGACAGGGGAATCGAGGATAAAGGCGAGGCTTACTTCGTGCGTTGCGGCAAAGACAAACTGGAGATCATCAAAGCCACCTTCGCTCCCGACGTGAACTTTACTTATACGTCCATCGAAGGTAAAACCGATTCCACGCCTGAAGATATGGCGCAGGGATATGAGAAAATCAGGAAAACGACAGCCGAAGGCGGCGAGGCAAAGGTAGAAAAATACTGATTGCATGCAGGATAATACTGCGTAATGGAGGACATGGGTAGGACGGTGTCTACAAATACACTCTTATATGAAATAATATAGAGTGTATTTGTATTATTAAGAGCAAAAAAATAGAAAAACTGGGCACTTATAAAAACTTATTTGAGAGAAGAGCATTTAAGGCAGAATTAAAATATGGATAAATCATGACACGATTTCAAAAACAGTACCTTTGTTAAAATCATTCACTTTCATAGAGCCATAAACCCCTAAATACAGTCTGGTTTGATCCGGATTTGTCCCCAAACTAACAAAGTAAGCTGATTGAGACCTAAAATTATAATCGGTTTTTCGGGTCACAAGGATTAGGCTTAAAAGAATATCTCAATTCTAGTTACAGGCTTACAGTCATGGATTGTCCTCATGTTGAGTTTCACAGCTTTTAAATCTTCTAGGTTTGAAATAAATGAACTTCCATTCCTGCCCCACCAACACCTGGCACTTGGCCTTTACAGGCTCGGCCATCACACTCAGGACAAACTTTACAAAAAGGTGCTAGCCTCTCCTTGGCTTTTCGTCTAACTTCTTCTAGGTTAACCATTTAAAATATACTCCTTTCAAAAAACAATTAAGAATTTCAAAATTCGTTCTACGATTACAGTATATACTATCCATTCCATTCATGTGGAATGTTGCTGCCTTTTGAGGAGGCTGTAAAGCCTTTCAAATAAAGAATTTGAAGCACATTTATTTTATTGAAAGTTAAACTAGCCTTGAGGATATATAATAGAACCAAACAAAAAAATCAGCAGGGTATTTTCTAACTAAGATGCCCCGCTTTCTATTAATGGAGAATTCGTCCTGATCAAAATGTATTGCTTTTGTATATATGAAAAGAAGTTTTCACAGATATTCCAAGAATTACGGGATATGAAGCACGAAATACTATTCACAAAACAAATGGAAAACGACTTGAAGGCAATACATGATATTGCTTTAACTTTACTTGTACTTTACAATAGCAGCAGGGCTACTGGACAGAATCGAAAAAGCTATCATGAAACTGCAGGAAATTACTACTAACGATTAACAACATTGTTACATATATTGTTATCAATTGGGATGTGCAATTTTTTGCTCAGCAAGATTTGCTGCGGGTTTATGACCCTAATATCTATGAGGTGATGGGAAATGTACAGAATTCTAATGTGCGTATTCAGTCCCCAGATTTATCATGAACTACACCACGGCTTTTTGGAAGCCGGATGTGAAGTCAGGAACTTGTTCATCGGTGAAGAATTAACCAACAAATTTGATTTACTGGAGACACGGCTGTCCCAGGCAATCGATGAATTTAAACCGGATTTTGTCTATTCTTATGGCTGGTGGAAAGATGTTATCGATATCGACGTCTTTCTTGACATCATTAAAAGCAAAGGCCTTTTCCATATCTGGTGGTCTGCCGTCTGGATGGCTAAGGAAAAAATTCTCATCGCCTACGATGAGGCTGAACTTTCAGCTGCTGCTTACCAGACCGTTTCCCTCGGTGTGCATTGCTGCCAATCAGGACCAGATTGCCCAGGTATTTGACAATCTAATCAGCAACGCCCTGAGATATCTGCAGGCAAAAGGAACGATAACCATTGAAGCCAAGGTGGAGGGGGATGATTTGCATGTTTCCGTAACGGATGACGGGACAGGCATCACCCCGGAGGATCTGCCCCATGTGTTTGACCAATTTTACCGGGCGGAAAAATCCCGTTCCAGGAACTTCGGAGGAGCGGGACTTGGCCTGGCTATATGCAAAAAGATCATCGCAAACCACGGAGGTCGAATATGGGCGGAAAGCGAAGTGGGGGTTATGACCCGGTTTAGCTTTATGTTACCTGTTATCATCCATCACCCGTCTGCATGTCAGCATTAGACTGATTAACGAAAGGGCGGGCCCAGGGAGTGAATGATTGAGCGACCGAATGGAGAATCTTTGTGATTGCGACTGAAAACGACTTTGGGAGCAGCAGCTTCTAAAATGAGGTGACAAACATGGAAATTGAAAACAATATCAAACACACCGGCAAAAGCACAGCCCGCAAGATCCTGGAGTGGGTTGAGGTTGTGGTTATCGCTTTTGCCTTATCTTGGCTGATTCGCACCTTTGTCATAGAGCCGCGTTATGTTCCCACCGGCTCAATGTTGCCGACAATTCAGCTTCAGGATCGGCTCATGGTGGATAAATTCTTTTTCAAGCATTTTGGTGAGCTTCATCCAGGAGATGTCATTGTCTTCCATCCGCCAAGCGAAGCCCATTCTTCCGATGACTTTATCAAGCGTCTGATCGCTCTGCCCGGGGATACCGTGGAAATCCGTGATCATAAAACCTATATTAACGGGCGGGTTATTGATGAGCCTTATGTGGTGGAACCGCAGATAAAAACTATGGAACTGGTGGTGGTTCCGGAAGGGTACGCCTTTGTGATGGGGGATAACCGCAATAACAGTAACGACTCCCGGGTATGGGGCTTTTTGCCCCTTGACAGCATCACGGGGAGAACCCTTTTCCGCTATTGGCCTTTGGAACGTTTCGGGACTATGGTTCGCTAAGTGCGTGTAAAAATCCTGATACCGTTTCTGGTGAGCATCACCGATTCGGTGCAGGCTGTAGGACAGGTGGAAATCAGCGTTAGGGATCTGGGCGTTGACTTGCTTTCCATGGTTCATTACTGGATCAGCCTTAGCCCTGAGGCAATTAATGACTGATGACCACGGTTTAGTCGATTATATTGTGCACAGATTGTCGGATGGATAAATGCATCCTTTGATAATATTGATGATGGAAGGAGGTTGTTTGATGGATTCTTTAAGTAGTATGAACAATGCTATCGCATACATTGAAGAGCACTTAACTGAGGATATCGATTATAGTAAAATTTCTAAAATTGCTTACTGTTCAGAGTATCATTTTAAGCGGATGTTTTCTTTTTTATCAGGTGTAAGCTTGTCAGAATATATTCGGAGAAGAAAACTGACTTTGGCTGCACTTGATTTGAAGGATAGGGATTTGAGAATAATTGATGTAGCTGTCAAATATGGCTATAATTCAGCGGATTCATTTTCGCGTGCTTTTCATTCTATGCATGGCATTCTTCCATCTGAAGCAAGAAGTGAGAATACACAATTAAAAGCTTATCCTAGAATGACCTTTCAATTATCAATTAGAGGAGGATGCGAAATGAACTATCGTATTGTTGAAAAAGAGTCATTTAAGTTAGTAGGATTTAAGAAAAGAGTTCCCGTTATTTTTGGAGGTGTCAATCCAGAGATTGCAAAAATGGCCGAACTCTTAACACCGGAGGTTATTAAACAGTTAAAAGCAATTTCAAATGTAGAACCACGAGGTATTATTAGTGCTTCTACAAATTTTTCCGAAGGTAGAATGGAAGAAAAAGGAGAATTAGATCATTACATTGGGGTAGCAACATCAAGTAATGAAACTGCAGAATTTGAAGTATTAGTAATTGATGCTAGTACCTGGGCAGTATTTGAATCCATTGGGCCATTCCCAGAGACACTTCAAAATGTGTGGGGCAGGATATATTCAGAGTGGTTTCCATCATCGGGATACGAGGTCGTTGAAGGTCCTGAGATTTTATGGAATGAGAGTCCGGACACCGGGAATCCTAAGTATAGAAGCGAAATTTGGATTCCAGTAAAGAAGAAAGACTATTAAGTATATCAATGATTGTGGGCGAGGGCACTCTTAAATAGAGTGCTCTTTTCGT
Source organism: Gracilibacter sp. BRH_c7a (assembly GCA_001516055.1). Lineage (GTDB taxonomy): Bacteria > Bacillota > Desulfitobacteriia > Desulfitobacteriales > Syntrophobotulaceae > Gracilibacter. The sequence continues at coordinate 7,704 of LOEZ01000002.1, forward strand.
AAAAGGAGTGGCTGTAAAAACAATTAACAGTCGGGATTTCCTGCTTAAAGAATACGATGAACAAATATTGAATGCGCTGGTTGAGAAATAGAAGTAATCTCACCGGCACGTTTTGTTTTTATAAAATATATCACTTTTGCAGGATTTAGATTGTATTTTGTAGAAATTTGTTCTATGTTCCTGTTATAAAAATATTTTAAACAATTTTAGACATGTAGTTAATTAAAGGAGTAAGATAATGGATGAACACATGAATGTAATAAACTCTAAAGGCCAACAGAATAATTTCCCCGAAAATCCTGCTAAGAAAGGTAAAAAATTAAAATTAAATATTATAATTTTCTCCATACTAATTGCGTTATGGATTGGGATCGTATATTCCGCTTACATATACGCAAAAAATTATCTGGATACTGCGATAGCGAATATTCGGCAGGATAATGCCATGAATATAACGGAAATAAGAGAAGATATTACTATTCTGAGTACTGAAATTAAAAATTTACGAACCAGTATGGAAGATACTGGGGTGGTTATTTCCGGTACATCCGATGTTCAATCCCGGATAGATAAAAAATTATTGAACCTGGAAAACCAGCTGCAGGAACTGGAAAAGAGTTTGGAAATTTTGAAGGAGGCTCCTGATGCGGAGAGCTAGTATATTTTTGATGTTTTTGTTGGCTCCTTTTCTGTCGATTTTATTAATGATTAAAGGATTCCCGACAATGGCACAATCCTTGATTATTCCTACCAATACCATTAACGATGAAATTATTGTATTGCAACAAGAGACCGAGACACTGGGAAACGCAGTTTTTCAGTTAGCTACGACGATTAATGAGCAGCATCAGGTTTTTGCTCAACAGGATGAAAAGATAACTGAACTTACCAGTGTTAGCTCTGAACAAAAACATTTGTCAGATGATATTTACGAACAAAAAATTTTAAAAATACTCGGTCCTGCCAGTTATGCTTATCTTAGTGATTATTCAGAGATAAAGATTTTTAGTCTGGACGAACTGGGTTACAGGGGAAGTATCGCTAAAATTAAGATATTCGACCCGAGTGCTTTCAAAGTTGTTTTAGGCCAGGACACATTGGGGAAACTGGAAGCGACATCCGCAGCGGCCAAAAGGAACAACGCCATTTTGGCAATTAACGGCGGAGGTTTTTATACAGAACAAAGAAATGGAGTTCAATATGCTCAAATGATAGGAAATACGGTTATCGACGGGAAGCTGGTAGAGCCTTTTAAAGATGACGGTCTGTTTTTTAGCGGAATTAATAAAAATGGGCAGGTTATTGGAACTACTCCTCAGAGTGAGGAGGATATCATGGCGCTTACTCCATATCAGGGAGTGAGCTTTTTGCCGGTATTGCTGAAAGAAGGCATTAAAATGCCAATTCCGAAAGAATGGCAAATAACCAAACAACCAAGAACGATCATCGGTAAATACGCCAATGACGATCTGATCATGATCGTCGTTGACGGCAGACAAAATGATTGGAGTTTGGGTGTTACGCTGGAAAGACTGCAGGACAAACTTTTGGAATTAGGCGTAAAGGATGCTTATAATTTGGACGGAGGAGGGTCAACTGCCATGTATTACAATGGAGCACTTTTAAACCGCCCATCTGAAGGTAGGGAACGACCTGTAGTAAACAATATTCTCATATTGCGTTAAAACAAGTGGGATCAAAATAATGGATGGTAATAAGAATGACTCTTCATCTAATACGAATAGGGAAAGGGTGTTTATCAAATTGAAAAGGCTGGATTACAAAAAATTTGTTGAGCCGGATATTGTTTATATGCGCTTTTTGTATATTGCCAAGGAAGAAAACAATTTGGGTATCCGAGAGCGTATTGAAAAAGAACTTGCGGTGATGATCGATGATTTAATGTCTATTAACTTAGACTATAACAATATAGGTAAACAAGTTCTTGCAATCTGGCAAGGCTATTGGATGGCCTTAACGGCATTGGATGCTGCGAATTAACAGGGTTGATCGCCGCCAAGGGAATACCAAATTGATGCGGCATCTTTTTTGTATCCTCAAGGCACGTGGAGTGCTTAATAGTGCTATATTTGTGATATTTCTGAAGGCCTTGATATGAGTGTATTGCCAGATCATAAGTTCTGGCACTTTATACTTTTCTTGGATTATTCCCTGATTTTAAAGGAAATTGAAGAAAGACGTGGAAAGTGTTAAGGTACAATGACAAAAGTTTCCACAGAATGTACCGATAAAAAATTATCAGAAATCTAAGTTGAATGGATAAAGAGTGGTAGATATTGGGGAGTATATTTCCATTGGCAAAGCATTTTTCAGTCATAAAGATATTCCGTGTGGCGCGGGCGGGTGGTTTTACCATTCTTTGCCTGTTGATCTTATTTAACCTTGCAGGTTGTAGCAGTCGGGTTAATACTCTACCAACGATAGGAGCAACTGAGCAGGAAAAAATCGTAAAGAGTTTTCTTCAGTCGATTAATGATAAGGATGCTCAAAAAGTCGTAGAGTTGCTGGGAACAAACATGGTTTATATAGAAAAATACAGTGATGGGACCCAAGATAAATTCACATTGAAGAAGGATATACAAGATAGAATCAACACAGTTATCGGGAACGATACAATTATGACGGTGGACGAATTTCAACACCCAAATACGACAACTTTGGTTGCCATAGGTAAAGCGTCTGATTTCGTGACCAAAATAGGAGGATTTCCTCAAGGGCTTGACTATACTTGTAAGTATACCTTTAACAACGGTAAAATCAGCTCAATGGAATTACAACGCAATAAAACTGATGAGGACGTTTTGCAGGAAAAAACTAAGGGGACAATAGGTATTGTTTTAACTGAAGATGATGAGGAATTTGTCATTGAACAATGTCTTAACGGCAAGCCTGCCGAGAAAGCCGGATTAAAGGCCGGGGACAGGATTGAAGCGGTTGATGGTTTAAAAGTCGCAGATATGAAGCATGGGATGGTAGAAGCAACTTACCGTATAAGGGGTGAAGTTGGAACACAAGTGGAACTAACGGTGAATCGGGATGGAAAAGTATTTAATGTTAATGTTAGCAGGACTGAGTGAACCAAGGGCCTATTAACTCTTTATGAACTTAAGCGGGATGTAAGAAGTACTGCTACAGCGTAGAATATTAAAGCCGCCTTTTCAGGTGGCTTTTAACATCTATCAGGCAGCAAGCGAATAATGCTGGCATTATTCGCTTGTCAGGGATACTGCCGAGGGTATGAGTGAGCCGGAACGGAAATCTGTCCGTCTCAAGACCATAGATGCTCCGACCAAAAAGCAAAAGCGTAGGAGCCATGATGATGAAACGTGATGGAACCGCAAGGAGTAACCTAATACTCTTTGCGGTTTTATTATTTCCTGGGGTATGGGCGGCCTTGCTGACCGTCACCTCTCTTTCCGGGGGACTTCCCAAAACCCTTGAAAACCTTAAGGCGGCAATGAACGACCCGTTTAACGTCCATTGGGTGGACAATACGCCTAAGTTTTTAGAACAAAAAAATGGCTTAAATCTGTTTTGGAAAGGGAGGAATTGATTTGAACGTACCCTGCGATATAATACTGGATTTAATACCGCTTGTGAAAGATAATGTTGCAAGCGAGGGTAGTATTAACTTGGTTTCGGAGCATTTA
>LOEZ01000003.1 GCA_001516055.1 Gracilibacter sp. BRH_c7a
CAAGTCCCTTCTCCCGCACCAATAAGAAATTAAAAGCTTTATCGAAGATAAAGCTTTTTTTGTTTAGCCATTATCCTTATTGATAAATTTAGAATGTTCTGATAATATATACTTAAACATACTATAAATTTAAAAGCATGACATAAATGTGGGTTAGTTAATCAAAAATATATGGAGGTGTTAAGAATAATAGAAGAATTAAACATTGAAGAGAAGGAGGTTATGTAGAGTATAATAAATGAAATATTTCACAAAATGAAGTTTTCTGAAACTTATTAAAAGGTATTAACTTATTTAATTTAATGAAATGTTTCACAATTCAAGAGGGTGGTTAAATTAGCAAAAAGGATAACCCCTACTAATTTTAATGAATTATTTCACAACTTTTGAGGAGGTGTCATTGTGGAAAAATATATTCTTCCTAAACTGGAATTGGCTGAATACATCAATAAATTAAAAGAGGAATACGAGGTATTCGGTCCAGCCAGCAAAGATAATAGATATGTTTTTCAATCCATTGAAGACCCACAAGATTTACGTTTAGAGTATGATACTACTATTCTGCCACCTAAGAAATACTTCCACAGCCCAGAGCAGTTAATGATGGAGTTTTCTGGTGTAGCTGATTCTGTCAAGGATAAGGATTCTGTAGGAAAACGCCTGCTAATTGGTGTTCATCCCTGTGATGTTAATGCAATATTAAGTCTAGATAGAGTTTTTTTAAACACCTATGAGGATCCTTATTACAAAGAATTAAGAGAGAATACTATTATAATTGCTAATAATTGCACGCAACCATGTAAGGATGGTTTCTGTGCCTCTTTTAATACCGGACCAGGAATAGAAAAAGGTTTCGATCTCGCTCTTACTGATATCGGTTCTAAATATGTTCTGACTGTTGGTTCAGATAAAGGTAAAGAGTTGGCAGGAAATTTCAATTCTGCTAGTGATCAAGATATAGTATTAGAGAAAAAGGCCATAAATGATTGTCTGAATAACATTACCAGATGGATAGATGATGTAGACAGCATTGGAAACTTTTTGCATGCCAACTTTGATCATGAAGTATGGATGGAAACTAAAGAAGAATGTCTTGCTTGTGGAGCATGTACTACGGTGTGTCCTACCTGTTACTGCTTTGCAGTCAAGGATATGGTAGAACTATGTTTGCAAAAAGGTCAGCGTACACGCGTTTGGGATTCCTGTATGTTTTATGAGTTCTCACGTGTGGCTCTTGATCATGTGTTTATGTCCGATCGTACATCTCGGATTAAACAACGTCTCTATCACAAATTAGCCTATACGAAACAACAATTTGATGTATTAGGCTGTGTAGGCTGCGGACGTTGTGTTGGTATCTGTCTGAAGAATATCGATCCGGTTAAAATAATTGCCAAACTTAAAGAGGAACCCTGTATACCCCAAGATGCATGTACCTATAATCCACCTAAAAAAACAGTTGCAGCAAATCATAACCCTTGGCTTACAGAGAAAGCAGTAATAACAGCTGTCAAAAAAGTAACATCTGATGTCAATACCTATACTTTTAAATTTAAAAATCCTAATATGCAAGATTACTCGTTTGAGAATGGTACCTATAATATGATAAGTATTTTTGGAGTTGGTGAGTCTCCGATTTCAATCAGTTCATCAGAAGAAGAGAAGAATAGTTTCGACCATACCGTCAGAATTGTGGGGAATGTAACTAGTGCTCTTGGTAAGCTTCATGTTGGAGATGTCGTGGGAATCCGAGGACCATATGGTCATGGCTGGCCGATGGAAGAAATAAAAGGGAAGAATGTTTTGGTTATTGCTGGGGGTATAGGGTTAGCTCCATTACGGGGTGTGATTAAGTCTATCTCACGTAACCGTGATCAATACGGAAGACTGGAAATATTATATGGAGCGAAAACACCCGAGAGTATGCTATTTACAGATGAGTATGGAGATTGGCAAAAAATTCCGAATTCACAGCTTCTGCTTACGGTAGACTGCGTCGGAAATAATGACGATTGGAAAGAAAATATCGGAGTCGTAACTAATCTCTGTGAAAAGATAACCTGTCCCATCGACAATACTATTGTATTGGCCTGCGGTCCTGATGTAATGATGAAGTATGTTGTAGCCAAGATGCTCAAGTTGGGTTTCAAAGCCAATCAGATTTTTGTATCCTTAGAACGAAGAATGGGCTGCGGCATGAAAAAATGCGGTAATTGTCATATAGGCCCAGTATTTGTTTGCCAGGATGGCCCGGTCTTTAGATATTCAGATATTCAGAATCTTCCTGGTGGAGTTTTTTAAGGAGGGATGAACATGGGGAAACCAAAAGTAGCATTTTTTAAGCTGAGTTCTTGTGCTGGTTGCCAGCTTACAGCTCTCAATATTGAACCTATATTATTGGACGTTTTGGGAGTTGTCGATATCACATATTTTGTGATGGCCAAAAGAGAGAACCATGGAGGGCCTTATGATATCGGGTTCGTGGAAGGGGCTGTCACATCCCCCAGAGAACTTGAGGAATTGAAAAAGATTAGAGAAGAATGTAGTGTGGTTGTGGCAATGGGGACATGTGCTTGCTTCGGTGGAATTCCTTCAATTAAGAACTTTTGTGGAATGACTCAGAAAGAGGTCGAGGCAAAAGTATATACGGAACTCTGGGATATAAAATCTATGCCGGTATACGGCATCGACTATTACATTGATGTAGACTACTATCTAAGAGGATGTCCGATAGATAAAAATGAATATCTTATCCTGATTAAGAGTCTATTAAAAGGTATCAATCCTCTTTTCAGGTTCCACAGCGTGTGTAATGAATGCATACTGAAGGAGAATGTCTGTTTATTGATTCATAAAAAGAAAGCCTGTATGGGTTCTGTTACTGCTTCGGGATGCGGTGCTCTGTGTCCCAGTCTTGGAAGAGAGTGCGAAGGTTGCAGAGGCCCAGCTAGTGACTGTAATGCAGAATCTTTAGCAGAGGTCTTCATGAAGGATATTGGTTTGTCCAAAGCAGATGTAGCACGAAAATTCCTTAAGTATGCTGGTAATACACCTGAATTCAGTAAAGGAGTTGGGCATTATGAGCACTACTAGAAATATCCGTGTCGACTACATTGCGCGTACAGAGGGAGATGGTGCCTTTGACGTTCTGATTGATTCCAACGGAATAGTAAAGAAAGCCAGTTGGAATGTCTGGGAACCGCCACGTTTTTTTGAGGCTTTTTTAATTGGACGTAAAGCGGAAGAAATCCCTGAGTTTGTGCAGCGGATCTGTGGAATTTGTCCTCACTCTCATCATATTGCATCTCTGCGAGCAATCGAAAGAGCTATGGATGTAAAAGTCAGTAACCAGACGGTGCTGTTGCGCGAACTTTTGCATTACTCAGACTGGATTATGAGTCATTCATTGCATATTTATTATTTGGCTGCACCTGACTTTTTAGGATATGAAAGTGTTATAGCTATGGCAGGTAATTCCGACTTGTTGCCAATAGTAGAAAATGCCCTGAAGATTAAGAGGTTAGGAAATGATATGATCGTGGTCTTATCAGGGCAGGAGATACAAAACAAGACATCGGTCATTGGCGGCTTTACCTCAGTCCCTTCTGTCACGGATCTTAGGAAATTACAAGATCAATTGAAGAAGATGAAAGAGTTCGCCTATGATACTGTTAAGCTGACGAATACGTTAGCTTCTCAATCTCCCTATAAGGATCTGTCTCGAAGATGTGAACACGTTGCTTTGCAGGATGTAGGTAAGTATGCGATTAATGAAGGACGGTTGGTCTCAACCATGGGTTTAGATGTTCCAGAATGGGATTATCCGAAGTATATGATAGAGAAGCATGTACCTGAATGTAACTGTAAGCACTCTATTATTAAGGATCGAGATTCCTTCCTAGTTGGACCTCTAGCACGGGTGAACCTCAATTTTAATACGCTTTCAATTGACGCCCAGAAGGCAGCTAAAGAAATAGGGTTTACGACACCCTGCTACAATCCGTTTATGAGCATTGTCGCTCGGTCTATTGAATTGGTTCATGCTATTGATGCTTCGATAGCCTTGATTGACGAAATCGGTACCCCGGTATTTGAGCGACCAAGATTCAGCTATAAAGCGGGCAAATCCTTTGCAGCAACTGAAGCACCGCGTGGTACTTGCTGTCATGGAGGGCAGATTGACAAATACGGAGTTGTTAAGAAGTGGGACATTGTAGCTCCAACCGCTAGAAACGTTTACAATCTGAATAAAGACTTTGAAGAATTCATCCCCAAACTATTGGATCTTAGTGATGAAGATTTGACCTTGAAGTGTGAAGTGATGATCCGTAATTATGACCCATGTCAGTCCTGTGCTACTCATTCGTTAAAGGTCAGACTCCAGCGGGAATAGACGATGGATGAAAAAATTATAGTGATAGGATGCGGTAATCTCCTGGCTGCTGATGATGGTATCGGCATATATGTGGCCCGAAGCCTAAAGGAATATCCTTTGTCGAATGATGTGCAGATTATTGAGGCAGGTTGTCCAGGATTAGATTTACTAAGGCTCTGGGAAAATAAGAAGAATGTAATTATTATTGATGCGGTCATTAGTGGAGCAAAACCAGGTACAGTACACGTATTTAATCTAAATCAGGTTATCCCTCGGGAGATAATGCCTTTATCCTCTCATTCCTTCAACGTTGTTGATGCTATTGAACTAGGTAAGATACTCAAGGTGATACCAGAACAACTGATCATCGTAGGAATCGAACTGGAGACAGAGAAGGCATACAGGGAAGAACTCTCTCCAAGCGTAGAGCAAGCGATTCCTGTAGCTTGTGAACAAATCATAAAGGAAATTACCAATCTGAAAAGGATATAGAGAAAAGAAATAGAGACATTTATTAACAGCCCTTTAGTTTTATCACAAAGGGCTGTTAAAATTTTCTTAAATTTTATACATTTCAAAAATTATTGGAAAATTTTCCTTGATATTCATTCAAAAGTCAATTAAAATTGCTATATGCTTTAATACAGAGAAAAAAATGGTATAGTGTTGGAGGCATATAACGAATGAAAAAAAGCTATATATTCAAGACTTTGAAATTCAAGATAATTGCACCTATCATTATTGTTGTTGTCTTCGGGACTTTAGTCCTAACTGGGAGCTCTTATTTTCTTGCTCAAGAGGTTATCAAAAGAAATATTGAAGAACTGGCTTCAAGTAAGGCGAGTGAGCTTACGGCGAAAATTGAGAGTGAGTTCAGATATAATATGAACAAAATCAGTACGCTTTCTGAAACTGAGGCTGTCAGAAGTTTAAATTGGCAAGAGATTGATGATTCTCTTTTAAAGAGAACTAACCAGTATATTGAGTATGAAGAGATTCTTCTGGCTGATGAATGGGGCGACTATGTTTCTACGTCTAGCCAGGCCGGCAGTATAGCAGAAAGATCATATTTCAACAGAGCTCTTAGTGGGGAAGATGTTATTTCCGAGCCCATTATATCCAAGTTATCAGGAGACCAAGTTATAGTTTTTGCCTCTCCTGTCAGAGATATAGATGGGAACATTAAGGCGGTTATCGCAGGGTCTTATAAGTTTGATAATATTTCTGATATCGCTGCAGACTATAAGCTAGGAGACAAAGGCTATGCTTACATAATTGATAATAATGGGTTGGTACTATATCATCCTACGCAGGATATGCTTGCTACCAGTATGCTTGTCCAGGAAAGTGATAGTTTACTAGAGCTTACACAAAAGATGATTAATGCTGAAACGGGTACTGGTGTTTACGAGTCTGAAAGTGTAGCAAAAATGATGGCTTATGGTCCGCTAGGTACAAACGGCTGGTCTATGGCTATGACAGCAGACCATAGTGAAGTTACCCAGGATTTAGATAAATTATTGCGAAACTCGATTATTATCATCCTCTTAGTTCTTGTTATTATTATTTCCTCGGCCTGGGTCATCGTAACAAGGATAACTCGACCTATATTATCTTTAGGCCAAGCCGCTCAACAAGTAGCGGCTGGCGATTTAAGGGTCAGGGTGAATTTGGAGAGTGAAGATGAAATAGGTAGTCTAACCCGAAGCTTTAATACCATGATAGATAGTATTAAAGCACTACTGAACGATATGCAGAGAACAGGAGAAACTTTAGCTGCTTCATCGCAGGAGATACAAGCCGCTACTGAGGAATCTGCTGGAGTCTCTGAAAGCATCTCTCAGACCATGCAGCAAGTTTCTCAAGGTGTATCCGATCAAGCGAGTGCTGCTCAAAAAGGGAATGAAGTAGTTTCTGAAGTGGTTACCGGTCTCGGAGGAATGGTCCAGAGTATGGATAATTCTCAAAGAATGACAGACAAAGCAAGAACGAGTGTGGAATCAGGAGTTGGGTTTGCTCACTATCAAAAAGAAAAGATGGACGAAAGCAAACAAGCAACTCATGTTCTAAATGTAGAGATTACTAATTTATCAGAAATATCCAAGCAGATTTATGAGATAATCCAGGTAATAAGTGGTATTGCTGAACAAACCAATCTATTAGCTCTTAATGCTGCCATAGAGGCAGCAAGAGCTGGCGAACAAGGCAGAGGCTTTGCGGTGGTAGCTGAAGAAGTGAGAAAACTGGCTGAACAATCAGGTGAGGCTACCGATAGAATAGATACCCTTATTAAAGGCATTCAAGGTGGAGTAGCTAAGGCAGTTCAAGAAATGGAGAGAGCTGGAGCAGCGATAAATGAACAAGAAGGAGCTGTTATCAGCACAAATAAAGCTTTTGAAGATATTCGAAGTTTGATAATCGATATAGCAGAGGACATAAAGAAAGTCCATAATGATTCGGAAATATTAAGCGAAAGAGCAAAAGTAGCAGGTTATGAGATTGAGAATATTGCCAGTATAGCTCAGGAGAGTGCAGCAGCTTCAGAAGAGGTAGCAGCTTCATCCCAAGAACAGACTGCTTCTATCCAACAAATAGCTGAAGCAACTGAGGATCTTGCAAAACTGGGAGTAAGCCTCCAAGAAGCAATACGAAAATTTAAGCTATAGTTAGTTAACAATATTAGGGTTTGTAGAATAAAACTCTGGGAGCATTTAGCTTCCAGAGTTTTATATGTAATTTCTCAAAGATACCTTAAAAAGTAGTTATTATTAACAATTATTGGTATAATTAAAAAATCATTGATTCATTTCTTGAACAATCTTGCTCAGAAGCTGAACGCGAGAGCTGACATTGCATTTATGTAGAATATTTTTGACATGGCTTTTAACGGTTTCTGGGCTTAAATTCAATTCGCGGGCAATAGTTTTATTTGTTCCGCCTTGGAGAATCTTTTCTAATACAACCTTTTCTTTAGGAGTGAGAAATTTAATTTGATTTTGATTAAGGTAACTTAACGGCATGCAAATTCACCTCCCAAGAAGATTATCTAATAGATCAAGAACTGAAGTCCCTCCCCCAAAAGGGTAGTTTTATCCCCTGAGAGGGGAATAATCCTAAAAGGAGAAATTAAATGTTTAATAAAAAAGCCTTACAAGGCGTCATTTACATGGCACTATTCTTCTCCTGGCTGTTATTTATTCCGTTTTACGGTCCGGGGCAATACATTTTGACTACTATTCCGGAAGCTTCCAATATTTTTATCTTAGGACATATTATAGGTATGCTGCATTGTGGGTGGTATTACGCCTCTAGGAAGAAGGTAGATAAGTACATAGTTGAAAAAATCTTAGTGATACTGATACCAATTTGTATAGCAATTGCTTTCATAGCGCAGTCTATGATTATTGATATTGTTACTTTTTTAATTATCGGGTATGCCTCTTCTATGTTGGTAATTCGCTGGGCCTCCTGGTTTTCTTCATCTGATTTCTCATCATATAGAGGATTGTTGATGGGGATGACCATAGCCCTATCCAATATCTTTCTATTTGCTTACACGAAGTTATTATACTTTGAGGACTATTATTCTTGGGTAATACTACTGAGTTCTCTTCTTGGTACGTTAGGTGTTTTTCTAATTCTTGAATTATCCATGACTGCTGGAAGAGGAATAGAATTTAATATGAAACGGGCACTTCCCCCGTGGCATTTATTGGTCTTTGCTATTTTCGCTTTTATGGCAGGGGGATTTCTATACTCTGCTGTATATTCTGTAGAAGTAGACGTGTCTTTACAGCTCAGGAGTTTAACGATATTTGCTTATATAATTGGAGTCGTGTTTTTTGGTTATTTAGCTGATAAATTCTCAAAGATTATTCTCTTGCCCAGTTTATTTACTGTTATTGGTATAGGGTTTGTTTTATTGATAATTAACAAAGGTTATGTACCCTTATATCTTATTTCTGAGAGTGTTATCCTGTTTGGGCTAGGATGTGCAGACCTATATTATTGGTTAACTCTTGCAGACCATAGCATAAAGGAATATATTCCTTTCGTCTTTGCTGTCGGACTTTCTTTTCATTTAGTGGTTATTTCATTCACTGCTACTATGACGGAACACTTCTTGATGAATTCCGATTGGGGTTTTTCGCTCGTAGGAATTATAGGTTCAATTACAATGTTCTTAGGAATATTCTTTTCTTTTTGGGTTTATAGACTTTTCAACCCGACTGAAGATATCTTGAAATACGGTGAAACGTATAATCTAGGTGAAGCCATGTCGGTAGCTACTATACCTGTAGAAGAAGCCAGTGGCAAGGGAATAGATATGGAATACCTGAATAATATTTTCGACGAATTAACTCCGGATAGTTTTGGCTTAACTCAAAGAGAGAAGGAGCTTGCTTTGCTGCTTTTACAAGGGTTTAGTTATGTTCAAATTGCAGAACAATTATTCATCTCGAATCATACGGTGAAATATCATGTGAGGAATATCCTGAGAAAGGCTGATGTCAACAATAGACATGAATTAAGCAGTGTTATCTGGGAGAGAATCTCTCATTTTAAGAGTCAATAAATCACGAGTATCTAAGTTCATAAGGATAATTCAGGAAGTTCTAAATAAAAAACTTGACCTCTCGATGGTCAAGTTTTTTTATTTAGAACTTCACCCATTAGAGGGATGCCCTCGTATAAGTAGTGATAGTAGTATATTATTATGGGATTTTTGTCACTAAAAACTGATCCCTCACACTTGGTTAAAACCAATGCACTATGATCAGAAAGGAGGAGATGAAAAATAAATATAAAAATCATTGCACTCTTAAGAGTGCCATAAAGGAGGGAGGAGAATAAGGAGTGTTTTTTAAAGGAAGAAAGTATCTTGTGTGGCTGTTGGTAATTATCTTTTTCTTAGCACAAGTCATTGTTGCCGGTCCATTACTCGCTCAATCAACTGGAACAGGTGCAGGCACAGACAGAATAGCTGGAGCTGACAGGTATAAAACAGCTGTAGCGGTATCTCAGAAAGGCTGGAAGACCTCAGACTATGCCGTACTCGCCAGAGGAGATGACTTCGCTGATGCTCTCTGTGCCGGACCGTTGGCTCAGAAATATGGTGGACCAATTCTGCTAACCCAACCAAATAAACTTAACAGTGACACCTTAAAGGAGTTACAAAGACTCGGGGTCAAACACCTCTTTATCGCAGGTGGGGTTGGAGCGGTATCTCAGAGTGTGGAGAATTCTCTGAAAGCTAACGGAATTGATACCATCGAACGAATCTTTGGTAATAACAGATACGAAACATCCGTTAAAATTGCTGAAAAGATAGGAGACAGCTCACAAGTAGTCCTGGCTACAGGCAGTGACTTCCCAGATGCTCTTTCTATCTCAGGTATAGCAGCAAAGCTGGGGATGCCCATCTTACTTACAGCCAAGAATAGCTTACCCAGTGGAGTAAGTGATTACCTTGAGAGCAACACTGTCACCCAAACCTACATAGTAGGTGGAACAGGTGTAATCAGTTCTGAGGTAGCTAGCGATGTTCCTGGTCCATTCCGATTAGCAGGAAGTAACAGGTACGAAACAAACGTTGCCATCATGCAGAACTTTGCCAGTGAACTCAACTTTGACAACGTCTATGTAGCCATAGGCAGTAAC
>LOEZ01000004.1 GCA_001516055.1 Gracilibacter sp. BRH_c7a
CCGCCGAACTGTGCGTCGAGCCGGTCACCGAGCGTTATCCGTACGTCATCGTGCTCATGGTGGACCAGCCGCTCGCCTCCATGCTCCGCTTCGCCGGCTATGACGCGCTCAGCACCGCCCAGTCCCGGCACAGCAACTATGTCAGCGCCAGCATGTCCGTCATGCTGGCCCAATACATCCGCAGCCTCGGTTACCACGCTAGGGCGCACCACGCGGCCAATTACGCCGCCGTCATGGTTCCCTGCGTCATCGCCGCCGGGCTGGGCGAGTTCTCCCGCATGGGAGGCAGCGCCATTCACCCCCGGCTGGGCTTCCGGCCCAAGGTCGCGGCGGTGACCACGGACTTGCCGCTCATGCCCGACCCGCCGCTGGATTTCGGCTTGCAGGATTTCTGCCGGAAGTGCCGGAAATGCGCCGAGCATTGTCCATCCGGCGCGATCTCCCTGGACCGGGATCCGGTGGAATTCAACGGCTACCTGCGCTGGAACTGGGACATCAAAAAGTGCACGCGCTTCCGCACCACCAACCGCAAAGGCACTTCCTGCGCACGCTGTATGAACGTGTGCCCGTGGAATCACAAATAAATCAAGATTGCTGCGATACCCCTCAGATCATCAGGCTGGGCGTGATGATTTGGGGGGTATTTCTGATTAATGAAAAAGATCCCGGCGGAGATGTAAGAATTCTTACAACGGCCTTGCTGATTGCCCGGTAAAATGGTGATAAAAATTGAAAGGAGAAGACTGTATTGAAAGAGCAAGAACAAGTGCAAAAAGACGCAAGCAAAGGGGTAAGCAGAAGGAATTTTCTCAAAACGCTTGGCGTCACCGGTGCCGCCTTATCCATGCCCGTTACACTGCTGGCCGCCACCGGCAATAATATGGACCCGGGCGGCTTTGAGACCATTAAGGCCAACGAACAGGTCAAGTTTCGCAAAGAGATTCCCAAGATTTTTTACAAGCGCATCCCGAAAACGGAAGGCTATATCGGAACGACACAGGTCACGCCGGACGCCGTAGGGTTTCCGGATGCCAGAGAACACGGGTTTTCCCAGTTCTTCATTCACGGGGCCAACAAGGATTATACCGGGGAATGGGGCCAGCTGCTGAAAGAAGCGCAGGAAGAGAAGAAGAAGCTGGTGGCCACCTTTGACGAACAACAGCTGGAAGACATGATGTGGGGAGACGCCATCACCCAGGCCAGCGACAACTGGCACATCAACCTGGAGTGGGGAAAATGGGACCCGATTGCGATTAACCCCAATAAACTGGAACTCCCGCCCGATGTGATGAGCCTCAAGCTGAAAAAAGTGGCCAAGTGGTTCGGGGTGGACCAGGTGGGCATCTGTGAGATCGACGAGAGCCTGCGCCCCTTCTTCTTCAAGATCGGCCGCACCCAGGGATCGCTGCGCGGAGGCCAGCGCGAAGGGGTCACAGTGGATCCGGGCCGGGAGGTGCCCTGGCCGTATCCGTACAAATACGCCATCGTGCTGGCCAAGGCCGAGGGCACGTACGGGGTAAAGACCCTGACGGGTCCGCTCAATAACGCCACAGTGGCCACGGAATGTGGTGAGGACGACATTTTCCCGCGCCAGCTGGAATCCGTCATCCGCCAGCTGGGTTACGACGCCAGAGCCCAGTCCATGAACGGCACCGAGGATTTCAACATGGTGGCCATGGCGGTGGCAGCCGGCCTGGGTGAGCTGGGCCGCAACGGGCAGATCGTCGGACCGTGGGGTGCGCATATCCGCCTTTCCGTGGTGACCACCAATGTTCCCCTGGTAGCCGACGACTATATGGACTTCGGCCTGCAGGAGTTCTGCAAAACCTGCAAGAAATGTGCGGAGAACTGCCCGGCGGAGGCTCTCAGCCTGGAAGACGAGCCCAGCCTGATCGGCGGCGTTATGCGCTACGCCTTTGACAACATGAAATGCACCAAGCAGCGGACCATTACGGGCTGCGCTTCCTGCGCCGGGGTATGCCCCTTCACCAAGCCGGACAACTTCATTCATTCCGTGGGCCGGGTAGTGGGCAGAAATCCGTTGGGGGCCAAGGTGCTCAAAGAGATGGACGACCTATTCTACGGTGTGAATCCCACCCCCAGAGATCTGGACGGGCTCGCGCCGTGGAGAATATAAGCGGGGAGGCTGGAATACATGGTACTTTTGGTAATCGGTATCATTCTGGGTATCTTAGGCACAAAATTATGGGACTGGAAGCAGGCAAAGCAGATTCGCCTCAGCATCTGGCAGTATATAGCGGGAGCTGTTTGGCTCATCTGGGTATTTTTCGGATGTGTCTTCGTCGTGCTCAGCATCGGCGAAGGGGAATCGCGGGCAGCCAGCCTGGGTGCTCTGATCTTCGGCGGCGTGGCGCTGCTGGCGGTCATCCTGGTCCGGCAGCTGTATACCAGGCGGAAAGGGCGAGCACCCGCCGTGTCGGATTCGGCAAGCGCGTGACCCATATATTTTGACTGATTAACACCACAGGACGCTCCGGTCCGGCGCAGCCGGGCCGGGGCAGTATACGGAGAGAAACGTTGAACAGATTAAGCAAGCTTCAATGGACACAGGTTATCCAAGGGCTGGCGGTAGCGGCGCTGGTCCTGCTGCTCGCCTTGCAAAACATGGGGCGACAGCCCGACATCCTGGAAGGGCTGAACCAGGTCCTCCCCGGCACCACTACCTACGAAAAGATAACGGGCAAGCACATTCTTTACAAAGCATACAGGGACGCCGGCACTGAGAAGGAATTCCTCGGCTACGGCGCGGTGGCCGGCGCGGCCGGCTATGCCGGTCCCATCACAGTCTTGGTGGGCATCAGCCCCGAGGCGGAAATCACGGACACCGTGGTCATGGAGAATTTCGAGACTCCTTTGTTCTGGCAGAAAGTCATGGCCCATGATTATCTCAGCATCTTCCAGGGGATGCCGGTCACCGCCCGGATCGTTCCGCAGGAAGACGTCGATGTGGTGGCGGGCGCCACCTATTCCACGGCGGGAATCGCCAACGCGGTGCGCAAAGCGGCCCATTGGACGGGTGAAAGCGAGTGGGGCATGCAGGCCGCGGAGGAAGGGCAGACCGTGCTCACCCCCAAAGTGCTGGGGTTGGCGGTGCTCTACCTGCTGGTCTTTCTGGCCATCCGGCGGAAGAGTGCCAGGCTGCGCATCCTGACTTTGGGGCTGGGGGTCGTTTTCCTGGGATTCTGGCAGAAGTACCCGCTGACGTTCGCCAACTTCACCACCCTGTTTTCCGGCAATGTCCCAGCGTTTTATGAAAACGCCTTCTGGCACCTGCTGGTGGTGGGCGTGCTGCTGGGGGTATTGCTGTCGGGCAGGAACTTCTATTGTTCCCACATCTGCCCCTTCGGCGCAGTGCAGGAGGGGATCAACAAACTGGCGGGATTCCAGGTGCAGCCGCCCCGGGAGCAGGCGCGCATCGCCAGGCGGCTGCGGCTCCCGCTGGCCTGGGCGGCGTTTTTGATCGCCTTGCTCTTCCATAACCACAGCATCGCCAGTTTCGAGACCTTTTCCACGCTGTTTCAGCTTCAGGGCAACCAGGGGCAATGGTTCCTGATGCCATTTGTCCTGTTCGTCGGGGTATTCATCTACCGCTTCTGGTGCCGCTTTTTCTGCCCGGTCGGGGCGGTGCTCGATCTGGCGGCCACGCTCAAAAGGAGGGTGCTTAAACGATGGGAGAAGAAAAGTGGAAAAAGTACGTCTTCCCAGTCGTAATTTTTTTCACATTGACCATGGTCATCTATATACTTGTCTTGAATACTGGTATAATAAATGCCAGGTAAAGCGGGCGTAAGAGGTGAGTTAGCTTTTGAAACAATATATTATTTGCTTGCAAGAGTTACCGGTCTTTAAGGCTTTAACCAACAATGAATTTATCGAGGAAATCTGCAAACAGACCCAGCGAATGGAGATCAAAAAAGGCGAGGTCCTGTTCCATCAGGGAGATGAAGCCAGCCATCTCTACCTGGTGAAGGAAGGCATGCTGAAGCTGCTGCGTTATGACGAAGAAGGCAATGAAAAAATCCTGGACATGATCGGCCCGCGGGAATGCGTCGGGGAAACGGCTTTCTGGAGCAACCGGTATGAGTTTGAAGCGACGGCGCTGGAAGATACCTACCTGTGTGCCTATCATTTCAATCACTTTAAGATGTTTATCCTGAGCAATCCGGTCTATTCCGAAAAGATCATCAAGTATCTGGGCCAGAAGCTCGACGACAATATGTTCCGCAGCAAGGACAGCGAAGGGCTGCTGGTTAAAGACAAGCTGCTGCGCCAGCTGGAGAAGCTGGCCGCCGATCACGGGGAATTGCTGGAAGACGGGTACAGCAGGCTGATCAAGGTGTCCGTCACCCAGCAGGATCTGGCCAACATGGTGGGGGCCTCCCGCCTGATGGTCAATAATGCCTTGAAAGAACTGAGGGAAGAGAACGCCATCGATAAAAAAGGCCGCTATTATATTGTGAAAAGCGAGCGGTGTCTGATTAAGAATTTTGTCAACAAGTTCAAAAACATGGTTTCCGCCGGGTGACTTCGCGGCGGGAGAGGACGGCGGCTGCGTGCCGGCCCATATCAAACGCGTAAGATTTTGCATAATCTTACGCGTTTTTTTTGCGTTGCGTGCCCAGCTAAGCACGCATTATCTAGCTGGCAAGAAAACAAAAAGATGCCACACAAGCGTATGGCGTCAAGTAAGTGAGATGTTAAAACAGCATAGTCTTTTAAAACTTGCATAACCGAAAGCTCATAAATGACGAACAACGGAAAGCCGTATGAGCGAAAACCTCACGTGAGTCCGTCTTGCCTTACTTATAAATTAAGTCGAGTATGAAGCAACTTTGGTTGGGTGCAAGTCACCAAACATGTATTTGAATGATTTCAGATGGTTTTTCAAGCAATACCCCAAAATTATACTTTTGAGTAGAAGGAAGTATTAACTTCTTTTGATCTCTTTTACATATTATTACCTACACATATTGCTTTTCAATCAGATACTCTTCGAATTTAGACAAACTTTCAGCAAAATTCTTTCTGCCAAATCCCATTCGGAAGTACTGTCCTTTGAATGAGTAAATATTTGAAGGCAATAACAAAACACCTTTATCACTAACCAAGGCATCACAAAACTCTTCTATCGCCATTGTTATATTCATCTTAATGAATGCTACAGAACCCGCCATAGGTCTGTTGAATTCAAACAAGGTTGGGTACTTTTCAAAAAAATCTTCAGCAAGCTTCAAGTTATCCTCAATAATTTTTACATTTCTATTCAAAATTTCATCACTATGCTTCAAAGCAACGATCGACAAGAACTCCGATGGAGCACTGCTGCATATACTTGTGTAATGTTTCATTTTGATTAGCTTATCTATAAGATTCATATCTCGAGTAGCCAACCAACCAATTCTCAGACCTGCCAATCCATAGGCTTTGGACATTACACCGAGGGAGATGGCTTTTTCATAGTGATCAGCAAACCAAGGTCGCTTGATACCATCAAGTTCTACGCCCTTGTAGACTTCATCACAGAAAATGTAAAACTCATGCTTTCTTGCAATTTCTGCAATGGCCTCAATTTCTTCTTTTTTTAATGTGTAACCAGTAGGATTGTTTGGACTATTTAGAACAAGGAGCTTTGTATTAGGTTGAATCAACTGTTCCAGCTTATTAACATCCATTACCCAACCATTATCTGATTGTTCAATAGTCCACTTCGATATTTCACACCCAATGGCATTTGCAACTTCGTATAATGACTGGTAAATAGGAAACTGACAGATTACATGATCTTCTTTAGCTAATAAGACATTCATGAAGTTAAAAATTGGCTCTTGTGCACCAGCATGAACAATAATATTTTCTGGCTTCATTGTAGTATACAATTTCGAAATAACTTTTCTAAGTTCTGAATTTCCAGGAACTTCAGTATATCCGAGTGAGTTGTTCAAAAAAAGCTTTTCAGCACCTTCTTCATAACTAAGTAAGTCTTTAATCGACATTGATTCGCAATCGGACTGAGTCAATAAATACGGAGCAGTAAATTCGTGTTTACCGAAAAAAACTTCTAATTTAAAATCCCTGATTTTCATATGAACACCTAACTTTTTTTGTATGCAATCTCTGGATCAACACAACGGCTTTTACCACGGTCTGAGCGATATCCAAGCTTTAAGGATTCAATACTGCCTAATGAATAGTACTAAATCAGTTTTCCCATTCCTTTCCCCATGCCGAAAGTTTTCCGAGAATAGGAATAAGACTTTCACTGCTTTCTGTCAATTCATACTCAACTCTTAAAGGCATTTCGTTGTATTGTGTGCGGAGTACGATACCGTCTGCTTCAAGTTCTTTCAATGAGGAAGCGAGCATTGTGTTTGTCACACCTTTAATTTTTCTTCTTAACTCATTATAACGTGTTGGTCCGTCATTGTACAATGAACATACTATAGGAATCTTCCATTTGCCTCCAATGACCTCAAGCGCAGATGAAAGCGGACATTTTTCTTGACACGGGCATTTGTTCCTGGAACAAAAAGAATTTAAATTCTCAGGAATACTCATTTTTTTCTTACCTACTTTCAATTTTAGAATTTGGTTTTATTTTTCTGCGTAATTTACAAGTTTCCATAACAGTATCATAATTATACCAGGTAGCAATTAAAGATTCAATTGCTATACTATACTTAGGAGGAATTTATAATGGTTATTAATGAAGAAATGAAAGGCGTAATCGAAAATTCTGCGTTCCTTACAATTGTTACGATGTGCCCCGATAGAATGCCGCACCCCATTATAGTCGGCAAAGGCGAAGTTGAAGGCGACAATATCATGGTCGGTGTATACGCAATGAAAGTCACGCAGGAAAACCTTAAGAAAAACGACTGTGCCATGCTGTTGGCAGCACAGAAATTTGATGGAGGTGCTAAAGGTTGCCGCTTCACAGGCAACGCAAAAGTTGTAGACGGAAAATTTGTGTTCACCGCTACAAAGGCAGAGGCACTTATTTAAAGCTATCGGTACACAACATACTGCCAACTAAGAGTCGCTGATTTTTATCTTAGGTGAAATTTTGGCGAAGGGGAAGTAGTATGAGCGCTAAGATAAAAACAAACCGAACTCACCGTAAGAAAAATACGGTGGGTTTTTTGTGTAGAAAGGGATATACGAAGACTAAAGCTATTAGTTTCTGTTTCATAATGCATATGTTATAATTTGAGTCCCTGCCAAAAACAATCACAATCAAACCCTATCTTCGTGATTATACTAATACTACAGTTAAAATTGTCCGTGAAAATTGGGAACAGGAAAAACTAACCCTTTCTCAGGGCGATATTGGTCAGGTAATGATTTTAGATATACAAAAAGAAAATGGAATAATTACCTTAACGTATGAAGTAGAAGGCCAGCACGCTTACCAGCAGGCCAATGCCCTTTGGATCGAAAATGGTAAAGGCAAACGTTATGATAGTCGCCAACCTGCCGAAAGAGTATCCGGAAAGATTAATCAATACCAATTGGCTTTTCCTTCTTCAGCAGATACTGCAGACTTATACGTGGCAACCATTGAAATGAACTCCCTTCAATACCTGGAGGACTTAGAAATAACGCTTGAAATAGACAGATGACACCCTTAAGTTAGGTCTTGAATATTAGTTTATAAATATACACTCTAGATGGGTTATATAAATGTGCAAAATGTTATTATCGATTATCCCGAACATGTAGAAAATATTATGAATGGCAATAGTATTATTAGAATAAGGAAAAATGTATTGCCACTATTTAGTGGCAAATTTTATATATTTATGGTATAATGCCATTAAATGATGGCACTAATGTTGTTTGCATATCGATTCATGAGGATGAACCCTTTTAAAGGATAATATAAATCCATGCATACGAGTGTAAAATATAAGTGTAAAGGGAATTAAAAATAGAGTAAGAAGTAAAGTGTAAAGTGTAAAAAGTGAAAAGTGAAGAGTGAAGAGTGAAAAGAAAAAATGAAGAGTGTAAAAGTAATGAGAGGGTGTCAAATAATGATGAAGGCATATTGCCCCGTATGCAGAAAAGAAAATGAATATACCATTAAAAAAAGTTTGATTGAAGATTTCAAGGGATTTAAAGTGAATGTTGAAGAAGATATTGCTGTATGCAATGAATGCGGTGAAGAACTTTTAATTGAAGAAATTGAGGACGATAACTCTAAGAGATTATATGAGAAATACAGAGAATTATCCGACACAATATCATATCAGGATATTATTAATCTAAGAGAAAAGTATAATATTTCTCAAAGAGAACTTGTTGCAATACTAAATTGGGGAAAAATGACTATAAATCGCTATGAGAATGGAGCAATACCAAGTACAAGTCATAGTGATTTGTTAAAACAAATGATCAATGACGAGTTGTTCTTTAAACAAAAGGTTGAAGAAGCATTCCATAAAAACAGAATCACAAAAAAAACATGTGATAAAGTCTTAAACAAAATTGAAGAGCAAGAAAACGATATATTAAGAAATGTAATTATTAAGCTATTAAGCCATGAAGAAAGCATTGAAAATGGTTTTAAAAAATTTGATCCGGAAAAGTTTGAGAATTTGGTAAGTTATATTGCATCAAGAGTTACTTTATACAAAACAAGTTTGAATAAGTTTCTTTGGTATATTGATTTTTTGAATTTCAAAACAAATTCTCGCTCGATTACCGGATTAACTTATCAAAAGTATTCTTTTGGTCCAATAATTGAGAATTTTCATTATGAATTATTAATTAATACTTTTGACGATAAATTTTTCGCTGAAGAATTTGAGTATTGTACAAGAACTGAAACAATCATTACGAGTAAAAATAATTTTGATTTATCAGTTTTTACAGAAGATGAATTAAAAGTCATTGACTTTATTATCAAAGCTTTTGAAAATAAAAACTGTACTGAGATTTCTAACAAATCCCATGAAGAAAGAGGTTGGAAAGAAAAAAGTAACAGAGAAGTAATACCCTATGACTATGCTGAATACCTTTCAATTGGCTTTTAACTATTGCCGGAAATTCAATCCAAACAATTTATTGATAAATTAGGGAGGAGTAACAGTTAATCTTCAGATCAATGCCCGCTTGCTGGAAGAACGTAATCCCTGAAATAATTCAGAAAGGGATAGCTACCTGAAGGAAAGCTTCCGGTTGACACGGCTACAAGTTCCAGTTCGGGCACAACAACAATATATTGCCCTCCATGGCCTACGGCAAAATAAGTGCTGAGGTCTCCAAACGTTCTGAGCCACCATTGATACCCATATCCGGGGATGGGCTGAGCTGCAGACTGGGGCTTGGTGGATTCCACCACCCATGTTTCTGGCACGATCTGCTGACCTTTCCATCTGCCGCCGTCCAGATACAACTGCCCGAATTTTGCCGCATCACGGGCATTCATGGAGATACCGTTTCCGCCGTCTGTAATGCCCTGCGGATCAGCTCTCCACTGGACGCTGTCCATTCCAAGCGGTTGGAGGAGATGCTCCAGAGCAAAGTCATAAGAGGTTTGTCCAGCGGCCTTCTGGATTATCGCAGAAAGCAGATGGGATCCGCCAGTGCTGTAATTGAATGTGGAGCCGGGTTTCGCTGCCATTGGCTGGGACAGAACAAAGTCCACCCAATTCTCTGATCCCACAAAGTTGCGGAACATCGGCCCGCCCGATTCCGGCCAAGAGATTCCCGATGTATGCTCAAGCAGATGCGCTATCGTGATTTCCTTTTTGTAGGCACTATCCGAATCTGCAAGCTGGGGGAAAAACTCCGACAGCTTGATATCCACGCCGTCAATTAATCCTTTGTCCATCGCGATGCCAATGAGCGCAGATGTGAAGCTTTTCGTACAGGAATTCAACCGGAATACGCTGCGCTCATCGTAGCCTTGCTTATAATACTCGTCTATGATGTACCCGTCTTTCGCGATTACAACAGAATAGATATCTATATCTTTAATCGCATCGTGCAGACGGTCAAGAACGGCACCGTCCACCCCATGATTTTCTGGTGTGTCAAACTGCCAGTCATTATCAGGCTGCTCTTTTTCAATAGCGGGAACTGGGGCTGTGTCCGGGGTATTGTCCGCACTCACACTCTCGGGCTCAGACGCGCCGCTTGTATTCGGATTATCTTTGGTCGCGGTGCTGCACCCTGATAGGCTGACAATAAGAATTAACAAGCTTAAGAGAATCGAGATTATTTTTTTCATGAGGTCCCTCCGATAATACACCAATAGGGAAATGAGTTTTACTCTGATGAGATAATCATACTGAACACTTAAGGCAATTACAAGACGTATAAATGGCGGCCAATTCGGCCGCCATTTTGGCTATCTTAACTGTCGTAACCCCGTTCACGATCCAGTTCTTCATCCCGGATTTCAGTCCGCATACCATTAAGCGCGTCCCGTCTCCGCTCATTCTTCTCTTTTAGTGCCTCTCTAGTGTCGGGATTATCGGTTTTTTCAATCATCTCTTTGCCCAGTTCCATATTGCGGATGGTATGGTTAATGTTGTGTTGAATACGTTCCACATTATCACTGCGGTCATCGGGTTTATGTTTCATCTGGCTACCTCCTTGTGATGGTTAATTCATATTATTGTTTGAAAAGGAGGTTTGTCTTATGCAATGAGCGGCACATAATTCTGAATGGCGGCCATCCGGCCGCCATTGGTTAAACTAAGCCACAGCCGGATTAAAGAGGTCCGTTGTGGTTGTATCAACGATCTTGATATCCCTTTTCCCAGTAAGGTCCCCGCCGGTGGTCGTGAAAATATTATTACTGATGATCTGATCCATAACCGTTTCTACTTCCGCAGCAGTTAAATCCTCCCGGGGTTCCGGCAAGGTAATGGTAAACGTACTTCCGCTTTGGGTGGAGAAAACCATTCTTAGTATTTTACTGGTTGTCGTCCCCATTTAACCACTCCTTTTTATTTTGTTTTTCGGGTTATTCTTCGTTCAGCAGCAGGCGATTGTCCCGGCGCACCTGGACCAGATCGTATTGTACCAGACCGAATAAAGCCTGGGCTGCATCATAGACCTGTTGGTCCGTGGTGGTCTCCTTGATTCCGGACATGCTTTTTTGCCGGACAATAGGGGCACCGCCTTCGGAAACTCCGGTCTGATAGCGTGCAACCAGCAGGGAATTTTCATGGGTTGCCACAACAGGCATTGCTTAGCCTCCTTTCCTGGTTGGAAAGCCGCATACGGGAGACAGCTTGTCCTTCTCTATTATATGAAGCTTGTCCAGCAAAGGTTCATGGTTCGGGGATTGGGGGAACTGTTTTCTCTAATCGCCTTAATCGCTCCGTTGTCTTCGCTATAAAGTTATTGGTCTGTTTTAAATAAAGCAGGAAAGCTTTGGGGTCGGCTGCGGACATGTCCTTGATGGTGCTAAACAGATCGTCGAATCCTTTGACGAGCAGATCAAAACGGGCGTCAGCCTGAGCCATGGATGCGTTGATTTTGGCGATCTTGCTCTCACGCTCGATCATGGCAATGTGCCGGGCAGTCGCGCTTTCATCTTTAAGGGCGTTAAGCTCCCGCTGCAGTTTGGTTACTTTTTCCTGCTCTGCCCATAAAGATTCCTTCTTCTCCTTGGCCTCATCTTTCACTTCCCCAAGCTCAGCGGATAATTTGGAGTTTATGCTTTTTTGGGCGTCACGCTCTTTCTGCAGTGCCGCTTTCTCAGCGAGGGCCAGCTTCCTGTCATTGACCGCCTGCTGCAGCTCACGCACGGCCGTGTTTTCCAGATCAAGCTGGGTAATGAATTCCGCCCGCTCCTCCGCAGAGAGCCCCAGCAGGACGAGTGCCTGGGAATACCCCAGCTTAGCTAACGACTCTGTTTTGGCACCTGATCCAGCAATGGAGAGGGTGGTGCCGGACAGCACCGGCCCATACTCTTCCGCAAGGCGCATCAGGTTATAGGCTGTCCGCTCTGAATACTGCACGGCGTCTTCCAGCCAGGATAAAAATTTGCCTTGAGGGATATTTTTCTGGGCCTCCAGAAGGCGCAGACCAATCTCCACGGCACTGACGAGCAGTATTTTTTTCGTCTGTGCTTTGATCACAGTTATTTCAGCGGCAATCATTTCCGGTGTTCTCTTAGGAATATCAGGCTTGTGATTTACATCCACGATTAATAATCACCTCTGGTCTTCTCTATAACAGCATAATATGTTGACAAGCCTTCAAAAGTGAATCTTCTATGAAACAAAATTTCTGAATTAGAAGAACTGCAAACGTTTGCAACTCTTCGGTTATTGAAGGAAACAAAAAAAAGTGGCAGATGGGTTGAGATTCGGGACCAAAACTATGGACAAAGCATATAATATGATGAGAGCTGTTGTAGGTGGTTTAATATAGAGAGACCCGGTTGTTAATCCGAAACTTGGGAGAAGCAGCCGGGTTTCATTTTTAATAGCATACTGGTTTTGTCAAACGGTGAGTGAACAGAATTTTTCTGCCTCAGCAAGTGCGATCCCTCACATATAAGTTCCCGTGTAAATATCCTATTAGATAGAGATATTATGAACGGAGGGATTTCCGTGGGATTTTATGTGGATGTTGAACCGGGCGTCAAGATCAATGTGGAAGATATTAACCCGGCGGGCAAAAAGACTATTCTGTTTATTCACGGATGGCCAGGCAACCATAATTTGTTTGAATACCAGTACAACCGGTTGCCCCAACTGGGGTACCGATGCATCGGGATAGACTGCAGGGGATTCGGCTTATCAGACAGACCCTGGGGAGGCTACGATTATAATCGATTGGCAGACGATATCCGGTGTGTGGTTGACGCACTTCAGTTATGGGATTTTACGCTTGGGGGACATTCAACCGGGGGAGCGATCTGTGTAAGATACATGGCCCGACATCAAGGTTACGGCGTATCTAAACTCGCTCTTTTTGCGGCAGCGGCACCGAGTCTTATCCAGCGTCCCTATTTTCCGCATGGGTTGCCAAAACAAGCGGTCATTGACATCATTCAGGGTACATATAACGACCGTCCCAATATGTTGAGAGAGTTTGGAGATACCATCTTCTATCAGCGTGTCACGCAAGCGTTGTCCGATTGGATATTCCAATTAGGGTTGCAGGCGGCAAGCTGGTCTACTGCGGCAATCGCCAAAACCTGGCTGGGTGAAGAAGGGTTATTTAATGACCTGAAAACAATCAATGTGCCAACGCTGATCCTTCATGGACTTAATGACCAGGTCTGCCTGTATCCATTGGCTCTAGCCCAAAAGAAGAGTATCAGAAATTCCAGGCTTGTATCCTTTGAGGGTTGTGGCCATTTCCTGTTCTATGATCAGCGCGACAGGTTCAACAGAGCATTGATTCAATTTACCGAAGAATGAAGAGTATAGGTGGGTAATAATAGAATATACCAGTGTTTAATCTTCCCGTGGACAAATCTTTCACGGGAATGATACTTTAATAAGGACACAGAAAAGATAGATTTGTATGTTAACCTATTCCTGGAGGTGAAAAAAATGACTTGCGAACTTCTACTGGTGGAAGATGATGCCGAGATCCGAGAAATCATCGAAGACTATTTCATAGAGAAAAGCGGCGGAACTTTTCAGATAGAATCTGCCGGGACAGGTAGTGATGCACGGCAAAAATGCCTGGAGAACGAATATGATCTGATTCTTCTGGATGTCATGCTGCCGGAGGTTGACGGGTTTGTCATTTGCCGGGAAATCAGAAAAAAGAGCGATGTGCCGATTGTCTTTATCACGGCCAGACACAATGAGGACGACCGTCTGCACGGGTATCATCTCGGGTGTGATGACTACATAACCAAACCCTTCTCGCTGGCAGAACTTTATGCCAAGGTTATGGCTTTAATCAAACGTTCCAAAGGCATGGTACGAAACGAAATCATGACTGCAGGGAGTATAAAATTGGACTCTTACCGTTGTATGGTTTTTGTCAATGATAAGGAAGTCATTCTGGCTCCCATGGAATTCGCCATTTTAAAAATACTAATGGAGAACCGCGGTAGAATCGTGAACCGCGAAAGCCTGATCATCCGAATTTGGGGATATGATTTTGAAGGCAATGACAGAGTGGTGGACAATCATGTCAAAAAACTGCGCCAGGGCTTGGGGGATGCTGCCGCGCAGATTAAGACAGTGTTCAAAAGAGGGTACAAACTGGAGGGGGAAATTTGAAAAGAAACAATACAAAGCGCACTATATATCTCCGTGTCTTTGGTGCCTTTTTCGCCACCTACCTGGTGCTGATGGCAGGATTCAGCATATTCCTGGTATTGCAGGAAAAGGAAGCAGCGGATATGGCACTTAGAACTTTCGGTTTTCAAGTGAATAATACGGTCGAAGATGTTCTGCAAGACGATATTGACAATGATAACCAGATCACGGATATTGCCAAGGTAAAAAAGGAATTTGTATCGAAGGCATCTTTTTTAACCATATCAGGAACAGAAGCAGCCATCTTCACAGGTGATTACAATCTGGTTTTCAATACCAATGACTACTGGTTATGCGGCTATACGGAGCGCACCGAAGGAAGCAAAAATTATACCGGATACGGATTATTAAACCCAGAGGACTGGTTCAACGAAAAAGAAATCTTCGAACTGGAAAATTACTTATATGCCAATCCCAAAGCAGAAAAGACGGGGGATCTTACCGGGTATTCACTTAGCCTCGAGGGCTTTTGGCTTGATAATGAAATGATAATTCCTGATAAAATAACCGTTAATGCGATGTATGCCCACAGCTTTGACGAAAACGGCAATGTCAGCTCAGGCGGCGGGACACATACCAATGATATTGTCTATGTCTCAGGCTATCAAAATACCAAAAACTTACCCTATTTTAAATATGGGTATATCCAGCCGAATAATAACGGTATCCGAAACAGCGCGCAACAAAGCGGACTGCGCCAGGTGGTACTGGATCAAGAAAAGCTGAAACAAGCGGTAAAAGAGTCTGTGTTTGCCTCCAGCGAAAGAGTCAGCTTGCTTACCTATCGGTATTGCCTGGTGCTGCCTTACCGGAATACGGTGCATATGACGGACGATCAAAACTATGTCAGTGAATTTTGGACAGTGATTGCCCGCGACGTGAATCTATGGGATCAAGCTGGCCCAACCTTGATTTTTGTGTGGGGAAGCTGCCTGGTCGTATTGATGATAGCGGCCTTCATACTCGCAAGCCAAACGTATAATACCTATCAAAAGAGGGAGGAGCTTGAGAGACAGCGTCAGGAAACGACGAAGGCCCTGGCTCATGACTTAAAAACTCCGTTGAGCATTATTTCAGGCTATGCTCAAAACCTGATGGAAAATATCCATACAGAGAAAAGGGAGTACTATGCAGGCAATATCCAGACCAATGTAACCCGTATGGATAAGATCATCCGGGAAATGCTGGAGTTGACGCGACTGGAGTCTGATTCACTCCCAATTCAATGGGAGGATGTATCTCTGGGCGAAGTGGGTACGGAGATCATGAATAGATACAAGCTGGTTTGTGATGAAAAATCAATAATGACGTGCCTGGAAGGAGATGCGGTTGTCAAAGCCGATCATTCTTTAATGGCCAGAGTGATTGACAACTTTTTCATCAATGCGCTGGATCACACCCCTGTGGGGGGCACAATCCGTATCCGGATATTTGACAATACATTGGAAATCTATAACAGCGGCAGCCACATTCCTGAGGAGAAGATAAAAGAAATCTGGCAGCCTTATCAAAAAGCCGATGTCTCACGCAGCAATACCAAAGGTACAGGTCTTGGCCTGGCAATATCACGC
>LOEZ01000005.1 GCA_001516055.1 Gracilibacter sp. BRH_c7a
TCGTTTAATCCCCTCTATTCCAAGAGCAAATTCCATAAGGGCGTGTCGCTGTTTTTTACCTACATTCCTTTTCTTAATCCTCTTGAGGTTCTCCATATCCAAATAATCTACACCGTAAATAATGTGGAGATATTTTCGTCCACGTACTTTAAGCGCAGGCTGAACCAATTTTTTATTTTGATTTCTTGCGATATAAGTTTCCGGCTTGATAACAAAGCCTTCGTGGCCTTGTTCGGTCATCTCCTGCCACCAAAGAATTGCTTCTTCTTCCGACTTTTCATCCGTAACTACCTTGTATTCTGTCTCGATAATCAAGTCCGATAAATTAGCCAGATGCTTGCATTCTTCCATATGCCAAACATGAGACTTGTCAAAGAAGGTTTTATCACTATGGGCTAAGATATGAAACGGAGCAATTTGGATTCTACTAGTACCATCTGTATCCCAGCAATAGTTTTGGAAGACATCCCTGAAAGTCTCAGCATTTTGAGTTTTATGAACGATCTCTTCTATCCAAGGTTCAACATCCCATCCATTCTGCCTGGCCAGATTTAATTTCTCCAGCAGCTTTATACGGTCCATTATAGCCACTTCTGCCACATGGGCATACTGGGAACTTATTAATTCCTTAGCTTTGAGGTTCCAAGGCAAGATTTCTGCATCAAGCAATACAAAATCGGTATTATTCTTTTCGAAGTACCCATTGTCATTTAAGTCCTTATTCAGGTTAGAAAGTATCGTATTGGTAGTCTCTTTATTAAAGAAAGATCTTCCTGTTCTGGTATAGATAGTGCCAAGAGTTTTTCGACCTACATATTCAAAAGCTGCAGTAGAATTCTTAAATAGCATTAGGATAGCCCGGCTCCCCATATGCTTTTTCTCAATAACTGTAGTTGTGATACCCTGATTTCGGTAGTAACTAAAAGCTTCTCCAGGATGCTCAAGATAATCATCCAGTGCGGAAACTTCCGAGGCTGGACTCATTGTGGGAGGTATATAGACTAACTCTTCGATGGGGACAGTATAATGTGAAACTTCTTCAATAGCAGATTTTACTACGTCCCCCTGAACTCTTATCTCACCGTATATATCTGTTAAGACAGCATATCCATTGACAAAACTTTGGATGTTCGGAGGGTTAAATCGCTCCCTCTTGGACATCTGGAGAAAGTTTTCCGGGTCTCCCGAATAGTCAGCTTTGGCTTCGATGAAAACAAATTCTTTCTCCGGATAACGAAATGCTGTTAACTTACCTCCAAAAACAACTCCCTGATCAATATTAATAGTATTATTAATAACTAAAGGTTGGGGTTTGGGGTCATGCCCCCAAATTATCAATTCACCTGAGGTATGATTTGCGAACCAATCCTTACGAACAGGCTTTCCGCTCTCATCGAATCCATCAGTATCTCCAAAACGACAGAAATCGCTAATTCGCCTTGACTGTTTGCCAATGTATTCATCTCTAATACCAGCGTGGGCAGCGACAACAACTCTTACCCCATTCTTTGTAAAAACTAAATTAGAGGGAGCTTGCAGCAAGAAATCTTTGAACTCTGCTTTCAGTCGTTCACAGGCTTCTTCGCCATTTTCTTTCTCATATTGTTCGAACTCTTCCGGAATTCTTTCATCACCATGTCCTAACTCCACATCGCGCCCATCAAGCCAGCGTGCAATCTTCCAACCGTGATTGCTGTCTACCATGTAGGCCAGACCTTTATCTACATGAATCTTAAAGAAACGTAAACATTCAAGGCTATTAGGTCCCCTGCCTAAAACGTCGCCAACAGAGACCAGTTTACGTCCCTCAGGGTGCTCATAGATACCGTCTTCTCCCTTTTTGTAATTCAGCTGGGTAAGAATATCCATGAATTCAGGATAACAGCCATGAATATCACCAATAAAGTCAAGACCGATACCGACCTCTTTTAATATTGGATTTTGTGATCTACTATAAGAACACTGCTCAAGATCTGACTCATTGAGAATATAAGAAGCTGTAAAACCTTCCTTCTTCAAAGAACGCAAATTGCTCTTAAATGTTCTGACCTGCTGTTTAATCCGTTTTTTCCCTCTGGGGTTATCTCTGTGGTCATCCCTGTCCAAGAGGACCTTTTCCGGGATATCCAATACGATAGCCAAAGATATAATGTTATTTTTCCCTGCCATATCTACATATTTTTTTCTATCATCCGGTCGCAGATGGGTAGCGTCAACCACGGTGAGCTTTCCCAAAAAACTGCGAATATTAATGATTTCATCCATCGCCTCGAAAGCTTTTTGTGATATTTTTTGATACTCGGCAAAGAGTGTATCTTGTTCGTCTTTGGGACGATTATCTATTTCTATAAACGAACTGTCTGCAACCAATTCTCTAAATTGGTCCGAACTTACAATCTCCGATTTGGTTAATACTCCTTGGTCTACCAGCCTGTGTAATAGAGTTGTCTTGCCACTGTTTGAAGGCCCAACCAGCAGAACAATGCCCGAATGCGGCAGTAAAATATGTTTACTCATTCTGATTCACAACCTGTCTTCTAAAAATAGCTAACTGTGTCGGCTGTCCGTAGCCCTGGACTTCCTCCCCGATACCGATGTGTTCAACAGAATACTGGTATTTTGATTGCCAGAGAGCACACCAATCCTGGAATTGGGCTGTTGTCCACTCAAAACGGTGATCCTTGTGTCTGATAGTTTCTTCCATTTGGTAAACTTCGTTATATTCTGAGTTTGGCGTTGTAATGATAATTACCTTTGGTTGATAATGACCGAAGATAGTATCCATCGCTGCCGCTAAACGATATTCCTCAATATGTTCTATCACTTCGCAGAGTATAAAGACATCCTTGCCTTTCATTCTATTATCATAGTAGAAGAGGGAACCCCATAAAGGGGCAGGAGTTACGAAATCCTCATTTCTACCAGCCTTTTGGAATCGTTCGATAGCTCTTAATTGTTCCTTGGCTGTAGGTTCGACCGCGAGAATCTCTTTAACACCAGGGATAGATCCCAAGCGAACAGATAGTTTACCTTCTCCCGCGCCATAGTCAACAATAGTTTCCCTAGTATCAAGACTCATAACCAGATCAATAATTTTCTGATAGCGCAGTTCATTTAATCTGACCACGGCTTGTGGCTCATCAGGATGATCCAAATCTAGTTGTGCCTGTTTTCTATCGATGTTTACTGGATAAACCTGTTCAATTAATTCTCTAAACCTCAACGAACGTTTAATGATTAATTCCTTTTGAGGATGATTTTCAAGCCAACCCTCTCCGAAACGTTGTAGTTTTTCAATTTCTTTTTCGTCAATATAATAATGTTTGTAGTTATCTAAAACCGGAATAAGAATAAAAATCTGCCGAAGCGTATTTTGCAAAGTTGCTTTTCCCTGGATAGTAATAAACCTCGCGGAACTTCGTGCCTTTAAATCAAAAGCATACTCAATTTTTTCTCTCTCAATCTCTGTTTTAAATCCCAAAGCCTCAAAAAGGCTGATAATCACTGCGTCGGGTAAGTCTGATGCTACCGGGCCAAAACCGATGGTAAGATTAAAAGGATGATCAACCCACTTTAAATAAGCTTCTTTGGGTTTGCCGTTTAAAGCTGTTCCAAGCGCAGATCTGATGTAGGAAACGAATAAACTGCTGACAACAAATTCCCGATCATTTATGTATTGGGTGATATCATAAGTAGCGGGACTGTTCTTAACAAGCTCTACTGGATCTGGGGTTACAAATAAAACTGCTTCAACTTCATTATCCTCAAAGGTCGTGTAAGTCATCCGGACCTGAGCTTCTTTCTCATTCCTATCATAAAGATTCTGAGGGTTTTTAGCTAACAGAAAGGAGAGAAACTTTGCTTCTTCTCCCATAGCCTTGATCGATAATTGCACAGTAAAAAACTCCTTTTACCTCTCTTATTTCATTTAAGTCGTATTGCAGTTTCATTATGTGTCTTAATAATACCTCGGTGACTCCTATAACATTATTTATTTATATTACTTTAACCAGATTTCACCGATTTCAATTATACTTAGGTTCACGTTACTAATACAATAACATCCCTTTTACGCGAGATTATTTTCAATCTTCGGCACTTAAGCTTGCGGTTTAAAATATAATACTCTAACTATTTTCTTCAATAAAATAAGATAGACGTTTAGAATCTTTGCTTTTTAGATAGCTTATTAACCTATATTCTATCCAGTTCACTACTTCATAGTTGTCTTTAGTCATACCAATCTCCTGGGTTAATTTTGGATGACGGCCAAGTCTACCACCTTCTAATAAACGCCAACCTACTTGATCAGAGCATATTGTCCCACTTGGACAAACCCTAATACAATCGCCACAATTCATACATGAAGAATAATTAATAGTTACACTATCTTTTGTTTTCACTATTGCTTGTTCCATACAGCTACTAATACATCGTTCGCAGTGATTACAATTCTTGTTAGTTACTTTGGGAGAGTGATACCCTATCACTCCAAAGTCCTTAATTTGAGGTTGTGAACAACCATTAGGACAGCCGGATATACTTATCTTGGGCAAATGATGGTATTTAACATTTGTAAGCTTTTTTAATAACTTTGAATCTAATCCTAGTTCGTCGAGGTTATTTTTGATAAGGTGGCTTAAATCATTAATCATAGGTACCGACCTGGAACAGTTATTACACTGGTTTAAAATATAACATTTATTATCGTTCATATTACTTACCCCTATAAAAATATAGAATAAAAATATTCCTTTTATATAATATATCATATCGACCCGGTTCTCGACTTCGTTGTTACTTTTAAAGTAGCTAACTGTTGAAAATGTAAAAATTATAATGCTATACCTATATAATCATGAACAAACTAAATCAAAATTTCGCATTATCTTACAATGCCGTCCACCTACATAGAGGTTGGACGGCATTTCTACTACTAGGTTATAAGAATAATGTGAAGCAGTATCCTACCTAGAAGTGGATATGAGATTAGCGTTCAGGAATTTTAAAACTATCTCTCCGCAACTCGTAAAATAACCTAACTAACGAATGTTTTTCACCACTTATATCTATATTCATAAATCTTCTCCGACCTAATCTCTTGTCGATTAAAGCAAATGCTTTGTAGATTGGGTTATTTGATTCTAAGCTGTCCTTAAATGGGGTATTTATATAATTTTCTAATACTTCGGTAATATGAGTTGTTTCATGAATGCCTAATTCCATAATCTTCTTTACTTCATCTGATTCAATCCGTGGCGAATAAAAGTCTTTATAATAGCCACTTTGAATATATTTGTTAGTTAGCAATTCTTGTGGGATAGAGGTCATATACCAATGATAATATCCCCCTCCTAAAACCTTTTTGCCATCTAATGTTATCCATACTTCACCATAGTCATCATGAGCATCATGATATCGTGTACTATGTATATCAATTCTATCTCTTAGCTCAGGAGTGATAAACTCCATAATTTTCTTCCTTAATTTAGACCAAATCATTTTAACCTCTTAATTTATTTTCACTAATCCGGTAGCTAGTAAATTCTTCAATAGAACAAAGACTAAGAATAATGCGCATAACTCCAACATTATCAATGCAGTTCCAATCAAGCTCTACAAAGGTTTCCCTTTTACTCGTCCATGGTTTTGTTAGCTCTTCTACAACTTGAGGGCCGATTATTGTGATTTGCCTGCATATAAATTCAACAGTACTTGGAATATCAAACCTCAAGCCAATTCCAGCATTATCAATGATTTCAATTTCCTCAATACAGTGATTGGGATTATAGTTTGTTTCACTATTAAAGGTGAAAGATTATATATATGAGCATCATGGAACCAATGGTTCTCATCAAGCCACTGCTCTAACTGCTGAGCATTAATTATCTTTCGCAAAAATAGCCCCCCAAGATACGTTTATCTATACTCATTAGTCTATCACCATATGGTCCAGTTTAATAATAATGCGAATAACGTCCTGAGTATTTGCGACGCGCCCCAACCCGCTTTGATATTGGCAAAGTGTCGCAAACACTCTGTTCTACGACGTATCGTGCCCCCAGACCAGCCGCGCCACGGACGGTGCTGGCTTAATCGGTATATAGTTATTATCTAAAATAAGATATTACGAAGTAACTCAAATTTTCTCGCTGAATTTATAAAAACTTGTAATAACCACATATCCAAATACTATTTGAAATAAGGATACATAGCCTAAACCGTACTTTAATAAATAATGCAATGGATATGCTATTATTTCTCTCATAAATTGATTGCCACTAAGAACCCATATATTGCTAAGCGAAAAATATAATGATGGAAGTCCAACTAAAATCAATTTTGGTAAATTAATTTTCCATATTCCCTCTTTTTCACACTCTCTAAATAAATGCTCTAAGCCCAAAAATAACCCAATACATAAACCTAGTAGTATACTAATCACTATATAGTAATACATTTCAGGATACACGAATCTATAATATGATGCTAAAAGCAATTTTTCTACATACTCCCTTAGAACTATAAGGGAGATTATTAATGTAATGGAAATTAGATACTTAAACCAAGGTTTAATTTTCATAGTTACCTCCTACACCAATAGGCTGATACACAGTTTCCCACTATAGCGAAGAAATACTTCACACCCATTTCGTCCGCGCCAGGACAGCGCGGCCTTTGCACGATATGTCGTAAAACTATGGGATTCCCGAACCTGGTGTGGGAATATTTCTTTTATATAAATTAGTTTATACTAATTTATTCACCAAATTTATCCAATAACCTTTTTCTACTAAAGACATTTGAGAGATTCTGTTAGGTTAATGACATTAACTTATAAACAAACTAAAGTTCTTAAATGGACGCACCAATTCTTGTGATAATCGCAAGGAAAGTGTTGTAGATACTTCCAATTATCCTACGAATGCCGTCCACCTACATATGATATGCTCCCCTTAAAGTAGACACCTGAAATAACAAAAATCAGGACTACACAAAGGGGAGCATTTATATGGGAAAAAGAGGAATTAGTTATGACAAGAAATTAGAAGCAGTAGAAAAATATAAGCGCGGAGAAGGAAGTCAAAAAGGCATAGCGCGGGAATACGGAGTACATCAGTCTAGCCTTCAACAATGGGTAGCCAATTATGAGGTCATGGGTCCATCGGGCCTAGTAGCTGTTCATACGAACAACAAATACAGTAAGGAACTGAAAACCGTAGCAGTAGAAGCGTACCTCCGGGGCGAAGGAAGCCAAGTAGAGATATGTAAGAGGTATAACATCCGCAATAAAATGCAGCTCCAAGATTGGATAAAGCTGTATAATGGTCATAAAGAGCTTCGGGCCACCGGAGGCCAAGGGAGAGGAATCTATATGACCAAAGGTCGTTTGACGACATTAGACGAGCGGATTGAAATTGTCAGCTACTGCATAGCTAAAGGTAAGGACTAT
>LOEZ01000006.1 GCA_001516055.1 Gracilibacter sp. BRH_c7a
TGGTGAGATGCTCAAGTATAAAAGATCCTTAAAACTATATTTAGATGTATGTACTCACTGTGGAGCTTGTGCTGAACAATGTCATTCCTACCTTGGAACTAAGGATCCCTATAATATGCCAGTTGCTCGTGTAGACTTGGTTCGCCGCGTGTATAAACAAGTATTCGCACCTGGTCCCTCGATTTTAAAGAGCTGGGATGGAGCCAAAGCAATTGATCAGGAAACCATTGATTTATGGTACAAGTATTTTCATCAATGCAACCAATGTCGCCGCTGCGCAGTATTTTGTCCGAAAGGCATTGATACTGCTGAAGTGACCATCGCCATGCGAGAACTCTTGGCTCATATTGGTCTCCCCAGCAGGTTCCATGCTGGGATTGCTAAAAATATGGCAAAGACCGGTAATAATATGGGAAATCCTCTGCCGGCAGTTCTAGACGGGCTGGAGTTTCTGGAAGAAGAATTGAAAGAAGAAACTGGACTAGATATTCCGATTCCTGTGGATAAAGAAGGTGCTGAAGTCCTTTTTAATCCTTCATCTTCGGATCTCTACGTCAACACAGATGGATTTATGTCCGTTGCTAAAATTTTCTATAAGGCAGGAGTTTCCTGGACACTTAGTTCCAAGATCACTGAAACTGCTAATTTTGGACTATTTTTTCATGAACCAACCATGCGCGAACACAGTCGGCTTCTCGTTCAAGCCGGTAAGGATCTCGGTGTTAAAAGGCTTGTAGCCGGAGAGTGCGGTCATGGCTGGAGAACTTGGCGGATGTTTACAGAAACAATCAATGGACCTCTTCCTTTCCCGGTAATCCACCTTTTCGAGGAGGTTTTGGATTATCTCCGTGAAGGCAGAATTCAATTTGATAAGTCCAAGAATCCGGAAAAGGTGACATATCATGATCCCTGTAACTATGCCCGGGGTGGCGATTTGATTCAACAACCAAGAGAAATTCTATCCGCCTGTGTCCAAAACTTTATTGAAATGACCCCGACAGCTCAGTACAGCTTCTGCTGCGGAGGGGGATCGGGAATCCTCATGGATGAAGCTATGGAAATCAGGGAGGCTTTAGCACAACCAAAGGCAGAATGTGTCAGAAGCACTGGCGCAGAAATTCTCTGTGCTCCATGTGCTATCTGTAAAGCACAGCTTCCCGATGTAATGAAACATCACAAAGTAGATGTCACTATTAAAGGATTAAGTGATCTCATGGGTCGAGCTTTAATATTATAAAATAAGAATACTTTTCATAGGAGGTTTTTAAAAATGGCAGATCTTAATGTTAATGGCGTTAATATCCCGTTAGATGAAGATGGTTTTCTGGAAGATTCTGATTTATGGAATGAAGAAGTTGCCAAAGCCTTAGCTCTTACAGAAGATGTAGAAGAACTTACAGAAGAACACTGGGTATTAATCAATTACCTGCGTGACTATTATCAGAAATTCGGAGTTGCTCCAATGATTCGCAAACTATGCAAAGAGACTGGTTTTAATCTTAAGAAAGTTTATGAACTCTTTCCAGGTGGCCCAGCCAAGGGTGCCTGTAAAGTTGCCGGCCTGATGAAACCAACTGGCTGCGTATAATGAACCCGAAAGATTTAGTGAATATCAACCGACTTGTAATCGCAGCCCCTCAAGGCCGCTGCGGTAAAACAACAATAACTCTAGGACTCCTACGTGCTTTTAAGCGTAGGGGTCTTAGGGTGCAACCATTTAAAAAAGGGCCAGATTATATTGATCCCAGCTGGCTCTCAGCAGCAGCAGGAATAGCCTGCCGTAATCTTGACTCCTATCTCATGGAACCCGAACAGATCTGCAAATCGGTTTCCATGGCAGCGCCCTATGATTTAAGCATTATTGAAGGGGCAATGGGATTATTTGATGGTCTTGATTTGGCAGGTAGCAGCTCGACTGCAGAAATTGCCAAAATAACCAAGACAGCCGTTATTTTAGTTATTGATGCTACCCGTATGACACGTAGTGCTGCAGCAATTGTATTAGGATGTCAACACTTTGATCCTCAGATTCAGATTTGCGGGGTTATCCTCAATAAAGTTGCCAGACCCCGGCATGAAAAAATGTTACGGGAAGCTATCGAACACTTTTGTAAGATTCCTGTTCTAGGTGCGATTCCGAAAGATAGTGAATTGAGTATTCCGGATCGTCATCTTGGTCTAATCACAAATATCGAAACTGATAATAGTGACCGACTGCTAGATTATTTGGCTGAAATCATCAATAAACATGTTGACTTAGACCAGGTTTATGCGCTCGCTACCCAGACATCACAACTTCCGCAGTCTTGGTATACCAAGCCACTTAATCAGACAAGACATAAGGATTCACAACCAGCTAGGATCGGGGTTATGCGGGATAAGGTATTTAGCTTTTACTATCCTGAAAATATATCTGCCTTGGTCAATCTGGGAGGCCAAATTGTAGAGATCAACAGCTTAACAGACCCTTGTCTGCCGCCTGACCTTGATGCACTTTATATTGGTGGGGGATTTCCCGAGGTTTTCGCCGCTGACCTCGAAAGTAATATCGAGCTGCGTTTATCCATCAAAAAGGCTGTGGAATCGAGCTTGCCGATTTATGCTGAATGCGGCGGGCTCATGTATTTAGGACGAACACTTAAGGTAGAGGGAAGATTTTTCGCAATGACAGGAGCCCTGCCTTTTGATGTTGTTATGGAACCCAAGCCGCAAGGCCATGGGTATACTTTACTAGAATCTTTGCCCGGAAACCTGTGGTATACCACCGGTATAAAAGTCAAAGGGCATGAGTTTCATAACTCTCGAATTATCAACTTAGACCCAAGGGTCAAGTTTGCTTATAAAGTTGAACGCGGTCATGGTATAGATGGGGTACATGACGGGATTATTTATAATGGAGTTCTAGCATCATACAACCACCTCCATGCTTTAGGAACTCCTCAGTGGGCAGTAAAGTTAGTTGAACTAGCAAAATCCCATAAATCATGTAAACTTTCAATGTCGATAGGAGTCTGATAATAGTCTTGTAGGAAGTCATATGCTGGTATAGACTCATTTGTTAAAAATGAAGTATAATAGTATTAAATGAAATATTTCATAAACAAATAAATTTTTTCCTGGCAGGGGGTTACTATTGTGTGCGATCAGCAGTTTCTAATATTCAAAGAAGTTGCCGAGACAAGGAATATCACCCTTGCAGCCAAAAGGCTGCATATGAGCCAACCCAGCATCAGTATTCAAATTCAAAATTTAGAAAACCAGTATGGTGCGAAGTTTTTTGAACGGACAAACAAAGGCGTAACCTTAACTCATGCAGGTAAAATATTTTATCAGCATATTTGCCAAGTCATTCAACTCATGAAAGAAGCTGGAGAAAAAATTGCAGACTTAACCGAGGATAAACGAGGGCTCATTCATGTGGGCGCTACTTTTACCATTGGAGAATATGTATTACCACTCATCCTAGGTTATCTCAACGAAGTACGACCTGACATTGATTTTAAGGCAAAAATCGCCAATACCGAAACAATCGCTCAAGATGTTTTAGAGAAACGTATTCACGTCGCGTTAGTTGAAGGCCCCATTCCTCAAAATCGAGAATTAGTAGTGGAGAACTTCTGGCAAGATGAGCTTGTTGTAGTTGTACCCTATCACCACCCATTGGCGACCCGCTCCAGTGTCACCATTGCAGAGTTAACCAAGGAAAGAATGATTACTCGTGAACAAGGCTCCGGGACCCGTAAGGTTATGGAAATAGCTTTAGAGGAGAGAGGTTTTGACCCTGAGCACTTGAACATTACAATGGAACTTGGCAGTACCCAGGCTATTAAACAAGTAGTCTGCGCAGGATTGGGGATTACCATTATATCTGCTTTGACGGTAGTGCAGGAGTGCAATAGTAAATGTTTAAAAGCCCTTAAGATACAGGATTGCCCTGTCTATCGCCCGTTAAATATCCTCATGCATGCCCAATCCTTTCAGAACAAAGATGATCGTTATTTCGTGAACTTTTTGCATAACAAGGAACAGCTCGCTGAAATACTTAAATCTAGTATGTGTTAAAAAAAGCACGTGGGAAGGATTACCTTATGGATAGAAACTATACAATCGGACTCGTCCAGATGGAATCCACTACAGGCGATACCCAAGGAAATTTGGGAAAGATACATAGCTTTGCTGAAGATGCCGCCGCTCTCGGTGTTGATATTCTTTGCTTCCCAGAAATGGCATTACATGGCTATGGCCCAACTCAAGCTAATAAATTAGCTGAACCACTGACTTCTGTTAATGTTCAAAAAATTTCTGAAGCTGCAGTTAACCTGGGTATAACCTTATTGGTTGGAATGGCGGAAAAACAAATAAGTGTTGAAAAACCCTATTTAACTCATCTTGTAGCCTATAAGAACGGGCAGATTGCTGCTTACCGTAAAACGCATCTTGGCCAAAGTGAAGAAGAATATTTTTCGCCTGGACAAGAATTTCCTGTTTTTAGGATTCAAGGGATCTGCTTTGGCATTGGTCTTTGCTGGGATTGGCATTTTCCTGAGGTAGCAACGATTTATTCCCTTAAAGGCGCAGAAGTATTATTTGCCCCTCATGCCTCCCCTACAGTCATTGGCGACAGAAAAAAACTATGGATGCGTTATCTTGGTACCAGAGCCTACGATAACTCAGTATACCTTGGAGCATGCAATGTCTTAGGAGAAAACGGCCTCGGCCAAGAGTTCCAGGGAGGAGCTCTGGTTCTAAGCCCTAAAGGAGAAATTATCTCAGAAAGTTTTAGACAGCAAGAAGGAATTCTTACGTGCGAACTATCTGCTGAACATATTAATATTTTGCGTGGATGTGAGCGAAAAACTATGAAAGAGATTTTTTTTCTTGCTCACAGGCGCAAAGAGCTTTATAGAGAGATAGTTGAACTTGATGCAAGCCAAGACCAGCATTCGGAAGACGAGTAGATTAATACTTTTCCTTATTGCTTTTTGGTTTGATTTATTGATTTCAGAAAAGTAGAAGAATCAAGTAAGGTGATTTTGTGAAAAAATTAACATTTGTAATATTGCTTACGGCCATGATGGTTGTTTTTTCAACTCCGGTCTTTGGGAATTCCGGCCCTGTGTTTTGGCAAGGTTATCCTTCTTCAGATGTGATGTCCATAGAAGAAAACTCTCCGATTATTGTCGGAAACGAAAATCTTGTTTTTGATTTCTCGGACACGAATGGATTCTCTTATTCGCTGAGCGGAAAGGTGACTGCAGCCTATGAGATGCTTAACCCAACTCAAGAGACTCGATCGGTACAAATGGCCTTCCCTTTTGTCGGCAAGCTGGATAATCTCTTAGCGAAGGAAATAGCTATCACTGCGGATGGACGTGAACTGCCTTATGACATATATATCGGGGATGTGGTTAACAGCCATGGAAGTCCCTTTCAAAAAGAAGGGGAGGCAAGTTTTGACTTTGCCTCGATTATAGATACTATCACAGATGACACATACAAAGCGGAGAACTTTAGCGAGAATGAAAAGGGACAGCAATATATCATTGAAGTCAAGCCAACAACCGCTCAACGGATCAACTTTGCAGTCAACTTTAGTTTCGATCCCGAAAAGACCAAAGTCCTGACAACGGGGTTTAACCGCTATGAAGGAGATGGAGTGAATACGAGGGTCGCTGCCTGGTGTAATGAACCAAGAACCTTGGAAATCTTTGTCCTGGGTGAGGATATTGACTTTGAGATTAATGGCTTTACGGATGGGGCACTTGAGGAGAAGACAGACTTATTTAACTATGAAATATTAGACCAAAAGGTTGAGCTAAAACGATATTTGTTGGATTACATAGATAAGAACAGTTATACGCAAAACGGAAATTCAATTCTTAATAAGCAGATATATGATAATCAAATATATAAAAAACAATTATATAATCTCTATGCAAAATCTCTTGATCAAGCCTTTACCCGCAACAGAAGTTACAGCGCAGAGTTCGACCTAACTGAGAAGGAGAACTATGAGCGAATTCTGACTCTTGTTTACACGGTAGAATTTCCTCCGAACAGCACAAAAGAGGTCAGCGTCAGCTATAAGACAGCAGGCACGATGGATAATACCCAGACAGCTGAACCCCTCTATACTTTTGACTATATACTAAATCCCGCTAAGAACTGGAGCGATTTTCAAAATCTCAATATCAGGATTATCACACCCCAACAGGCCCCTTATATTGTAGCAAGTAATATTGAATTAGCAAGGGAAGATAAGGAA
This sequence comes from Gracilibacter sp. BRH_c7a, assembly GCA_001516055.1. GTDB lineage: Bacteria > Bacillota > Desulfitobacteriia > Desulfitobacteriales > Syntrophobotulaceae > Gracilibacter. The sequence continues at coordinate 6,266 of LOEZ01000006.1, forward strand.
GCAAACAATGTTTACACATCATCCTTACCAACCCTACCGGACGAAGATTTTTCCTTTACGATCTATTCAGCGGAGGAAATCACCCTCCTGGACAAGATGCAGGGAAATTTGAATAATAGTTTTGGATATTTTGCTCCCCTTGTTATTGGTGTAATCGTCTTAATAATCATCGTATTGATTATTAAGATGAGTATTCGCATTTTTCAACACCACCGGTAATTACCCCTTCACCACCTACGATAGAGATCCGAATCAATTGGAGTAAAGGTCTTTTACAGGAGTTAGAAAAGCAAAGCTAAGATAAAAACCAACAAAATTATGTTTTTAAGGAGAAAAAGGGTATGAAAATTACAGTTCTAAACGGAAGTCCCAAAGGGGAAGAGAGCGGGACGGTTTATTTCGTTAAGTATATCCAGCAGAAGAACCCTCAACATGAATATGAGTATTTTAATGTAGCCCAAGCTATAAAAAAGATTGAGAATGATCCTCAAGAATTCGACCGCATAATCGAGAGTGTGAAAAATTCGGATGGAGTGATTTGGTCTTTTCCACTCTATGTCTACTTGGTTCATTCAGGTTATAAACGTTTTATCGAACTGATATGGGAGCGAGAGGCTGAGGATGTATTCCGGGACAAATATGCAGTATCAGTAGCTACCTCAATTCACTTCTTTGACCATACAGCAATCAACTATATGCACTCCATCTGCGATGATCTCAATATGAGGTATATCGATTTTTTCTCTGCTGACATGTCGGATTTGACAAAGGAAAATCAAAGAAAGAAACTACTCCTTTTTGCCCAGAATTTCTTTGAGCAGATGGAACAAAAGAGAATAACTATTAAGGCCTATCAGCCCATCATAGATAACACTAAAGAATATATTCCCACCGAGATTAAGGCTCCGCTCAATACAAAAGGACAGAGTATGGTAATCGTCACGGATTCCATGGACCAGGATAAAAATATCGGCAGGATGGTAAAGCAATTTCAAGAGTTTACGCAAGCAGATTTGGTAGACTTATCTTCCATTAAGATCAATGGAGGATGTACAGGATGCATTAGTTGTGGATTTGATAATGAATGTATGTATGGTGAGAAAGATGATATCAAGAAGACCTACCAGAAATTGAAAAAATATGACATCCTTGTATTTGCCGGAACCATAAGAGATAGATTCTTGTCAGCTCGCTGGAAAACATTTATCGACCGTAGATTCTTCATCACCCATCAGCCTCATTTCTCAGGTAAGCAGATAGCATATCTTATCTCAGGGCCTTTGAGCCAAATTCATAACTTAAGAGAGGTACTACAGGCTAATGCGGAATTGGATGAGACAAATTTGGTTAGTATCCTTACAGATGAATCTGCAAGCTCATCAGAAATCGACGAAAGAATGGAAGCCTTAGCCCAAAATTTGATTGAATGCTCTCTGCAAGGCTATATTCGACCTCAAACCTTTCTTGGGATAGGTGGAATGAAGATATTCAGAGATGATATCTGGGGAAGGCTCAGAATGGTTTTTCAATCAGATCATCGCTATTACAAAAAGCATGGAAAATATGATTTCCCGCAAAAAGATATCGGAACTAGAGTACTAAACGCCATCATGATTCCATTGACGAAGATTCCGTCAGTAAAGAAAAGCATCCAAAGAGATATGAAGAAACATATGATTAGTGCTAATCAGGAAATCTTAAGGAAAAAATAAATAATGAGCTGGTTATCTGAGTATTGTCACTCTTCCTGGGGAAATTAAGAAATAGACCCATTAAATTGTTTGTAAAGAAACAAAGGAGTGACAACATGAGTCAAACTAAAATTCCTCAACCAACGTTTCCTTCCCAACATCAAGATAAGCAGCCTGGTCTGGAAACCTTAATGAATCCCAGACCGGTATTTGAGAATCCCAACTATCAGTCCAGCGGTAAGCTCCAAGGAAAAGTTGCTCTTATCAGTGGCGGAGATAGCGGAATAGGGAGAGCAGTTGCAGTACTTTATGCCAAAGAAGGTGCCGATATCGCTATTCTCTATCTGGATGAACACGAAGATGCACAAGCAACTAAAACGAGAATCGAAGAACTTGGCCGCCGCTGCCTTGTAATCTCAGGAGATATCGGAGATGAGATGTTCTGTCAGCAGGCTGTTAAACAGACGGTAGAAGCATTCAACCACCTGGATATACTCGTTAATAATGCCGGAGAGCAGCATCCCCAGAACTCGATCTTAGATATCACTTCACAGCAGATGGAACGGACTTTCCGAACAAATATTTTTGGAATGTTTTACCTGTCTAAGGCCGCTCTTGGGTACCTTAAGCAGGGAGCGGTTATTATTAATACTGCTTCGATTACTGCCTATAAAGGAGAGGTCCGCCTTATCGATTATTCCGCTTCTAAGGGAGCAGTAGTATCCTTCACTCGATCTCTCTCAGAATCGCTTGCACAACAAGGGATTAGAGTGAACGGAGTAGCCCCTGGTCCAATCTGGACCCCACTCATACCATCATCCTTTACTGCGGAGGAAGTCTCGACATTTGGCAGTACCACCCCGATGCAGCGTGCAGGTCAGCCTGTAGAGGTAGCTTCGGTATATCTGTTTTTGGCCTGTGAAGGATCATCTTATATGTCCGGGCAGATTGTACATGTTAACGGCGGGACGATTATTAATAATTGAGGTCTTTATTGATTACTGCCTGAGAAGAAAAAACTTCAGCAAGACATGAAGCAACTAACAAACTAAGCCGCAGGAACTCTGGATAAGTTCTTGCGGCTTTAAATAAATAACAAAACTATTGACAAAAAGACATAACAGCAATACTATTTGACTATATATTATAATATAGTCAAATAGTATATGAGGTGGAATAATGCCTAAAACATTTTCTGAAACTGAACGAGCGTATATCAAGCACAGGCTTAAGGAAGAAGCTAAGCTATGCCTTACCCAGTTCGGAGTACGCAAAACTACTGTTGATGAGTTGGTTAGAAGAGTAAACATACCCAAAGGGACATTTTATCTTTTCTACCAGTCCAAAGAACTATTACTTTTCGAGGTCTTCAATGATTTTCATGATGAGATTCAAACGCAACTCTTTGCCGACATCATGGCTCTCAAAGGAGATTTGGATGCCCGAACATTCACCGAGCTTATTTGGGGACTATACAAAGCAGTGGAAGACTCCTTTATGCTTCAGTTTATGACCAATGGCGAGATGGAACTACTTATTCGTAAACTGCCGGCAGAAATAGCTAAAATTCATACTGACAAAGATGATTTCAATGTCGAAAATTTAATATCTCTAGTGCCTCAGATGAAAAAAGTAGATAGCAAAGCATTTAGTGGGGCTCTAAGAGGAATCTTTCTGGCTATGCTCCATAAACACGAAATAGGTGAAGAAGTTTTTGACGAGGCTCTCAAAATCATGATCCAGGGTGTTGTTATGCAAATGTTTGAAGGAGAAAAAAGATGATTAGTGTTAAGAATTTGAATTTCAGCTATACTAAAAAGCCATTTATCGAGCATGTCACCTTTGAGGTCAAATCTGGTGAAATCTTTGGCTTTTTGGGGCCATCAGGTGCAGGCAAAAGCACCCTCCAAAAAATCTTAACAGGACTCATCACTACCTATACAGGGAGTGTCAAGGTTAATGGTACAGAGGTTAAGCAGCGTGATAACAGCTTTTATGAACAAATAGGGGTAGATTTTGAATTTCCGAGTTTGTATGAGAAGTTGACTGCGAGAGGTAATCTAAGCTTCTTCAATTCGCTTTATAAGAAACAGGGAGATATTGACGCACTTCTTGCTAGTGTCGGGCTCACAGCCGACGCCGCTAAAAAGGTTGCAGACTATTCCAAGGGTATGAAGTCCAGACTTAATTTCATCAAAGCTCTTTTGCATGACCCGTCCATCTTGTTTCTCGATGAGCCAACATCAGGACTTGACCCCTCTAACGCCAGGCTTATGAAGGACATAGTTTTAACGGAGAAGGCCAGAGGCAAAACAATCATTCTGACTACCCATAATATGTATGATGCTACTGAGCTTTGTGATCGGGTAGCCTTTATCGTGGACGGGGAAATTAAGGCCCTAGATACGCCACATAACCTGATTATGTCTAAGGGTGCCGCTAAAATACAGTACACCTATCTCCATAACGGCAGGGAAGAAAAGGGTCAAGTTTCTTTAAGCAAAACCAGTGAAGATGAATTGTTAGCGAGATTACTCAGGAACAATCAACTCTTGTCCATTCACAGCAGTGAACCTACCTTAAACGATATTTTTGTAGAAATTACGGGAAGGAGACTGCAATGAGGACCAAAGCACTGCTTAAAGGGGATATCGGTTTTCAGTTCAAGTATGGTTTTTATTTTCTTTATCTTGTTTTTTCAGTCCTATACATAGGAATTCTCTTCGCTTTACCATTCGAGTGGAGGGAAAAGGCCGCCCTGCTCATGGTTCTGACGGACCCTGCGGCTATGGGCCTTTATTTCATGGGGGCGATTATTCTTTTGGAAAAAAGTGAAAAGGTGCTGAATAGCATAGCTATCTCTCCCGTAAAATCTAGAGAATATGTGCTCTCTAAACTGTTATCCATTAGTATTATTTCTACGGCGGTGGGACTCGCAATCGGCATCGCAGGTGGGGTGGTATCTAATCTGCTGTATTTTAGTATAGGAGTCTTTCTTGCTTCCTGCTTGTTCTCTGCAGTGGGACTGATTATCGCAGCTAATGTTTCGACTCTTAATGCTTTTATCATTGCTACTATTCCAGCCTCACTGCTTATTAACGTTCCGGCTATCGCTTACTTATTCGGCTTTAAGAAAAATTGGCTTATACTTCATCCCGGAGTTAGCATGATTGAATTATGTAGTAGCGGTCAGAATGCAATTTTTGCTTTTTTGGTGCTAGTCTTTTGGACGGTGCTTTTGGCTGCATTATCCTCCAGGGTTGTTGGGAAGATGTTGCAAGCGGTGGGTGGTGTCAAACTATGAGGCAAGATATGAAACCATCTATGAAACCCCTACTACGTTCTTTCGGTATGTTCATTCGTCAGATTTCCAAGGATAGTATGTTAATAGTTGTCTGTATAGCACCCATCCTCGCCGCCTTCTTCTTCCATTTCGGCATTCCAATCATTGAGGGCTTGTTGTGTGAATTTTTTCGGAAAACTACCGTTCTGACTCCTTACAATCTGTTGTTTGACTTGTTTTTAAGCATCCTGACTCCGTATATGTTTTGCTTTGCTTCGGCTATGCTAATGCTGACGGAATACGATGAAGGGATGACAAGCTATCTGGCGGTTACACCCATCGGTAAGAAAGGATATATCCTTTCCCGTTTGCTGACGCCGGCAGTTATTTCTTTCTTCGCATCTTCGCTGCTACTGCTTTATTTTGCACTTACGACATGGGCATTCATGATGATTATAATGGTCTGTCTGTTGACCAGCCTGACAAGTATTGCCGTCGCACTCCTGGTGTTTTCAATCTCCCATAACAGAGTGGAAGGGATGGCTATGGCCAAGTTGTCAGGACTGATGATGCTGGGATTACCGGTGCCGTTTTTCCTGCTGTCCAATGTGCAATATATCTTTGCCTTTCTGCCATCCTTTTGGATTGCCAAGCTTGGCATGGAACAAAATGTTTTGTATTTTATCCCAGCTCTACTGACCTCGCTAACGTGGTTATGGATCTTATATAGGAAATTTGAGAGAAAGCTCACTTAATCTTAAAAAGTAATGACAATCTCTTTACCAACTTAGCTACAATGTATTGAGGTAATTTTCTTTGTAACGAACCACTCATTTTTCGGATATATGTTTTGAGGAGGTGAATGGATGCCGGATATCGAGCAGATATATAAAGAATATGCCAGACAAGTATATAAATATTTGTTCAGCCTTTGTCACAATGAGCAAATGGCAGAAGAGTTAATGCAGGAAACTTTTTATCGGGCCATCAAGTCTCTACAGACCTATGATGGAACATGCAAAATCTATGTCTGGCTTTGTCAGATAGCCAAGCATGTTTGGTACCAGGAACTTGCCAAAAATAAAAAAGCCCAAACTATAGAATTATCACCCGACATTCCTTCAGCAAAGCATTCCGTGGAAGAGAATTTAATACTGGGTGAAGAGAAAATGAACTTATTTAAAGAATTACATAGGTTGGATGAACCCATGCGAGAAGTGATGTACCTTCGTCTGACAGGGGAATTCAGCTTTCGAGAAATTGGAGAGATTCTAGGTAGAGACGAAACATGGTCACGGGTATCTTTTTACAGAGGGAAACAAAAAATCATGAGAGGGAGAATGCAATGAAGTGTGATATCGTTAAAGATTTATTACCATTGTATATTGAAGGCCTTACCAGCAAGGATAGTAATGAAGAAATAGAAAAACACTTGGAGAGTTGTGAGGGATGCAGAACTTTTCATCAGGAGATGTCAGGTGAAATCGAGGAGAAATTGCCAGTTTCCACAGATGTCCAAGAACTTGATTATCTAAAAAAAGTGCGTAAAAAAAATAGGCGGTCGATAGCCATTACTGCAGGCAGTGTAGTAGTAGTCCTGCTTATTGTAGTAAGTCTGTTTGCAGTAGGATTTCCGGTATCCTCCAAGGATATGGATATGACTTATGAGATAACAGACAATAAGTTGCTTATTGATTTCCAACTCAAGAATGGACATGATTTAACTCGTCGTTCTATCGATCCCGAATTTATTTATGATGAGAACCGCAAAGTAATCGGAATAGTAGACCGTTATAAACCTGTCTGGGTGTTCAATAATCCGTTTGATGATGTAGGAACCAAATTTTCTTTAGGGATAGAAATGCCTAGTCGCGATTCTCAAGAAGGATACACCAATACACTTATTATTGAATACGCAGATAAAACAATAAAATTTGTAAATGGGGAATTAGTTGAATGATTTAACCAACCCAAACATACTTAAGAATTGTTGAGGAATCGGACTTTCGTAATGCACATCTTCAGCAGTGACCGGATGCTTGAAAGCTAGGATATGAGCATGGAGCCCTAAACGGTTAATTGGGCTCTTCACCCCTCCATATTTTATATCTCCCAGAACACTGTGCCCCAAATCTTGCATATGGACACGAATCTGATTCTTGCGGCCGGTTTCCAGTTCCACTTCTAACAGAGAGTAGGATTTATTGCGTTTCAATACTTTGTAATGGGTCACCGCTTTTTGACCATCATTGGGGATGTTACTGGAGTACATCCTCAGTGCTTTATTTTCCTTTAACCAAGAGGTGATGGTTCCTTTATCATCGGTTACAGAACCTTCTACAACCGCAATATAACTTCGCTTCGAAACAACGTCCTTCCAGGCATTTTGAAGGGATTTCTTTATCTCTTCACTTTTGGCAAATAGCATTACACCAGAAGTATCTCTATCTAACCGATGCACGACAAAAATCCGATTGTTCAGATTTTTCTTCTTAACATGAGTACTTAAAACATTATAGGCGGTTAGTTCCTTTTCTTGAGGGGTAGCAATCGAAAGCATGCCTGCCGGTTTATCAATCACAAGAAGATGGTCATCTTCAAAGAGAATTTTTAGTCCGCCGGGCTTCGTTTTATCCTGAGTTTTGGTCCAATTGATATAGACTTTTTGACCGGGAAGCAAGGCATAGTTATATAAAGTTGTGACTTCACCATCTACAGAAATCTGACGATGTGCCAGAAGAGACTTAATATAGTTTCGACCTTTTTGGGGCATCTCGGCTAGAAGGAATTTTAATAATTCATTTTCTTCAACTACCGGAAGGATAGTCTGTTTGTCTGGAATTGATTTAGTAATTGGATTCTTAAAAGTGATGGGTTTGGTATTAAACTCATTACTAGACTTAAAGCTTGGTTTAGAATTAGACTTATTAATAGGCTTATTATTAGGCTTAGTGCCTGCTTTAGTATTTATCTTATTAGTGCCTGATTTAGCGGTTGGTTTATTAATAGACTTGTTGCTCGGTTTAGGACGTGTTGTTTTCATTGGTTACCCCTTATTAATAGATTAAACATCTTATATATTCTCTTACTTTAACATACTTAATGCAAGATTTAGTATTTTCAATAAAAAAATCATAACCCCCCAAAAGGCATAATGATATGTTCACCACAAGGAGAGCATATCATTATGCCTTTTGGGGGGTCTACTCATATTGACTATCTTCAGATAAATTTCATGTTGCCAATTTAAACTCTTGGTTAGAGATCAGCTGAAAACGTGGGTAATAAAAACATTGAGGACCGAACTCATGTCAAACTCACGGGGATGTTGTAAGAAATTGCCTTTATTATTCGTAAGAATTTTTAACCGAGGTCTTAACGGCATCTTGGGGTTGGAATCAAGTACGATGGCAACTTCATTAGTATTAAGCAGAACCTGACAACCTTTAGGATAGATAGCAATATTCTTAAGAAATATTTTAGTAATTTCCGAATCCAGCTGACTTTTGGAGATGGAAAGTAAGTATTCTGCAGCTTCATGCGGGAGTATTTTTTTCTTAAATACACGGTCAGAGGTAAGGGCATCATAAATATCGGCGATAGCTATAATTTTAGATAGTTTATGTATTTCTTTATTCCGCAAATGTTTTGGATAGCCACTGCCGTCGCAACGTTCGTGATGCTCCAACACAATCCTGGAGACAGTAGGATTCATTTGAGAGATTCTCTTAAGCATATAAAAACCGTAAGCGGAATGTTTTTTGATCTCGCTGAACTCATCAATGGTCAGACTTTCTTTCTTGGAAAGAATATGATCGGGTACTTTGAATTTTCCGATATCATGAAGAAGAGCTCCCATACCTAAGAGTAAATATTCTTCTGTGCTTAATTTCATTGCTTTAGCAGTAATAAGACTGTAGATGCAAACATCCAAGGAATGGGCATAAAGGTATATGTCAGCAGTGCTACTATACCCTGTAAGGAGTAAGAGGTCATCCTGATTTTTTAAGACTGTGGCCAAAATCGTTTCAATAACTTTGTAAATAGGGCCGATATCTAATTCTTCCTCATTATTAAGATTGGAAAAGATCTTTGCTAGGGTGCTATACTTTTTGGCATAGAATTTCTCAACTGGATTTGATAATATGTACTGCTGTTCTAGAACTTTATCATATACTGCAAATTGGTCAATACCACATTTCTGTAAACGGTTAATATAGTTAGGTTTTATCACCGAGCCGCCGGCTAATAATAAATTATTTTTTAGATAAACATGTTCTGCTAAAACCATCCCTGGTTTCAATTCTTTTAAATTTACAAAGGTAATCATTTTTGATTTTCGTCCTTCCAAGAAAACAGAAACTACAAAACTTTATAACCATAAACTAACAATATTTTATAAATATTGCAATGTATTTTACTCTCCCTTTTCTCTATATTTTATACATGTTTCGACCTTTTTGAAGGGCGTAGAAGTGGCCGAGGTACAGGAAGCTTGTGGCTCTCCGTATTAGATGATAAGATTTGTTTGAGGTTATACACCGAGACTGGAGAAGCAATGATTAAAATAAAAGACTTAAGGGTTGAGCTAAGCTATGACCTGAAAATGCTTAAGGATATCGTGGCCAAAAGGCTTCAAATCGAGTACGGGCGAATAGAGAACATAAGTATCGAAAAACGTGCGGTAAATACTAAAGATAAACAGGATGTACATTTTAATATGACAGTTGTAGTATCTGTCTCAGGAGATGAGAAAGAAGTTCTTTCACCCCTGAAAAAGGATAAACACATCTCCAAAGAAGAAGTCGTATCAGACTACATTGTGCCGAAGGAGAAAAAACTAAAAGAACGACCCGTAGTTGTAGGCTGCGGGCCGGCAGGCATGTTTGCAGCCTTGATTCTGGCTGAGGCAGGAGCAAGACCCATTCTGCTGGAGAGGGGACTTGATGTGGATAGCCGTAGGCAGAAAGTATTAAAGTTCTGGCATACCGGAATCCTTGATAGCCAAACCAATGTCCAGTTTGGAGAGGGAGGAGCGGGTGCCTTTTCCGATGGCAAGCTAAAAACCGGTAAGAAAGATTCTCGGAAGATTAAGGTACTCAGTGAACTTGTGGAGGCTGGAGCACCTCCTGAAATTATGTATCTAGCCAAACCGCATATAGGAACCGACCTCCTGCACCAAACCGTTAAAGAGATACGAGAAAAAATAAAGAGTCTGGGTGGGGAGGTACAGTTTAACTCTACCGTGACCGAACTTTTACACCAGGATGGACAAATGAAAGGTGTGCGTTATGAAAAGAACGGTGAAACTTGTGAACTTACTACAAACAGTGTGGTTCTGGCCATCGGGCACAGTGCCCGTGATACTTATGAAAGTTTATTAACCAATGGTGTATATATCGAGCAAAAACCATTTGCAGTAGGAGTGCGGATCGAACATCCTCAAGAGAGGATAGATAGAATTCAGTACGGATGCTTTGCTGGACACCCTGCACTTGGAGCAGCTGATTACAGAATGGTTGTGCACCTTCCCAACGGCAGGGGCGTCTATACTTTTTGTATGTGCCCTGGGGGGTCAGTAGTTGCGGCAACGTCTGAGGAAAACGGTTTAACAACAAATGGGATGAGCGAGTACGCACGGGATGGTAGAAATGCCAACACCGCGCTTTTGGTGACTATTGAGAAGAAAGATTTCGGAAGCGACCATCCACTTGCCGGTATCGCATTCCAGCGCAGGCTAGAGGCGGCAGCCTACGCAGCGGGCGGTGGGGGATATAAAGCACCGGTGCAAAGGCTGGATGACTTTCTCCAAAAGCGTAATTCTTCAGCTTTCGGGGATGTACTACCTACCTATCTCCCCGGAACTGAGTTCGCCGAGGTGGATGACTATTTACCGGACTATGTTACAGATTCCCTGCGGCAAGCTATAGAAGATATGGGCCTATGGATGCCCGGCTTTGCCTATCCCGATGCCATCCTGACGGGAGCGGAGACTCGCAGTTCTTCCCCAGTACGGATTACAAGAGGGGATAGTTTTGAAGCTATAGGGATTAAAGGTCTTTACCCCTGCGGAGAGGGAGCGGGGTATTCCGGCGGGATTATTTCAGCTGCGGTGGATGGAGTGCTTTGTGCAGAACGGATATTGGAGAGTTAGCAATCTTGGATATATATAAGAAGTTTCGTAAGAAAATTATATGATATCCTAAATAAAATAAGGTATAATTATAATGGTTTCTCAGAATATGATGAATTTATTCGAATTAAGACCTAAGGAGTATACAGCATGAGTCGTTCTAGCAAACGCCGAAACTTTTTATGGACCATCGTATTAGCGATTCTTCCGATGCTTATTATATCTGGAATTGCTTTTAGCGCGTATCTTAATCGTCCGCCTGAATTACCCAATCCCAATGAAGGGATAAGAGATGAGATAACAGAAGGAACAACCGGAACAGAAAAAACACAAGAAGAAATAGAAGAAACACAAGAAGAAATAACGAACCAGGATGAGCAAGAACCGGCCAAACCGGCGAAAGTATACAAGGATAACTTTTATACTTTTTTGGTGACAGGGATTGACCATGAAGGTAATCATACTGATACGATCCTATTAGTTTCCCTTGATACGGCTGCCATGAAGGTCAATGTTGTTTCTGTGCCGCGGGACACGCAGGTGGATGTGCCCAGAGAACATAAAAAGATCAATGCTGCCTATGCTTATGGTGGGATGAAGGAATTAAAAAGAGAAATTGAGTCTATACTGGGTTTTGCTCCCCATTATTATATAAGAGTAGACCTTGAAGCCTTCACTAAAGTAGTGGATGCTGTCGATGGTGTAGAGTTCGATGTACCTCAGGATATGGATTATGATGATCCAGGTCAGGACCTGTACATTCATCTAGTTAAAGGTCAGCAGATTCTGGATGGAGATAAGGCTCTCCAATTAGTAAGATTCAGGGGTTATTTTAATGCCGATCTAGGGCGCATGCAGATCCAGCAACAGTTCCTGAAGGCTCTTGCCAAGAAGGTATTATCTCCTTCCAGTATTATCAAGCTCAACACATTTATAGATATTTTCCAACAGGATATTAAAACAGATATCTCCCTCAGGGATCTGCAGTGGTTCGCCCAGCAGATAATAAAGATAAATCCAGAAACAGATATCAGCATGCAAACGCTTCCGCATACTGATGACGGTAACTACAAGGGGTTAAACTATCTGTTCTTATCACCGGAGGAAGTGGTCAACATGGTAAACCTAACCATTAATCCGTATACTACCGACATTACTTTGGATGATGTCAATATTATAAGATTAAAAGATCTCACTAAAGAGGAAATAAAATTGATGTCCCAGAAGGCATTTGAAAAGTCCTGTGCTATTGGGTGGAAAATGTTTGGATTATCCAGTCTTAATTATAGCCCGGGGTATTGGGATAAGATTTGGCTTAGTTTAAAATAATGGCATGAAACCTAAATGAAACAATCAAGCAGAAATGGTCTTTTTCGTAAGAGGAAAGGCCATTTTTTATATGGCTTGTTAACCCCCACATATACTTTTTCATACAATAGATCAATGGTAATTCATACCATGATGTTCTGATCTTATGCACGGTTTATGGGGGTGTATAAATGAATACCTTAAAACGAATTTCTAAGGTCTTTGAATCTGCAAAAGAAATCTCTTTTGACGACTCCTCCAAGATTATTTTAATGAGTGATGTCCATAGGGGAGATGGAAGCTGGGCAGATAATTTTGCTAGGAACAAGAATATATATAATACTGCCTTAAATCATTACTATAACGAAAATTACACTTATATAGAAATTGGTGATGGAGACGAGCTCTGGCAAAATAAAAAGCTCTCCGAGATTGTTTCAGTTCATAGCGATGTTTTTAAGCTGATTGCTCAGTTTTTTAGAGAAGATAGATTTTATTTGATCTTTGGCAATCATGATATGGTATATAGGGATGAGAATTTTGTAAGAGAAAAATTATTTAAATACTTTGATGAAGAAGAAAAAGCGCATATTCATTTATGCGAAAATATTAAAGCCCATGAGGGATTAGTACTAAAACACAGCGCGACAGGGCAGAAAATTCTCTTAATGCACGGCCATCAAGCAGACTTTTTAGATTATGATTTGTGGAAATTGGCTAGATTTTTAGTTCGGTATTTATGGACGCCGCTCGAATTATTGGGATTAAATGATCCAACCAGGGCAGCAAAAAATTATTCTAAAAAAGAAGCAGTAGAAAGAGAACTGAATAAGTGGGTAGCACAAGAGGAAGTTATGCTTATCTGTGGGCATACCCATAGGCCTATGTTTCCTGAAGTTGGTCAGCTCCCATATTTTAATGATGGAAGTTGTGTCCATCCCCGCGGTATAACGGGAATAGAGATTACGGATGGTAATATTGCCCTGATCAAATGGAGTATCAAAGCCAAATCTGACGGTACATTATTCATCGGAAAAGATGTACTGGCAGGACCTCAAAAGTTAACAGATTATATGTAGGAAACGTAGTTTCTTTAAACTGGGTATCTTTACGTAGAAAAAGATCAGAAGCATAAGAGGGTTTTTCTGGTAAATTAGAGAATTATAGGGGGATTAAGTAAGAATAACACTTAGTCCTTCGTCTTATATATTAGAATCCAAATTTGATAGAAGGAGATCAGTCATGTTTAAGAAACATAGATTCACTCTGATCGTCTTAATCCTCATGCTAATGATTTTAACTTTTGGTTCAACAGCGTGTTCCAGCAGTCCTAAGGATTTGCTTGTAGAGCCGCCAGAGATCGCTATTACAGGAGATCCTGAGTCAGAGCCGGGCCTAGACCCAGAGCCGGACCCAGACCAAGACATTTCAGAGAATGCTGCAAACCCACTCATTTCGGAAAACCCAGTATTGGTGCGATACATCTTTTCAGACAAAAATAATACCTGGATGAATTACACGTATCATGTCAAAGAAAAGGACGGGAAGAAAGCTCTTTATACTGAAGATGATCAAGAAGTGCTGCCATACGAATTTGAGCAATTTAAGACCCATTACAATATGGTTGGGGCCCAGAAAGACGGCAAGTGGCTGCTCTATGATTATACGGGTGTGCGCTTAAGTCAAGATGAGTGGGAAGATATTATTAAGACAACTACCCCAATGGACAACGAAGTCAATGGTTTGGTTCGAGTCAAGAAAGATGGAGTATGGGGTTGTGTGGACCAGCAAGGAGAGGTCGTGATTACCCCTAATTGGGATGGGATTGATCTCAATTACTATGAAGAGGTCGAGCCTTTTCTTAGGGTGAACAAAGATGGGAAATACGGCTATCTGACTTATGAAGGAGAACTGGTGCTGGAAGCAAAATGGGATATGGCAGTGATGGATGTCTACAACCGTCCCTTGGATGAAATCGCTGTCCGGCTAAATGACGAATGGGGTACGGTGAAAGTCGTTAATAACAAGGCCCAAGAGGTAGATTGGGACCAAAAGCCCCGGCTGGAAACACAGATCGGCTTTATGGATTCACGATATATAGCACAAGCCCAAACCGTACATGATTTATTGTATTCTGATAGATGGGGGATCAAACCCTCAGTCATTCTCTTTTTCTATGACTACTACAAACAGAATTATACTGAAATACTTAATCTCCCCGAATTTACTGGTAGTGATCCGGATTGGGATCAGCTCACTAAGTTTGTCTATACTAACTCTTTAGAGCTGAGGTCTTTAGAAGATCAAGAAGCTCGCTCCTATCTAACAGATGAAGAATTCGACAAGATTGCAAATAAATACTTTGAAGAAATATCTTATACCCATCAGCCTTCTAAGTGGCTTAATTACGAAGACGGAAAATATAATCCAGTGGGCTGGAGTGATCATGGTGTTCATTATTATCAACTGAAGGAACTACGGCGTTTTGAATTGGGAGACAACAAGTACAAGTTTACAGCAAAGCTGGTAGGCTATCCTTTCTATGAGGACGATTTTAATGAAGGGTCTGATTCCTTATCTCCGAATATGAAAGCCTTAAAAAAGAAGGCAGAAGAACCTCAGTTTGAAGGAAGAGAACTTGGAGAGGTACTGGGTCAGGTCATGTTTGGAGATCCAACAGAAATACTTGCGCCATCAGTGGAGCAGAGTATTGAATTTACCATGGAAGACCCCTTGGCTGATATATATTTGAAGTACTTATCGGCGAGCAGAGAAGAGATCAGGCAGGACGTACATCAACCTTAACATCATACAATGTACTTGCCCCAGCTCTGTCTGTTAGGCGCTGAGATGTTAAGGCATTGATGGAACGGCTTCCGGGCATATCCTTAAGCTTGAATAGTCCTTCGGATACCACCACCCCAGGAGGTACTTTGGCGGTGATTTTCATGATGAAATTCACTTCTCCCCGCTCGTTAAAAGCGATTACTTCCTGGCCGTCACATAAACCCTTTTCTTCAGCATCGAGAGGATTCATCAGCAGATAGGCCGCTTCCTTTTTATCCACCAGCTCCTGGCGTTCATTAAAGGATGAATTAAGAGAGTATAGACTTGGGGAACTCATCAGATAGTAAGGAGCATCATCGCCATAGGATTCGATGTACCGCGGCAGAGACTCTGCATCAGTCGGATTTAATATCTCTATTTTTCCTGACGGGGTATTGAAGGCCATTTTGTAATCATCAGGAAGATGAAGTTCGACGGGATTACCCTTCTGCAGTTCAATGAGATCAGCATCCTTCAGCAGTGGCGATTGGATGTTCATAATCTGGTCGATGAGTTCATCCGCAGACTGGGAAAAGAAGGGTTCTTCGAAGTCCATAGCTTGGGCCAAGAGCTGGAAAACTTCCCAATTGGACTTAGCTTCGGGGAGGGGTGGGATAACTGCAGATACTCTTTGGATGCAGTAATGGCCATAAGAACAATAGATATCCGGATGCTCTAAAGAGGTTGTCGCAGGCAGGACGATATCTGCATAACGCGCGGTATCTGTCAGGAAACGTTCATGGACAACAGTAAACAAGTCTTCACGCATTAATCCTTGAATGATCTTGTTTTGGTCGGGGGCGATAATCACCGGGTTGGAATGGAATACAAATAAACTCATGATCGGCGGTTCGGATAGCTCTGACAGGGCATTTCCCAGCTGGTTCATATTCACGATACGGGTAGGCACCTGCATGAAGTCTACTCGCTTTATTTTATCCAGATCGAGAGGCTTGGCAGAGATATTGGCTAGCAAACCGCCGCCCCGCTTGGCCCAGGCTCCGACCAAGGCAGGAAGGCAGGTGATAGTACGGACCGTCATCGCCCCGTTACCGTAGCGGGAGAGCCCTGACCCTAATGAAATAAACGGAGCACTGGCCTGACTATAGATCTTGGCCATCTGTTCCAATAAACCCACATCGATCCCGGTTAATTCACTGACTTTTTCCGGCGGGTAGGAGGACAGGATATCTACTTTGAACTCTTCAAAACCCTGAACATGCTTACCGATAAACTCTTGGTCGATCCAGTTTTCCCGTACCATGATGTGCATGATTCCTAAGGCCAAAGCGCCATCAGTTCCGGGGCGGACCATTACAACCTGATCTGCAATCTGGGCGGTAGGAGTCTCATAAGTATCGACCAACCAAACCTTAGCACCGCGTTTTTTAGCTTCCCGAACAAGATTCAGGAAGTGGATGTTTGTGGCTAAGGCATTGGTTCCCCATAAAATAATAAAATCACTTGCTTGCGCTTCAAGAGGATTGGGCACCAGGGTGCTTCCCATAACCGAAGTCCACCCATAACCTTTGGCCGAGGAACAGATAGTCCGCTCTAATCTTGAGGCACCAAGCCTGTGGAAAAATGCCTCTCCGCAATTGCGTTGGACGATCCCCATGGTACCGGCATACGAATAAGGTAAGATTGCTTCTGCTCCATATTGAGCGATGATTTTCGTCCAACCATCGGTGATGCGCTCGATGGCTTCCTCCCAGGTGATTTGTCGGAAGCTCCCCGATCCTTTCTCCCCTGTTCTCAGAAGAGGGTGAGTAAGCCTGGAAGGAGAATGAACGGTTCTCTCATAATGCGTCATCTTGGGACATAAAGTTCCTCTAGTATAGGGATGCTCAGGATCACCCGTGACTTTCACCACTCGATTATCAGCCGCTTCGATAACCAACCCGCAGGTATCAGGGCAGTCATAGGGGCAGACAGACCGTTTGAATTCTGATGTCATAAAAAAAACCTCCCAATTCGATCAAAACAGCATATTGCAAAGCTATTTCTAAGTGCTCTGGTCTTATTATCAACCTTATGCTTTCTTATTAATTTAGTATAACATGGGTATAACTGTTTTTGAGAGTGGAGTTAATACAACCGCTAAAAGCAGTAAGGTTTTTTCTGATGATTGTTTATGATACTAGTTGGATAAGATAGTCTATGAATGAGCATATGGCTTCTTGCTCCTGGCATTTACGGTAAAGTTATTTGGCTGATTATCTCAGCTAAAGGATGGGATTCGTGGATACACTTATATTTGGCATTTCCGGACTTCCATTAGGAAATGGATCTACTAGATTAAATTATGCGAGCGGAATAGATTATTTAAAATCAATTGGGCTTGATGCTATGGAACTTCTTTTTGTAAGAAATGTTAATGTTACAGATCGTAATAAGAGCCTTATTCTTGAAGCAAAGATCAGAAATAATATATACTTATCCGCTCATGGATCACATTATATCAATTTAAATGCGAAAGAGACGGAAAAACAGGAACAATCCGTAGATAGAATCTTAAAGGCTAGGGAGGGGTTGTCTAAAGTTGGTGGACGGAGTCTCGTTTTCCATCTGGGCTTTTATCTTGGAGCCTCCGAAGATGATGCCTATTCCAGGATAAGAGACAATCTTTTACGACTTCCCCGAACAGGGGTAGATTATCGACTAGAGACAACCGGGAAGGGAACACAATTTGGGACTCTTGAGGAATTAGTCTCCTTATGTAAAGAAATTAGAACGTGTAAATTGTGCATTGATTTTTCACATATCCACGCCAGATATAACGGCAAATTAAAAGGGTATAATGACTTTGCCAATATCCTTCAGTATGTTTCCAATGAACTTGGAAGATCTGCCTTAGAAGATTTACATATGCATATTGGAGGAGTGAATTACAATGAAAAAGGTGAGCGGAAGCACCTTCCTTTGTTACAAAGTGACTTCAATTATGTGGAGTGCTTAAAAGCCATCAGAGACTATCATGTCAAGGGCTGCATAATTGCTGAAGGCCCAATGGTTGAGAAAGATGCCCTATTATTAAAGGAAACGTACGGAAGACTCTGACATCAAGCAGAATCGGAGATATAGTCAGGGGATAGGCCAAATCAGTTGAAGAATATCGTGCGATTGGATATAATTATCGTACGAGGTGATAAAATTATGGGCGATATGAAGGGCGGTAATAAAAGTAAAGCGAACGATATAATTACTGCTACGGAGCTTAAAAACAATCTCGGAATGTATCTGGACTATGTAATCGAAGATAATGAAGTGATCATTACCAAAAACGGGAAAAAGGCGGTGCGGCTTACACCTTACATTACTGATGCCGACCGTTATTTCCTCATGAAAGAGAAGACTTTGGACTACCAGTATGGCGGTAAAAAGGTCTCTTATGAGGAATTTATGGAAATCTACGAAAAAAGCGACCTGCGTATGGAGTTCATCAATGGCGAAATCGTGCTGTTAAGCTCCCCAAGCACCACCCACCAGGAGATCTCGGGAAATTTACATGTTGAGTTCAGGGAGTATCTCAAGGGGAAACCGTGCAAGGTGTTTTATGCCCCTTTCGATGTGCATTTCCGCAAAGAAGGGTTTAAGGATCCCGATGTGATGCAGCCCGATCTGATTGTCGCCTGTGATGTGGCTGAGACCACCAATGAAAAAGGGCGGTACATGGGTACACCGCTCCTGGTCGTGGAGATCTTGTCCCCAAGCACCCGCTCCAAGGATATGGTGGATAAGCTGAATACCTTTATGATTTCCGGGGTCAGGGAGTATTGGCTTGTCGACCCCGATCAGGAAACCATATTGGTTTACGGGTTCAAAGACTTGGATATTGATCATTTTATGACGTACCGAAAACAAGAGAATGTCCGGTCCTATTGGTTTTCTGATTTGGAAATCGCCGGGGCAGTAGTTTTTCCCTGAATTGTTTATCAGCGGATGGTTATGGTTGTTCCGATCGGGATAATTCTGGAAAGTTCCAGGACATCCTCGTTATACATTCTTATACACCCTTTGGATATCATCTTCCCAATAGATTGGGGATCATTTGTCCCGTGAATGCCATACCGGGGTTTGCTGAGACCCAGCCACATATTGCCGTATAGCCCGCCTGGATTGGGTGTTTTGGACTCAATGCTGAAGGTACCCTTGGGTGTTGGGGTGGAAGCCTTCCCGATGGCGACAGGATAGCTTTTGATCAGCCTCCCGCCTCGAAATAAATTGATTTTCCTCTGCTGCAGGGATAGAATAAGCGAATATTCCATGCTAATCACCTCAAATTATTGTATTCAGAATGAGCTTGACCTGCTCACAGGAGAATCAGTTTCGTAAAAATCACTGCAAATATTTAAAAGGGACTACTTTCAGGGCAAAAACATATGGAATATATTGTAAGTAAGATAAATGCAGATTATCCTAGGAGGTATGGTCATGATTCTCTTTCATAAACATTGTCTAGTCCCGCAGGTATATGAATACTGCTACTTTGCAGCAATTCCCTCTTACACTCCCCAGGCCTACGAACGTCCACAATACAACTATCAGCAGCAGACAAATCCGGAACCGCAAAGAACAACCAAATTTACAGGCGGCAAAGGCTAAGAAAATTTACAACCCACGGAGTCAAAGCAGTGACTCCAAGGGTTGTTTCATTATTCCACAGGTATCAAAAGACCGCCGACAGGCAGTTATCAGCCGCTTCGAGACATCCTTACTTAGATACTGAAGGAATAATATCCGAGGATGATTCCTTTTGGTCTTTGGGTTCGATCTCTTCTATTTTACGGACAGTGGTCCTCAGCGGTACTTCTTTCAGGAAAAAGGTCACGATAAGTGCTATCAGCAAAACCATGGCTCCGGCTAAGAAGACATTGGATAAGGAACCGGCCAGAGCCTCACGCAAGGAATCTATCATCTGGGTGAAAACGGCTTGCAGGGATTCAGGCAGACTGCTCTGTATATCAGTCAGTTTAGATGGGTCAAGAAGGATCTGGGGGCTCTGAAATTGAGCAAGATTTTGAGCCATCTCCGGATCCAAATTCGAAGTGCTAAAGCCGCTTTCGGCCAGTCTGCTGCGGATGCTAGTGGAGAGGATGGTACCCATCACCGCGATACCGATCGTTCCGCCAAGATTGCGGAATAACTGCATGGAAGCTGTAGCGACCCCCAGGTCTTTAGAATCCACAGCGTTTTGGATAGCAATCATGAAAACAGGCATAGACAAGCCCAGCCCGCCACCGAAGACCACCATACTGAGTACTGCCATTGGAATACTATCCATGATAGTCATGAGCAGCATACCAATAAGCATAGTGAAGAGGCCCAAGAGAGCCATCTTTTTATATTTCCCTATTTTGGTCATACGGTTGCCAGCGTAGGCATTCATGGTGAACATACTGATAGACATAGGCATAGTTACATAGCCAGCATAGGTAGCGGAAACGCCTAAAACGCCCTGAACATAAAACGGCATATACATTAGCGCTCCAAACATACCAGCAAACATCATGAATCCGACTATATTGGAGATGGATATCACGCTGTTTCTAAATAAGGATAAAGGCAGAACTGGGCTTTTTACTTTTGTCTCTATATAGAGGAAAATAATCAGGGCAACCAAGGTACCAGTAAAGAGACTTAAGATTGTATATGAGCTCCAGGCATATTTTGTACCTGCCCAGGAAAAAGCGAGTAAAAGAGGGACGATAGTCAAGGTCAGGAACAACGATCCCAGATAATCGATAGATTCCGACTCCCGGCGCTCGACCTGGGGAAATAGAAACATGATCATAAAGAAAGCGACAAAGCCGAGAGGCAGAAAGATCCAGAAGACCCAATGCCAGTCCAGATGATCAACGATGTACCCTCCAAGTCCGGGACCGAGGATACTGGATATCCCGAAGACCGCACTCATGATACCGGCCCAGCGACCTCTCTCCCGTGGTGAGAACAGATCACCGACAGCAGTGAAAGCAGTAGCCATAATTATCCCTGCCCCAACCCCCTGAACTCCCCGATAAGTAATCAGATGGATAATATTCTGGGCGGTCCCCGATAAGAACGCCCCTATTATGAAGATGACGATTCCGCCCAGGATGAAGTGCTTGCGCCCATAGATATCGGATAGTTTGCCTACCAGGATGGTAGAGATCGTCGAGGTCAGCAGGTAGATGGTCATGACCCAGGTGTAATAGTCCATACCGTTGAGTTTGGCAATGATGCGCGGCATAGCTACACCGACGATGGTTTGATTTATCGATGCGAAGAACATGGACACCATGATGGCAATCATGATGGTTATTTTACGTTTATATGATAAGTGCTCCATAGATGGGTTTTCTCCTTCAATGTATAAAGTATTGGATATCTCGGGATTGCATTCAGGAATCAAGGCGATCGAGGTTAGCCGAGAGCTGATCATAGATCCGAATGAGATGACGGATATCTTCCTCCGGTAACCCGGAGAAAAACTGTGCCGTCACTTTCTTGTGGTTCTTGATCAGGGATTCGACAAGCTCTTTCCCCGTTTCAGTAATCTCTAAATATACCACCCGCCGGTCTTCTTCTACCCCTCGGCGCTGGGCGAAGCCTTCGGTAACAAGTTTATCACTAGCTCCGGTAATCGCTCCGGGTGTGATCTGGATGACCTCAGCCAGTTCGGTTGCTTTCTGAGGTCCG
>LOEZ01000007.1 GCA_001516055.1 Gracilibacter sp. BRH_c7a
AGTGCCGCGGTGCCATGGATGGCAAGGAGCGGCCCAGGTAATAAAAAGGAGTACGCATGTACTCCTTTACTATATTAATACGACTTACCTTCCCGTGCATGCATTAAAGTCGTTGCGACAGAGCCTAATAATTATTTTCAAAATATTTAGATTTTGTAGTCTTGGCTACAGATAGTATCTAGCTATACATAATACAATGAAAAAAATAACACTAAATGTTATTTTGCCTAGGCTTTACTTTCTAACCTATTTGCTGTTAGACGGAGGTGGTTACAAATACTTGCATTCGTTCAGAAATATCAGGGATTAAAGTGAGGAAAAATATTTGATCCAAGGAGAACTGCTATGAATACAGAAAAAATAGGATTAACCCTAGAAGATAAGAATTGGCGTTATAGTAGGGTAAGGAAGTTTATCAAAGATGAAGGACTGGATGCTATCCTGCTTTCGGGGAATGCGTGGGAAGAATCTAATATTAGGTATATCACGGGTCAGTATTTTAGAATTGGCCAACGGTATGCTTACGTTCTGTTTCCGGCAGATGGTGAGCCGGAGGTATTTGCGTTTCACCCGTCAAGGTCATATCAGTTGAGAGCTATCGAAGAATTCAAAGATGATATATGGTTTGATGGTGAACACTTTCACTTCCCTACTTTTGAAGAAATATCTAGTTACATAAGGAAGTTAGGATTGGAAAATGGCAAAATCGGAGTTGACAAGGTACTTATGGATGCAGCCAAATACGAAGCACTTTTGAAGGTGTTCCCAAATGCAGAATTCACCGATATAAACGAAGGATTCACTGCATTAAGAAGGGTTAAATCTCCCGGGGAATTGAGCCTGTGTAAAGAGTCAGCTCGTGTCTGTGATGAAATTTGGGACTCCATGAGGTATTTTATTAAGCCAGGTATGTACGATTATCAGATTACTGCCGAATGGTGCAGGATTATGTATGCAAACAAAGCAGATAAGGATTTTAACCTTATGCAGATTAATCCTTACGATGTATCAGTGCCTTACTGGACAAGTTCGCACTCTCCTGTAAGGATCGATAGTAATAGTATGATTTTGATGGAGATTACCACCTGTATTGGCGGTTATTGGACTCAACGGGTAGGCTGTGCCAGTATAGGTGAGCCTGAACCAGTTATGGTGGATCTGTATACAGCTACCAGCACAGCACAAATAAACTCTTCTAAGATTGTCAAGCCTGGTATTAATGCAAAGGATGTATGCTTGGTAATGGATGAAACCATCACTAAGGCAGGCTTCCTTAATTCTTCTGATTTTAATGCCGGACCACACGGTCATCTTATGGGGCTGACCATGGACGAAGGAACGTTTTCTCCTCAAGCAGATTTAATTCTCGAGGAGGGGATGGTATTTGTTCTCCATCCTAGTGCCGCTGTCCCAGGATTTAAACTCGGTGAGCCTGGTATGTTCAGTCCAGGAAATATGTATGTTGTAACAAAGAATGGTTGCGAGAAGCTGTATGGTTTGGATATCGAATTAATGATTATAGGTGAATGATTCCAGTTTCCGTTATTGACAATCAGTGTAATGCAGAACCGCTGAACACAAATATATTATATATTTTGAGGAGGATGACTATGAAAATGAAAAGAATTTTAACTTTGATTCTTGTAATTGCAGTTGCCTTTACAATGGCAGGGTGCTCTTCGAGCAGTAGTACCCCAAGTAGTAGTACCCCAAGCAGTGCCCCTAGCAGTGGTGCCGAGGATCTTGAAACGGCTCTTGCAAACATGGAGCCAATGGAACTTAATATGCCCATTAATTTACCAGGTAATCATATTTTGACTCAGGCTTTTGAGACATGGGCGGACAGTATCAATGAAGTTACTAAAGGCAAAATTACCGTAACTATCCACCGAGGTGGTACTCTTCTAAAGTCTGGGAGTATTTACCAGGGAGTTCGTGATGGGGTTGCTGAAATTGGGGAGGAAGACTTAGCTTATAACCCTTCCGAGTTCCCACTTTTTGGTGCTTTCTTCATGGGCGGCATTAAATTCCCTGATACCATCACGGCTTCCAAGGCGGTAAACGATTGGGTTCATGCAGACTTTGAAGAGTATAAAGATGTAAAAATGCTTTGGGCCTATAGTATGCCCCCATCTGTTTTAATGGGTAACAAAAAAATTGAAAAACTGGAAGATCTCCAGGGAACTCAAGTTAGGGTTACAGGGTTCTGTCAGGATACTATCAAAAGATTAGGCGGCACTCCTGTAGGTATAACGATGTCGGAAACATATGATGCCTTACTAAAGGGTACAGTTGATCTTAATATGGCCAATCCCGGAGTTATGGGTGCTCCTCTTAATTTAGGTGAGGTTTCAAAATACATGACTATAACCCCAGGTATTTCTAATATTCCGCATGTAATTTTCATGAATCTAGACGCATGGAACTCGATTCCTCCAGCTGTTCAGGCGGAAATTGAGAAGATAAACTTAGAAGCAGTTGTGAATACGGCAGAGCTCGGCGAAAAGTACTATAATGATGGACTTCAGATTTCTAGAGATAAAAACATTGAAATTATAGAACTAAGCGATACGGAGCTTCAAAGATGGTATGACGTCTTGAAGTCTCAGCATGATGATTGGATTAAGGAAAAAAATGCTGCAGGTCTTGATGGTCAGGGTGCTTACGATTATTTGATAGATCTGGTTAATAAATACTCTTCCTGATTGTTTTGTTATAAATGCAAGGGAAGGCGGCTTTTGTCACCTTCCCTTCGTAACTAATTTGAAGCAAGGAGAGTAGTATATTTATGGACAAAACTTTTATGAATAAATATGAAAGAATTATTGATATACTTACCAAAATAACGGGCATTGCGGCAAATGTTGTTCTATTTTCTACAATGATGGTTGTAGCAATAAGCGTTCTGATGCGTATATTTCTAAATGCCCCGATTCCAGGACTGACGGACATTGTCAGTATGTTAAACGCCTTAGCTGTTGCATTTGCTGTAAGTGTAACAGAGAAACAGCGTAAGCACATTAGAATAGATTTTGTTCGTCAATACCTACCATCGCATATCGCTAAATTTATCTTCGTCGTAGTGAACTCACTTGCGATATTAGTCATAAGTGTTGTGACTTGGCGTTTTTTTCTGTACATTTTTAGTGCCTATGGACATGGAAATGCTACTTGGATTATGAAAATTCCCCATTGGCCTGTGATTCTATGTCTTTTTTTAGGCTTGGTGATCTTTCTTCTTACAGCAATCTGCAATCTTTTATCAGATCTTAACAGTTGGAAGGGGGCAGAATAATGGACACAACAATTACATTGCTTGTATCCCTTTCTTTTTTCTTGTTTTTAATACTGGGTATGCCAATCGGTACGACAATGGCGTTATTCGGATTTTTGGGATTCAGTTTGCTTAGTAGTACTAAAGCTGCTACAAATTTGATAGCCATTGATATGTTTGCTAGTTTTGCTAACTACGATTTGAGTACTGTAGTTATGTTTGTCTGGATGGGTTATATTGCCTACCGATCTGGTATCGGTAGTCAACTTTTCGAATTAGCATATAAATTAATCGGGCATCGCCCGGGTGGACTATGCTTAGCTTCTGAAGTAGCTTGTGCTTCTTTTGGTGCAGTTTGTGGTTCGGCACCTGCTACTGTAGCAACAATTAGTTCCATAGCTTACCCCGAAATGAAAAAGCATAATTATGATGACGGGCTACGTACTGCCTGTACAGCTGCGGGTGGAGGACTGGGACTTTTGATTCCACCTAGTACCATTGCTATCATCTACGGTATCGAAACAGGTTGCTCTATCGGCAGATTGTTTATCGCCGGTATAGGAGCAGGCATCTTATTGTTGTTACTTTATATGTTGGTCATCTATATCCAAGTGAAGAGAAATCCTTCATTAGCACCCAGAGGAGAAAAATTCACGTGGAGGGAACGTATTGAAGCTATGAGAGGCGGTCTGATTGAAACATTCATTATTTTTGGGCTATCAATAGGCGGTCTTTCAATTGGTTTCTTTACGCCGACTGAAGGTGGTGGAGTCGGTTGTTTTCTGCTACTTGTCCTTACAGTAGTTAGAAAAAAACTGCCTTGGAAAGCTTTTGTGGCTTCACTCAGAGATACGGCTGAGACTATTGGCATGATTTTGTTTATTCTTGCTTGTGCCATGATTTTCGGCAGATTTATTTCCATCTCGGGAATTCCTATGATAATTTCCGACTGGCTTATTGGTTTAAATACTTATCCCATTGTAGTGATGATACTGATATGTATAATCTTGCTGATTGCGGGTTGCTTTATTGATGGAATTATTGTAGTTATCCTTACAGTACCGATTTTCTTCCCAATTGTAGAAATACTTGGCTTTGATGCAATATGGTTTGGAGTTATTATTACTCTTTGTGTTATCATGGGACAGATTACTCCACCAGTTGGCATGGGATGTTATATTGCCCACGGGATTGCACCGGAGGTTCCTCTGCCAGTAATTTTTAAAGCAGCTTTACCATTTTTATTAGCATTAATAATCTGTACTGCTTTGGTAATGGCATTTCCGCAGATTGTTCTCTTCCTTCCCAACATGCTTATGTAAATTCTAGTAACCGAAGTTGAAATTTGTATTAATGCAAATAATTAATAAGGATGGTGAGTTATTTTGGGTGAAAAAGAACGCAAAGAGAGACTAAAAGAGCCTATTCCTGAGAGAGAATTGAAGAGGCGCCATGAAGCAGTAAGATCCGTGATGAAATCTATGAACATCGATTGTTTAATTATGCAGAACTGTAATAAGCATCTGGGTGGTTATGTACGATGGTTTACCGATGTATTTGCGGAGAATTCTTACCCCATTACGGTAATTTTCCCCTTAAATGAAGAGATGACTATAATTTCCTGCGGGGGCCCTCCAAGACCAGCTTTTCCTCCTTTATGGGCAACATATGGAGTCAAGGAAGTAATCGGGCTTCCCTATTTTCTTACCTTTAATTACACAAACACATTAGATGCAGAGGCTACGGAAAAAGTTATTCGTCAAATGAAAGCAAAGACTGTTGGTATTGTGGGGCCAGCTTTTATTCCCTCAACCTTTGATAAACATCTTAGAAATAACTTACTCAATGTTGAATTTCTTGATATAACTGATGCTATTGATGAAATAAAAGCCATAAAAAGTAAAGATGAGTTTAATCTTATTAAGAAGACCTGCGCTATTCAAGATAGTGTAATTATGGCTATTCCCGCCTTTCTTCATCCTCGAATGAAAGACATTGAACTACGGGCAATTATCCAGCATTTACTTTTTGACATGGGTTCTGAGGAGCAACTGCTGATGCTCGGTTCTGCACCAATTGGCGGCTTGGCAAAACACAGCAGCCCATACTTACAAAATAGAGTTATTGGTGAAAACGATTATATTACAGTTTTAATTGAAACCAACGGACCAGGTGGTTATTATGCTGAAATCGCCAGGGTATTTTGCCTTAATGAGCCGACTGAAGAAATGCTGAAACTCTGGGAAGCAAATATAAAGGCTCAGAAAATCTGTGCAGATATGCTTAAACCCGGGGCAAATCTATTTCAAATACAGGAAGCACTTAATTCATTTCTGGAAGAGAACGGCTACCCCACTGAAAATAGTCTTTTTGCCCACGGCCAAGGATACGATTTAGTTGAGCGTCCGGCTAATTTATCGGAGGAGACAATAAAGATTAAACCCAATATGAATATTGCAATTCATCCCCGACTATCCACCAACACAGCATTTACTTTTTGTTGTGATAATTTCTTTACGACTGAGTTTGGATGTATGCGACTGCACAAAGCTCCCCAAGAGATCTTTGTCATACCTCATTAAAAATATAAATCTGTTCGCCCTAAGAAAATGAAGCTCCCATTAGCATATGAGAGATATGCTAATGGAGGCTTCATTTTTGTTAGAGAAATATTAAACAATTACAAAGTTAATAAATATTTGAATTAGTCTTATCATTTATTTTAAACTTGCCTTTACCCAAGCAAATAATAAGACCAGACTGTTTAAGATTATCGATAACACGGCTTGCCGTTACTCGATTCATGCCTGCTAAAAGAGCTAATTCCTCATGGGTGAAAGAAAATACCTGTTTCTGTAAGGACATGAATTCATAGCTTAGTTTTTGAATCCGATAAAGTATTTTTTCCGTGCTATTATCTAAAGCATGATGTTCAATGTTACTAACGGCCTGAGAAAAGCGTTGACTTAACTTATGAATAATTTCAATACTTAATTCGGGAGATTTTGAACAGAGATCAATAAAGTCTTTAGTAGAAAAACAACAAGCTTCTATCTCTGTCTTGGTATAAAAAGTTATGTCGTTTCTTTCTTCCAGGAGAATATTGCCTAGTCCAATAATATTACCTTGTCCCACGCAGTCGATACCAATCTGCCTTCCATCAGGACGCTGCTTTAATGTAATAGCCACACCTTTAACAATTAAAAACAAATAACCGTGTTTACCAATTTTCACAGTAATATTCTTTTTTGGTGGGTATGTACAAGGTGATGAAATATTGCACAAACATTCTCTGATATGTGACTCTAGGGAGAGACAGAATGGATTTAGGCCGCAAGATGGTCTGGACATGATTTCCTCCTTGCACCAAAAAATTACTCTCTTACAATATATTGCTAGATAACAATATGATACTATTATTTAAAAATTTGGTCAATGAACTGGAAGTTTGTGAAAAGTATATATAATATGATTGAAGTGATGTATTATTAGTATCGAAAGCAAAATGATGAATAACCAAGAAGGTGATGATTAATTATGCTAAGAAAAGTCATGTCCTTTTTCCAAAGAAATTTTAGAGGAAGTCTAACCCAAAATGTCATTATTACATTCTTTATAATCCTGTTAGTAATCTTGCTAACATCATGTAATAAAGATGAGCAAGTCGAAAAGCCTATACCTGTTCCTAAAATAGAATCCGAAGCCGAACTTGAGCCAGAACTTGATCCTGAAGTTAACCCTCAAATCGAAGAAGCAAAAGATTACATAATTCAAGAAGGGTTGAAACCTGTTGAAGTAATTAATGAAGGTATTGATAAAGTGATAACATGGGAAGACCTATGCATCGATACCAATATCCAAAGCCTGAATGCTTTCCTTGATGATGAGGTCGCAAATATCAGTGAGCACGATAGCTACGGTCCTGTTAATCTTAAAAGTATAATATTACTTTTAGAAGACAAGAAAACTGTAGCTGAAATATATTTTCAAGATGAAAAAATCCTGGGGGGAGTAACCTATTCTAAGGACGAAGTATCCAGAACGAATAGACAATACCGTTCTTTATCTGGAAAGACTCTTGAGCAAATAAATGATATGGATTACCCAGTCTGGAAAGCAGAACAGGTTAATCAGCCTACTTTGTACCTCGCCCAAACAGCAAATGCTTTCGAGGATGGATTTAATGAGATAAGTCATGTGATAAGCTTCGATTCGGGACGCAGTTTAATTGTCTTCCGTAATGATACAGAGAGCAGGGTCTATGTTTATGATACTCAAAACGGTACTGATTTTTACACTGGGATTTCACTCCAAGAGAACAGTTCTATCAAGGTTACGGAATTAGAAGATAATAAAACTGCCCTTATGTTGTCAGATAAGATTATAATATTAGACAGCTCAAGTTTTAAGTTGCTGGAAGAGATAAAATATCCAGAGGGTGAGATATTACAACCAGATGATATGGATATTTCTTCAGATGGAAGAACCATTGCTTATACTACACAAAAGGGGCTTTTGGTCTCTGATATCAACTTTGAAAACAAGATGATAATAGTAGAATCTAAAATTGGGAAAGATCCTAACGGCATGGATTGGGAAGTACCAAGATATCCAGTCTTTTCTCCGGATTCAACGCAGATTCTGTATAGAATAGTTGGATATGAATGGTCCGTAGGTACGGGAGTAATAAAAGTGGACGGATCAGACAATAGGTTTTTTGAGTGTGATGCGGAGGAGAGAGTATTCACCGAATGGTACGATTATAACTTGCTTTATAGTAACAACATTGCATATAGTGAAACCAACCACCCAATGCTGCTTAATATTGATACCGGTGAAAAAATTGATCTTATAAAGGATGTTCCAAAGGATAAATTTACAAACTACTATCCCGATAAGAAAGGCAAATTGTTCTATTGGGAAACAAAATTACCCACTGGGGAAACTGACGATAAAAATAGCCTATTAGTTTTTGGCAGTTATGATGTCCATACGCATAGTTCTGAAAAGGTACTAGAGATTCCTATGATTAATATGGAGAGTGGCGTATACGATAGTTTAGACAGTAATTTCATCTTCACAGCAAGTAAATATCCGGTTAGAACCAAACTCTTCATCTTGGCAGGTATTGATTGAAATGTAGGTTAGATTAGGATAGATATAATTGGGCATCTATAAAGGATGTCCTGTTTTTTTTATTGTGATAACTAAATAGAATTGAACATTTTAAATATTCATAACAGTACGTGTATTCCTAGAGGTACATACAAATAATCTTTTATTTGCTACAATTAGAATAAATATACTGATTTTCACAAAGAGGGGATTATACTAATGAAAAAAATCACAAAGCATAATCGAATTACTGTAACTGTTAACGGACGAGAAATGGAAGTTTATGACGACCTCACTATCCTACAGGCATTGATTCAGGAAGATATTCATATTCCTCATCTCTGTTATGATATCAGACTTGAGCGTTCTAATGGGAACTGCGGATTGTGTGTGGTTGAGTTAGGGGAGGGACACGATCAACGGGATGTAAAAGCGTGTCATACTCCTATTAAAGAGGGCATGGTGATATGTACCAATAGCCCCAAACTGGAAAATTATCGAAAGATTCGTCTGGAACAAATTCTATCCGATCATAATGCAGATTGTGTCGCTCCTTGTGTAATGACTTGCCCTGCAAACATTGATATTCAAGCTTATCTTCGACATGCAGGTAATGGTAATTTTGAAGCAGCAGTGCAAGTGATTAAAGAAAAGAATCCTTTCCCAATTGTCTGTGGACGGGTTTGCCCACATCCCTGTGAGGCACAATGCCGACGTAACCTGATTGACTCTCCTGTAGCAATTAATAATGTGAAACGTTTTATTGCAGATTGGGATATAGAGCGAGAACAACCATGGATTCCAAAAAAAAATCCTGCAACAGGTAAGAAAATTGCTGTTGTCGGTGCGGGCCCATCCGGCCTTACAGCATCCTATTACAGTGCGATAAACGGCCATGATGTAACTGTATTTGAAGGACAATCTTATGCAGGAGGAATGATGCGTTATGGAATTCCTGAGTATCGTCTGCCTGAAGCTACACTGGATCAGGAGATTGAGCTTATAAAAAGTTTAGGCGTTAAGATTATGACCAAGAAGAAACTCGGAACCCATATTCATCTCGAGGATCTTCATAAAGATTTTGATGCTGTTTATCTTGGGATTGGCTCCTGGCGGGCAACTTCCTTGCAGATTGAAGGTGAAAACCTGGAAGGAGTGTGGCTGGGAATACAGTTCCTGGAACAGGTAACCAAGCAGGAAGAAATTAAGCTGGGTAATAATGTAATTGTTATTGGTGGTGGCAATACGGCAATTGACTGTGCCCGTACTGCACTCCGTAAAGGAGCAAAATCTGTTAAACTTGTCTACCGCCGCACCATGGAAGATATGCCTGCTGAAGCTTATGAAGTAGAAGAAGCTTTGCAGGAAGGTGTCGAAATGCTATTTTTGACAGCACCAAGTAAAATTGTTGCTGAAGGCGGTAAAAAGGTGCTTCATTGCATTCAAATGGAGCTTGGGGAACCTGATCGTTCCGGTCGTCGTCGCCCAATTCCGATTGAAGGCAGTGATATACACGTTGAAGCGGACACAATTATTGGAGCAATTGGTCAGAGTACAAACACCCAATTTCTCTATAATGACCTGCCGGTAAAATTGAATAAATGGGGAGACATTGAAATCAATGGCAAGACTTCTCAGACGTCTGAACTCAACATTTTTGCTGGCGGTGACTGCGTTACAGGGCCCGCAACTGTTATTCAGGCAGTAGCAGCAGGGCGTCGTGCAGCTGAGGCTATGGATAGTTTCTTGATGAAAGGATATGTCAAGGAACAACATATTGACTATAGTTGCAGCCGTGGTTCTATGGAGGATCTCCCCAAATGGGAGTTCGAGATAATCCCAAAATTAGAACGTGCTAAGATGCCTGCAATTTCCATTGAAGAACGTAAAAATAATTTCAAGGAAGTTGATTTAGGTTACACGGAACAAACTGCAAGAGAGGAAGCTCGTCGCTGTCTTAAATGTGGCTGTCATGAACGGTATGATTGTGACCTAAGAAATGAAGCAAGTGCTCATAATATTGAATATTCGAATCCAACTCATGAACGTCCACTTATTCCTCTAGTTGAAGACCATTCTGTGATTGTGCGTGATCATAATAAATGCATTTCGTGCGGGCGATGTATAGCTGCCTGTGCTGAGGTTGAAGGACCGGATGTTCTCACATTTTATATGAAACATGGTCGCCAACTTGTTGGGACAAAAAGCGGCCTTCCGTTAGAGAAAACTGATTGTGTTAGTTGTGGTCAATGTGTAAATGCCTGTCCCTGCGGTGCTCTCGATTACCGGAGTGAAAAAGGAAAAGTTTTCAGAGCAATCAATGATCCGGATAAAACTGTTGTGGCCTTTGTTGCCCCGGCTGTGCGCAGTGTTGTTTCTTCTCATTTCGGGATTCCCTTCAATGATGCGTCTTCTTTTATGGCAGGCCTGCTTAAAAAAATGGGCTTTAATAAAGTGTTTGACTTCACTTTCGCAGCAGATTTAACCATAATTGAAGAAACAACAGAGTTTTTGAACCGCATAGCGAAAGAGGAGGTAATGCCTCAATTTACTTCCTGTTGCCCAGGTTGGGTTAACTTTGTGGAAAGGCGTTATCCAGAAATAATCCCTCACCTTTCAAGTTGTAAATCTCCCCAAATGATGATGGGGGCTACGGTAAAAAATCATTTTACCAAGTTAGAGGGTATCGATAAAAAAGATTTGTATGTTGTTTCAATAGTTCCGTGTATTGCCAAGAAATATGAGGCGGCTCGTCCAGAATTCGCACCTGAAGGAATGCGTGATGTGGATGCTGTTCTAACTTCAACTGAGATGTTGGAAATGGTTGAACAGAAACTAATTGACCCGAATGACGTCGTGCCTCAAGACTTTTGTAATCCCTACAAACGAGTTTCAGGTGCAGGCATACTCTTCGGTGCCTCAGGAGGTGTAGCTGAAGCTGCTCTGCGTATGGCAGTTGAGAAGCTTACAGGAAAAGTACTCACTGATCATTTGGATTTTGAAGAAGTACGGGGTTTCGAAGGTGTAAAAGAAGCTACTGTTGAAGCTAGCGGCACTAAAGTACACGTTGCGGTCATAAGTGGTCTGAATAATGCCGAGCCGATTATCGAAAAAATTATTCAGGGTGTAGATGTTGGCTACGACCTGATTGAAGTAATGGCTTGCCCAGGGGGCTGTATCTGTGGAGCAGGGCATCCTGTTCCGGAAAAAATAGATGCCCTAGAAAAGCGGCAGCAGGTACTTGTGGATATAGATAAGACTTCTATCTACCGTAAGTCGCAAGAGAACCCAGATGTGCTCAGATTGTATAAAGACTTTTACGGTGAAGCTAACTCGGATCTAGCTCATAAACTGCTGCACACCCAGTATAGCCCTGTAAATAGTGAGTATGTTGGTATAAATGTTCGCAAAAAGGACGATTCTGCGTTTGTAACACGTGAATTTACTATTTGCACATGTGATGCGTGTACAGCTTTGGGCTCTAAAGAGTTATACCATAAAATGACTGACAAAATTGAACAATTAAAAATGAATGCGTTTGTTAGAGTAAAAACCATCCGTTTGAAAGGAAACCATACTGGTTCAGGTAAGCAGATCTATATTACTTTAGATGGAAAAATAATTGAAGAACCGAAATTTGAAGATATTTATAAAAGCATACATCAGCCGATATAATCCGATTAAGTATCGCTGCTGTTGTATCTGAATCTTATTGACTTAAACCGCTGCATTCAGCGGTTTTTTCTTAGGCGATTAAGGTTGTAAAATTAAAGAACAGAACGAATAGAAAAGGCGAACACTGAGTTTTTTAGAGTTATGATAAAAATGGACAAAAAAAGAGCCCGACATAAGTCAGGCCAATAGAGGGGTTAGATAATATTGAGGAGGAGTAGATGAGAATATACAACTCCACGACAATATTCTAACCTATTTTATCGGTATTGGCCAGACCAATTACAAAAGTCTGAAAATTCAATTTATACTAGTCGTAATCAGACTCTTTCAAAAGAATGTTTAAGTTTTAGTTTAGGTGATTTGTTGTTTCGCAAGAATAATAAGTGTAAAATACTTTTAAGTGTAATATTAAGACATCAAGTTTGAAAAATAGATTATAGTGTTATTAACTTACACTTAGTAACGTATGAAAGTTTAAGAGATTATCAGAATGAAAAAAGCTATTAAAATTCATTATGATGGGATAGTACAAGGTGTTGGTTTTAGACCGTTTGTGTTTAAGATTGCCAACAATTTTGATATAAATGGTTGGGTCAAGAATTCCAGTAACGGTTTGGATATTCATGCTGAAGGAGAAAAAATTGAGGAATTTACTTTTGCTCTCCAAAATGAGACTCCTCCTTTGGCAACTATTACCGCTACAGATATAAGTGTTACTGAATATCAAGGTTATACGGATTTTAAAATAATTAAGAGTGATAACGCTGCTCAAGCAGATGTTCTAATATCTCCTGATATCAGAACATGTCCTGACTGTTTGCAAGAAATGTTTGATAAAGGTGATAGAAGATACTTGTATCCCTTTATCAATTGTACAAATTGTGGTCCCCGTTATACAATTATTCGAGATAGACCCTATGATCGTGATAAAACTACTATGGACACTTTCTCTATGTGCTCTAGGTGTCGAGAGGAATATGAGGATCCGCTGGATAGGAGATTTCATGCTCAACCAGTTGCTTGTGAAGTTTGTGGTCCTTCTCTGAGACTATTAGATGGTGATGGCCGAGAGATTGAAGTCTTGCAAAGCGTTAAGTTATTGGAATCTGGCGCAATCATCGCTGTCAAAGGGCTTGGAGGATTCCATCTGGTCTGTGATGCTTATAATGAACCTTCAGTAAAAAAACTACGTGATATTAAGGAACGTGGGCTTAAGCCTTTTGCCCTTATGGTACGTAATCTAGATATTGCATCTCAAGAAGTCTATCTGTCTGAAGAAGAAAAAAACATTCTAACTAGTCCCGCTTCACCTATAGTCTTATTATCACGATTAGACAAATACGATAGTAAGCTTTCCAGTCATGTTGCTCCTAACCTACATACCCTAGGGATCATGTTACCGTATACACCTATACATCATTTATTATTTCAGAGTACTATCGATGTTTTAGTTATGACTAGTGCCAACTTGAGTGGCCAGCCTCTTATATATGATAATGAGATAGCTTTGAGAGATTTAAATGGGATTGCTGATTATTTCCTTGTTCATGATAGAGATATTTTTCATCCTTGCGATGATTCTGTTATTCAAGTTATTGGAGGCAAGACTACTTTTCTACGAAGAGCCAGAGGATATGTACCTCTGCCAATATTTTTACAGAGTGAAGTCCACGGATCTATAGCTGCTTTAGGGGGAGAGCTGAAAAACGCTTTTTGTCTGGCATCCGGAGAAAAAGCATTTATGAGTCAATATATTGGAGACATGCATGGCTATGATAACTATGAGCGCTTTGAACTAGAATTCCACTCTTATCAGAAAGTAGCCAATGTTTTTCCGGACAAAGTCTCTTATGATCTTCATCCTGAATATGCGACTTCGAAAATGGCAAAACAGATGAAATTACCCAAATGTACAGTGCAGCATCACCATGCCCATCTGGTGAGTGTGATGGAAGAATACCGTCTAAACAAACCTACGCTAGGAATTATTTGTGATGGAACAGGTTATGGTGAAGACGGTAGAATATGGGGATTTGAATTCCTGTATGGTGACGCTACGAGTTATGAACGCAAAGCACATCTTGAGTATCTTCCTTTACCTGGTGGTGACGCAGGGGCTAAGAAACCATTAAGGATTGCTTATGCCTACTTGCAGCAACTGCTTAGTCCAAGTGAGTATCAGGATACAGAGCTTCTTTGGGCTAATCTTTCCGCCCTGGAAAAAACAATTCTTGATGGCCAATTGAAGAGTGGTTTCCAGATATATGAGACATCAAGTGCGGGTAGATTATTTGATGTGGTAAGTGCATTACTTGGTGTCTGTCTAGAAGTTTCCTATGAAGGACAAGCAGCAATAGAACTCGAAAGTGAAGCAATATCTTGGCTAACGAAAATTAATAAGCACCACTCAGCTCAAGATTATGCTACAATATTTGGGTTGGATTATGCACCTGAAGTTAGAAAAATGAAACAGGAAGCTTCTGACAGGTTAGAATGCTTAAGGCAATTGATAGGACGTTCACAAGATTCTCAGACTAGTTTTAATACTCTAAAATCAAGTATTGAAGATATATATACGAAGATGTTTGAGACACGGAAAGAAAATGATTTGTATTCTTTCGACTTCGATATGGATTTAGAAGCAGTTGTACTTAAGCCAGGTAGTTTATTCAGGACGATTGTATCAGAAATCCTTGTTGGTAAACCAAGAGATGAGATAGCTTTTCGTTACCATTACTCTTTAGCCTGTATCATGTTGGAAACGGTTCTGATAATAGAACCAAAGAAGAAAGAAGTTGTTTTAAGCGGCGGTGTCTTTCAGAACAAACTTCTAACAGAAATCTTGTTAGATTTGGCTAAGGAGATTGGAGTAATAACACATTATCCCAGTCTGTTACCGGCAGGTGACGGAGGCCTGGCACTGGGCCAAGTTCTGATAGCGAATAGTTATTTTAAGCAAATCTAACATCGCTTTGTTTGGTAGATAGCGTAGTTGACAAGTGAATATACTACAAAGAATTGCTTTAGGCGCAAAGTGGGGTATTTGCAGAAAAACTGAATTTGATAAGTAGGAGGGTTTGAAATGGCCGGTCATTCCAAGTGGGCTAACATTAAACACAGAAAAGCAAAATCGGATGCTGTTAAGGGTAGAATCTTTACTAAAATAGCTAGAGAGATCTTAGTTGCGGCTCGAACTGGTGGTGCTGACCCCAACGGTAATTTCCGTTTAAAGATAGCTATAGAAAATGCTAAAGCGGCTAATATGCCTAACGATAATATTAATAGGGCCATTCAAAAAGGTGTCGGAGACGGAGAGGGAACGAATTACGAAGAACTTCGTTACGAAGGTTATGGACCAGGTGGTGTTGCTATTATGGCACAGGTTTTAACGGATAATAGGAACCGCACCGCAGGAGAAATGAGACATCTCTTTTCTAAAAACGGAGGTAATCTGGGAGAAAGTGGCTGTGTAAGCTGGATGTTTGCAGAAAAGGGACAAATTACAGTAAGCAAAGAAGAAACAAAAAATAATGAGGATGACCTCTTGCTTTTAGCCTTAGAAGCTGGTGCAGAGGATGTTGAGATACAAGAGGAAAGCTATGAGATATTTACTTTGTCTTCAAATATGGAAGATGTAAGGCAAGCTCTTTTAGATAGTGATATTTCTATTCAAGAGGCAACAATTAATCTTATACCTATAAATAAAACTGAGATTTCAGATATAGATCAAGCAAGAAAAGTGATAAAACTAATTGATTTAATGGAAGAACATGATGATGTTCAAAAGGTGTATACTAATTTTGACCTTTCTGATTCCCTTATGGACGAAGATTTATAGATATAATTGACTCTAGGAGAAAAAGATGTTGATTTTGGGGATTGATCCAGGAACGGCGATAGTGGGTTATGGCTTGATTGAGAAACAGGGACAAAAGCTCATCCCTGTTAGTTATTCTTGTTGGCGAACCAAATCGGATATGCCCATGGCCGAAAGGCTGCTTATAATATACGAATCTCTTGACAAATTCCTAAGAGAAAATCCACCTGATGTGATGGCTGTGGAAGAATTATTCTTTAATCGCAATACGACAACTGCTCTTACAGTAGGACAAGCAAGAGGTGTGATACTTCTGGCTGCTGCCAAAAATAATATTGAAGTATTTGAATATACTCCTTTGCAGGTTAAACAAGCAGTTGTAGGTTATGGTAAAGCTGACAAACAGCAAGTTCAGTTCATGGTTAGGGCTTTGCTGGCTCTTAAAGAAACCCCTAAGCCAGATGATACCGCAGATGCTTTAGCTGTTGCGATATGCCATGCCCATAGTATGAGACGTATCTAAGGAGGATTAAGAGATGATAGGTTTATTGAGAGGAACTGTTTGGGTTATCAGTACAGATAAATTGGTCTTAGATGTTAACGGTATTGGCTACATCGTAAATACAACGGTTGCTTGTACTGCTAATGTGCAGGTTGGAGATGAAATATCATTCCATACTCATTTAATTGTTCGCGAAGATGACTTAATCCTCTATGGATTTAGTAATGTTGAAGATAAGGATCTGTTTATTCAATTATTAGGGGTTTCGGGTATTGGTCCCAAAGCTGCTCTTGCTATATTATCAACCTTTTCCGTTCGTCAGATTATTACTGCAATTGTCCAAGAAAATAGTTCTATGCTCACTGAAGTTTCCGGGATAGGTGGTAAAACAGCTAAACGAGTAATCCTGGAATTAAAGGAAAAGGTCAAAGATAAGGCTGAAATGTACGCAGGAATAGATAATATGGATACTAAGAACGACAGCACCATCATCTCTTCTGGTCAGGGGAATGAAGAGTTTGATTATCTACTGGCTTTAGGATTTAGCAGACAGGAAGTAAGAGAAGCATTGGAGAAAATTGACAAAAATCAAGTACTTAATATGGAAGATCGTATAAGAGAAGCGTTAAGATTTATGGCTATGTCTAAGGAAAAAAGATGATTGGTGGTGGGGAAGAATTGGACAGCGAGAGAATAATAAGTTCCACTGAGCATTTTGAGGATAGGGATACTGAGGGTCTAAGACCTAGCAGACTAAAGGAATATATCGGGCAATCCGTGGTCAAAGAAAACCTGATTGTCTTCATCCATGCTGCCCAAAACAGGGGAGAGGCTTTGGATCATGTTCTGTTATATGGCCCTCCAGGGTTAGGAAAGACAACTTTAGCCAATATTATTGCAGCTGAAATGGGGGTTAGTATCAGAACTACCTCCGGTCCGGCTATTGAAAGACCAGGAGACCTAGCAGCACTTCTTACTTCTCTTGAGCCTAACGATGTGCTCTTTATTGATGAAATACACCGCTTAAGCAGGACGGCTGAAGAAATACTATATTCGGCAATGGAAGATAATTGTCTGGATATCATGATAGGGAAAGGTCCAAGTGCTCGCTCTGTCAGACTATCCTTAGCACCTTTTACTTTAATCGGGGCCACGACCAGAGCTGGTCAGCTTACATCTCCTTTAAGAGATAGATTTGGGGTCATAAGCAGATTGGAATTCTACACTACAGAGGAACTATTGGAGATAGTTTTCCGTGCCTCCCGGATACTTAAGGTAGAATTATCCAGTGATGGAGCGGAAGAAATAGCAAAAAGATCCAGAGGTACCCCCAGAGTAGCAAATAGGTTACTTAAAAGGGTGAGAGATTATGCGCAATTCTGGGGAGATAAGATAATAGATATAAATGTAGCTTCTAAAGCATTAGATAAATTAGAAGTGGATCCTGTAGGTCTTGACAGTTTAGACAAGAAAATTTTACTGACTATTATCCAAAAGTACGATGGGGGTCCAGTAGGTTTGGAGACCCTGGCTGCTACTGTTGGTGAAGAAGCTGAGACACTGGAAGATGTTGTTGAGCCATTTTTACTTCAGCAGGGTTTTATCCAACGAACTCCCAGAGGAAGGGTTGTAACTGGCCAGGTGTATACACATCTTGGAATTACTACCCCGCAGGTTCAAGATAATACACTGTTTACCGACTCTGATTAAACCAGAAAGTTATGGAAAAATATTGAATATAGCTTATCGAATATGGGCAATCTGTTTAACAGGAAGATGTGTAATGAGGTAAAAGAATGAAGTTTTGTGTTAAACAGAAAGCTTTTTTATTTATTGTATTTATAGCTCTGTTTTTTTCTCCTTCTGTATGTTTGGCCAAGAATATCAGCGTAGAGCTTGTCTGGAAGTTTCCTGACTCTGGTTGGCTCGAGGTAGAAGTAACTCAGGGAATTTATCATTTAAGCTATAATGAAGCAAATGAGCTACTACAACCTGGAGAGAGTTATTATGTTGGACAGAGCGGACTAACTAAATTCATACAAATACATAACCAACTTATCATTTTAGATAAAAAAACTATTCAAATGGTTACTAATAATGGGGTTTTTAAAGTCAGAGAGCCTGATAAAGATTGGCTAAGCTATAGGGGGGATCTCCAAATAACCGAGCAAGGGATTCCCTGGAAGCTTGTTAATACTTTGGATAGCGAAGACTATTTAAAAGGCGTAGTTCCGATAGAAATGAGCAATGCTTGGGCAGCAACGGGTTTTGAAGCACTTAAAGCGCAAGCTGTTGCTGCTAGAACATACTTTATTAAGAATGCTGATTCAGGTGGACTCATCACTGATTCGCCAAATATTCATCAGGCCTATGCAGGAAGAAGCGTAGAAGGGGAAGCAAGTCAGGCTGTAGAAATGACCGAAGGAGAAATACTTGTAGATCTAGCGACAGGTAAGCCGATCTCCGTTTACTATTCTGCCCATAATGGTGGTTATATGGAAGAAACGCAAAATGTCTGGGTAAGTCATGACCCACACTATTCTTCGAAGCCTGATCCATTTTCGGACGGTGTAGGAGGAATAGTGGATAGAT
Organism: Gracilibacter sp. BRH_c7a; assembly: GCA_001516055.1. Taxonomy (GTDB): domain Bacteria; phylum Bacillota; class Desulfitobacteriia; order Desulfitobacteriales; family Syntrophobotulaceae; genus Gracilibacter. The sequence continues at coordinate 18,976 of LOEZ01000007.1, forward strand.
GGCAGTTCTGGATTGCGGCCGATACGTTAGGAAAAGCTTTTGATCTTGCTCCTGTCAGAACTATTGAGGTTAAAACCCTCAAATCAGGGCGAGTATATGAAGTTTATCTTTCTGATTGGCTTGGAAATAGTAAGGCCATATCTGGGGGAGCTTTTGTTCAAAAATTTTATCCTTATGGCAGAAATATATCTGATAAATCTTTTCTGGGGAGATTATACCAAGTTGAATTTATCCTGCCAGATGTAACCTATGTTAAAGGTCAGCCTATGTTCTTATTGAATGATTATGAACCTAAGAATAAGGATATTCCCGGACCCGTTTTAGCTAAGTTAGTAAGTTCGAATGACGGAATAAGGAGTGAACCACGTCATTTTGGGGTCTTTGTATTTAATGGAAGAGGATGGGGTCATGGTGTTGGGATGTCTCAATGGGGTGCCTACAATATGGCCAGACAGGGTTATTCTTACGTGGATATCTTACAACACTATTATCACGCATCAACCATTAGTAGAATCCCTACTTAGTAATTTAAGATGAGCCAAAAAAGTAGTAATAGTTTTTGATTTTGTAGAATTTTTTTTGATTTTAATCAGATTTATTATGATTCGTTTATAGAGGAGACATTCAATATGCAGTTAAAAGATTTTGATTTCTATCTACCTGAGGAGCTGATTGCTCAAGTTCCTATCGAGCCCAGGGACAGGTCGAGGATGATGCTTATAGATAGAGCAAAAGGTGAATTATTTCATTATCAATTTAATCAGTTGGATAAACTACTGAAAGCCGACGACGTTCTTGTTTTAAATAAAACAAAAGTAATACCAGCCCGTCTGTTTGGAAATAAGAAAGCAACCGGTACCCAGATTGAAGTATTGTTACTGAATCGTTTAGAAAAAGATCTCTGGGAAGTAATCTTAAGACCGGGAAAAAGACTTAAACTAGGACAGAAAGTAGTATTTGGCAAAGGGCTACTTGAAGGGGAACTAATAAGTATCAAGGATAATGGCAATCGGTTGATAAAATTTGAATATGAGGGACTATTTGAAGAGGTACTTGATGAGTTAGGGAAAATGCCTTTGCCTCCTTATATTCACATCGAACTTGAGGATAAGGAAAGGTATCAGACAGTTTATGCCAAAGAGAGTGGATCAGCAGCAGCTCCGACAGCTGGACTTCATTTTACAGAGGATTTATTGGAGAAGTTAAGAAGTAAAGGTGTAGAAATCTTGGAGATTACACTTCATGTTGGTTTAGGAACTTTCAGGCCTGTGAAGACTGAGAATATTCTGGAGCATGAGATGCATTCAGAGTATTTCAGGCTTGATCCGCAGACGGCAGATAGGATTAATCTAGCAAAAAAGGAAGGCCGTAAAGTGATAGCTGTCGGAACAACTGTAGTAAGAACTTTGGAATCTGCGGCTACCTATAGTACTAAGAAGGAAGGGGAACTCTCAGCTCTTGATGGTTGGACAGATATATTTATTTATCCAGGTTATGAATTCAAGATAATTGATGGGTTAATCACTAATTTTCATTTTCCTCGTTCTACTCTGATAATGTTAGTTAGTGCTTTTGCTAATAGAGAATTGATAATGAAAGCCTATGAAACAGCTGTTAAAGAGCGTTATCGGTTTTTTAGTTTTGGAGATTGTATGTTAATATTATAGATATGAATAATTTTGAGGATGTGGAAGGTTTTGGCAGCAGTATATATGGAAATACTAAAGAAAGATAGTCAGACTAAAGCTCGCTTGGGAAAGGTCCATACTCCCCATGGGATAATCGATACTCCGGTATTCATGCCTGTAGGTACACAGGCTACTGTAAAAACTATGAGTCCGGAGGAATTAAAAACAATCGGGGCGAAGATAATCCTAAGTAATACATACCATCTGTTTTTGCGACCTGGCCATGAACTGATTAAGAAAGCCGGTGGTTTACATAAATTTATGAATTGGGACGGAGCTATCTTAACTGATAGTGGGGGATTTCAAGTATTCAGTCTTGGAGACTTGAGAAAGATAACAGAAGAAGGGGTGGAGTTCCGTTCTCATATTGATGGATCCAAACAATTTCTTAATCCGGAAAAAGCTATTGAGGTCCAAATGGCTCTAGGTTCTGATATAGTGATGGCATTTGATGAATGTATACCTTACCCTTGTACTTACGAATATGCCAGGAAATCTACTGACTTAACAACTCGTTGGTTGGAGCGCTGCAAAAAAGCCTTAGTAACAACAGATAAACAGAGTTTGTTTGGAATTGTTCAGGGGGGAATGTTTAAAGATTTAAGAAAAAAGAGTGCCCAAGATATTACTCAACTTGACTTACCGGGTTATGCTATAGGTGGTTTAAGTGTTGGTGAGCCAAAAGATATGATGTATGAAGTACTTGAGGAAACAGTTCCTTTGCTGCCAGAGAACAAACCTAGATATCTAATGGGGGTGGGTTCGCCTGATGCTTTGATTGAAGGTGCTATGCGGGGGATTGATATGTTCGATTGTGTTCTTCCGACTAGAATAGCTCGCAATGGAACGGCCTTAACTCGCTATGGTAAAGTTGTAATTAGAAACGCAGAGTATGCAATGGATTTATCACAATTAGACCCTACATGTAGTTGTTATACTTGTACAAACTATTCCCGAGCTTATCTTCGGCATCTACTCAAAGCGGATGAAATATTAGGTCTTCGGTTGATGACCATCCATAATCTGCACTTCTTGCTTAACCTAATGGAAGAAATTAGACAAGCTATCAGAGAAGACAGGCTTATTCAATACAAAAAAGACTTCTTCTCTGATTATGGTTATGAAAAATAATAAATATTTTGAAATATTTGCTGATTTAAGGAAGAAAAAATGATATAATCATGCATGGTAAGGTTAACCAACTGGTTCTTTATTAAATTTAGGAATAATAACAAACTTTATATTTTAAAGGAGGATTCAAGTCTAATGGATCAAAGCTTAATGAATATGGTTCTTTGGTTTGCAGTATTCTTTGGGATCATATACTTCATTATCATCAGACCGAATAGCAAACAACAAAAAGAACGCAGGAACATGTTGGACAGTTTAAGGCTCAGGGATAAAGTAATCACAATTGGCGGTATTAATGGTACTGTCACCAAGATTAACGAAGATACTGTTATAGTAAAAGTTGCCAATAATGTTGAACTAGAATTTATCAGACCAGCAATCCAAAGTATTGAAAATAGAGATTATAAAGAAGATACCAAGAAAAAATCCAAGAAAGATAAAGATGAACCTGTTGAAGTTGATGATGCTGATAATGCACCAAGTGAATATGAAGATGACAAATAGATAAGATAACATAATATCATTTTAGATAGGGTATCTATGATACAAGGTACACGATGAAATTTTTTGAAAGAGCAAGTGATAAAACACTTGCCTTTTTATTGTAATTTAGAACGATGCTTATTGTCACTTAATTGACACTCTAAGTCTTCTAGGGATATAATAATTTTTGTATAGCATGTCCGATGTATTCTATTAGGAGGAACGAGAATGAAACGGGGAAATATTATTAAACTCGCACTAACAGTTATACTTGTCACAGTCGCAGTTTTCTTTTCTATCCAGCCCCTAACGAACCCTGATACCGGTATTCCGCTGGGGCTAGATTTGCGGGGTGGTGTTCACCTTGTCTTACAAGCAGAACCTGATAAAGATGGTAATCCTGTAACAGAAGAAGATATTGATAAGGCGAAGGCTATCATTGATCAACGTGTCAATAGTCTAGGTGTAGCCGAACCTTATATTCAGGCCGATTACGATAAAAAAAGGATAATAGTTGAGCTTGCTGGGATCGAAGATCCTGATCAAGCTGTAAATATTCTAAGGACAACTGCTAAGCTAACTTTCCGAGATGCAGAAGGTAATATCTTATTGGATGGAACCGAACTGAAAGATGCTAAAGCCGGAGTAGATACTTCCGGTACAAGAACCGATTATGTTGTTCATATCACTTTTACTCCTGAAGGAACCAAAGAATTTGGACAGATTACTACCGAATATCTTGGTAAACAAATCGGGATTTATCTAGATGAAGAAAGAATTCAAAATCCTGTTGTTAATACGCCTATCCTTACTGGAGAAGGTCAGATACAAGGATATTCTTCTCTCGAAGAAGCAGCTCAATATGCTATCCTCTTACGTTCCGGTGCTCTTCCGGTAAGCATGAGCATTGCCGAAAAACGTCAGGTTGGTGCCCAATTAGGTGCAGATTCTCTAAGCAAAAGTCTTGATGCTTTACTGTATGCAGCAGTGCTTATACTTCTGTTTATGGTGATTGTCTACCGCTTACCAGGTATGGTAGCTGATTTTTCCCTAGTTTTATTTTCTTTAATCGTCTTATGGTTACTCTATGCGATAGGGACCGTACTTACCTTGCCAGGTATAGCAGGTCTTGTACTGTCTGTCGGTATGGCAGTGGATTTGAACATCATTGTATACGAGAGAATAAAGGAAGAGATCAAACTGGGTAAATCTTTACGGGCAGCAGTGGATGCTGGATTTAGTAGAGCTTTCCTAACTGTTCTTGACTCCAATATTACAACACTTTTCGCTGCTCTGGCATTATTCCTCCTTGGTTCATCTTCGATTAAGGGTTTTGCCATCACCTTAATAATTGGGATAATAGCTAGTTTATTTACTGCAATAACCTTCACCAGAATGCTTATGCGTTGGATAGTAGGAATTAACCCTCGTATGAGCAAATCCTTGTTTGGAGTAAGGAGTGATATATAATGGCGGATAATAACACGATAAAAAGAACTGAGCAAGCAGAACTTACTCCTGCAGCGGGTGTAGCCAGCTATGAGCAGGTCCAAAAAGAGCATAAGGCTTATTTCAATATTGTTAAGAAACGTTATCTATGGTTCGCATTATCTGCTTTATTGTTAATTCCTAGTATTATTTCACTTGCTGTTCAAGGTCTGAACCTAGGGATAGACTTTACAGGTGGTACCATGTTAGATATTCAATTTAATCAAAAAGTAACTCAAGCGCAGATTACTGAATCGTTAGATTCAGTTGGTCTTACCGGTCAAGTACAGTTATCGCAAGAAGATACAGAAGCACTCATTAGAACAGAGGCTTTGGACCCTGAGAAAAGAGATGCGTTATTAGCATCTATCAAGGAGAATGCCGGAGAATTTGATTCGGAAAAACTAGGTGAAGATTTAGTTGGTCCGGCTATAGGTGCAGAATTACGGACGAATGCTTTCAAAGCTCTGATAGTTGCGACCATTCTTATCCTGGCTTATGTCACACTCCGTTTTCGTTTAATATATGCTATCGGTGGTATTGTGGCACTTGCGCATGACATTCTTATTACGCTAGGGATTTTCTCGATTTTCCAATGGCAGGTTGAAGCGGCTTTCATAGCAGCGATTTTGACTGTCTTCGGGTATTCGATTAATGATACTGTTGTTATCTATGACCGGATGAGAGAAAATGAAAAACGTCTTAAGAAAAGAGATAGTTATGAAGACATGGTAGACAAATCAGTATGGCAAAGTATGGAAAGATCGGTTAAAACATCGATGACTGTATTGATTGCCCTCTTTGCTATCTTTATTCTAGGCGGAGCTTCTACCAAAGTTTTCGCCCTAGCTATGATTATTGGGGTAACAACAGGAACTTATTCTTCTATCTTTATCGCTAGTCAGATTGTGGTTGAACTTAGAAAAAGATTTCGCGTTAACATTACAAAGAAAGAAGCTCAAGTCTAAGTTAGAAATTGCTTGATATATAATTTTTTTGGTTATTAAAGGTTAATATAGTATTACAAGGGGCCTCGAGAGTTTCCTCGAGGTCTTTCCTTAATATCCGCATCTATCATGACTCGTAATTTATTGGGAGGTGTTTTCTGGATGAGGATAACTGTTCTTGGCTGTTGGGGAGCTTACCCCCAACCTGGGGAGGCTACTTCAGGTTATCTCCTTCAGACCGATAAACATAACATTCTATTGGATTGTGGTTCTGGAGTGTTAGCGAACCTCTTTAAATTTATAAATAAAGAGGATCTTGATGCAGCGATTATCTCACATTTTCATCATGATCACTCCGCTGATATTGGATGTCTGCAATATGCCAGTAAATTCGCTATGGTCTTCAAAAAAAGAGATGTTCCTCTTCCTATCTATGCAAATACAAAATCGAATCGTTTCGCAGATCTTACCTATGAGGAATATACTGTAGGGAAAGAAATCAGTCCTAATATAAGTTTGGATTTAGATGGTCTTAAGGTATCTTTTAGGGAAACTGTTCACCGCGAGTATAATCTTGCTATGAGGTTGGAATATGAGGGTAAGGTATTAATCTATACAGGAGATCTGGGTCCAGAGACAGATTTGGCAAGTTTTTGCACGGGAGCTGATCTGATAATCTGCGAGACCAGTCTTTTTGAACATGAATCAGGATTATTCCCTGGACATATGACTACCAGAGAGACAGCAGAGATGGCACAAAAGGCAGGGGCTAAGAAATTAATCTTGACTCATTTCCCCCACGTAGGTAATATCAGAACCATGCCGACCGAGGCTGCTAAGTATTTTACTGGAATAATACATCTAGCCGAAATTAATAAAGTTTTTGAAACTTAAATGGGGACATTTCTTAAAAAAAGAGGAATAATTGGGGACATTCCATAAGAGTAGAGGAATACTAGATATGAAGGTGTGTCCCCATACCTTGAAAAAAAGGTGTATACCCTGACCTTTAATTAGTGCATTAATTATACAGCTGTACTATAATACCAATATGAGAGGGGCGGATATAACGAATGAAAATGACCGGCGCACAAGCAATTATTGAATGTTTAAAGCAAGAGAATGTCGAAGTCATATTTGGTTACCCAGGTGGGTCAGTTCTAACTTTGTATGATGCACTTCAGACAGCTAAGTACCCGCATGTATTACCACGACATGAACAAGGAGCTGTACATGCCGCTGATGGTTATGCGAGATCGACAGGAAAGGTTGGAGTTTGCATAGCAACTTCCGGTCCTGGAGCGACTAACCTGATTACTGGTATCGCTACGGCATATATGGATTCCATTCCCTTGGTAGCTATTACTGGTCAGGTGGCTGTTTCCCTCATTGGAAGGGACTCTTTTCAAGAGGCTGATATTAGGGGAATAACCACACCTGTCACGAAACACAATTATCTGATAAAAGATGTAAATGATTTACCCAAAGCTTTTAAGGAAGCATTTTACATTGCTCGAACAGGAAGACCTGGTCCGGTGTTGATAGATATTGCTAAAGATATTTTTGCGGCAGAAATAGATTTTGAATATCCAGAAGAAGTAAAAATGCGTGGATACAAACCTGTTGCTGCAGGTGATATTACTGCTGTTGAAGAAGTATATCAAGAACTAACTGCCGCTAAAAAACCTTTATTCTTTGTTGGTGGTGGAATAAACTTATCGGACACTTCCGAGTTTATAAGGGAGATTGTATCATATACAGGTATCCCTGTCGTAAGCAGTCTGATGGGATTAGGTTGTATTTCTGAAGATGATCCCAGATATTTTGGGATGATAGGAATGCATGGAACTTATGGCGGTAATATGGCTACTACCGAAACAGATCTTTTGATTGGTCTTGGAGTAAGATTTGATGACAGAGTGACAGGTCTATTGAAAGAGTTTGCTCCTAAGGCTAAGATTGTTCATTTTGATATTGACCCCGCTGAAGTCAATAAGAATGTAAGAGCTAATATAAGGGTCATCGGTAATCTTCAATGGTCATTAGATAGCTTTAAAGAAAAGATAATGAATCGATCCAGTGCAGATTGGCATGAGCAGGTTAATCCTTGGTATGAAACTATACTGGCTTGGAAGAAAGATAAACCTCTTTTCTATAAGCGGAATTCTGAAAAAATTCTGCCTCAGGCTGTGCTTGAAAGCATAAGCAATATCACTGCTGGAGAAGCGATAATAGTTACTGATGTTGGCCAACATCAGATGTGGACTGCTCAGTTCTTTAATTTTAAACATCCTCGGTCTTTCCTAACTTCGGGCGGGTTGGGAACTATGGGTTATGGTGTTCCAGCTGCTTTAGGAGCTCAAGTAGGTAATCCGGATAAACCTGTTGTATGTATTTGTGGAGATGGCGGTTTCATGATGAATTGCCAGGAGTTGATTGCTATCGCTGACTTGAATCTACCAGTGAAAATCATTATTCTTAATAATCAATATATGGGAATGGTTGCCCAATGGCAAAGGTCTTTCTATAAAAAGAACTATGCCCATTCCAGCCTAAAAACTAAGGCGGATTTTGTTAAGATTTCTGAGGCTATGGGAGTTCCGGCATTTAGAATAGAGAAAACAGAAAAGATGGATGAAGAACTTGAAAGAGCATTAAAAACCGAAGGTCCTGTATTGGTTGAAATCCGTATCCCTGAAGACGAAGATGTTTTACCCATGGTCCCCGCGGGTGCTCGCTTAGACCAAATGATTATGGGAGGAAGCTCGGAATGAAGCATACGTTAGCTGTTTTAGTGGAGAATAAACCTGGTGTCTTAACTCATATCTCCGGATTAATCAGTAGAAGAGCTTTCAATATTGAAAGCATCGCTGCAGGTTATACCGAAGAAGATGATATGACCAGAATTACCATTGTAGTTGATGCTGATGACCAATATGAATTGGAACAGGTGGTTAATCAGCTTTCCAAGTTAATAGATGTCATAAAGATTATTGACCTTACTGGGCAAGACCGTGTACACCGTGAACTAGCTATGATTAAGGTGGTTGCTACACCAGATATAAGAGCAGATGTCATCAATATTGTAGAAATATTTAGAGCTCACATAGTAGATGTAAACAAAGAGACTATGATTATTGAACTAACTGGCGAAGAAATGAAGATTGACGCTATGTGTGATTTACTCAAGGACTATGGTATTAAAGAAATAGTCAGAACAGGGAGAATAGCTATTTGTCGAGGACCTAAGTCTGCCAAAGAAGTGAGTTGAGACATTCCTTAAATATTGTAATTCCAATAAGTGTTGTCTTTTCGATAAGAACGTAGATTTACGTTCTTATTTTTTTAAATGCCAGCTATCATTATTATTCTAGCAAAATTAGGAAATACTATAATTTGAGCTATTATTAGAATCTCTTGTTTGGGAAATGCTCATCTCTAAACTAAATGCGTATAGAAAAAGCTGGGTGAATTATTTGCTGTTTTTAAAACTAATAGGTCTAGAACTATTACTCCTTTATGTAGCAGGATTATCCTTCTTTGCTGGGATTAAGGGGATATTGATATCTGGGATTTTCGTATCTATCTTGAACTTTATTTTTAATTATCAAAACTTTTGGAGCTGGCAATTAATTATTATTCTTATGGTAATGATAGGAAGTCTAATAAACTATTTATTAGATAAAAAAACCCATGAATTAAGAATTATTAAAGTAACTGCTGGTTCGATAGTATCGTTATTTACTGCCCCGATATTTTTCTCTATTGTTCCGGCATTTTTAATATGGATAGTAATAATAGGTATTCCTCTTGGTTTCACTTACCGCAATATAACTAAGTTTGTATATCTTCAAATATTATTTAGATTTATTTTTGGGTTCGGGTGGATTATAATTGGAAATGTTATTTATTAGTTAAATTGCTAACAGGTTGAAATATTATCCAAATATATTATTTTTAACCTAGAATAAAAGGAAATAATAAATTGAAACCGAAAATATTAATAATAAGATGAAAGATGGAGGAATTAGCATATGGTTATACTGATGATTTCCATTATTATTGGTCTGATAATAGTAGTATTCGCAGTACAAAATTCTGCAGTAGTCCCGATTCAGTTCTTTATCTGGAGTATGGAGCTACCCTTAGTACTTGTGATTTTTTGTGCTGTCTTTGCAGGTGCTCTCCTAATGTTCTTCCTAGCACTCTGGCGAGATGTAAAATACCGTATTGAACATGGTAAGAAGAGTATTAAGCTCAGCCAAGATAAGGGTCCCATAGATATCTCTAATGAAGAACCTATAGGAAACCAAGAACAGAAACAGGAAGAAAAACAGTAAAATAGTATTATTTATAAAATATTTTATGGCTCTATTCGAATTAATACCGATCCAATAAGCTTCATAAGAGAAAGAGAGTTATATACATTAAAATGAATAATTTGTGGATTTTATCACAAAAAAGACAACAGGAAATAAACAACCTGCAAAAACTTGGCTTTTCTCCAATAATGATAGATATTCTCTTTCGAAGAGGGTATACATCGATAACAAGTATTCTTGAATATCTGCAACCTTCATTATTTGAATTGCATTCTCCCTTTCTTTTTAAAGATATGGAGAAAGTAATTCAAAGACTGGCCAGAGCTCATAAGCAGAAGGAGAGGATACTTGTCTATGGAGATTATGATGCTGATGGAGTTACTGGTACCGCCTTATTATTTAAAGTGTTTAAAAAGTTAGGTTTTAATGTTGTTGTTCATATTCCCAGCCGGGAAGAAGGATATGGTCTTCATGTTGAAATAATTAAGAAGGCTATTGAAAGTAAGGTAACTTTAATAGTGACTGTAGATTGCGGTATTACGGCTGTCAAAGAAACGGAATTAGCCGCAAGTGAAGGTATAGATATAATAATTACTGATCACCATGAACCATTAGAGGAACTCCCTGCAGCCGTAGGGATTCTAAATCCAAAAGTAAATAATTCAGGATATCCCTATGAATATCTTGCAGGAGTTGGAGTCGCCTATAAACTCGTTCAGGCGTTATTCAGTCATTTTCGAGATTCGTTAGCTGACTCCACTTCTGAATTAGATTATCTTGATCTCGTTGCCTTAGGTACTATCGCCGATATTGTTCCTTTAACCGGAGAGAATAGAATAATAGTAAAATTTGGTTTACAGAAGATGGAAAGAACAAGTCATGATGGACTAAGGGCTTTGTTGGAAGAGTGTGGATTATGGGGGAAAAAGTTAAAGGCAGGACAAATTTCTTTTATTGTAGCACCTAGAATTAATGCGGCAGGACGTATGGATACGGCTCAAATGGCCTTGAATCTCTTATTGGAAGAAGATTTTGAGGATGCCCAAAGTATTGCTAAGGATTTGAGTAAGGAAAACTATCTAAGACAGACTGTTGAAAAGGAAATATTTAATGAGATTCAAAAACAATTAGAAAGTGATAAACTACCCAAGGTAATCGTATTATCTTCTGCAACTTGGCATCACGGTGTAATTGGAATCGTTGCGTCAAGACTTGTTGAGCGTTACCATCGTCCAGTTTTTCTGATTTCAGAGGATGGTGAAACCGCTAAAGGTTCAGCAAGAGGTATTCCCGGTTATAATGTTATCAAGGAATTAGATCAGCAGGCTCATTTACTTGATAAATATGGCGGGCATAAGCAAGCGGCTGGTTTTTCATTATCGGTTAAGAATATAGAATCGCTGAGGACTGAACTTAATGAAACTATGCAGACTAAGAATCTATTATTATCTGTCGAATACAACGTTGACTCTACTGTCTCCTGGAATGAGCTGAACATCGAATTACTTAAAGAATTAGAACTGATGTCACCTTTCGGGGCAGGAAATCCAGCCCCTATGTTAATGACTTCCGGATTGAAAATCTGTAAGATTTTTACTATAGGTAAAGAAGGGGACCACTTAAAATTAATCTTAGAAGAGAAACAAAAGACCCTTGAGGCACTTGCGTTCAAAAGAGGTCATGAACTTGAACAATTGAAAAATATCCATAATCTTGATATTATATATTATCTTGAATCTAATTCTTTTACCGGAGAAGAAAGATTACAAGCTATCATAAAAGATTATCGTGATTCAATCATTGATAGCTCTGGTGAGATTGCTTGTGCTGGGGAAGAAAATGAAGAAGAATCTAATAGACAAGTAAATGAAAAATATGCTATTCTTTCTCGTGAAATACTTGTGGACTTTTACAAGCGTCTGAAGGAGATGGCACGAGATACTGATTGTTTTTGTTGGCAACCTGATGAAAACTTAGAAGACTCAGAAATTTCTTTACTAAAAGTCTTTGAAGAATTAGGTCTAATCACTTGGGTAGGGGGAACAGGTCCCTTTTATCTAAAGGTAAATAAGATTAATAAAACAGATCTTAATCATTCTTTGCGATATAGATTGCTAAGCAGAGATATAGACTGAAAATAATTAACTGCATTATTCTAATGTATATAGTGTGGGGAATGCACAAATATTCAATTTTTAACATCAAATGAATAGAGCAGCAATATAAGACAGAGATATGAACAATTTGAGGTGACTTATGGATATCCAAGCTCTCAAGGATAAATTATTATTTAATAATGCTCAGTATAACTTTGAAAAAATCGAAAAGGCTTATCGCTATGCCCAAGAAGCCCATAGTGGGCAAAGGCGAAATTCTGGCGAAGAATATATTAATCATCCTCTTGAAGTCGCTTCTATCTTAGCTGAATTAGAGATGGATGATTCAACAATCATTGCCGCTCTCCTTCATGATGTTGCGGAAGATACTGAACAAACGCTTGATAATATCCGTAAAGTTTTTGGTTCAGAAGTCGCAGATTTAGTTGATGGTGTGACGAAATTAGGGAAAATAGAATATAAAAGCAAGATGGAAGTCCAGGTTGAAAATCTACGTAAAATGTTCTTAGCTATGGCAAAGGATATCAGAGTAGTATTAATTAAGCTGGCCGATCGTCTGCATAATATGAGAACCCTAAAGTATCAATCTGAAAAAAAACAAAAAGAAATATCTCAAGAGACTTTAGAAATCTATGCACCTCTAGCTAATAGACTGGGGATTTTTCGTATTAAATGGGAATTAGAAGATCTTGCCTTTAGGTTTTTGAATACTCAAGAATACTATGATTTGGTTGAAGGGATTGCCCTAAAAAGAAAAGAAAGACAGGACCAGATAAATGAGGTCATAGAGATCTTAAAAGTTAAACTTGAAGAGGTAGGAATAGAAGCTGATATCGCTGGTCGTCCGAAGAATTTTTATAGTATATATAAAAAGATGGTCAATCAAAATAAAGATTTGAGTGAAATATTTGATTTGACTGCGATTCGGGTAGTTGTAGAAACCGTTAACGATTGTTATGGCTCTCTAGGAATCATTCATACCTTATGGAAACCGATTCCGGGCAGATTTAAAGACTACATCGCTATGCCTAAACCAAATATGTATCAATCACTCCATACTACATTAATTAGTAACCATGGAGAACCTTTTGAAATCCAAATAAGAACATGGGAAATGCATCGGACAGCAGAGTATGGAATTGCTGCCCATTGGAAATATAAAGAAGGTAAAAAAGACGAAAATAATTTTGAACAGAAGCTCTCTTGGCTTCGCCAACTATTGGAGTGGCAACATGACTCGCGCGATGCCGGAGAATTTATGGAATCTTTGAAGCTAGATCTATTTGCAGATACAGTCTTTGTATTTACACCAAAGGGTGATGTAGTTGAATTACCCGCTGATTCTTGCCCTATAGATTTTGCCTACCGAGTCCATACTGATGTTGGACACGGCTGTATCGGTGCCAAAATCAATGGACGTATAGTGACTCTTGATACCAAGTTAAAAAATGGTGATATTATTGAAATTCTAACAACCAAGAATCCAGCCGGACCCAGCAGGGATTGGGTTTGTCTTGTTAAAACTTCTCAAGCTAAAAATAGGATTCGACAGTGGTTCCGAAAAGAAAAGAGAGAAGAGAATATACTTAGAGGTCGCGATGGTCTAGAGAAGGAAGCACGCAAGATGGGGATGGAGCCTGCCAGTGCTTTAAAGAATGAGAATATCCAAAAACTTGCTAAAAGCTTTAACTTTAATGGAAATGAAGATTTATATGCAACTCTTGGGGACGGAGCCATTACCTTTAAAAGAGCACTTGGTCGCCTAAAGGATGAGATTCTTAAGGAAGAAGTAGAAATCAATTATCTGCAAAAAGGCGAGCAACGACCTCCTAGCAAATCTTCTCATGGTGTTAGGGTGAAAGGGGTCGATAATATACTTGTCCGTTTTTCTCGGTGCTGTAACCCACTTCCAGGAGATGATATAGTTGGTTTTATTACTAGAGGAAGAGGGGTATCGGTTCATCGTAGAGACTGTAATGAGCTCTTCGGTATGACTTCAGAGGAACAAGAAAGATTAGTGGAAGTAGAATGGGAGAAAAATATTGATTCAGTATATCCTGTAGATATTGAGATCATAGGAATGGACAGGGCCCGTTTTGTGACGGATATAATGAATGTTATAATGGAAACTAGAACACATATGCTGGCCATGAACGCTAGAGTTGGTAAGGATCATGTATCTCATGTTAATCTAAAAATCGAAGCACGTAATCTGGAACATTTAAACTTTGTGTTACAGAAAATTCGTAGAATTAAAGATGTAACAGTTGTAGAAAGAATACAAAGTGGAGGAAGTAATTGATGCGTTGTGTGGTTCAGCGGGTAAAAAAGGCTGCAGTAACTGTTGCGGGTCAAACTGTAGGCAAGATTAACAAAGGTTTACTGGTTCTGGTAGGTATCGGTCAGGAAGATGGGGAAAACGACATTAGGTGGCTCGGAGATAAAATAACTGGATTGCGGATATTTGAAGATGAGGAAGGTAAATTCAATTTATCCCTGGCTGATGTTCAGGGGCAAATACTCCTAGTTTCCCAGTTTACTCTTTTTGGCGATTGTCGTAGAGGTAAAAGGCCTAGTTTTTCAGAGGCAGCCCCACCCCTACAGGCTAAGGAATCATTTGATAAACTAGTTGAATATCTTAGGGTTAACGGATTTATGGTAGAAACTGGTGAATTTCAAGCTAATATGGATGTAGAGCTCATTAATCAAGGACCGGTAACAATAATGCTAGATAGTAAGAAGAAATTTTGATAAGGAATTTGAGGTGGATATCGTGATTGAGAGTATAACTACTCCAGGAATGGGAGTAAATTGTTACCTATTAACTTGTGGCCAAACAAAAAAAGCAATTCTAATCGATCCTGGGGCGGGCAGTAAGATGATCCAAAACTGGCTAAAAGAAAAAGACCAAGAAATTATCTACATACTACTAACTCATGGACATTATGATCACATCGGGTCTGTAGAATATTTAAGAAATGAGCTACAAGTTCAAGTGGCAATTCATAAAGATGATGCTGAGATGTTAACAAATCCGGCTAAGAATCTATCCAGTTTTCTTGGCAAGGATGTAAAGTTATCGCCTGCCGAAATCTTGTTAGACGATAACCAAGAACTAAAAGTAGGGGAAATTACGCTTAAGGTGATTCATACGCCGGGACATACACCTGGAGGTATTTGTATATTAACAGATGATGGCCTGATTAGTGGAGATACACTATTTAATGGATCGGTTGGCAGGACCGACTTTCCAGGTGGTGATATGCAGAAACTGATAAGCAGTATTCAGAATAGGTTAATGGATTTACCTGATGAAACAGTTGTTTATCCTGGTCATGAATCAAGAACAACTATAGGCAGAGAAAGAAGTTCCAACCCTTTCATTAATGGGACTATTTAAGTATGGTAGAGATTGTATTAGTTGAAAGCGATACAATTGAAAATAAGGTTTTATTAAGCTGCCATTCACTAATCGCAGCTTTTTTTCCGGGCAAAAGAGTGCAAGCTGGTTCAGATAAGCTGGATGAACAATCCTATCTATATAAATTGAATCTACACTTTAATCATAATCGACATCAGCCTGTATTTAAATTCAAGATATGCGATCAAAAGAAAGTACTTACATCTTTAAGTCACCAAGCTCTTGATATGGATATTCTGGAAAAATTGACTCTGCCAGGGAAAGAATCAGCTCTTCAGATATTACTGAAACAAGCAGTAATTGTATTTCTTACAAAATATACTAAAGAGACAGCTCCTTGGGGAATATTAACAGGTATAAGACCAGGAAAACTTATACAGAAGATGGTTGAACTGGGTATTCCCGACTCGGAGCAGACTAAACTACTCGAAGATATTTATCTTGTGCACAGTGATAAAATCACCCTTTTGAAATCAGTAGCAAGAGCACAGAAACCATTTTTGCAAACCATGAAAGCACAGACTGATCTTATTTCTCTCTATATCTCTATTCCTTTCTGTCCCTCCCGCTGTTACTACTGTTCGTTTCCTTCAAATAATTTAAATTGTTCTGATCTCCATAAGTATTTGGATGTTCTTGTTAAAGAAATTGAACTGGCTGCGGAAACAATAAAGAGTAAAGGTTTACGGGTCAATGCTATTTATATTGGAGGAGGGACTCCAACAGTCCTCAGTGCTAAGGAATTGACAAAAATATTAGATAAGATCAGCAAGCACGTTCCTGTAAATGATAATTTTGAGTATACCGTAGAAGCTGGGAGACCAGATACCATAGATGAAGAAAAACTCAGAGTATTAGAACGGTATGGTATCAATCGAATCAGTATTAATCCTCAATCCATGCAAGATTCAACTTTAGAGAGAATCGGTAGGAGACATACGATTGCAGATGTTTATAAATGTTATGAACTTGCTAGGAAGAACCAAAACTGGGCAATCAACATGGATCTAATTCTTGGCTTACCAGAAGAAGGATATAAGGAGATAGAAGATACCTTAAAGAAAGTAATCGCATTAAATCCTGAAAATATTACTGTGCATGCTCTGGCTATAAAAAGAGGCTCAACTGCTTGGGCAGAAAACTATACTTCTAATACGATGAATTATTGGCTGGATATCCAAAAGTATGTACATACGAATATTGTCAGCAAGGGATTTGTACCATATTATCTTTATAGACAGAAATATATAATAGGTAATCTTGAAAACATAGGTTACGCGTTAGCGGGTAATGAGTGTCAATATAATATTGCAATTATTGAAGAGAGGCAGAACATATTAGGTATTGGTGCAGGTTCAGTAAATAAGATCATGAATTCCGATAAGACTACTCATAGGAATATCTATCATCCTGTTGATCTTAAATCGTATATGAGGGGTTATGAAGATGTACATTTTAAGGTAAGGAAAGCTTTAGATTATAGTTGATCTTATTATTAATATTTGTGCATTACCCGCATGTGCGTCGTAAAATAATTTAGTATATGGGTTGCGGAAGCACAAATATTAATAATTTGTGGACAAACTGTAAAAGTTCTAATAAATGTAGTAAAATATTAGTTTGAGAGATAATTATGAAAGAATTATCATTGGGCCGTGGAAGCTAGGAGGTAGAATATGTCCATTAATAGACCTAAAGGTACTCAAGATATTGTTCCAGGTAATGTGGAAAGATGGCATTATCTTGAGGATGAAATACGAAAAATTTGCTCCGATTATGGATATCAAGAAATAAGGACTCCGATATTTGAAGCAACTGAATTATTCCAGAGAGGGGTCGGGGAAACAACTGATATAGTAAATAAAGAGATGTATACTTTTGAGGATAAGGGTAAGCGATCTATCACCTTACGGCCGGAGGGAACAGCATCTGTTTGTAGAGCATATGTGGAAAATAAGCTATATGCTCAACCTCAACCTATGAAACTATATTATCTGGGCCCAATGTTCAGATATGAGAATACGCAAGCAGGAAGATTTCGTCAGTTTCATCAGTTTGGTGTAGAAGTCTTAGGTGGCGATGCCCCTTTGGTTGATGCGGAAGTTATCCACTTAATTTGGGAATTCTACCGAAGAATAGGTATTAATAATATTAAAGTACATATAAATTCGGTTGGTTGTTCAGAATGCAGAGGAGAACACCGAGAAAGATTACAGGAATTCTTACGGGATAAAAAATCTGACTTATGTAGTGACTGCCAAGTAAGATTTGAAAAGAATCCGATGAGAATTTTAGATTGTAAAAACACTTCTTGCCAGGAGATAGTAGCCAATGCTCCAACTACTTTAGATACTCTGTGCGAAGACTGTGCGCAACATTTTACTAAACTACAGCAGTTGCTGAGTCTAGCAGAGATAGATTATCATATCAATCCGAAAATGGTTAGAGGATTAGATTATTATCAAAAAACTGCTTTTGAAGTAATTGCTGAGGGGATAGGAGCTCAAAGTGCAATCTGTGGCGGCGGTCGTTATGATGGTTTAGTAGAAGAAATAGGTGGACCAACAACTCCCGGGATCGGTTTTGCCATGGGAATAGAACGAATCCTGGCTGTACTAGAAAATCAACAAAAGGATTCTGAAGAGGAAACAAAAAGAGGAGTTGTGGTAGCAGCTTTAGGAGACTTAGCTCAACAGGAAGGATTCAAACTAGCTTCAGAGCTCAGAAAAGCCGGAATCTCAACTGTTATGGACTTAATGGGAAGAGGGCTGAAAAGTCAGATGAAATTTGCTGATCGGCAGGGGGCAAGATATGTACTAATAATAGGAGAAGAAGAATTAACCAAGAATATTATAATCGTACGGGATATGAGTCTGGGTGATCAGACTGAAATAACCAGAGATAAGATTATCAACTTCTTATCAGATAAATTAACTAACAGTGAATTATTATTATAGGGGGATTAAAATGTTAGCAGAAAGAACAAATGCTGGTCATCTTACTATAGTTAATGAAGGAGAAACAGTTCAGCTATATGGTTGGGTACAAACCAGAAGAGATCACGGAGGCGTTATATTCGTTGATTTACGTGATCGTTCCGGTATAGTACAGGTAGTTTTTAATCCCGATATGGCTGGGAATGGTTTTGATGAAGCCGAAAAAATCCGCACAGAATATGTGATATCTTTAGAAGGAAAAGTAAGAAAAAGACCGCAAGGATCAGAAAATCCTAATATGAAAACAGGCGAGATAGAAGTTGTTGCCGTTAACCTTACTATCTTAAACAAAGCTAAGACTCCTCCATTTTATATCCAGGATAATGTGGATGTAGATGAAAGTGTGAGATTAAAGTATAGATATTTAGATCTGCGTAGACCGGAAATGCAGAATATATTTATTATTAGACATAAAGTGATGCAGATAGTTAGAAATTTCTTAGACAAACAAGATTTCCTGGAAATCGAGACTCCCATGCTTACAAAGTCAAGCCCGGAAGGTGCTAGAGATTATTTGGTTCCCAGTAGGGTTAATCAGGGAAATTTTTATGCCTTACCGCAATCACCTCAATTATTTAAACAGCTATTAATGGTCGCCGGTTTAGAAAAGTATTTCCAGATTACCCGTTGTTTCAGGGATGAGGATTTACGTGCAGACCGTCAACCTGAATTTACCCAAATCGATTTAGAGATGTCCTTTGTTGAAATGGATGATATCCTGCCCCTTATGGAAGAAATGGTAGCAAAAGTCTTCTTGGAAATAACCGGTACAAAGATAGCCCTGCCATTTTTACGTTTAAGCTATCAAGACGCAATGGAGAGATTTGGTTCAGACAAACCAGACACGCGTTTTGGTTTAGAACTAATAGACGTTGCAGATGTCGTCAAGAATGCTGGTTTTAAAGTTTTCGCTGATGTGATAGCAAAGGGTGGAAGAGTAAAAGGTATTTGTGCAAAAGGTTGTGCGGGCATGCCCCGCAGAGAAATAGATGCTCTGACGAATTATGTCAATATCTATGGTGCCAAAGGGCTGGCCTATATTGTACTAGGAGAAGATGGGATTAAATCACCGATTTTGAAATTCTTCACTGAAGATGAAATCAAGAATCTTATCGCTACCATGGGCGGGGAAACTGGAGACATTCTTTTCTTCGTAGCTGACAAAGAGAGTGTCGTGCATAATGCTTTAGGAAACCTTAGATTAGAACTTGCCAAAAGACTTAATCTAATCCGTGACGATATTATAAACTGTCTTTGGGTTATAGGTTTTCCACTTCTGGAATATGATGAAGAAGAAAAAAGATATGTAGCTATTCATCATCCGTTTACAAGCCCGATGGATGATGATCTCAATATTCTTGATACTGAACCGCTGAAAGCTAGAGCTAAAGCTTATGATATGGTCATGAACGGAATGGAACTCGGTGGCGGAAGTATCAGGATACACCGTCGTGATACTCAAGAAAAAATGTTCCAGCTTTTAGGTTTAAGTCCTGAAGAAGTAAAGGATAAATTCGGTTATCTTCTAGATGCTTTTGAGTACGGGACTCCGCCTCACGGGGGAATTGCTTTTGGACTAGACAGGCTTATCATGATTTTGGCCATGAGAGATAATATCAGAGACGTTATTGCTTTTCCCAAGACACAAAGTGCTAGCTGCCTGCTTACTCAGGCACCTTCACAAGTTAGTCCGGGACAACTTAAAGATCTTAGTATTAAATTAGATATAAAAGCCAAATAATAAGTAGCATAGTGGTTCAATATCACGACCGAGTTCATAAAAAACATAAAATGGGTTGACATAAAAAGATAAGATGCATATAATGTAACTGTAGATACCCCACGGGGGTATGAGGGGGTACCGATGGGTCAAGATAGAAGTGTTAATATATCTAGAAGTGATATTATTAAACGCCTTAGGAGAATTGAAGGTCAAGTAAAAGGCCTCCAAAGGATGCTCGAAGGGGAAAAATGCTGCACAGATATTCTGATTCAGGTAGCTGCAGTGAGAGCTGCAATGAATAAAGTGGGTATTCTTATTTTTGAAGAGCACTCACGTGCTTGTTTAGAGAGGGCTAGCAAGGAAGATAATAACGAATCAATGGATAGCTTAATAGAAGTTCTAAACAGGTTTGTCAAATAATTATGTTGAAACGGAGGGATAATTAATGGCTGGTGAAAATGTTAAAACCTTTACAGTGGGTAATTGGGAATCTGAAGTATTAAAGTCCGAAAATATAGTATTAGTTGATTTTTGGGCTGCTTGGTGTGGTCCTTGCAGAATGATTGCCCCAATTGTGGAAGAACTAGCAAGTGAATATGCAGGGAAAGTGGTTGTCGGAAAGTTGAATGTGGATGAGCAAGGGGAAGTGGGCTCTAAATATGGAATTATGAGTATTCCTTCACTCTTACTGTTTAAAAATGGTGAAGTCGTTGAGAAAATCGTTGGTTTTAGACCAAAACAGGATTTAGTTAAGCTTTTTGAGAATCATATGTAGAAAACACTACTATAATTTACTGGAAATAATAATAAGTTCGTCGTTTAACATGGCGAACTTATTATTTTTGCTATATTATTAATTTGAATGATTAATTAGATTAACCTTTTTTCTCCCAATTGATCTAATCGTTTGTTTCTGAAGTATAGATAGGTATCGGTTGCGATAAGGAAGAAGTTTAGAATATATAAGACGATAATATAATCCAGTGAATAAAAAACTTTGTGCATAATACCGGAAAAATATCCGATAAGTAAGACAACAAGGAAAAAAAGGCTCTTTCCTTTGGCTGTTCGTGCTTTATAGGAAGTATAAATAGAGAAGGGCCAAGCCGAACCAAAGCACAATAACATAATAGCTTCAAAAATACTCATATTGTTGCCACCCTAAATTTATTTTTAATTTACCAAGAAGGAAATGGTATGTAGAGTATGAATATCAATATTAATAACTCTCCCATACTAAATAAAAATGTAGAATTGTCTAAGTTGCTGGTTGGACAGCGCCTGACGGTTGAAGTAATAAGTACAGATAGAAATCAACAGGGCTTAGTCTCTCTCGGGGGGAAGATTCATCCCGCTAAGATAGAAGCTGAGGTTAAACCAGGGGATCGTTTTTTGGCAGCTGTAAGAGAGACTAATGGCCAAGAGATAATTCTATCTCGTGAAAATATCAACGGGAGAATTACCGGTCTTTCTAATGAGCAATTTATTCTTTTGCTGAATAGAGGATTAGGGATAGATTCTAAAATACTTTTGCTACTAAATCAATTTACTCAAAGTACCGATACCGCCTTAATGTCTATATTAATGACCAAAAGCCCCGATTTGAACAATCTAGCAAGGAATATATGGAAAAGTATTCCTCAATGGGCAGAAATCAATGGACAAACCTTTAATTATTTGGTTAAGTATTATTACCTGTTGGGACTGGAACATGAAAGGGATATCTACGAGTTATATAAGAATGATGCTAGACAGAAAGAAACAAATGAACCTTCAGTGAAGGAGCAAATCCTTTTACTCTTAAAAGAGCATGCCGGTAAGCTTCCAATTCAACAGAAAGAATACCTGGAATTATTACTGGATAAGATAACGGCACAACAAATGTGGATCCAAACTGGTGCTAGGGAGAATGCATATTTTCTTATGCACATTCCGTTGCAATCTAATGGTACAATATATAATTGCCGAATCGCTGTTGAAAGTTCGCGTAAAGGTAATAAAATAGATGTTGATCACTGTCATATTGCTATAGAGGTTGAGACAGAGAATCTGGGAATAATTGGAGCTGATTTACGATTGTTTGAACAAAGGCTTCAAATTTGTTTACTTAACAACGACACTGATCTTCACCCATTATTAGAGACCATCTACGAATCAACTAAGGAAAGGTTTACTAACCTTGGTTTAATCCTTGATAATATAACAATCAAAACTTTTGAGGAAAATCCTCAATTCGCCAATTTTATTGCCGGTCAATTTGTTAGTGGAGTTGATTTTGAAGGATGAAAAAAGAAAGGACTTACAAGAAAAAAGCAGTTGCTCTAGCCTACGATCATATAGGTGCACCCAAGGTAGTAGCTAAAGGCGATGGATTATTAGCCAAGAAAATAATTGAAACAGCAGAAGAACATGGTATACCTGTTCAAAATAATGAGGTCCTTGTTGAGGCCCTCATGCAAGTGGGATTATCCAAAGAAATACCTCCTGAACTATATCAGACTGTTGCCGAGGTATTAGCTTTTATATACAGATTAGATAGAACGAAAAAAAATCTTTGAATATTAGATACTATTAGATTTTTTCTTCCTGTCTAGCTGTTTACGAGCAAGGATCTGGGCAACTTTCTCGCTATCACCGAGGACAAGACCCTGAAGGCGCCAATCCCTAAAAGTATGCCAAAACTGTTCTTCGGAAATATGCCGAGTGTATTTCTCTGATTCCTCATCATAGGGCCAAAAGACGTCAACCCAAAGTTTTCCTTTATTAGTCAGTACTAAGATATAATGGTGAAGTTCTTGATTTGTTGAATCTAGATTACGCATCAATAGATGTGATCTGCCGTTGGGGAAATCGGTCTGTAGATATGTTAGCTTCATCCATTCTCCTCCTAAAACGGTGGACGGCCACGCTTAGCATCCATGCTCCGCATGCCGTGCTTACTTCAGTACATTCTATGTGCATAAGCAGTAAACGTTCACAGAGAACCAAATATAGTATATCATTAATAGAGCTTGTATTTGAACCATCATCCAAGATTAGTATTATTTGCATATTGAAGGGAGCTTCATTTTGTTGAATCAATCCATTGTCGTTCTATCTTTTGTACCTCCTGATGATTATGATGATCAATGGCATATCGTAGCTTTAAAAATAAATGAAGGAGTATTGCCCAAATACCTATTATTCTCTTCAAGTGATAATTCCTTATTCAATTATCAAACAAAGATTAATGACTTCATAGGATCAGCAGATCTTTATATTTTTGAAGAAAGGGAAAAGGATAGGGTAATAATCGAAAAACTTGGGCTTCAGGCTCATCAGATTTTCTGTGTAAAGGAAATAGTCATGATCGTATTTCCCTTAATCGGGAAATATGAATTCGAGGAATTAGTCAAACGTTTAAATATCAAATTGAAAAACTATAATCGTCCGTTATCCTACTTAAATGCCCGCTTGACCTGGGAAATACTGAAACAATGTTTTGAAAAAACCTTAAAGATGGAATTGACCTTTATTACCAAAATTATTGGAAATACAGAGGGTCTAAAATCACAGGCATATTTCCAAAAAATAAGTACAATAATAGTTAAGAAATATCCGGACAGACCGATTAGAACTGATTCTTCTTTTAGGAAAAAAGCAAGAAATATTTTTGCTCAGGTCAAAGATGAAAACACTCAACAGTATCCAATACTTAGAGAATGGGTAATAAGTTGTTTTGAAGAAGGTGGATTACTCTCTAAGAGTTTCCCGAGTTTTGAATATAGATCCATCCAAACTAAAATGGCTAAAACATTAACAGATGGTTTTATACAAGGTGTTGATAGTATTATTGAAGCGGGTACCGGAACAGGAAAAACAATAGGCTATCTTATACCTTCATTATGGTGGGCCAAGAAAAATGGGGAAAAGGTAATTATTGCTACCCACACAATTACTTTACAGGAGCAGATATTTTTCAAAGATTTACCGAACTTGAAGGGAATTCTGCCATTTTCTTTTATCACCGCATTACTCAAAGGACGTAGTAATTATATCTGTCGCAAGAGTTTTTTAGAACAAAAGGGTAGTTATCTACAGTTTTCATCACGAGAGCGACTTGAGCGTGTAATAATCCTATCCTGGCTAGAAGAGACAGAAACAGGAGACTTTGCGGAATTAACACATATTAATATTAATGACATAGCTAAGAGATATGGATGTGATAATCGATTATGTCAACCTGGAGATTGTCAGTACAGACAATCTTGTTATTATCTGGAGGCCAGAAAGATAGCCGAGGAAGCAGATTTAGTTGTAATTAATCACTCGTTGCTGCTTGCGGATATTAAAACAAAGAACAGAGTTTTACCAGAATATTATAATCTGATTATTGATGAAGCACATAATCTTTATCCTACGGCACTAAGACAACTGGGGTTTGAACTATCATTAGAACAGATGTTAAGAATTATGGATATCCTGCAAGGTGATGATAAGACGAGTTTGTTAAGCTCTCTAAAGAGATACTATATAACGTGGTCTCGAGCTTATCCTGATTCCCAACTGAATGTCTTAGATCAAACTCTAAAAGATATTCCTGCAAGTGCGCTTTCTATTGTAGAGCAATCCAAAGAATTGTTTAAAATGGTCGATTCGATATTAGAAGGTAGATCGAGTCTTCTCGTTGATGAAGAAAGTTTGGATCGATATACATTGGAATATTTTTCTCTAGCTATAGAAAATCTGCTCAACAGGCTGGATGTTCTAAACAGTTTATTGGATAAAATAAATTCTTCTATAATAGCTGACAGTGAGCAATTTGATAGTATCAAACACGAGATTATTAGATACAAAAGCGAATTGGCAGTTATAATTGAGGGACTTAGTGCGATTCTGGATAAGGAAAGTGATTCTCAGATTACTTATCTGGAAAAAACGAATACTGTCTATATAAAAAGCTGTCCTTTTGATGTTGCACCTATATTGAAAGAAGAGATATTCTCTAAAAATAATTGTACAGCATTAATTTCTGCAACACTAAGTGTTGCGGACAGCTTTGCTTATATTGCCCAGGATATTGGACTAGAGAGTTATAATTCACTTAAGTTAGATTCTTCATTTAACTATGATGAGCAGATGCTTTTTTGTATTGTTAATAATTTATTTGATGGACAGGGTGAAGACACTCTCATCACTAAAACGGCGTCATTTGTTAAAGAAATATCCGAATTAATGCAAGGTCGTACTTTGGTATTATTCACCTCACATCGCGTTCTGCGCTTAGTGCATTACCAACTACAAAGAGAATGGGAATCTTATGATTTAGAAGTGCTTTCTCAAGGGATTAATGGTAACAGAGATACAATCTTAAAAGAATTTATGCAGAAGGAACGATGTGTCCTGATGGGAACGAATACTTTTTGGGAAGGAATAGATGTTCCCGGTGATGACCTAAGGTGCGTAGTAATGGTAAAACTTCCTTTTTCTTCACCTGAAACACCGATAATAAAAGCAAAATCGGGTTTACTAAAGAAACATGGTAAGGATCCTTTTAACGAGTTACTTCTGCCGGAAGCCGTGATTAGGTTCAAGCAGGGTTTTGGGCGTTTGATAAGAACGAAAGATGATCAAGGCGTCGTAGTACTGCTTGATGACAGAGCTGTCAAAAAAAACTATGGAAGAAGTTTTATCAAATCTTTACCGATATCGTCATATTTTAAAGGTGATGCCAGGATGGTATTAGGTGAGGTATCAAAGTGGATATGAGGTATCAAAACGGATATAATGATAGAAATAGGCAATAGTCCTCATAATAAACTACCAAAAGCTCATATTTATTGGACAAAAAACCTAGTGTAGATGTAGAAGTTGGTGTTATAATTAGATTCAGTGTTCATAAACTTTGATATTACGCTAGCATTAATTGGATGCACTAATCAGGAGAGTGAATTGAAATGAAAGGCAAAACCTTTGATTTGCGTATTTTACCTTGCTTTTTTACTTTAGCTAATTTATTATTTGGCTTTTTTGCTATTATTCTTGCTTTTAAGTATGAGCTGAGGCTAGCAGCAGGAATGATAATGTTAGCAGTTCTTATGGACTCTCTCGATGGTAAAGTAGCCAGAAAGTTTAAAGCAAATTCCGATTTCGGTAAAGAATTAGATTCATTAAGTGATGTTGTATCTTTCGGGTTATCCCCAGCTGTCTTAATCTACATATTTGTTTATCAAAACTATATTCCCATATGGGGTCTAGGAATATCAGCACTGTTTGCAATGTGCGGTGCAGTACGTTTAGCTAGATTTAATGTAATGAGTAATGCGGATTTTTTCGTAGGAGTTCCAATTACGTTTGCTGGGGGATTTATGGCTTTGCTCTTATTCTTCATGGAAAGGTTACCATGGCAGACATTTCCTGTAGCTATGGTTATTATGAGTTTCCTTATGGTTTCTTCATTCCAGGTTCCGAAAATTGGTAAATAAGTGCGAGTTAAAAAGAAAAATATTCTAACTCACCTCTAAGGTCACTTGAGCATATAGTATGGCACAGGTGATTTTTCTTTTAGGAGGGAATATAATGGGTCAACCAATAGATTGGGCAAATATTGGAGTAAGGATCGTTCAAGGACTAAATACTACTATCGATGCTGTAAGACAACTAGATACCCAAGAGGCAGCTTTAGTAATGAAGCTATTAGGCAAAAGCTGTACCAAGATGATGAAGGAAGGCGTTGGTCATCAATTTGGTATTGCAATGATTGAAACAAGTGAAAAGTTAGCTTTAAAAGACAAATTAGTTTTCGAAGATGTTATAAAGATGATTACAGCTATTGTAGGTAAGCTATATTTCTCAGCAAAAACTGCCGAGGAACTGGAGCTTGTTAAACAGCTTGATGAAGCTGTCAGAAATTACCAAGTAGTATAAGGTACGATTTGTGCATAAATTAATACATGATATGCTTATAGGGAGGAGTCGGAATGAAAATATATTATATCAGGCTGCCACAATCAGTACTTAATGTTTTAAAAAAAGTATTTAAGACAAAATAAAAATTTCTAGACATGAATTAGCTCTTTCCCTCCTATTATATAGTAAAAGATTTTAGGAGGGAAATTATGTTATTTAACCGTCATTTAATTATAATGTCTTTAAGTATTCTATTAATTGGAGTAATTTTTTGGTGGCAGAATCCTACTGTAGCAATTACGGCCATGAGTCAAAGCGATTATGCTTGGAACTCTTACACTGCTGTTAAGAGTTATTGGAAGAGGATGGATAATAGGCAGTTTGATTTGGCAAAATCTTTGGTTACAGAAGAGGCAATAGAAGATCATAATATTATTCAGAATAAACTTAATGAGAGCCAATTACTAAGTATCCAGAGAATTGAAATCAAATATGCTCAAGAAACTGATACTTATTTATGTGATGTAACGCTAGGTTCTGTTATAGATGATAGAGAAGAAGGTACATATTTGGTGAATGTTCATCCGTCCGATAATGGTTGGTCTATTACATCAATAAAAGCAATGATGTAACTTAAACCGTATATCTTAGCAAAGCATGGGAAGAATATTAACAAGATGTTTTTGCTGAGGTGAAAATAAAGATGAATACTCATGTTGAAAAAGATGAATGCATCAGTTGTGGGGTATGCCCTTCTTTGTGTCCAGAGGTATTCGAATTTGATGATGACGGACTAGCTATGGCCAAAATTGAAGAAGTACCTGAAGAACTGGAAGATTTAGTTCAAGAAGCAGCTGAGAGCTGTCCTACTAGTGCGATAGTCGTAAACTAACATTACAATTGAATATCTATCCCAAATATACAATGAGTACCAACGATAATACGAATATTGTTGGTTTCATTGTATATTTTTTAGATCGGGGCTTTATTTCTAATTATTTCTTAATTAAGTCTATTACTCGCCAACAGTAGACAAAACAACGTACCAATTATATGTTTCATACTGTAGTTCGGGAGAATAATTAGTATAGCAATAAAAATAGGGTAATTTAACGATTGAAAAATATGTCTGAAAAGTAAAAAATGCCCTGATTAATCAACTTTAATAATATTTTCCAAAAATGGATGGTGTTACTTATTTTTTAAGAATTCGACATCCCTGCTGATTTATAATGAAGACACCGGAAATGAGCACCGGAAAAAATATATAAGGCGGGAAATGTTAAAATGTCAAAAAAGGTAAAGATAATTGTTGCAGAAGACAACCGTAATTTGTGTCAAATCCTTCAAGATTATATCCAAAGAGAAGAAAACCTGGAAATGGTAGGAGTCGCATATAATGGTCTTGAAGCTTGGGAGCTGATACAAAAGCATAATCCAGACCTTGTTATAATGGATTTGGTTATGCCTAATTTAGATGGATTAGAAGTATTGGAAAGATTGAACAGCCGATCTTCCGTTCCAAGACCTAAAACTATTATGTTAACTGCCTTTGGACATGAGACGCTTACGCACCAAGCAATGGTAATGGGTGTAGATTATTTTATTCTTAAACCTTTTGATTTGGAGATTCTAGGGAAACGTATCAGGACTCTTACTCAAGAAGTAGAAGTGTCAAATGCACCTCTTCAGCAAAGTTGTTCTTCAATTGTATCTCCTAGCGGGAGAGGTTTGAATATAAACATGGAAGTTACAACGATGATGCATCAATTAGGTATTCCAGCTCATGTTAAGGGATATCAATACATAAGAGATGCAATTCTGATGGTAATTGAAGATGTATCCTTGCTGGGTGCCGTAACCAAAGAGCTATATCCAGCTATTGC
Source organism: Gracilibacter sp. BRH_c7a (assembly GCA_001516055.1). Taxonomy (GTDB): domain Bacteria; phylum Bacillota; class Desulfitobacteriia; order Desulfitobacteriales; family Syntrophobotulaceae; genus Gracilibacter. Next base: position 48,066 of record LOEZ01000007.1, read on the forward strand.
CAAGAAATACAACACTGCTCCAAGCAGAGTTGAAAGAGGAATAAGACATGCGATTGAATTAGCTTGGGAACGCGGCCATATGGAGACTCTAAAAAGAATCTTTGGCTATTCTATGAATATTGAAAGACAAAAACCGACTAATTCAGAGTTTATTGCTTTATTGGCAGATAAACTAAGAGTGATGAGCAAAGTAGGGTAAAAGCAAAGTAAATTGAAAATTGTTATAAATATTTTCGAAATAACAGACACCTTTTGTTATAATATATAAAGGTGTTTGTTATTCTTTTGTGTAGATAGGAGTTAATATCATGCAGTCACAGCAAAATAAGGGGAAATTCATTGTCTTAGAAGGAATTGATGGCTCAGGGATTAGTACACAAATCTTAGAATTAAAAAGGATCTTAGAATCTGAGTATGATTTACAAACTATACTTACCAAGGAGCCTAGCACTGGGCCTGTAGGAGTAATTATTCGTCAAGTTTTAAGCGGTAGGTTATCTGGGTTAGAAGATAGCTGTTTAGCACTACTATTTGCCGCTGATCGAGTAGACCATAACCGGAATGTTATAATTCCAGCATTGCAACAAGGTAAACATGTTATTTGTGATCGGTATCTTTGGTCATCTTTAGCATATCAAGGTAGAAAAGAAGATACAGAATGGCTTGAAGAAATCAATAAATACGCTTATAAGCCAGATTTAACATTTTTTATTAGAGTTAGGCCAGAAATATCATTAAAGAGAATAACGTCAAGCAGGCTTAGTACGGAAATATTTGAAGAACTCAACATTCTTAGGCAAGTATACAATAATTACATAAAAATATTCAAAAAGTGGCAAGATTTAGGTGAACAGGTAATCGAGATAGATGGAGAGCTGAGCCCAGAGGCAGTTACGGCTGAAATAAAAAAAGAGTTGCAAAACTATTTCTTAGCAGAAAACAAAAAAACCAACTAAATTCAAGTTGGTTTGTAAGCTGAAATGGTGCGCCCGGCAGGATTCGAACCTGCGACCTGCGGCCTCGGAAACCGTCACTCTATCCCCTGAGCTACGAGCGCAATTAAACTGCTACATTACTTTACTAGATTGAAATATTTTTGTCAATGATAACCGTGGGGATAAGTCAATTAATATCCTATTATTTTTATGGGACGAGGTAAATAAGGATTATGCATTTTCTGCGTAAAATCCCATGGACTTTTGTCAAGCAGTTGTTTGGTATAATAATTGGTTCCATAATTGTTGCTATCAGTATAAATGTTTTTATTCTTGCTAACCGTATTGCTGATGGAGGATTAACAGGGATAGCAATAATATTCTATTATTTATTTCAATGGGATGTGGGACTTACCGTCTTGATCCTTAATATCCCTCTGTTTATTTTGGGGTATAAAGTTGTAGGGAAAAGGCTATTAATTCTAACCATTATTGGCGTAGGTGTATTCTCTACTGCTTTAGATTACGCAAATGGTCTTCCAGCTATAACCCATGATCCCTTTCTAGCAGCTGTTTTCGGTGGTTTGATAACTGGAATCGGAATGGGTATAATATTCCGTTCGCGAGGGTCTTTAGGGGGAACGGATATTATTGCTATTGTATTAAATAAGAAAACATCTTTTAGTGTTGGTCAGATTATTCTGGGTTTTGATGCCTTTGTTTTCTTAGGAGCTGCTATTATATTCAATCCTGAGATGGCCATGTATGCCATGATTTATATGTTTATTGCGACAAAGGTAATTGATCTGGTTCAAGTAGGATTGAATTACTCTAAAAGTGTTATGGTAATATCAGAGAAACCTCATATTATAGCATCTGAAATAATAAAAAGTTTAGGAAGAGGAGTAACGCTCTTTGAAGCAGAAGGAGCTTACTCCAATAACAATAAAAAAGTTGTATATAGCATAGTAAACAGAGCACAATTAAGTCAAATTAAGGATATAATCCATAATCATGACCCAGATGCATTTGTGGCTATTGGTGATGTGTCAGAAGTAGTAGGGGAAGGTTTTATTGACTGGAAGTCTCTTAAAGGTTAGATTCGGGAGGCCAAGTTTCCACTGCATCGTTAAGTAATATCCCTACAGGAACAAGCTCATAATTCTTTTCCTTAAGAGTTTTAATAATAGTCGGAAGAGCAAGGGGAGTATCTGGAGCAGAATCTGAAGCGTGGAAAAGAATTATATCTCCTGGAGAGGCTCCTTTATTACTCTTACGACCATTGATAACGTATTCTATCACCATCTGTGGACCGGGCTTCTTCCAATCTAGAGAGTCTACGCTCCATTGAATAACTCTATAACCCTGATTTGTTGCAATTGAAATAACTTTATTGTTATAAGCTCCGTTAGGAGGACGTAATAAAGTTATTTTTTGTTTGGTTGTTTTCTCTAAAACATCTTTGGCTAGCCTAAGCTCCTCAATTAGTGTCGATTCACTTAAAGTATTAAAATCGACATGCCGTCGTCCGTGGGAGCCAACTTCATGTCCATTGGCTACAATCTGTCCAACTAACTCTTGATGATCTTCTGCCCAGGGAGAAGAGAGAAAAAAAGTTGCTTTTATTTTTTCTTGATTAAGAATATCTAAGATAGGTAATACGTTTTGGCTACCCCAGCTAATATCAAATGTTATCGCTATACGGTTATTCGTAACTTTGGCGGAGTAAATAGGTTTAAGATTATTGGCTACTACAGACTTTATACTGTTCTGAGCACCTAAAATCATTAAAGAAAGAACTAATGCTCCAAGAACAATAAGCAAGCTCTTTCTTCTAACAATAAGAAATCTCATAATTAATCACCCCTTTATGAAATACTTATTCTCCATCTATAAAATAAAGAATAAAAAAAATGGGTTCTATAAATAACCAGGACTTTATGGTCATGGTTATAATTTTTTTACTTAGTTGCACTTATATTTTTAGGAATAATATACCGTAGATTTATTCTCAATTCCAATGGAATACTAAACTTAAAATCATCCAAGACTTATTTTGCGCTAATGTAGTATATGGCATGGTTACAACTATTTTGCTTACAAGTATAGGTGATGATAGTTTGTTTGATAGTGAACCACTTAATGATAGGGTAAAACCTACTTTAAAGACATCAGAGCAAGTAAGAATTGAAAAAAATATCTGAATAAACGAAACAACCTAAACATTTTGAGTCTAGGTTGTTAGTCTGTGTAATTGTTAATAAAGTAATGAGTTTATCTTCGCCAATTTCGTCCAAAAATCATATGAATCAAATCAATGGCGAAAATTAGTTTGAGGAAAAGATGGATGACTAAGAAACCTACCGCTATAAAAATTACAAATTTTATTATCCAGAAGCTAATGCCCAAAAGTACAGTTAGTAACGGTCTAAGGATTAGATAAGCTAGATATAAGGCTACTAAGAAAAATAGTATTTTCGCTATGTTTAGCCATATATTGTTATATTTATTATTTCGTTTTGTACTCATGAGAAATACCTCCTTATTGTAGTTTAGCCAACGGTTTTAGTATAGCATATTATAGCTAATATAGAGGAGGGTTATTTATGAATGTTTCTCTAAAAACATGGCAAAATCATTTAGAAATAGGGATAAAGTGTTTGAGCGAAGGTAATATATCGGAAGCAGAAAAACACTTAGAAATAAGTATGACGGAAGCAGAACAAATTGGAGTTCCTGTAATTATTGCATTCTCTCAACGGTTATTAGCTACAGCGTATTTACGAAATGATAAACTGGATGAAGCTCAAAGAGGTTTTCAACGTGCATTAGAGTATTGTCAGATGTTGGAGAATAAGAAAGGTATTGCTGAAGCTAAGGCAGGGTTGGCTAATGTTTCTTTTATCAATGGTCAGTATACCAAATCTATAAGTCTCTATAAAGAGGCACTAAGCAGTTACCCCCAAGGATCATCCTCTTTGCGCTTAGCAGTAATGTATACTGATTTGGGGCAGGTCTATGTAAGAATGAAAGAATGGACTAAAGCCGAAGAATGTTTTACCAAAGGATGTAAGCTATGTAGGGAGTGCGATTATGACAAAGGAGAAGCGGAGATTGATCTTTATCTTGGTGAGATTAATTATAATCAGGGGAAGATTAACGTAGCTAAAAGGAAATTTACTGAAGCTGCAAGAGTTTTTAGTTTGATAGGCGAAGAAGTATCTTTGGCTAATGCTCTTCAATACTTGGCTTTTCTAATGTTGGAAAAAGAAAGGTATGATGAAGCTCTCCTATATCAATACAGAGTTATTGCACTGTATTTTAAGAATAGGCTTTATGCGGAAGTAAGCGAAAGTTACTATTTACTTAGTAATATCTTTCAAGCTCTAAAACTTTTGGATGAGGCAGAACAAAGCTTGAACTTATCACTTCGGTATTACAAAGGCTATGAATTAGGGCTAGCACTTCGTTATCATGGTTTGGCCATGGTTGCTATAATGAAGAAAGAATATGTTGAAGCGCAGAGATACTATTATGAAGCATTACGATACTTTCAATTTTTTGGAGATGGCAGCAAAGTTGGAGACGTCTGTGAGGAATTAACCTTCCTCTTAAAATATAAAGATGTAGATTTCCATAACAATTATTTAAAAGAAGTATCTTTTCGTTATCTTAACAAAGACATATCAAAATATGAAATTATGACCAAATTAGCTTATTCCCTTAAGAATAAAGGTAATGATATTGTAGCCTTAAAATGTGGTTGGAAAGCTCTGGAGATAGCTAAAGCAAATAAATATGAAACTTTGGAAATAGAGAAGCTTATTCAAAATATATCTGAAAGTATAAGGAAAAGTAGGGGGTATTTTTAGAAAAAAGACTGGGAATTTGCTAGACAATAGTTTAAAATAGTTGTGACACCAAATAAAAGGCGGGATAGATTTGTTACATGATGATCAGACACTTCTAAACAGTTTTGAAAGATTGTTTTGTGTCCTTGAAGAAGAATCCAGAAACTTAAAGAATATAAAATCAATCCATGCAGAACGAATTCGCCTCTGGGAAAAAGAAATAAGGGCATACGCACGAATCTTTGAAGACATTTCGCTGCCTGCCAGGTTTATACTTGAGCATATCTTAGAATTGAAGCATAAAGGTGGTCAGATGGCTGTGGAAGCAGAAAACATCAGCCAAAGCTTTTCCAATATCAATGATGTTCAAGTTGAAGAGTTTGGAGTAATCACGATTCATACGAGTAACATTAGACTTTCTTGGCGAGATAATTTTTATAATTATTTACTTTATCCAGATAAGGTAGAGTTAAGAACACTAGATGAAAAGACAGCGATTAAACTATTTTTTTCTCACGTTTTCGGAGAGCAAGATGTTCATAGATTTTCCGCTGTTACTTCCAGCGAACAGTTATTATATATTCATCCGGTATTGCAAAAACTTATTGATAAAAATCAAGAATAATTATCAGTAATTCTTGGCATTAATCTTAGTGTTAGATTTTTTAATTATGAAGGGAGAGCTTCTACGTGGCAGTTACCAAAGAAGATGTTTTAAGAGAGGCACACGACAAAGGAGTTAAGTTTATTCGACTTCAGTTTACTGATATTTTAGGCGTACTAAAGAATATCGCTATGCCTATAGAACAATTAGAAAAAGCCTTAGACGGCGAAATGATGTTTGACGGCTCTTCAATCGAAGGTTTCGTTCGTATCGAGGAATCAGACATGTACTTAAAACCTGATCCTGATACGTTTATGGTCTTCCCTTGGCGTCCTGCCGAAGGCGGTGTTGCCAGAATTATGTGTGATGTTTATAATCCTGATGGAACACCTTTTAGCGGCTGCCCTAGGAACACCTTAAAAAGAGCAATTGCTGAAGCATCTGAACTAGGTTATACATTATTTGTAGGGCCTGAATTGGAATTCTTCCTATTTCATGTTGATACTGAAGGTCGAGCTACAACGATTACCCATGATAAAGCTGGCTACTTTGATATGACACCGGTTGATCTAGGGGAAAGTGCTAGAAGAGATATGGTATTGAACCTTGAACAAATGGGATTTGAAATCGAAGCATCTCATCATGAAGTGGCACCTGGTCAACATGAAATTGACTTCAAGTATGCTGATGCGTTAGAGATGGCAGATAAAATGGTTACTTTCCGATTTGTCGTACGTACAGTTGCTCAAAGACATGGTCTCCATGCTACATTTATGCCCAAACCAATTTTCGGCATCAATGGTTCCGGTATGCATGTTAACCAATCGTTATTTAAAGATGGTAAGAATGCTTTCTATGATCCAAGTGATTCTATGGGTTTGTCGAAAGAAGCGTATCAATATATAGCTGGAATAATGAAACATGCTAAGGCTTTTACAGCGATAACCAATCCAACTGTAAATTCTTATAAGCGCCTTGTTCCAGGATATGAAGCTCCTTGTTATATAGCTTGGTCTGGCAGAAACAGGAGCCCACTTATTCGAATTCCTGCCAAGAGAGGGCCTTCAACGCGCATAGAGCTAAGAAGTCCAGATCCATCCTGTAATCCATATCTGGCATTAGCGGTTCAATTAAAAGCAGGGTTAGATGGTATTAAGAATAATCTTGTTCCTCCTACTGCTGTTGATCTGAATATTTTTGCTATGAACAATGAAGAGCGTAAAGAATTGGGAATAGATTCATTGCCTGGTGATTTAAGCGAGGCTCTTAAAGAATTAAGTAACGACGAAGAAATCAAAGATGCACTCGGCCCCCATATTCTTAATAGATTTTTAGAAGCAAAGAGCAAGGAATATGAAGAGTTCCGTATGGCTGTTCATAAATGGGAAATAGACAGATATCTGGAGACTTACTAAGAATAAGCTTTTAAGCTTATTCTTCAAGAATGCTAATATAATATTAAGAAAAAGCTGCCTCATTCAAAGCATTGGAAGATAATAAGGTGAATCGTTAAGGGTTCAGATATATTCTAGAACCCTTGTTATTTGGTTTGAAAATGATTTCTTCTTATTGGTATGGGGGCATAAGGTGAATAATAAGAGTTTAAAGAAATGGCTATTATTCTCCCAAGGGATAATCATCCTAAGTATTGGTATTGCTTTAACCGTTTGGGCCAAGATATGGGGAGTAAGTCCATGGGATGCCTTCCATTTAGGTCTGGCTAACCATCTTAACTTTAATTTTGGACAGATTGTCCAGTTAGTTGGAGCTGTAGCTATTGTTCTAGGAGCAATCTTAGGGGTAATACCCAAACTTGGTACTATTCTTAATATGTTCATAGTAGGCTGGTTAGCTAACTATTTGTTAGTATTACTCCCAAATAATAGCTTAGGGAAATTCAGCTTTGTATCTTTAATATTTTTTGTACTTGGTATTATTTGTTATGGGATAGGGACGGGATTATACATAGCTGCCGATGTGGGCATAGGTCCCCGTGATTCTATTATGGTAGGACTAAATAAAAAATTCGGGATTAAAATAGCACGGGCGCGAACTTTTACGGAAATAACGGCTGTTTTTTTAGGATTTATGCTTGCAGGGCCGATAGGAATTGGGACTGTATTATTCTCTGTAACCATAGGATACGTTGTGGAAAAAACCCTAAATCTGTATAAAACTTATAGTTTAACCAATAACCAAGGTGATAACTGAATATAACAAGTCTTATATCAGCCATTTATTCATAATTATTTACGAAGATAGCGAATAAATGGGGGTATTATCTTGGAACAAATTCTAGACGTGTTGAGTAAGGTAGTTGTTTATCTTATTACAAGCTTTGGTTATGTTGGAGTTTTCTTTACAATGGTTCTACAAAGCACCTGTATTCCTTTACCCAGTGAGATTATTCTTCCTTTAGCAGGTTATATGGTATTCTTAGGTAAACTTTCTTACTGGAAAATTACTGTCTTGGCCACTTTAGCTAATGTTGTAGGCGGTCTCATCGCCTATTATTTTGGGAAATTTGCAGGCAGACCTTTTATACTAAGTTATGGTCGATATATATTCATTACTGAATCCAAACTAAGGAAAACGGAATACTTCTTTGATAAATACGGAGAAATCACCGTTTTTGTAGGTAGAATGCTTCCTGTTATCCGTACTTTCATATCTGTACCTGCCGGTATTGCTAAGATGAATGTGATTAAGATGAGTGTCTATACATTTCTCGGTTCGTTGCCTTGGTGTGCACTCCTTATCTGGTATGGTTATGAATTAGGAGAGAACTGGGGGACGCTTAAGCAACTATTCCATAAATTCCACTTGCTACTAGGCTTGATGATATTCCTGATATTTATTTTGCTTCTAGTTTTTCTCTTTGTGTCGAAACGCAAATAAAACTATAACTGATACGAATATTGTTTATTAAACGTTTATAGGGAGTACAATATGTTTATTAGTAATTACAATTTGCTTGCTTGTAAACTTCTAGAGAGTTATGATTTCATAACCTCTCCTCAGGTTGTCATAATTTTCGGTTCAAGAGGTCTCGGTAAAACAGAAATATTGAAGAAAATATCTGATAAAATGAGGCATGCTAATACTGCCACTGTTTTAATTGATGCTGAGAAATTCGCTGCAAAATATGCTTTTGCAGCCCAAACCGGACAACTTAAAGCCTTTCGGCGAGAGATGAGATCATGTGATTTACTTCTTCTTGACAATATTAATATGCTGAGGGGGAAAGATCGGTCTATTGAGGAATTGTTTCATACATATGAGAGTATTATCGCTAAAGGTGGAAAAACAATTGTTACTTTTTGTAGCGATTGTCCTTCTTATGAGTTTCTCGGAGAAAGATTTGCATCACGTTTAAAATGTGGCTTAGGTATTCCCTTGTTAGAGCCAAGTGACAAAGAATTAAAACAGTTCGTTTCTTACTACCTTAAAAAAAAGCTGCCAGGTGAGGATATTACATCGAAGTATGAATTGTCTACCTTACCAAAGAATCTACATAAAATTATCGAGCGTATTAACAGAGGAAGTCTGAATTCTTTGGCTAGTGAACCTGAGAATGTAAAGACATCTTTCATTAAAAGAAGTATGGACTATGAAACCAGGATATTAATAAGTCAAGTTTCTGAATACTTTAAGCTTGAAGAAAGCATGCTGTTAGGAAATGGCCGAAGCAATACCGTGGTTAAAGGCAGATACATGCTCTACCTTATTCTTCATGAACTCTATGAATACTCTTTCAAAGATATAGCCCAATATTTCTTGAAGGACTCTAGTAATTTGAAACGGCAAAGTCTTATTATAAAAGAAAAAAATAAAGAAGAATTTGAAAGACTATGCCATAAATTGTATAATCAATTAACTGCCGACAATAAGGCTCAATAAAACGGAAAGATCTCGTATGGAGTGATAATTATGAAATCAAATAAGAAAGTTGCAGTCTTGTCAAGCGGAGGTGATGCACCAGGTATGAATGCTGCTATTAGAGCAGTAGTAAGGAAAGGTATTTATCATAATCTCATAGTATATGGAGTCTTCCACGGATTTGAAGGATTGATACGTGGGGATATTCAAGAAATGAAAGTTGGATCGGTTGCGGATATCGTACATAGAGGCGGAACAATTCTTAAAACTGCACGGTCAGATGAGATGTTTACCATAGAAGGTCAACAAAAAGCTGCTAATCAACTGTTAGAGAGGGGAATAGAAGCACTCATCGTTATCGGTGGTGATGGTTCCTACCGTGGAGCACAAACTTTGGCTGAGTTAGGTATTAAAGTGGTAGGGATTCCTGGTACCATAGACAATGATATAGTAGGGACAGATCAGACAATTGGGTTCGATACAGCAGTAAACACAGTAGTTGATGCTGTTAGTAAATTAAGAGATACAGCAACTTCACATGAGCGTGCTTTTATAGTGGAGGTAATGGGACGTAACTGTGGAGATATTGCTTTACGCTCAGGACTTGCTATAGGTGCGGAGTCAATCCTCATACCTGAAATACCGTTCAACCTAGAAGAGATCGGCGAAAAGTTACTACGAGGATATAGAAGAGGCAAGCATCACAGCATAATAATTGTTTCTGAAGGTTCTGGAGATATAAAAGAAATTTCAACAAAATTAAAAGAATATTCAGGATTCGATAGTAGAGTTACCATTCTGGGACATATCCAAAGGGGAGGTGCTCCCTCGGCATCTGATTCAGTTTTAGGAGCCACTATGGGAGGGAAGGCTGTCGAAGTGTTATTAGAAGGGAAATCTGAAGTTATGATTTCTTATATAAACAACGATATAATTGACAGACCCCTAGACTTAGCATTTGGTCCCAGACCGCCATTTAACCCAGAACTGTATAACCTGGCTAACGAATTGGCTATTTAGTAAGAAATCTTAGTTCAAAAATATTTGTTGATATTTGATGAACCGATGGACAGATAGTAGAGAGAGGTCTTTTTCTAATGAGGTGGGGAAAATGAGTACAGTATTTGCGCTGGATATAGGGACAAGAGTAGTTATCGGACTGGTGATGCAGAAAACCGCTAATGGTTATGAGATTAAAGCTAGTTCCCGAACAGAACATACTCAAAGAGCGATGTATGATGGACAAGTTCATGATGTAAATGAAGTTGCAGCTGCGGTTCAGAGAATAAAGAATGATTTGGAAAAAAAGGTTAACATAGAGTTAAGAAAAGTTGCTGTAGCAGCAGCAGGAAGAGCATTGTGTACGGAAACAGCATCAGTATCAAGGACAGAGCCTTTACCCATAAACTGGGAACGTCCAGATGTCTTAACTCTCGAGATGGAAGCCGTTCAGCAAGCTATGAAAAAAATCAGCTCAGCAGAAATCGAAAATGATTTCTTTTATTGTGTCGGCTATAGTACTGTGCGCCAATTATTAGAGAATCAGACAATCACTAATTTGATAGGTCAAAGAGGTAAACAAGCTCAACTAACAGTGATAGCTACTTTTTTACCTAGAACGGTAGTTGATGGACTGGTAGCAGTTCTCTCCCGAGTAGGTCTAGAGATGGAGAGCTTAACGCTAGAGCCCATTGCGGCTGGACAAGCAGCTATCCCAATTGATATGAGAAACCTCAATATAGCTCTCGTAGATATTGGAGCAGGTACTTCAGATATTGCGCTTACCAAAGAAGGTTCATTTTTCTCTTATGGAATGGTTCCCATGGCAGGAGATGAGATTACGGAAGTAATTTGTTCTCACTTTCTCCTAAGTTTTCAAGAAGGAGAAAGAGTAAAGAGAGATCTCCAAGATAACTTGGACGTTGAGATGAATAATTTCTTCGGCGAGAAAGTACTGGTTTCCAAAGAAGAGATAATAAAAATCATTAATCCTACTGTTCAAACCCTTGCTGATAGAATCTGTAAAGAAATCGTGTATCTGAACAACAGGTCACCGCAAGCTGTGATCCTAGTAGGTGGAGGTAGCCTGACCCCATTACTTTGTCAAACTATTGCAGAAAAAATGAATCTACCAAGTAATAGAGTCGGAATTCAGGAAAGAAAAAGACTTATTAACATTCTGGGAGAAGATGAGCATCTGGAAGGACCTGATGTCATTACTCCTCTGGGGATAGCTATGACAGCTTTGGATGAACAAGTTCTACATTATTTTTCAGTTGAGGTTAATAATGCAGTTATTCCTATTTTCGAGTTGAACTTAGCTACAGTCGCGGAAGCTCTTTTAGCTGCAGGAATACACCCTAAAGCATTTATTGGTCGTCCAGGAGCAGCCTTAATATATGAGTTGAATGGTGAAATAAAAGTACTCAAGGGTGGTCTTGGCAGCCCTGCAGAAATATATGTAAATGGTCAAACAGCTAAACTTGATAGCCATCTTAGACCTGGAGATAGCATAAGGTTTATACCAGGCTCCGACGGGAAGGCTGCTAAAGCAAAAGTTAAGGATATTATTGGACTTCCTCAAAATAAAAGAATAGTCTTTAATAACGAGGAAGTAATTTTTAAAGCAGTAGTTATGTCTGAGGGCAAAGAGTTATGCGGTGAAGATGAGATTGAAGATAATTGCCGCCTCACAATCATAAAGAATGAAAATTTAGAAGATTTTCTAACTGTAATCAACATAAATCCAAATGATTATAAAAAACGATCGATTATTATTAATGGTCAAAAGCAAGAACTAGAACCGAAAATTAAAGTATGGCTTAATGGAGAAGTTATAGAAAATAGTTTTACCTTACAGGAAGGTGACACTATAGATATTAAAGCCAGATCTACTACTATTAAAGACCTGGGATTGCAAGCTGAACCTATGAATTTTATAGTAAATGGACAAGACTTTCTTCTTCCTCCTAAAGAGAATAGAGTTCTATATAAGGGTAAACAGATAGGCGAAGATTACGCAGTTGAAGATGATATGGAATTAAAGGTGGAAGGGTTTTTAAGCAAACCAATACTTTCCGACTTACTACCTTATCTAAACTTAACCAAGGAAGTGAGTCCACATGGCAGGTTGGAAATGCTTGTGAATGGAAAAAATGCAGAATTCACAACAATCCTAAACCGTGGTGACAGAGTAGTAATAATATGGATTAAATAAGAAAAAACCCCATTCGTTAATGGGGTAAAGGCCATACGGCCTAGGTGGAAAAGGGTAGAGAGTATACAATTGGTATTATATTAGAAATAATAGTAATTGTCAGGATTTAACACCTAAACAGTATTTTTTAGTGGGTGAATGGTTTTAGGAGGTTTAAATATGCATCCTTATTGGTTTTTCATTGGTGATTTTCCTATAAGAGCATATGGTACAACGATTGCATTAGCCTTCATCCTTAGTTTAGGAGTTACAATCTTCCTTGCCAAAGCAGATAAAAAAGAAGAATATGTTGAACATATTCTGGATTTAGCACCTTTGCTTTTATTAGGCGGATTGATAGGAGCTAGGTTTTGGCAAGTTTTTTTCTTTGAATGGGGATACTATAGTCAAAACCCTCAAGAAATCATTGCTATCTGGCATGGAGGATTATCTATCCAAGGTGGAATTGCAGGGGCTCTTATAGTAGCACTTATATATACTAATATTAAGAAAATTTCATTCTGGCAATTGGCAGACTTGTTTGCTCCAGGAATTATTTTAGGACAGAGTATTGGTAGAAATGCCAACCTTCTCAATGGAGATGCTTTTGGAGGCCCGACAGGCGGTGATTTCGGGATTTTATATCCTGAAGGTACAATTGCCAGGCAAACTTTCGGAGATCAGCCTCTTTGGCCAGCAGAAGTCTGGGAAGGACAGGTAGATATTCTGATTTTTGCTGTTTTGATTATTCTAAAGATTTGGAGATGGATACCAGGTTACATGTTCTTTTTCTATTTAATACTGTATAATTTTAGCAGAATATTCCTCGAATACATAAGAGGAGACAGTACGCGTTACCTCTTTGACTGGACAGCTGCTCAATGGAGTAGTGTTGTCACTATACTTATTGTAATAATTCTCATGGTTTATTTATACAAGAAAAATAATAATGGAAAAAAAGCTAAGACCGATGTCCTGGTAAGTTCATCTAACCATGATGATAGTTAATTATATAGTGTATGGAGCTAACCTCTTTTGAAAACTGCTCCAACAATACCTCCTAATACACCTGCTACGAGGCTTGCGAGAGCTTTTTCTAACAGAACTAACCAGGAAGGGCTGCCTGAATAGAAAATATAATAAACAATGATTGATAGAATAAAGAAACCAAGGCCAATAGATAAGCCATAGATTATTCCCTTGGAACCTGCTTGGTAAGACACAAGTGCACTTGCCAAAAAAACACTGATAGCAATACAAACTATAGAATGCAGAGTAGACTCTTGAATAGAAGAAAAATAATAGATTATGCTTAGAAATATAGTTAGGATTAGAGACGCTAGAGCAGCAATTAATATTCCTTGAGTTACTAATGTTAGTCTATAAGAATTTGGCATAAGTAATCCTCCTTTGGAGTTTAATCCTCCATTAATCTAGTACAAACTATGCTGAACAATCATTTCTTATACCAAAAGAGACGTTAATATTATTAGTTATTATATATATAAGTTTCAATAAATTACTCTGGAGGGAATATGGCAAAGAAGACTATCCATGATTTTCAAAGAATGGTTTCTAAAAATGAAAAAATCTCCATGCTTACGGCATATGATTATCCATCAGCAAGTATTTTAGAGAAAGCTGAAATTGATATTATACTTGTGGGGGATTCTTTAGGGATGGTAGTGTTGGGATATGACTCTACGGTTCCAGTAACAATGGAGGAAATGCTCCATCATACTAAGGCAGTTAGAAGAGGAGCACCCAATACCTTCATTGTAGCTGACCTTCCTTTTCTTAGTTATGCCACTTCAGAGGATGCTTTGAAAAATGCTGGCAGACTAATAAAAGAAGGAGATGCTGATGCCGTAAAACTTGAGGGAGGAGAGGGATTCGCTGAAACAGTGAGAGTATTGACAAGAGCAGGAATCTCTGTCGTGGGGCATATTGGTTTAACTCCCCAAACCATTAGCCAATTAGGAGGTTATAAAGTTCAAGGGAAGGATTTCGAGAGTGCATCTCAACTTAATCAAGACGCTTTAAGTTTAGAAAAAGCTGGTATAATAATGCTTGTCTTAGAAGCTATTCCTAAACAGTTAGCCGAGATAATTACCACCGAACTTTCAGTACCAACTATTGGTATTGGAGCAGGTGATAAGTGTGATGGACAAGTTCTTGTCTTTCATGATTTAATGGGTTTATTTGATAAGTTTGTCCCTAAATTTGTTAAACAATATGAATCACTAGGATCTTTAGCTGTTGAGGCTGTTAAAAAATATAGTAAGGAAGTGAAAGAATCAGCTTTCCCGACGGATAAACACTCTTTCTCTCTAAGTGAAGAAATTACGAATAGGTTATATGATAAAAAAAGAAAATAACACAATAAAAACTTTTTTTTAATTAAATGAGAAAAAAATAATTTGTTTATGTTATAATACAACAATAGAAGAGTTATTTTAAACTAATCGGGAAGGAAGAGCTAAAATGAAGTTAAAGGATAAAACGTATAAGAAGTTTGTTGTCTTTTTTGAGAAAATCTCAAAAAACCATGATGAGAACGAATTTGAGATAGCTTATTCCGAAATACAAAGAGAAACAGGAGTAGCCAGTATCACTTTGAAAAAAGCTATTCAAGTTTTAAAGAAAGATGGGATAGTTGAGGTATCCCCAGGAAGAAATACACGTTATGGAAGATTTAGATACCTATTAGATACGCAAGAATCTAGTTCTAAGGAATTAATAAGCAAGAATAATAAAGAGGTTAATAATAATGATGAAATTAGTATTGATTCTTTAGCATTACAAATAAAAAATATGACGACAGCCATTGATCAGCTTAGACAGAGAGTAAGAACTCAAGAGATGTCAATTTCAGTTATCCTGGATAGAATAGCTGAGCTTGAAGATAATAATATATAGATAATAATTTCCATTGTTTTTATAAGGAAATATCTATATTCTAGTGTTATAATAATAGTAATCCTGCTTTGTTTGTATTAGATTTGCTTGGTTTTGATCCTATTATTTTTTTGGGAGCCATTTAGTGACGTTTAAGTACATCATGCTTTAGACACTAATGAAGATGGAAAGAAAGTCTAGGTGCCCACCTGCGAGAGCAGGGTCAGAAAACCAGGTGTCTTGCGGCATAGCGGGAAGGTAGGGTATCTGCCCTACCTTTTTTAATTTTCGCTAAGATCAAAAGTGAGGTCCTGAGAAAAACTCAGGACCTCACTTTTGATCTTAGTTCACTTTACAGTATACAACGTAATGAAAAATTATTTTATCCGAGGAGAGTCTGTGTAGTGTAGGGCAGTTTATGGTGTTGTAGTCCCGTTTTCCCATTCTTCAGCAAAAATCTTATCCAATTTATTTACCACTTCAGGTGAAGGAATAGTTAGGGAAGACTCGTGATTGATAACGAAGGCATAATATGTCCAAGAGGAGCTACTTATAATAACCTGCTTACCATCAAATATACCAAGGTTAAAATTCATTGGGTGTTCCTCCGAATGGCTATTATAGCGAATATCTATCTCCGCTTCTATCAACTTTTTCAATGTATTAGGGGTAGCTATGGCGGTTGAAGGACTGAGAATAAGCTTGATGTCTATTCCTCTTGTTTTGGCTTCAAGTAAAGCATCAACAGTATCAGAGTCACTTAATTGCTCCACGATAATTTTGATATCAGACTGAGAGGAAGTAATATTTCCAATTATTTGCTGTCTAATCGTAGTGTTAATCGCAAAACTAATATTTTCTTCTGGTAAATCTATTTCTTTAGGTATTTCCAGGTTCATGGTTGTGGTGTACAGCCAATCTTTTACAAAGGATTTGGTAATTTTCCAGGCAGTATCTCCGCTAAGCTTGACCGCCATAAAGTATGAACTGAAGCCTTTATTGGTCCAATCTACTCCATAGAAAATCGCCTTACTATAGTCTGCTACCATATACCGTACTCTTTGGTACTGTCCTTTTTGGGAAGGGTAATATTGAACAGAAACATTGTTATTTTTTAGTGTACTAACTGTAGATGAATTATCACGCTGCCATTGATCGAGTAGAATTCTAACATCTATCCCATCGTGAGATTTTTTCATAATTGAATTTAGAATCTCGGGGTCATTAAGAGAAGATAATTGAATGAATATAGCTTTTTGCGCATTTTCTATAAGATTAAGAGTTTGAAGTTTTATTTCATCCGAGTTTACTAATATGGAATCTGCTGAAAGATTAGAGACCTTTTCTTCAACCTCTTGATTAATGGGCAAAATACTACAGCCAGAAACGAAAAACAATAAAAGAATTATGGTTAAAAATAAAGGCAATGTGAATCTTCTTAGCATAAATTACCTCATAATAAATTATTTGTACTAATGTAAGAATCTAGTTCTTATTATACATGTTTTTTTGCTGATAAAAAACGAAAAATATTTATATCTTTGGAAATCCTAGATTAATTTGGTGATTACTTTAAACAGATTTTAAAAGGAAAAAAAAGGTAATTAACAGAATACTTGTGATAGTACAAATAACCGAGGGAGTGTGTAAATGGTGGATACATTAACGGCTTTACAGAATAGAATACCTTTGAAAAATAAATATAATATCTTAAAAATGATGAAGGTAGATTGGTTATTGTATAAAGGTAAAAACAATAAAGCTATTGAAGAACTAATATCAATGATTGAAAAGAAAGATAACTTAGGAAAAGGTAGTTATGAGGAAATTAAAAGACTCATTGACATTCAGGTGTATAAAGAAGCTCAAGCTTATCTGGAATCAATGTTAGAACATAATCATAGATCGGATCAACTCAGTGAGATTTACTTTCTTATGGCACGATCTCTATATGGACAAGCTTTAGTGGAAGAAGCCTTGAAATATATCGAATTTGCTTTGCAATTACAACCTAATAATAGTGAATATTTCAATTTACAGGCCGATTGTTATCTGGAACTTGGTGAATGGGAACAAGCGACCCAGTGTCTCAACCAATCCTTGAGGTCTTCCCCAGGAGATGCAGAATCTATTTATCGTTTAGGAACAATATATCAATTTCATGGTGAATTTAAAGAAGCATTAAATTGTTTTAGTGGCTGTTGTAAACTTAAACCATTTAATCCTAACTATTGGGAAATGAAAGGAGAGATGCTTCTTAAGAACAGTCAAATTAACGCTGCAGCTAGCTGTTTCTATAAAGCAGTTAAATATGGTGGTCGGATGCAAATCTTAACTAGACTGGCTTACTGTTATGCGAAAATAGGTCAGTTAAAGAAAGCTCAAAAGTTATTAGAACGGGTACTTAAAAATGTCCCTGATGATTTTGATGGCCTATGTAACTTAGCTAGCGTCTATCATAAACTGGGAAAAAGTGACCAAGCGTATAAATTGCTACAGAGAGCTTATACATTAAATTGTAATGACCCTTTACTATTGAATAATTTTGGATTCATTTCCAACAAAGTCGGGCGTAACAGAAAAGCTATTGACCTGTTGAATAAAGCATTGGTTATTAACCCAAACGACCAGATAGTCTTATACAATTTAGGAGTATGTTATGCCAAAATTGGAATGTTTGAAGAAGCACGAAACGTTTTGGAACAGCTAACTTACTTGGACAAAGGAAATAAAAATGCCTGGACCATACTTGGTAATGTGTATGAGCAACTCTTAGATTACAATAAAGCTGTTGATTGTTTCAATGTATCTTTAGGTTTGGCTAATTAGATAGTTAATATAAGCTCTGATTTAATTTGGTATTTGCATATCTGTGTATTACCCGCTCACCACTCGTCGAAGGTCGCTCTTTGCCATTCATGGCAACCGTGACACTCGTTAAGATTATCTAAGTCCTTAACGCATCCATGCCGTCGCTGTCACTTGCTGATTTCGCTAATGTGCCAAACCTCAGGGTAATACTTGATGTTTTATAAGTAAATGAGCCAAATGTATAACCCCTACTTTGCAGTTGGGGTTCATTGTTTATTAATTAAAAAAATTTGGATATAAGCTCTTAAGATGATAGAATACAAAATAGTAATCTAAATATTAATTATGAAATTCTGTATCGGAAAATAAAAACTGCGAAAATTAAATTAAATAAAGAGGATGATATTATGTCAATTGATTTGCATAAAATTGAACGTGCCGTAGAAATGATCCTAGAAGCAATAGGGGAAGATCCCTCTAGAGAAGGGCTTATCGATACACCCAAAAGGGTTGCTAAGTTTTACAAGGAAGCATTTGCTGGACTCCAAGAAGATCCTAGCAAGAACTTAACTGTTCAGTTTTCAGAAAACCATGAAGAGATGGTTATGGTTAAAGATATTCCTATTTATTCTTTGTGTGAACATCACCTTCTTCCGTTCGTTGGTAAAGCACATATTGCATATATTCCTCGCAATGGCAAAGTTACCGGGTTGTCCAAATTAGCAAGGGTGGTAGAAGGATATGCCCGAAGACCTCAACTCCAAGAACGGTTAACCAGTCAAATAGCAGACACCATTAAAGATACACTTAATGCTCGTGGGGTTTTGGTAGTTATTGAAGCAGAACATATGTGCATGACAATTAGAGGTATTAAAACACCAGGGTCACATACTTTAACTTCGGCTGTACGAGGTATTTTTCAGACTAATCCAGCTACTAGAGCAGAAGCATTTTCTCTAATATCTTCTAAATAGAATATAATATATATTACGAATTTATGATCTGAATTCTGCCAATCTAAAGATAGGAAGTAGAGTTACAAAGAAGTAGTGTTTACAAAGTTGAAGAACAGGAGGATCTTTTTATGAGAATTATATTAACTAATGATGATGGTTTTTTTGCTCCTGGGATTAAAACACTTTACAAAACATTATCTTCAGATCAAAAACACCAAATCTGTATCGTTGCACCAGAAAGACAAAGATCAGCTGCTGGACGATCGATTACATTACATAAACCTTTATTTACTACCGCTCATGCCTTGTCCAATGATGATATCGGCTTTGCCATAAACGGAACCCCGACTGATTGCGTAAAACTAGCAATTCAAGGTGATATATTGCCCTTTAAACCGGACTTACTGATCTCAGGCATCAACAATGGCCCGAACCTAGGAACTGATGTATTCTATTCCGGCACAGTAGCAGCGGCCATGGAAGGGGCACTGCTTGGAATTCCTTCGTTGGCGGTTTCTCTAGCCTCTAACGATTATGATGATTTTGTACCAACCGCTGAATATATTAAGTATTTAATAGATAGAGAGAGTAAAATGATTCATTATCAAGATGGATTATTAAATATTAACACCCCAGGAATTGACCAAAACAGTTGGAATGGTATTAGAATCACTAAGCTTGGAAAATCGGTATATGATAACTCGTATGAAAATCGCACAGCTCCTCTGGGTAAAGAGTATTATTGGATTACAGGTAAACTCATTTATGAGGATGAACAAGACACGGATCTACAAGCAGTCAATCAAGGGTATATTTCGATTACGCCTTTACATAGTGATTTAACAGATTATAAAAGGGTCGAAGACTTAAAAATTTTAATGAATCATGGAGATTGATAAATGGGTTTTGGAATATTTATATTCTATTTTTTCTTATTCTTAATATTTTTTGTATTTTCTCGAAAAAAAGGTGAAAAAGTTAATTATAAAGTTATTTTAATAATTCCTGCTCTGCTTGCTTTCTTTGTTTTTGTGTTATCCGTCGTAAAGATATATTTTATCTATAAGATTCTCTTGATATTAATAGGTGCAGTATTGTTCATCTTAACTTATTGGCATTGGGGTGCAAGTATCCGCAAGTGGTTTGGATAAAATCCTTTTGATAACAATATTTGTGCATTACCCGTTCACCACGCGCCGAAGCTGTTCACTTACTGATTCAGCTAATGTGCCAAACCTCAGGGTAATACTTGATGTTAACCGTGGCACATTTTAACGCTGCATCAGCTACGTTCACTACGCTTCTCTGCTCTAAGGTTCACTATGCAATACACAAATATTTTATATCTAATTTGGTTTTTAATGTTTTAGGGTTTTAGATGCTTATTGAAAAAAGGGATCTTCCGTAGATCTGCTTTGGTAATGCCGCCGTTGACAAACAGAATTGTGAAATATATCATAAATCCTAAGAAGGTTGATATTAGACACGAAAGCATGGAGAGAACAGTAAATAAGGATATTATTCTGAATAATATCACCATACCTATACCAGCTATGATTGGTTGGACTATAAGATTTTTCAAATGGTAAGTTAGCTTTATAGAATGCTTGATAGCGATCATGTTTAAAACTGCAATACAGAAAAAGCTCAATACATATACCCACGCGCTACCAACTAAGCCCCATTTAGGAATGCTCGTAACATGAATAAGAAGCGGTATACGGAAAACTGCACTTATGGTGGAATGTAATAATGGAAGAAATGTTCTGCCCAAACCTTGTAGGATTCCGGTAGTGGTTTGTTGAATATAAGCAAAAAGTCCACCTATTGCTAGAACCCTTAATACAGTTGCTACCTCTGAACTGTTGAATAACTTAGTTAAAGGATCTGCGAAATAAAATAAGACAAGAACACAGGGCAATCCGAGAACAATAGTGTAGCGGAGGGCGTCCAAGCATCTTATTTCAGCTAACTTATAATCATTTCTGCTAATCGCTTCCGATATTGCCGGAACTAATGAAGTAGCTAAAGCAAAGGTAAAAACACTGGGAAAGGTAAGGAGAGTTACGGCTGTGCCACTGAATTGTCCGAAAAGTGAAGCAGCACTGCTGGAAGTATAGCCGGCTACCTGAAGTTGCCGAGGTATTATAGCAGCATCAAGGGCAGATAAACCAGTGGACATCAAACGGCTACCGGTGATTGGAAGGGAAAGGCCTAAGAGACTAGTCATAATTTTTCTGGTAGGCTCAGTACTGAGTCTGCTAGTTTTAACTTCAGTTTTATATCTTAAGTAATGAATAAGTATTACGAATAAACCTAATATCTCTCCGGCAAGCATTCCCATTGCAAGACCTGCTGCTGCCCATTCAACCCCATGATTAAGTAGTTTTATAGAAAGCGTGAAGCCTAGCGTTACTCGAAGTATCTGTTCAAATATTTGACTCATAGCAGAGGGAATCATATTCTGTAGACCCTGGAAGTATCCTCTGAAAGCAGAGGCAATAGAAACTACGAAGACCGAAGGGATACAGATCTTAAAAACAGTTATTATCCGAGGATCTGAAAAGAAGCTATTAACGATAAAAGGAATATTTAGGTAAAGAATTAGGGAAACTAAGAAACCTGATAATAATAGCATCATGAAAGCAACTCGAAAAACTTTTTGTGCCTCACCATAATGGCCCATGGAAACTTTCTCAGAAACTAATTTAGATATAGCAAGAGGAATACCAGCTGTAGTTAATACTAAAGCAGTCATATAGACTGGAAATACCATGTAAAAGAGGCCATATGCTTCACTACCTACATAACGCATTATGAGGTATTGATATATGAATCCAAGAATACGATTGATGAGGTTTGCCGCAAATAGAATAGCTGCACCGTAAAGCAGGCTGTTTTTTGGCATAGAAACCTCCCTGGTAATCAAGCTGAATAATTGTTAATTCATATTCAACTTATGCACCAGCAAATAAGCTCATGCCCTATCTGTTAATTATGGGAAAATTAAAAAAACAATTTGACAAACTCTTATAGGATAAGTAATGTTATAATAATGGTAATTTTCTGACTGCTTATTAAAAGAAATAAAAAAGGGGAGATTTACTTGAAGAGTTACGAAACCAAGAATATTCGTAATATTTGTCTTGTAGGACATGGCGGAGCTGGCAAAACTTCACTCGCTGAAACACTATTGTACAATGCAGGTGCTGTAACCCGTATTGGTAAGGTAACCGACGGCAACACTGTTTCGGATTATCTCCAGGAGGAAACTCAACGTCAATTATCCATAAGTACTTCTCTGATTCC
>LOEZ01000008.1 GCA_001516055.1 Gracilibacter sp. BRH_c7a
ATGGCAAGAATTAATTCTAAAGCTTAAAGGTATCGACGTAACAGTTTGTCCGTCCTGCAAAAAAGGCCACATGGTGAGAAAAGAGCTGTTAATGCCGAGGTGCTGTTCTCCACCAAAAAGACACTTCGTAGCATAAGTTGACAACTAACAGAAACGTGAAGACTGTTCTTTTTTAAGAATAAACATCATATGGAGAAGTCTTACATAAAAAATGCTAAAAGATAGATATTTTTGAAGAGAGAAAGTTCTTTCTGGGATAGAAAAAAGATAAAAACTCGTATTCAATTAGGGGAAACTGTTGTTTAAATCTCCATAGTACCGTCGTGGCGGCTTCGTTCAACACAATTGTATCAAAAATTGAGAATAAACTTTTTGATGATACAATTGAGGAAGTACGCTCAACTTCTGATACAATACTAGGACGGTAATACCGACGTTATGCAACATATCTTGCAAGCAGACCATTCTCCTGGGGAGTAATATTTGAG
The DNA here is from genome assembly GCA_001516055.1 of Gracilibacter sp. BRH_c7a. GTDB lineage: Bacteria > Bacillota > Desulfitobacteriia > Desulfitobacteriales > Syntrophobotulaceae > Gracilibacter. Next base: position 489 of record LOEZ01000008.1, read on the forward strand.
GCAAGCTTCTTCACAATATGGAAGCTGATAAGTATGTTTTATTCCAAAATCAAGACATTTTATGAGGGGTAATCATGGAAGAAAAAGTAAGGGACTATATTAAGAAGAATAAAAAAAGAATTGAGCTCAAACTTGGGACTGTTGAGGATTTACAACAAATAGGCCAAGGGGGAAGTGGGCTAGTTTACTCGGGAATACTTAATGGAAAAGAGGTTGCAATAAAGTTTTTGGTTAAATCAGGGAATAATAAGCTGCTGAGATTTAAAGCAGAGTATTTTAACGTTAATTTGCTTGAAGGCAATGCTAATATTGTCAGTTATATAAATTACGAGGAGTTATTATTAGATAAAGATATTATAATTCCTATTATTGTAATGAAGAAATATAAATACTCTTTAAGGGATGAAAGGAAAGAAATTGAATCTACAGTTGAAGGACTATATAAATTATTCAAGTTATTAATAACTGCATTAGAGTTTATCCATAATAACGGAATAATACATAGAGATTTAAAGCCGGAGAATATACTAGTTGACTCGCAAGGTAATTATAAGCTGGGTGATTTCGGTATAGCAAATTATAATTCTGAGATATTTCAACTTAAAGCCGAAACAGAAAAAGGAGAACGACTAGCAAATTACGATTTCTCAGCACCTGAACAGTCATATAAAAATATTGATATTGTACCTCACCCGTCAATGGATATTTATGCTATGGGACAAATATGTCAATGGTACGTTTTTGAACGAACACATAAAGGAACAGGCAGGAAATGTTTTACTGAAATATTTAATAGTGATGAGTACCTAGAATTACTAGATAAAATCATAAATAAGTGTATTTCAAATGAAGCTTCTAGTAGATATCAATCAATTAAGGAAATAAGAGAACATTTTAATATTATGAAAGAGGAAAAGAAAAAGGCTGACCCTTTTGAAGAAATGTATTTATTTGGTGATGCTATAGTGGCTACATATCCTAAGGCGTATAGACGAGTACAGAGTACTAATGATAAAAATGTTCTTGAAAGATTAATCAAAAATATTAGTGATAGAGAATTTAAGTGCAAGATATGGTTCAATACGGGAACGGCAAATAATGAGCTCGATAGATTGAAGTACTTAGAAGATAATAAGATACTTATAAATTCACATGAACTCATTATAAAAAACTTGTGGATATATTCCGGAGATGATATTTATAACGATTTAGTTCTACTTGAGGCTGAGATAGAAAATATAGAAAAATTTATTATTGATGGGGAGGAATTTACACACGCCACAATAGTTAATGATACTTATTTTATAGATCCCATAATTGCAGAATCGAGTTATGTTGAGATTGAGGGAAATATTTTAAAAACATCTAATTTAAAGATAGATTACAGAGACAGATATAATAAATACCGATATTTTGCATTAGGAACAAGATGGCACTGTTTAATCATACCTGAAAATGACAAATTGTTAAATGATATACAATCTAAGACTCTTCTATCAAATGAGGACATTATAGAACTTATAAAAAACATAAGTAAAAAGAAGCACAGAGAAGTGTATTTACGGTTATAGGATTGCCTATTAAGAACAAGGAGTTTTGTTTATCTCCTCTGAATAACGGGGCAAGATACGTCGCATAACCAGGTGTTACCGTAACTTTGCCAATATGAAAGAAATATGACGCTACGGTAACACCCAACCGTTAGGCGACATACCTATTGTTGTAGATAAGAGGAGAGGAAATCTTGTGACTGGTGAGTTAATTATAGATTTTATAGCTACATTCTTAGCTGTTTTACTTGGAGGATTTTTAACATTTCTAATAGCTCGTTGGTAATCATCTAAGCAGAAGAAAGATGATGATGAGAGGAAGGCTGTCCTTTTAGAAGATCTTACAGATAGGATTAAAAAAGAAATTAGACACAATATCCGCATAACCAAACACTTAGAGAGTACTTTGAAAGAAGCTAAGGGTTCGGCATCAAAAGAACATTGGGAATATGTAGTTTCATACGTAAATGAATTTTCAAAAGTAGCATATCTAAATTTGTTACAATCAGGTTTAATCAGTATAATTCAAAGTCAACATTTAGCCAAAATAGATGAAGGATATTCACTTTTTGATAAATTATATCACCGAGCCTATCAGGAGTTAGCTTCATACAAATTTATTATTCATGAGGATGGAGTTAATTCTTATTATCTTGAGCTTCGAGATTATATTAAGCCTCCACTAAAGAATTTAGTTCTTGAATTAGAGATTGGTCTTGATAGTGAATTAAATAAGTATTTAGGAATTAAAAGTACTAATTTTTAGGATTTGATGTGGAATGTAAACGGGTACGTCGCCTAACGAGCCTAACACTCGTTGCAATTTAGGTAACCAAACGTAGAACAACAACAATTTTCAGATCATTCTAATAACGCCGTCGAAACAAAGGACTTTCCGGGTAATCTATAGAACTATATACCAAAAATAGAATAAACAAATTGAGGTGTAAGAAATGTCCGCTAACGGAAGATACAGGGAGCACAGTGGCGTTACCGAGCTTTTCTGGCGAGATCTAGAAGTGAGTTCCGATGCAATAAATGAACTGAGTGAAGATCAGCAATTAAGACGTTTTGTGGCATTTTTAAACGCAATGTCTTTGGAAGAACTTAAGGATTTAGCTGATATTACTGAAGTTATATTAAAAGACGCGGCAAATAAAGAACAATGTAAAACTGACATGACTCTGATCTCTAAAGAAAAAATGTTACTTACCCTCTTTTTGCGTGACTTCCAAAACCGTAAGAAACGAAGCATTACTACTTTTTATGAAACCACCTCTGTCGAGATGAAGTACAAAACTCCTCTAGCACAACTTCATCATCTATTTAGACAGTCTCCAGCAATGTTATTTTCATTGCTGACTTATCATTTATGGACAGTTCGTGGAACAGGTGATTTATTTGCATTGGATAAGAATATTGCTCCGGGTAAAGCTAGACAAGTTTTGACTGAAAAAGGCTTCGGAGATACTCTATGCAATTTGCTACATAAGGGCTCAAAAGAAAACAATAAGTATCGTATCTTTTCATACGCTGTCGTAGATGAATGCCGCTTTATTGGTTTATTGTACAAGCAAGTTAATGATACCTCTATACCAGATTATAACCAAGGGATTCGGCACCAGGAAGTCAACACACTTATGTTTGAGTTAAACTCCGAAAGTGGTACCGTGGAAATAAAAACAAAGGTTCACTTCGAAAGTGTAGCTATCAAAAAGTACATTGAAGAAACTTTTGAAGGGGTACTATCTGCTTATGAAACTGAAGTCTTTCACAATTTCAATAAGACAACTTTCATTGAATCTGTCCTGAGTGGGAAACCTGCAAGCGGTAAACCGATAAGTGATTTCCTAGTGGAAAAGGTTATCTTTCGCTCAAGTCCAATTAAAAACTCACCTGAGATTACTATCCAATCAAAAAACATGGATGTATGGCCATCTGTTATTGATGCTAGCAATAAGGGCTGTATAAATATTGAGAGTTTAAAAGATCTATCATTAATATCATTTAAATCATCTGGAATTAATCGGACTATTCGCTCAATAGTGAAAGATGATGGAAATGTTATTTTCACTATGGACGACAGTTTAATTGAGAAAGATACCCTCGAGTCAATTAAAACCAAGTTTTTTGAAAGGTTCGGAGTTCCTATGTTTCAGGAGATAGCCAACAATAAGTTTTCTGATGGACATGCAGATTTAATTGACTACGTTATGGGACAACGTGATCATAAAAAACATAGTCAAGATGATACTAAGGAACTCTACGAAACGCTCACGAAGAAAAAATTTCTCAATAATGTTAAAGAAACGTATACAGAGTGCACAAACATTAACTGCCCTTACGAGATAAAGCTCGATGATCCCACTGCTATACTTGGTGAATGTCCTCTTTGTGACAGCCCACTGAGAGCTAAAGAGAGTATCACGACTCAAATTGGAATCAGCGAGGTTAGAACTGAGGTTAAAAGGAGGTTAAGAATCTGGTGTACCGATGATAGTTGGGTTATGCTTGGAGACTCCAATCTGACATTCGGTAACAACGCGTTAAAGCTAATTAACTTGGAACGAGTAGTTGATCAACGCCCACTTCAAATCCTTATTTCTGAGCACACTATTGATGGGCGACTTCTGACTAAACTTCATAAAATGATAAACCCGTTAATATTAGTTTTAGTAGGGCAACAAGAAAAGTTTATAGAAAAATATTCAAGTGAGTGTATCCAAGCCATTAGTTTTGGAAAACTTTATGTTCAAAAAGACGGTGAATTAAAATTGTTTTTCAATAGATTATATTCCAACCTAGAATTAAGGGCGAAAAACTACTTAGCTTCCGCTGCCAACAAGTCCTATCACTCATTATGTGGTATCCACTGTCCGCCAGATAGTCTTGATAAAAAACAGTACACCCCAGGTGATCTTGAGGATGATGGATACGCACTTTTGAAAGACATGTTCCCCAACTCAGTTAAGTGGGGCAAGCAGCAAAGTGGCAAGCAACTTCCCGAAGGAGTCTTTTCGTTATCTTATGTTAGAGATGATAAACAAAGATACGCTTTTTCGTTTGATTTCAAGCTTGCATATAAAAATGAAGGCTACCCTTTAGAAATTGGAGAACAAAGAAAGGCTGTACAATATGCTAGAGATCTTAATGACTCTGATTTAATTACGATTTTTGCTAAACAAAGAAAACTAAGCGGACATATATTCATTTCAAATTGTTTTAATGCAGCCCAGGTCAACACGACTGTCAAGCATTTTGAAGATCAGCTACCTAGTTCAACTATTACTAAGCCTATCTTTATCACAACAGATGTACTCACGTATCTCCACTTAAAGTACAGAGAGAATTTCGAAGAAGTAGAATTGGCTAAAAATCACTATATGCACTGGCTATTTGAAGCTCTCGTTAACAAGTCACATTATTTGACCAGAGACCATGTAGATGCAATCTTCAAAAAACTATTAACAAAGCAGTATCGTGAGACAGATATTATGGACATGGCCCTCCTTACAGAAGAAGTAACAAAAAAAGATGCTATTTAGTTTGATTTACATTCTCATTGCTTGATTGCATGTTTCTCCAACCACAGCTCAAGTACAAGAAGCGTCAAATGATGCTCGACTTTATTTGTAACAATATCAATATCAGTTTAAGTTTCCTATAATTTGGTAATGCGATATATCACCAATATGCACTCGGCGTGCCGCTTTAAGGAAATATATACAATATATAGTTCGCTCACAGCGTACTATATACCCTGAAGACGAACAGCTTAGGATGTAACTCATAGTTTCAAAACTGTACGCACCCGAACAGCAGAAAAACAGCGCACTCGGCTTTTACGACCGTGTGCGCTGTTTCAGTATTTCTACGGGTTTATCGATTCTCCGTTTGGTTTGTATGGCGGCGGTGTGCTGTCCTTTGTTATCGGCGGCTGAAGCTCAATGTATATGACATCGCCTGTCGGTTCCGGCTCTGCTGATGGCTGAGACAACGAATTGCTTGGCGCAGATTTTGATCCACCCATAATCCCTATCTTATGACCGTTCTCATACATATCCTCGGCGATGGTGCCGCCACCCATAATGCCTACCTGCTTGTTGAATCGCCTTTACCGTGAACAGTTGTGCCTCTGCCCATGATGCCGACCTTGTTTCCTGTAAGCTCGTCGCCTGGGTTTCCGACCATTGTGCCGCCGCTGCCGCCGCCTTCGTCCTTAATCCAACCGAAGCCGAGGATGTAGATTTGCTTTCTCGCCGTTTACGATGCGAACATATCCATTGTTCGGCTCGGAAGGTGCTGGGGTTGGCTTGACCGATTGCGTTGTCTGCGGTGCAACAGGTTTTTGCGTTTCCTTTTCTGTCGCTATCTCTGTTTCCTCTGGCTCAGTTTCAGCGACAGTCTCAATTTTGGGAGCAAGAGTAACAGCAGAGAAAAGAGTTTGCGGTGTTCCCTCTGCCCGAGCCTCAATTTCGGCGTTTACGGCGGATAAATCCCCGACCTCAGCGCTCCTTGGCCACACGGCGGCACACAAAACGACACAGGCGATAACGGTAATTCTAGCGATTATGGGTTTCTTCAAGTAGACCATCTCCTTTCAGCAACAGACATTACCACAGCTTTTCGGAGATAGCTATCAGAAATGCCACAAAAAAGTGATATTTAATTTATTTATGCGATTAAGGATGCTTTTAAATCGTCTATTGTGATATAATTATAGAAAATTATAGAAAATTATGCCCTGAATAATGTGTTGAGGTGAATGGTGTGGCGGTAAGTTATAATAAACTCTGGAAGCTACTTATTGACAAAAAAATGAAAAAGAAAGATTTGCAGTCTGCCGCAGGCATCAGCTCCAGCCTTATCACAAAACTTGGGCATGATGAACCTGTAACAACGACAGTGCTTATGAAAATATGCACAGTTCTGCAGTGCGATATTGGCGATATCATGGAGATTATTCCTGATGGGCAGAAAAAGCTTTAATAAATAGAGATCTGCAGAAAGAGGGGGCAAATTTTGAAGACTATTTCCCTGCCGCCGCACGCACCGACGCTTATTGAGTCTACTCGTGCAATCGGCTATACATTAGAATCGGCAATTGCCGATATTGTAGATAACAGCGTCTCGGCAACGGCGTCATCTGTCGAAATCTTCTTCTTCCCCATAGGGGATTCATACATAGCAATATTGGATAACGGCAACGGAATGAATGCTGGTGAACTTGAAACTGCTATGCGTTATGGCAGCCAAAATCCGAATGACAAACGGGTAGCAACAGATTTAGGGCGTTTCGGACTTGGGTTAAAAACTGCGTCTTTGTCACAATGCCGGACATTGACAGTTGCCAGCAAAAAAGACGGAAGCATCGAAGTGAGATGCTGGGATATTGATCATGTAATTCAGACTGAGGAATGGTCGCTCATTATACTGGAAACCGAAGAAGAGATTAACGCAATACCCCGCATTGATAACCTGCGTGAACTCGAAACCGGCACACTCGTTGTTTGGCAGAATCTTGACAGGCTTAAAGTTGGAGAATTGAATTTTGATCGCTCAATGGGCAGAAAAATGGATGATGTCCGCTCTCATCTCTCTTTGGTATTCCATAGATACATCAGCGGAGAAGCTGGGTTGAGAAAATTGCAGATAAAAATGAACGGAGCTGCTATTGATTATGCTGACCCTTTTCTGACACGCAGGAATACACAGGTAATGGCCGATGAAGAGCTATTTATTGATGGCACAAAAGTCATTGTCCGTCCCCACATACTCCCTCATATATCAAACTTATCAGCAGATGAGATTGAGGAGCTTGGGGGCAAAGAGGGGTTGCGTAAAAGCCAAGGGTTTTATGTATATAGAAATAAGCGTCTTTTAGTCTGGGGAACGTGGTTTCGAATGATGCGACAGGGCGAGCTTTCAAAGCTGGCCCGGATTCAGGTCGACATACCAAATGATTTAGACAGCCTTTGGACACTTGACATTAAGAAATCAACGGCGATACCCCCTGAGATTGTAAGGAACAATCTCGGTTCGGTCATTGAGAGGCTTGCAGAACACAGCAAACGCACGTGGGTATTCCGTGGGAAGAAAGAAACACATGACTCCATTGTCCATGTTTGGCTACGGTTCAAAGGAAAGCAAGGTGGATCGTATTACGCCATTAATAGAGATCACCCGTTGGTTGAAGTTTTCAATGACGCATCACCGCAGATAAAGCGAAATGTTGAAAACCTATTGAACACAATTGAGACAGGGCTTCCTTTAAGTTCGCTTTATTTGGACATGAACTCAGACAAGCCCGTCGAAAACGATGTAGATACAACCATGCAGGAAGTTGAAGCATTGCTACAGGGCTTACTTGCCCAAATTCCCACAAATGCCGGAAAAGCGGAATTGATGGATAGGCTCGCTGTTTCTGAGCCGTTTGTAAACTACCCACAACTCATAGTAAAGTACAAGACAGGAGGAAACACGAATGGCGGGAACTAAAGCCGAAACACTGGAAGGGCTTATTTCCACTGCGATTAACTCAGAATACCCGGATGTTCCCCCGACCGAAGCAGTCTTTGACGAGAAAGTCGAAGCGTTGCGGCAGTCGTTGGCTATTCTATATCCTGTTAGCGATGAAGAGTTTGCTGAAATCAAACGCAAGTTAAAAGCAAACATCGTTGTTCAGATGGATTTGGGCGTCCTCATAAAAGATCGGCAACAACATCTGCCGTGGCTTTCTGCAAGACGCGAGTCATTGGACTTCTTTTTCTGGAATCGATATAAAACATACTTGGAACAGGTCAAGCACTGGAATCCTCGCGTTACAGGGAATCTGGGACGAGTGTCGGATGAAATTGTGGATTATCTTGGCGATCCTACAAGCGATGCTCCGTTTCAGCGGCGCGGTCTTGTGCTTGGCGATGTTCAGTCCGGCAAAACCGCGAATTACACTGCCATTTGCAATAAAGCGGCTGACACAGGCTATCGTGTAATTATTATCCTTGCCGGAATGATGGAAAACCTGCGCCAGCAAACGCAGGAACGTCTTGATGCAGAATTTTCAGGCAGAATGAGCCAATACCTACTCGATCCCAAACAGGAAATTGAAAATGTGCCTGTCGGCGTAGGCAAATATGGTCAAGAAAAGCAAATAGCGACGTTTACTTCGGTAACAAAGGACTTTGACAAGAATATACTTCGTGCGCTGAAGCTATCGCTTCACAATGTCAACACCACAGTTCTTTTCGTTATCAAAAAGAACAAGAGCATCCTCAATAACCTTATAAAATGGCTAAAAAGCAACAATCTGGACGCGAGAGGAGCTATCAATCTTCCCGTGCTGTTGATTGATGATGAAGCCGATAATGCTTCCGTCAACACCAAAAAGGAAGATGAAGATCCGACCGCAATCAACGATACCATTCGCAGATTGTTGAAGCTATTCAGGCAAGCCTCGTATTTGGGGATTACAGCCACGCCGTATGCGAACATTTTCATAAACCCTGAAACGGAAACGGAAATGCAGGGCGATGATCTGTTCCCCAGAGATTTCATATATTCATTGGCTCCACCGACGAACTACATCGGTACAGAGAATATATTCGGAGAACAGGCTCAGTTTGCTGATTCCTTGGAGGAACTCCATCCGCAAGAAATGGATGCCTTCTTTCCGTTTAATCACAAAAAAGATCTTGTCGTTGATGATTTGCCGCCGAGCATGAAAGAGGCTATGGCGTGTTTCTTGCTTGTTAATGGAATCCGCGATGTCCGAGGAGATAATCGAGAGCATCGCTCCATGATGATTCATGTCAGCCGATTTACGGACGTGCAAAATCAGATCAGTGGTTTGGCGCATAATTGGGTTGAGGATGTGCAATCCGATATCCGCAACTTTGCTTCTTTATCCGAACAGGAAAGCGATGCCATTACGAATATCGCTTTTCTGAAGGCAGTATGGAACAAACACGAACTCTCGGAGAAAGCAGGAGCCGATGGTATTCCTATGCCGTGGCACAGATTTTTATCTGAATATCTATTCAAGGCTATCGCTCCCGTTGTTGTTCGGTCAGTGAACCAGAAGAGTAGTTCAACAGGGGTGGATTATTACAGGTATAAGGAAGAAGGGCTTCGTGTTATAGCGGTAGGCGGCAATAGCCTGTCAAGAGGGCTTACACTTGAAGGCTTATGCGTTAGTTACTTCTATCGCAGATCGCAAATGTACGACACTCTTCTTCAAATGGGGCGTTGGTTTGGATACCGTCAGGGATATGACGATTTGTTCAAAATCTGGATTAGCATTGAAGCTATTGATTGGTACGGATATATAACGGCTGCCGCTGAAGAATTGAAGCTGGAAATTACACGAATGAGGGATGCAAATCAGACTCCGATGGAGTTCGGTTTGAAAGTCCGACAAGACCCGGCTTCGCTAATCGTAACTGCACGAAATAAAATGCGTTCCGCCACTTCTGTAAAGCGTCCGATAACAGTGTCAGGACGATTGCTCGAAACTCCACGCCTGAGAGCAGATGCCACTTCACTTCAGCAAAATGAAGAAGCATTCAAAGATTTTGTTAAACGGTTGCCCGAAATCGGACACGCCGTTCAAAGAGAAGGAACGCATTATTTTTGGGAAGGCGTTGGCAAGGATGAAGTTGAGCAACTTATCCGTGATTTCAAAACACATCCCTGGCATTTGTCTTTCCAAGGAGCGGCACTTGCTGATTTCATCAGAGATTGTACGGATATGGGCAACTGGGATGTGGTCATTGCAGAAGGTGCTGGTGGCGTAGTAGAACTAAATTGCGGTAACGATGTGTTAAACATTTCATCCGAGAGCCGTATCGTAAAAGCAACAAAAGAGCAGATCAGCATCAGCGGAACAAAAGTCCGTGTAGGTGCTGGGGGCGTTGCTAAGTTAGGTCTAACTGAGCAGCAACGTAATGAGGCGGAGGATAAATTCAT
>LOEZ01000009.1 GCA_001516055.1 Gracilibacter sp. BRH_c7a
CCTGTTCCGCGAGCATCGGTTTCTTCGATTTTCCAGCCGATGATATCTAGATCTGTAGGTTCACCAGGTAAGTCACGAGCTATTTCGATACCGAACTCTGGATGACGGCCTACTGCACTATTATCAATTTCCATTTTACAGTCGGCACAAATCAATTTTCCGTCACCAGTCATGATAAACGGATTGATTTCTAACATTTGGCAATCATACTTCTTGTAAGTTTGAGATAACTTGACGAGGAAAGAAGCGAATTTACTTAAATCCTTGTCAGGAATTCCTGCCTTAACACAAAGGTCTACCGCATCATACATTTGAAAACCAAAAATAGGATCGATGTTTACCTTGAAGAGTAATTCTTCAGGCACACTTTCAATGTCCATTCCACCCTCGGTGCTGAACATTAACATTGGGCTACGAGCTTCTCTTGCATTGTTAACAACGAAAGAACAGTAGTATTCCTTCTTGATATCAAGTTTTTCTTCAATTAAAACTTGTTTAACAGGAAGTCCTTGAACTACTTTTGCAAGAATTTCTGCCGCTACTGCTTCGCATTCTTCAGGAGTGTTAACTAATTTGACAATACCGGCTTTTCCACGTCCGCCAGCCTGAACCTGACCTTTAACGGCTACTGGACCACCGATCCACTCCGCGACTTGTTTGGCTTCTGCTGCTGAGGATGCCACTCTTCCCTTAGGAACAGGCATACCAGCCTTTGCCAGCCATTCCTTACCCTGATACTCTAGAAATTTAGCCATGCATAATCCCTTCCATAAAGAAATTTTGTTACATTACTTTGTCAATACTTTAAATGTCAATTCCTCTACTTTAGAAGTACTCCCTCCCCTCATCTTTTCATACCCTAGTTCAACCATGTTTATTGCAAAAGCAACAACACAAACAGAAAAACCAAATAGTTTTTGATTTTTTAATATTAATACTATTTGTAAACTGCAAAGGTCAACTCTAGTATGTATATAATATGACATTCATTCGACATAAGTCGAGTTCCTGTCTTGACCGCAATGTGTTTCATCATACAAAACAAGGTTTCATTATTAATATTATCTAACGAATTAAATAAATAGTCAACCGCATTTGAAACTGTCTAAATATTCAAATAAGTTCCAGATTTATTTTTATCTGTTTTCTTCATAGTTATAAGCTATAATTCAGCTTGGTAGATATTAACATTATTTATGACCAACTAAGATTTATTATATCCTAAAAAAGATCAAAAACAACCATTAGTTTCTAACTGTCTATCGCTGTTGAGCGATAGCACTTCTTGCTAGTTGATCACATCTCTCATTGTAGAAATCTCCCGAATGTCCTTTAACCTTATTCCATTTAATATTGTGAATAGATGCCAGTTCTAAAAGTTGCATCCACAATTGACGGTTTTCAACGGGCTTCTTCTGTGCATTAAGCCAACCATTCCTTTGCCATCGTTCATACCATTTTTGTTCAAAAGCATTAATGAGATAAGCACTATCGCTGAAGAGTTCGACTTGACAAGGTTCTTTCAAGGCTTGAAGAGATTTCACAGCTGCTAAGAGCTCCATTTTTTGATTGGTGGTTACTTCTTCATAACCGCTTAACTCTCTACTATGTTCTCCATAAATAAGCACTGCTCCCCACCCGCCGGGGCCTGGGTTGCCCGAACATGCTCCATCGGTAAATATGGTTACTTTCTTATTTGACATTTTCGACTCCATTATTTACTTAAATCGAGAATCATGGCATTCTCATCACAATTAGGAAATTTAACACAGTTGATACATTCTTTCCATACTTTGTGAGGCATAGTATCCTTATCAACGAGCCTAAACCCCATATGCTCAAAGAAGTCTACCTGGTAGGTTAAGGTGAAAACCTGCGGACACTGCAGGCCGTTAGCCTCTTCTAAAAGAATTTCTACTATTCTTCGCCCTACTCCTTTACCATGGTAGTTATGATCAACTGCCAGGGCTCTTATTTCAGCTAGGTCATGCCATGTTATATGTAATGAACCTGTCCCGATAATTTTATTATCATCAATGGCCACAACAAATTCTCTAATTCCTTCATACAGAGTGCTTCTGGTTCGAGGAAGCATAAGTCCTTTTTCAGCGAAATAATTTATTAATCCTAATATCTCTTCAGCATCACTAAGTTTAGCTTTTCTATACTCTATCATCTTTTTTCTCCATGTTATTTAATATTGTATTAATTTTTTTTAAGATTAAACCTTTTGACTACTTCATAGCTACGCCTACCTTGTTCTACTATACTGCTCATTAAGTGGAATTCTGTTATTTTTTGTTCCAGCTCGAGGGTTTGTCCTTCTTCTAATATTGTCTTATTAATCCCTTTTATACCACCACTTGCTAAGGTCAAATGAGGTTTATATTCCCTATGTTCAAGCGGGAATCCAATCTCCTTACATCGTATTTCAACTTCTTGTTGTAGTTTAAACAAGTTTGGCTCTTTGTTTATCCCAGCCCAAAGTATCCTGGGATTGTTTAGGTTAGGAAATACTCCAAGTGTCTTTATTATTAGTTTGAATTCTTGGCCTTGGACTGCAGCTTGCTTTAGTACTCCCACCAAAGGATCTACGTTTTGTTCTTGGACGTTATCAAAAAATTTAAGCGTGATATGTAAATTATCACGTCTTCGCCAATAACCTCCAACTCCCTGACTTCGAAGTTTATTTTGCCACTTTTCTAGTTCTACCAGATTTGCATCATTAAGATTTATGCTTATAAATAAACGCATTTTGGAACCACCACTAATTAAAATGTTATTAAGGACTGAAGTTTTTCAACTACTATCTTACTATGGGAATTTTTTTAATGCAATTATTTCCTCAGGACTCAGTACCCCTCATATCTATCATAGGAATTTAGATTTTTAAAACCTTCAGTTTTCCAATCTACCGGTAAAATAACCACGGGAAATTTGTCTCTATTTTTTAACCAGATTAGACAAAGTCGCAGTTCATCCATATAATTCTGCGGAATAAGTAAATATATTTTTTGATTCCATTTCAAATCCGGGCATTCCGGGAGACCTTTATTTCTGAGGCTACTGTGTTCTAAAGCTGTAGAAACTAACAAAATGCTGCCAAGTTTATTAATCGGTTTTTCTAAGATAGGATATACAACATTAACCTCATCTTGTCCACGGAAAAAATATAATTGGTCACTCTCTAAAATATCATTTTTTTCGCGATTTAACCAAGGTAATTCTATAGGAGTTCCCCAAAATCTCGGTACAAAATCTTTATCAAACAGTAACTTTAAAGTAAGAATATCTTTCCCAACTAGGGAGTTGTTAGCTTCCATATTTTCCAAGAACTCTAGAATATCATTTAGAGTTCTACAGAATTCCTCATTAATCTTACCAGATAAATCAACCCAACCCGACTTAAGGAATTTAGATGAGATATTTCGATTCCTTGTCCATTTTACTTTGGTTGAAAGTTCAAATTTATTTCCTTTTATCTTAATCTCCACAATTTCTATGCTTCCCCAACAGGCAACTATTCTATTCTTGCCTAAAACGAGCCTTACTTTTCTTTTGCTAAGACCATCCAGATACTCTTTTACTATCTTTAAATGACCCCTCGCTACAGGGTTGAGCTGCCTTTCCCAATGCCCCCAATCCGGTCTCAATTCAGTAAGGCAGTTTACAGAACTACTCTTTGTATCTTTTTTAGTAACCGGATAGAGGCTTGGTGAGAGCTTTTCTCTCCAGTATACTGCTTTTGCCGACAGATGACCACCTAACTCAGAAATCGCGCCTAAAAAGACAGGGGTAAATTGTTGGGCAACAAAATATATAATTGTTCTAACCCCATTGCCAATACGTCCACCCCAGAGCATACCCGCCAAAAGTAGATCCTCTTCCTTATATTTTCCCTGTGCTGTAATAATACCTGCACGAAGATTTAAATCCCCAGCATTATAGTACTGAAATTGAGACGGGAGGTGTAATCCTCTCCTTTTATCTTCAGGACATTCTTCCCATCCTGAGACTATAAATAAATCTGGGTTAGCATCCCATAAATCTTTCCAGTTGACTTTCAACCGACATCCTCCCCCGTAAGCTTGTTTTCTTATTACTACGCATAATCAGAGTAAGAAATGACTGTAAAAACAAGTGCCAAATAAAAAAAACTCCTGTTCGGTTGAACAGAGAGTTTTTTTGTCGGTCTCAATTAGGTTCCATCGCATTGAAACTAAGATTCCAGTTAGGTATTTAGGTTTTCCCTAACCCCCAGTTCCATATAAATTACTTCTTCACCAATATTCGTGCAATAATCTCCTATCCTTTCTAAATAACGGGTCGTAAGGAGTATATAAACACCTTGAGAAGCAACTTTTGGATCCTTAATCATCATTTCATTAAGTTCATCGAATACTTTCTTATAATAATGGTCTACTTCATGATCTATTTCTGCTAAAGATCTCGCCAATTCCACATCTTCGTTAATGAAAGCTTCAATGGCTGTGTGCATCATTTTGATAATAAGTTCAGTCATCTTAGGCAAGTCAATAAGCGGTTTAATCAATGGTACAGGACCAATCCTAACTGATATCTTGGCGATATCCACAGAGAGGTCTCCCATTCTTTCTAAAGACGCAATAATCTTATAACTAGCGACAATCTTTCTTAAGTCGGAAGCAAAGGGTTGTTGAGTCGCTACTAAATGAGTACACAGTTGCTCTATTTCTTGCTCAATGCAGTTGATCTGTTCATCATTACTTATTACTTTTTCAGCCATTTCTAAATCTCTTTTTTTGAGACTTTGTACTGCTTGGTCTATTGCCTCATGTACCATATCGCCCATGCTAACTATTTTTTTCTTGAGCTCCATAAGTTGAACATCGAATTTATGGCGCATTCTAACCCTCCTATCAATACCTTTTTCTTTATTAGAGTACTCTATTATTTATAGTATTAGCAATGTTATTTACAAAAAATTAACAAATTATTAAACTTATCAATATACCATGGTATAAAACACGATAATGACAGTGCCGAGTAATATTCTGTAAACAACAAAAACTTTAAAGCTAAAAGTTCTAAGAAACTTTAGCAGCAATGATATTGTAAGTATACCTACTATTCCTGAGACTAAAACACCAAGAATGAAGGGAAAATTGATTTCGGCAAAATTGGTATTAGATAGCTCTAATACACCGGCTCCCAGTATTACAGGAGTAGATAAGAGAAAAGAAAACCTAGCTGCTTCTTCTCTAGTAAAAGAAAACCATCTAGCAGCAGTCATCGTAATGCCAGCACGTGATACTCCAGGAATCAGGGCCAATGCTTGTGCTGTCCCTATAACAAAGGCATCTCCTATTGTCATACTATCAAGACGTCGAACCTGCTTCTTCTGATCTGCAAAATAAAGTAATATAGCAAATACAATCAACATTACGCCGGCTATGATTGGTGAACGAAGAACATCTTCAATGATATCATTAAGAGTAAAGCCGACGACAGCAGCTGGAATCGAAGCAAAAACCAAGAACCAAAATATTTTTCTTTTTTCTCTGTCATGACCAGTTAAAGCAGCCCTAAAAAGATTCATCCAATCTTTCCAGAAATATAGCAATACTGCTGCTAACGTTCCCATATGCAGTGCTACATCGAAAGTCAACCCTGGTACTTCCCAGTCGAATAACCAAGGTGCCAGTAGGAGATGCCCTGAACTTGAAATAGGCAAGAACTCACCTAACCCTTGAATAATTCCCATCATTATAGCTTGAAAACTAGACATCTTCTACCTCCTGGTAACATTCATCTTATTAAATATATATTCAATTAACAATATTATGGATTCAGTTTCTTAATTTTAGCTATAGTTAGGTGATTCTTTCGTTATGTGTATATCATGAGGATGACTTTCCTTCAGCCCTGCAGAAGACATTCTTATAAATCTTGATTCTTTTCGTAGATTCTCAATATTAGGTGTTCCACAGTATCCCATTCCCGCTCGTAAGCCCCCTATCATTTGGAATACTGTTTCACTGAGAGGCCCTTTATATGGAACTCTGCCTTCAATCCCTTCAGGAACAAGCTTTTGTTCTCTTTCCTGGAAGTAACGATCACAACTTCCTGCTTTCATCGCACCTATTGAACCCATACCTCTATATACTTTATAGCTTCTTCCCTGGAATATCTCAATATCGCCAGGACTTTCTTCAGTTCCTGCAAATAGACTTCCAATCATTACTACTTGTGCTCCCGAAGCAATGGCTTTAACAATATCTCCGGAGAATTTTATTCCTCCATCTGCTATAATAGGAATATTATATTTATCTGCTTCTCTAGCACAATCCATGATAGCTGTAACCTGGGGAACACCTATTCCAGCTACAACTCTGGTCGTACAGATTGATCCCGGACCAATTCCAACTTTTACGGCATTGGCTCCAGCTTCAATAAGATCTCTAGTAGCTTCAGCCGTAGCAACGTTACCAGCAATAATCTGCATTTCTGGATATTGTTGACGAAGCACGCGAACAGTTTCAATAACTCCCTGGGAATGTCCATGGGCGGTATCAAGCACAATAACATCGACACCTGCTTTATGAAGAGCATCAACTCTTTCCCTGGTTTCTTTACTGACCCCCACTGCAGCCCCCACTCTTAAGCGACCACGCTCATCTTTAGATGAGTTGGGATATTGTCTTGCCTTTTCGATATCCTTGATCGTGATTAAACCTTTGAGATTGTTATCTTTATCAACTAGAGGTAATTTCTCTATCTTATGTTTAATAAGTATTTCCTTCGCTTTCTCAAGAGTGGTCCCTACAGGGGCGGTGATAAGCTTTTCTTTAGTCATTACTTCTTCTATAGGTTGGTGAGTTTCTGTAACGAATCGCAAATCACGATTCGTTACAATTCCTATCAGCTTATCATCTACAGTAATAGGTACACCTGAAATTCTATAACGAGCCATTATGTCCAACGCATCTTGAATTTTGTTGTCTGGACTCAGATAAATAGGATTGGTAATAACACCATGTTCTGATCTCTTGACTTTATCAACTTCTAAAGCTTGTTCTTCGATAGTCATATTCTTGTGTATTATTCCGATTCCACCTTCCCTGGCAATAGCAATAGCCATCCGAGAAGTAGTGACTGTATCCATACCTGCACTCATTAATGGTACGTTCAGTTTAATCTTAGGAGTAAGATACGTGCTGATATCAACGTCTTTCGGTAAGACTTCAGATTTAGCAGGAATAAGTAACACATCGTCAAAAGTAAGACCCTCTTTTTCAATTCTCTCAGCAGACATAACATACTCCTTCCGAAAATGCTTTTCTAAATAGTATATCAGAAATATAATGTATTTAATAGCTAAAAACTCGAATTTTTATTAGAATAGGTATGATGTATCAAAAGGGGTTAATATATATGGTTTTTTATAGATTAAAACAGTTATTTAAGGCCATCAGACCAAACGTTAAAGCCGAAGAAGTAGCTTGGCTAGAAGAAGTTCTGACAGAAAATGAACTAAGCTTATTTCTTAAGCAGTTAGTAATCGAACAACGTCATGCTCTGGATGTTGCTCATGAAATTCTTCGTAAAAGATCTGATATAATACAGAATATGGGAGAAACGGCTTATATTGATCTAATAAAAGCCGCTTTTCTACACGATTGCGGTAAGTCTTTAATAAAAATTCGCCTTTGGCAAAGAGTATTTATCGTAAGCTATAACTATTTACCCCAAAGAATAAAATTTAATATATCTACCCAAAAAAATCTTTTCTCTAAAACCATTATTATCTACCAACAACACCCTTCATGGGGAAGAAAACTAGCAGCCAAAGCAGGCCTTAATCATCAGGTTCAGGAATTAATAGGGAATCATCACTCACCTGTTAACCAATTAGAACAAATATTATTTGAAGCAGATAATATGCATTAACATTAGCCAAAGGATAATCCTGCATATTGTTTAAAGAGAATTAATACGAAATGAACCCAGCCTATAATTCTGAGTTCATATTTATGGTTAATCATTCTCTTATATAATTTTTCAGCTCTAAAACCTGAAAATCTTGAGATAAAAACTTATTCTGACTTAATTTACGATACTTCTGAAGATGCTTGGACTTCAATTCAAGTTTTGAGGAAAGTGCGTTTTTTTCCTTTTCAATCTGCTCGAGAAGATCCATAAGTATACGCCTGCTTAATCGTAAATTGTCGAGCTGTTTTTCTAATTCTGCAATTCTCTTTTTCAGTAAGAGGTTTTCTTCTTGAATACTCACTTTTTCATCTCCCGAGTATAGAATTTCCTTTTACTATTCTATACCTAGAAGTGTTTTTTTAATCCTTGTTTGTTAAAAAACCTCTGACTCTCCGAACAGCTTCTTTAATCTTCTCTTCATCTTTGACAAGTCCTACCCTTACATATCCTTCACCATATTCACCGAAAGCTACTCCCGGCACCAGTATTACACCTGCTTCAGTGGCTAGATCTTTGACGAAAGACAGTGATTTCAGGTTTTTAGGTACGGGTGCCCACACAAACATCGAACCCTTGGGCTTGGACATCTGCCATCCTGCACGAATACATCCTTCTACCCATATATCTCTTCTTTTCTTATACGTATTTTGATTACGATCTATTATTTCTCTTGACCCCTGAAGAGCTACTATACCTGCCTTAAGTATAGGCCTAAAAGTCCCATAATCTATATTGGACTTGATGGTTTCCAAAGCTTTCAGAACCTTGGCGTTGCCAACTACAAAACCTAGTCTAGCCCCTGCCATATTAAAAGTTTTGGAAAGGGAATGGAATTCTACCCCTACTTCTTTTGCTCCTTCTGTTTGCAGGAAGCTCATTGGTTTATAACCATCAAATGCCAGTTCAGTATAGGCTGCATCATGACATACAACAATATTGTATTTAGCAGCGAATTCCACTACTTCTTGGAAAAATTCATGAGAAGCAACCGCTGCAGTCGGATTATTAGGGTAATTCAAAATCATAAGTTTAGCTTTGGAAGCATTAGCTACGCTGATAACTGATAAATCTGGCAAGTAATTATTTCTTTCTTCTAGCGGCAGTGGAATCTTTTCTCCTTCAACTAGAGCTAAACCATCTGAATATATCGGATATCCAGGATCGGGGATAATAGCAGCATCCCCTTTATTAATAAATGCCCAAAAAATGTGTGATAACCCATCTTGAGATCCCATAACAGGTAATACCTCAGTCTCTGGATTCAAATCTACATTAAACCTTTTCTTGTACCAATTTGCACAGGCCTCTCTAAACTCTGGTATTCCCCTTGTCAGGGTATAGTCATAGGCATGATCTTCCAAAGAAAGTTGACTAATAACCTGTTTCACAGAGTGCGGAGGAGAAAGGTCAGGACTGCCTATACTAAGGTCTATCAGATCCTTGCCTGATAATTGTAGTTCTCTCTTTAATTCAGCTAATTGAGAATAAATCGATGTCTGAAGGGTGTTAAGCCTGGTTGCGAATTCCATATGTTTCTCCTCCTAAGTAGAAATAGTTGTGTGATTAATCTTAACGTAATTTCTTTATTTCTTCAATTAATAGTTATAAATATACTTTTGTTTTAGTCTTTCAAGTTGATCGACTACCTCTAGATTCACTCCCTTGTCACCAATATCAATGCCTGTTTTTATACTTTTGCCGTGAAAATCAGATCCCCCAGTAGCAATAAGCCCTAGCTTCTCAGCCATAGCGTTATATCTTAGACTATCTTCACAGGAATGTTCAGGATGATAGACTTCAATACCCTGTAAGCCATCTTCGATCCAAAGGTTAATCTCTTTATCGATCCGCTGTGCACCTGGGTGGGCAAGGACTGGGATTCCTTTTGCATCTCTAATTAATCTTATAGCTTCAGTAGGGGTAAGTTTATATCTTGGGACATAAGCCGGTGATCCTATTCTAAGGTAGTTATCAAAAGCTTCTCGAAAATCTCTGGCATAACCTTTGTGGACAATAGCTTGGGCAACATGAGGTCTACCAATAGAATTTCCTTTAGCATATTGCATAACTTCTTCAAAAGTAATATCTATCTTAAATAGTTTGAGCTTGCTGAGTATTTCTTTAATTCTAATTTTCCTTTTTTCCTGAAGTTCTTTTATTCGACTGTTAAATGAACCAGATTCTTCGTCCAACAGATAGCCTAGAATATGTATTTCTCTTTTTTGCCAGTCGGTATTGACTTCTACCCCTCTGATTACTTTTATCGGTAATCTATTGGCAACTTCCTCAGCCTCCTGCCAACCATCAATCGTGTCATGATCAGTTATGGCTATAGCTTTCAATCCTTTACTATAAGCAAGTTCAACTATTTCTCCTGGTCTAAGCGACCCGTCAGATGCTGTTGTATGACAATGTAAATCAGCTTGAAACCTTGCTTTTTTTTTCATAGCATAACTGCTCCTTCTTGCATATAATCTTAATCTGTTTGGTTATTCTTCCTCCCAGATTATTCTAACACATTACTGAGAACTCTTAAAAAATTACCATGACAAATCTTTGAGATTTCAGTTTGGTTAAAACCATAATCCCTCAACTTATCTAAAAGCTGGGTGAACATTTCAGCATTTTCTAAACCCTTAGGAGTAGAAGGAATTCCATCAAAATCAGATCCAAAACCTATGGTATCTACTCCAGCAACCTCAACGATATGGCAGATATGTTTAGCGACATCATCGATACTTGCCTGAACATTGCTATTGAGAAAATCCGGACAGAAATTTATTCCGACAACCCCTTTATTATCAGCAAGAGCTCGGAGTTGGTCATCACTTAGATTTCGTGGATGACTACATAAAGCTTTAGCACAAGAGTGTGAAGCCACAATAGGCTTATCTGATATCTTTAACACATCCCAAAAGCCTGGTTCATTAAGATGAGAGACATCTATGAGCATACCCATAAGATTCATTCTCGCAATAACTTTTTTCCCGAAATCTGACAACCCACTTTTGCTACTAGTTTCCCCAACACCATCCCCTATAGCATTGCGTTCATTCCATGTTAATCCCAGACTTCTTACTCCCAGTCTATAAATAATGTCCAACATGAACAAACTCTCTCCTAAGATTTCTCCGCCCTCTACACTTAATATTATGCCTAAGGACTGGTTTCCAAGTTTATCTATATCACTCCTGTTTTTGACCAAGAAAACTGTATCCTTGTTTTCTTCGATAAAATGATGGCCAGAATCCAAAAGCTGGAGACCTCTCCAAGTAGCTAAGTGAGGTTTATATTCGCTTTCTATATAGGCAGCCATGAACTGCAGTCCAATACCTCCACGTTTAGCTTTATTTAGGTCCCAATGCCCTGAGTCTGTATCTGTCTTGAGGTCTCTTTTTCCTGAACAATAGTCCCCTATGCTATCACAATGAGCATCGACAATCCAGTGCTTCTTCATAATAATCCTCCCATGTAAGATTCTGCTATCGAATGCAGTTTATTGTTCTGCTAAATGACAATGATAATTCACAAAATTGTAATTAATAACATAATTTTAACTATGTCAAACGGTTAGTACGTGACAAAAAACACCTGTCGTAATATCGACAGGTGTCAATCTTATTATTATTTAGCGAGGTTCTACAATAAGTTTAATAGCAGTCCTTTCTTCTCCATCAATCATGATATCGGTGAAGGCAGGAATACAAACTAGGTCTAACCCACTCGGGGCAACGAATCCTCTCGCTATGGCAACAGCTTTTACTGCTTGATTGAGAGCACCGGCACCAATTGCCTGTAACTCAGCACCACCTTTTTCTCTTAGTACCCCGGCGAGAGCTCCAGCGACAGAATTAGGACTTGATTTTGCTGAGACTTTTAAAACATCCAAATCTAATACCTCC
>LOEZ01000010.1 GCA_001516055.1 Gracilibacter sp. BRH_c7a
CTAACGAGCCTGTAGAAAAAGTCTTAATAAGATAATCCCCATAGGTAAGATTAAGACGCTTAAGCTTATGATCTTTAAAATATGTATTTAAACAAGTAATACATAACGGTCTAAACTCTGGGATACTCTCAATTCTTTATATCGGCAGCACCCGTGCACTGTTTATCTTACCGATATTGTGAACAAGACAAAACAAAAGCCATTGGATATTCACCTTAGCTTTTGACCTCAAAGACAATCGGTTCATCCGTTTGCAATAGGTGATATTAGCAAACACCGGCTCCACGATTCCCATGCGTTTACTATATAGTTCACGGCCTTGCTCAGTATCAATCTTTTGTTTCATCTCCTCTGAATAGTTTCTGTTATCAATATAGTCGATGATAAAGAGAGTCCGGCATTTAGCTTTGGGAGATTGAAGACATTTATCTCGTAACTCACAGGCGCTACAATCTTTTTGTTTAGCTTCATATCTTCTTCCGTGGTTATCTCCTAGTTTTCTCGTGCCTCGGGAAGCCAATACCTTACCCGCAGGACATATATACTTATTGGACTGAGCATCGTATAGAAAATCATCCTGAGTAAAGTGATGTTTTTTCTGCTTATGCCTTGCTTGATCTGCAAAGCGAGGGTCCCTCTGACGGAAAAATGGATCAGGAATAACAGCATCGATTTCACTGTTTGCAAGATAGAGAAGATTATCTTCGCTGAAATAATTGGTATCAGCCAGGTACATACAGACTTCTGGAGTCTGATCCATATCTGTTAACAACTTTTGAGATTGTTCAACCATGGATTTAAGAAATTGACCTTCTTGGCCGGAACCGAAGGCTTCTGCATACACGATAACTTGATGTTTAGAATCGGATACAGCCAGACCATTATACCCTTGGACAACCCCTTTAGAGGTTTGCATCTTAGCACTTTCGTTATCAGTAATATTACTTTGATTTTCCCTCCCGCGTTTGCCGTCCTTTGGTTCAGACTCTTGGAGGAATTTTTCGATTTTCTCTGCTTTCTTTAGAATACGATCTATCTGTTTACGGGCTTTTTCCTTTTCAGAGTAGTCTGTTTCATGTTGATCATTAATCTTGTGCTTTTCTAGAAGAAACCTAGCGGATCTTTCGAACTTCTCTTTTTTCTTTTTGAGGTCGGCAAATGTACCGCTCCATTCCTTAGCTGCATTAGAACTTAGTTTACAGCCATCAATAGCAAAAGTATCGCCCCCGATAAGGTCAAGTTCTGAGCATACCATGAGAATACTGCGGAAGATAGGTAGAATCTCTTCTTTCATTTCAGAAATAAAAGAAGCAATGGTTGTAAAATGGGGTTGGGAGTTAGCACTTAAGGCTTTAAAAATAATATGATTCTGACAGGCTTCTGCTAATGAACGTGATGAAAGAATGCCTTTAGAGTAACCAAAGATAACTATCTTTAACATAATAGCGGGATCCCAAGCCGGAGCACCAGTAATGTCGTTATTATAATATTTCTCGAAAATAGAGAGATCCATTTTGTTATCGACAAGATAATTGAGTGTATGTTCAAAGGTACCAGGGATTAGCTGCTTCTGATAATCAATGGGAATAAGTATAGTCTGATCGTAGGAATAATGTTTGTACTTGGGCATATAACGATCCTCCCATAATTACAAAGATTTCTTTTATGTTCTACCTACTTCATTATATACTAGGTAGAGAGGAAATTATTGGGGTTTTTCTACAGACTCAACAGCCGGTTCCCGCCACTTAGAGGATGATGAATGTGCCAAGAACGCGGCGGGAACCGGCAGGACGTTATCGGAAAGATGAGGCGAGGCCGCCGCGTCCTGCGGCGGAAAGGATATATGAATTTGGAGAGGAAACCATGTTGTTATTAAATGAGAACTTGCCAGGATATGCAAAGGGCGATTTTACAAATTATATATTATTCAAATTTATGGAAGAGAAATGGCAGCAAGATTACTTTCTTGATGGAAAAATGTATATGCAAGCCCCCTCTAATTTTCATGACCCCAAGATGGGGGAGGGGCGATCTGATATTTTTGAAGGAAGTGATCTTGTAGTCTGGCCAAATAAAGATAAGTATGCGTCGATCAAATGGGGCGAAAAGGATGGGCAATCTTACTTTGTTGTTGAAGAGCATAAAGAAAAGCCAGTTGATTATATTGAGAATACGTTTTTTGCATATTCATCAGTAGAAAACAAAAGCAGAAATGTCTTTTGTATGTACGCATTGTGGTTTGACTATAGTAAGAAATGTATTTCTGAAATCAATGACAAGATGTTAAAGGATTTTGGAGAATATGGAGTTGTAATCACAAATCGGAGTGAATTCTATAATAGAATAGGTCTAGCTGTTAATAAATCAGAATTTATTAAGGAAGCCAAATGTGGATTTGTAGAATATATTCCTATTGAAGAGAGAGACAGTGTTATTGACTGGAACCCATTTTTAAAGATGGATCAGGGATATGATTTCCAACATGAATTCAGAATTTCTTTCGTAAAAACTTATGAGGGTCTGTTAGAGTTTGATCTTAATTGTTCCTTGAGAGATATTGCTTTACCTGTAAAGACCCAAGATGTTATAGAAGGCATTAGATTTAAAGATGAATATTTATACATACCGACTATGGATAAATTATGATTATTTAAGGATGCGACGTCCTTGTCGCACTCTGGCTTCGGGGGGCCTCATCCATCCGATAACAGAGTATTGCCAAAACTTTGTAAAGATGAATGTGGTTGGGACGCTTCGGCAATACTCGGGACGTTAGGCGAAATCCCCTGCAAACTGACCGCGACATCCTGTCGCTATGATATTTTCTGAAGGAGTGGATTAAATATTTATAGGCTAAATGATTGGTTTATTTTAAAGAATAAGATTGAACGTGAAGAAATACTTGATGAGTACTATGAAGGATTAATTCCTTATGTCGTAAACCATATTGATACTAGACAAACGATGCATAGAGGAATTTCATTATATCGTGCTAGGGTATTTAATTTAAGTGACCCCAAAAACGAAGCATTTCACAATGACATTTTTGAAGGATTTAATGAGGAAGGAAGTTTAGCACCAAAACCAAATAATGTTGATAAACCGGGAAGGGTTAATCGTATAAATGAATCTGTTCTTTATGTTGCAGAAGACAAATATACAGCACTTGCTGAGGCCAGAACCGGAAAACGTCAAACAATTAGCATAGCGGAAATAGAATTATTAAAAGAGGTTGATACATACGAATTCAGATTTATTGACGCTTGCCATGAAGATGATAGTCTAGAGCAAATATATCATTTCATTGCACTTGAATTTTATATTACGGTTTACGATGTAAAGCAATATTTAATTACTCAATATGTTGCTAGAAAACTCAAGGGACTAGGATTTGGCGGTATTAAATATAGCAGTTCTCTATCTGAGAAAGGGATGAATATAGCTTTTTTTGATACTCAAAATGCTAAAGCAAATAATTCAAAGCTATTTTTGACGAGATCAGTACTTTATTATGCTGAAAGAATGAAGGAAGAAAATGAGGCAGGAAGATTGCTACCAGTCTCAATAACTGACAAGTTTACGACAGAAGAGATCGATTACTTCTTTTGTAGAATGAAATAAATGAGCTTTAGGCACCGCATCCATGCGGCTCTGGCTCTGTGGGGCAGGGGACTTCGCCTAACACGGATTTCCCGACACTGGAGGATGATGCATGTGGTTAGGGCGCGTCGGGAACTCCTGGACGTTATGTGAAATTAGCTGATTTGAAGTGTGAAAGAAGTAGTTTTCTTCAGGTCAATCCTCATAGATATTAAGGGGAGGTGGTTGAATGAGAAGAATTATTACGTATGTTATTTTTGTTTCAGGTCTTTTACTACTCATAAGATATGGGGGCTATTATCAAGAAGAAATGCGAATTTTAGAAGGGAAAACGTTTAAAATTTTACCTTATACGTTTTACAGCTTTATCTATCCTGTTATTGTCGGATTATATTTAGCCTTGCCAGAGTTTATAAACAGGCTAAGAAGAGTTGGTAAATTACATGTTAATTGGATAAAAATCTCGATTATAGGGATACCAACATTGTTAATCAATAGTTCGCTTATACTATACTATTTTACACCGTTAGATATGAATCCAGTGATTAAATGGATAGTATCACCACATGGATATGATATGATTGGAAGGTCTTTGCTCGGGGCAGTATTTGGATATACGATATTAGGTTCAATTTCCAAAAAATCGGAGGAAATGTATTCAAAGAACAAAAAGATTGATTTTAATGGTCTTTAGGGTTGCTAACTTCACATAACACGGCACTCCCGCAACTTAGCATAGATGCATGTGGTTGGGACGCTGCGGGAGTCCCTGGACGTTATCTGAAATAGGCCGATATATTGATTTCTAGGGAGAGTATTATGGGCTTCGATGAATTTGAGAAATATGTAAGCGTCTTATCCCAAAGTGAGTCTAATGTTATCAAGGATTTGTATATCAATGAATTCATTGATGCAGGAAATGCGCACTATAGAGATAATATAGCAACAATTCAAGAATTTAGTGACGGTTGGCATTACTCAGGATACCTTTGGGAGTGCTTAATCAAATATGAACAGATTACTATGCATCAATTGAAAGAACAGTTGTTAGAGTTTTTTGATGTGATTGTATTTTGGGATAATCATTCAAGTGATCGAATAGTTATACCGGATTATTGGAAATTTCCAAGGGATAGGGCAATTAAAGTAGCACCAATCGTATTGGTTGAGAATTTCTCTTATTTGCCCGAAGATATTTATATTTGTGATTATAGTTTTAGCTGGACATTAGTTCTTACACATGAGGACGATGGAAAGCGAAGGATATGTTACATTGTTGATAATAGAAGAAGATAATATTTGTTCAGTAGTGCTCTGGGGCCGGCCTACTTCAGATAAACCAGCTAATACATGTCAAGAAAAACTTTCATAAGGAAAGATCATAAAGAGAAAGAGTATAGCAAAATAAGCCTATACATATAGACTTTTTAAAATCATCTATGAATAAAGGGTTATTCTAAGTAAAAGAGAATTATTGATTCAATGAGTAGGGCTTACCCGAACTGAGAATTCCGTAAATCATCCTAACAAGTTTGTTAGAAGTAGCAATAATAGCAGCTTTAGGCGGTTTGCTTCAGCCAGCTTTTTAGAATAAAACGCATATAGAATCTTATTTAGGGGTCCTCCCTGACGGTTGCTGATACCCGCCACAGTAGCTTGGTATAAAGCTTTACGGAGGTAACTTGATCCCCGTTTGGATATCCTGTTCTTACTAGCTTTGAAGTTTCCCGATTCAAAAACAGAAGGGTCTAAGCCTGCGAAAGCGACCAGCTGTTTTGAGCTTGGGAATCTTTCAATATCACCAATCTCAGCAAGAATGGTGGTGGCTGTTATCTCTCCGACTCCAGGTATAGAGTATAAGAGAGCGTAGTAAGGAGAAAGATTTGCCCAGTAAATCATCTGAGCCCGTAAATCAGCCAGGATCTTTTGTTGGGATAATAGGAGATCTATATAGCTCCTAAGAACCCGTACACTGGACTGCTGGGCCTGATTGAAAGGCAAACTCTCCTTAGCAGCCATAATCAGCTGATCAACCTTCATCTCATTCCAATCTCTAGATTTCCTTGCAGGCTTAAGAGACTCTAGAAGTTCACTACGACTAGCAGCTAATAAATCTGCCGGTGATGGAAACAAAGATAAAATATTAAGGGCTGTAGGGCTTCTCATATGAGAGAACACTAACTCAAATTTGGGAAAGCACAAATCTAATATTGCGCGATACTTATTCTGAGTTTCAGTGTACAGATTATTAAAGCTTTCATACTGACGACATAGATTTCGCAACTCCAAAATATGAGGCTCATAACAATACTCTAAAGGAGAATCATCAAGATAAAACACTTGAGCAATCCTATTAGTATCAATAGGATCGGTCTTAACCTTACGAACAGATTTCTTCTTTTGAGCGTGAGTCTGCAAAGGATTGATTACGAAAACGTTATAACCATTTTCTCTAAAAAAAGAGGAAATCGGCTTTGAATAATTACCAGTAGCCTCCATAACAACACTAGGCTTCTTACCGGTTTCTTGCTCAAGAAGTACCAATTGAGAAGTTAAATAGTCTAAATCTGTAGGGCAGTGATTGAAAGGGAATGGCTTTAAATACATATCACCATAAGATCGAAACATTGTAGCATAACTCTTAGACTTAGAAACATCAATGCTTAACACAGGAACATCTTTCATTAAAAACCTCCTCTTGATCCATGGGTTCCCTCGAATTGACTACCATCCCTAGGTTCGCATTGTGATACGGGCTCGGGGCCCAACCAGCTCAATCAGAGTAAAGTGCCAAAGAGGGCTGAACAGTTTAAACGACGGGATCTATGTCCCAACACGGAATACGTTCTAAACCCTGGTTTTCTTCAAGTATAAAACAATATATAAAACAAAAAAGCTCATACTCAGATTGAGCTGGTTATGAACCTATAATACGAACACGGCATTACCGCAACTTTGCCAATATGCATGTGGTTTTGACGCTGCGGTAATGCCTGAACGTTCTACGACATATCGTGCAAAGACCGCGTCATCCTTGACGCGGACGAAATGAGATTTGAAGTATTTATTCGCAGTAGTAAGATTATGACAATCAAATATTTATTACCTTTTTTATGGTGTGTCAAAAACTGGCACGCTAAAATTTTATAAAGCAGTGTAATATTTTTTGTCTTAATGTGACTAATAATATGAAAGGGGGGTATCAGTGAAGCAAATTGAAAAACTGTATTTTGAATATAAGCAAGATATCTATAATTATTTGTTAAGCCTTACCCATGATCCTACCCTTTCGGAAGATCTACTCTCAGAAACCTTTGTTAAGGCGATATTCTCTGTCGGTAATTTTAAAGGCAATTCATCAATTAAGACGTGGTTATTTGGGATTGCTCGCCATCTATGGTTGCAAAATCTGCGTAAAGATAAACCTATGGTGGAATATAGTGATCTATTAGATGTATATGTTACAGACAGCACCTTTGATAGTGTTATAACAAAGCAAATAGCTGATAAAGTCTATGAACTGCTAAAAACCAAAGATGAGCGAACACAAAAAATAATCAGTATGCGTATAAATGGGATAAGTTACTATGAAATATCAAAGAAAATAGGTATTTCGGAAAACTCGGCAAGAGTAATAGATTTTAGAACAAAAAAATGGCTTAAATCTGTTTTGGAATGGGAGGAATTGATTTGAACGTACCCTGTGATATAATACTGGATTTAATACCACTTGTGAAAGATAATGTTGCAAGCGAGGGTAGTATTAACTTGGTTTCGGAGCATTTAAAAAGCTGTGAAAGCTGTAAGCTTGAGTTTGAAAATTATGCGTTGCCAATTCAAAAAGAAGTTGACGATAAAAGAGTATTGTTTTCAATCAAGAAAAAACTCTTTCTTATCACGTCAGCATTATTATTCCTAGGA
>LOEZ01000011.1 GCA_001516055.1 Gracilibacter sp. BRH_c7a
GTCCACGGATGGACTAATGCCGCGGTGCCATGGATGGCAAGGAGCGGCAAGTCCACGGATGGACTAATGCCGTGGTGCCATGGATGGCAAGGAGCGGCAAGTCCACGGATGGACAAATGCCGCGACGATCATGGAGGATCTAGTGTCGCTGTAACCATGGATGCAGACATTCATGATGGATAAGGTTCGCTTTTAGTAAATTCGGCTATATTACTGTTAGGAGGTATTATTATGGATTATCGTGATACTTTAAATTTACCCCAGACAGATTTTCCGATGAGGGGGAACCTTCCTCAGAGGGAACCTGAGATTCTGGAAAAATGGGAAAAAGCGGAGATATACAAGCAAGTTCAACAGTCTCGTAAAGGAAGGGAAAAGTTCATTCTTCATGATGGACCTCCCTATGCCAATGGTGATATCCATCTTGGTCACGCCTTAAACAAAGTTTTAAAGGATATTATCGTAAGATACAAGACTATGGCTGGTTATGATTCTCCTTATGTGCCGGGCTGGGATACCCATGGACTCCCTATTGAGCAACAGGTAATTAAAAAGTTGGGTCTTAACCGACATGCAGTATCAATTCTGGAGTTCAGAGCAAAGTGCAAAGAATATGCTCAAGAATATGTAGAAATCCAAAAAGAGCAGTTTAAAAGACTGGGGATAAGAGGGGACTGGGATCATCCCTATCTAACTCTCCAGAAAGAATACGAAGCTGAACAGATTGGTGTATTCGGGGAGATGGCCAAAAAAGGTTATATCTATAAAGGGCTTAAACCAGTTTATTGGTGTCCTACTTGTGAAACAGCTCTGGCTGAAGCTGAAATAGATTATGCTGACAAAAAATCTTCGGCAATCTTTGTCAAATTTCCAGTGAAAGATGATAAGGGTCTGTTCGACAAAGAAAACAGTTACTTGGTAATTTGGACAACAACTCCTTGGACGATTCCCGCTAACTTAGCAATCTCAGTCCATCCTGAATTCACCTATGTCTTGGTTAAAAAAGAAGACGATTATGTTGTAGTTGCCAAAGAAATGATTCCATCCCTGGAAAAACTGTGGGGAAGTGAGCTGGAAGTAGAGAAATCATTTACTGGTAAACAGTTAGAGGGAATAATCTGTAAACATCCTCTCTTTGACAGGGATTCCGTAGTCATATGCGGCGAACACGTAACACTTGAACAGGGAACAGGTTGTGTCCACACTGCTCCAGGT
Source organism: Gracilibacter sp. BRH_c7a (assembly GCA_001516055.1). Lineage (GTDB taxonomy): Bacteria > Bacillota > Desulfitobacteriia > Desulfitobacteriales > Syntrophobotulaceae > Gracilibacter. The sequence goes on from LOEZ01000011.1 coordinate 1,216, forward strand.
CATGGAGTGGACGACTTCCTTGTTGGGAAACAATATGGTTTACCCGTTTTATGTCCGGTAGATCACCAAGGGAGATTCACCGCTGAGGTAGAACCTTACGTTGGCATGAAAGTAGATGCTGCTAATGAGCACATCCTTAAAGACTTGGATTCAGCTGGGTTACTTGTCCATACCGATAAGATTAAGCACAGTTATCCCCATTGCTGGCGTTGTAAACAACCAATTATTTTCAGAGCAACGGAACAGTGGTTTGCTTCTATCGATGGTTTCCGTCAGACTGCTCTTGATGAGATAGAAAAAGTCAAGTGGATTCCTAACTGGGGTAAAGATAGAATCTACAGCATGATTGCAGACAGAGGAGACTGGTGTATATCAAGACAACGGACGTGGGGTGTACCAATCCCTATTTTCTACTGTGAAAGCTGTGAGCAAGAGATTGTCAATGATGAGACTATTAAAAAATTACAAGATATATTCAGACAGGAAGGCTCCGATGCCTGGTTCGCACATTCAGCGGCGGAACTCCTGCCGGAAGGATTTAAATGCCAATGTGGCGGAGAGAGTTTCCGCAAAGAAACTGATATCATGGATGTCTGGTTTGATTCCGGCACAAGTCATGTAGGCGTTCTTAAACAAAGGCCCGAGCTGAGCTGGCCCGCAGATATGTATCTGGAAGGTTCAGACCAACATAGGGGTTGGTTTAATTCCTCTCTTTCCACCTCGGTTGCGGCTTTTGGAAAGGCTCCTTATAGAGAAGTGCTTACCCATGGTTTCTTAGTAGATGAGAAAGGGAGAAAGATGTCCAAGTCTATGGGTAACGGTGTTGATCCCTTGCAGGTCATCAATGATATGGGAGCTGACATTCTTAGACTGTGGGTTTCATCCGCTGATTATAAGAATGATGTTGCAGCCTCTCCTCGGATCATGACACAGATGGTAGAATCCTATAGAAAAATCAGAAATACTTTACGTTTTATGTTAGGTAATCTTTATGATTTTGAACCTGAGAAAGATACTGTCTCTTACAATGAATTGCAAGAAATTGACCGTTGGATTCTTGTCAAACTTGGCCGGGTTATTGAAAAAGTTCTTAAGGCTTATGATGAATATGAGTTCCATGTTGTTTATCATACTGTGCACAATTTCTGTACGGTTGAATTAAGTGCTATTTATCTTGATATCGTCAAAGATAGAGTCTATGTAGATGCTAAGGAATCTGTAGTACGTCGGGGTGCCCAAACAGCAATAAATGAGATTCTTAACGCATTGGTATCTCTTTTAGCTCCAATTCTTGTATTCACCGCAGATGAGCTCTGGGAGTATATCCCTGGAAAGAAGGAAGGTTCTAATATCCAGATAGAAGAGATGCCAAAATACAAGGACGAATGGAAAGATGATAATTTGGCCGCTAAATGGGATAAGATTATAGATTTGCGCTATGATATCACTAAAGCTTTGGAAATTGCTCGTCAGGAGAAGCTTATCAATCATTCCCTCACTGCCAAAGTACACTTATATCCAGACGAAAAAGCTTTTTCATTCCTCCAACAGTGGGGAAATCTTACAGAAATTGCTATTGTCTCAGATCTTGAGATTCATCAGCCTGAAGAAGAACATCCTGCAGGAGTACAACAAGCTGAGTATAGTGAAGGTATCGGTATTCTAGTGTCACCGGCTCCTGGTGTTAAGTGTGAAAGGTGCTGGATATATAGTGTTGAGACCGGTAAAGATAAAGAATTCCCTGACCTATGTCCTCGTTGTCTGGAAGTTGTTAAAGGTTTAGCCTAAAAAGAAATTCACGGTTCGGAACGAAATTATTACCCCAAGAATTTAACTGCATTTAAGAATGGTGATGATTGTTATATTATCACCATTCTATTTTTTAGGATAAAAGTCCCAATTATAGTTTGATCGACAAAATATTTTAATATAAACGTAGACAGAGATATGTTTTTTAGATAGTATTATAATAATTATTGAAAAATAAGAGGAAGTCGGATAGTCGTTTCTTAATGGAGGGGATGAAGATGAAACTAAATCAAGAAATTGCAGAGAGAATTGTTAATTTTATTTATGAAAATAGTGGTTATCATGGTATAGTAGGAAATCCTAACGGCACGATAATTGCCGACTCGGCTGGCAAGAGGATTGGCGTTTTTCATCAAGGACAACAGAAGCTTATGACGACCGATATAAATGAGATTTTAATTTCCAAAGAAGATGAGATTGCGAGTAGCGGTAAATCCAAGGAAGGATTTAACGTTGCAATTACGGCCCAAGGTGAAAAAATAGGCTGCTTTGGGATTGCGGGTCCGGTGGACATAGTAAAGCCTATAGGCAAGGTTGCAGCAGGGATGGTTATTACCATGGTCCGAGATGAAGAATTAAAAGAGACCTTGCGTAAACAAGTAGAAAAGCTTAATCAGTCTATTGAAATAGCTGCTAGTGCCATCCAGGAGGTAGCTGCTTCATCACAAGAAGTTGCTGCTATCAGTCAGACGGTAGCTGATGCTGTGGTAGAAGGGCAGTCCCAGGTTAAACAAACTACGAGTATCCTGGAATTTATCAGGAAAGTAGCTGTTCAAACAAACCTGCTGGGACTCAATGCAGCTATCGAAGCGGCTAGAGCGGGGGAACACGGACGAGGTTTTTCCGTGGTGGCGGATGAAGTTCGCAAGCTGGCAGTGGACAGTAATCGTTCCACAGATGAGATTAATGAGATTCTTACTCAATTTCAAGAGATTATTAATAGAATCAGCGAGGGTGTCAATCAAAATAATGTGATTGTTCATGAACAGGCGAGAGCTACTCAAGATATCACTACGATTGTAGAAAGTGTACAACAGGTAGGGCATGAATTGAATGTTCTTGCCTCTGAGATATAATGAATACTCATAGTTATTATTAAAAAGAAAACTCTACCAGCTGGTACTGATAATTAGTTGAACTTGTGCAAAGCCAGGACGGTTAGCCCTGATAAAAGTCCGTAACCTTGAAGAGGTACGGACTTTTTTGCTTGACAAACTCAGCTTTTTTCGACATATTATAGTAATGAATATCCTAGGAGGTGTAGCTTTTGCTTATTGATGTATTACCCAGTGCCGGATCTCCATGGATGCCAGCTCTTAAGAATAAAGTCGCTGTTGTCATCGATGTTTTCAGAGCCACAAGTACTATGGTAACTGCTTTCAGCAATGGATGTCGGGCTATCATCCCTGTGCTGACAACAGAGGAAGCCTTAGAAAGAAGGACAAATGAACCAGGTTATTTATTAGGGGGAGAAAGACGTGCTCTGCCAATAGAAGGATTTGATGTAGGGAATTCACCTTATGACTATGTGACGGAAAAAGTTGGAGGCAAGACAATTATCATGACAACAACCAATGGGACTCGGGCAATACATGCTGTTGCAGAGGCTCGGCAGGTGTGGATCGCATCTTTCCTGAATGCTGGATCTGTAGTAGATGCTATCAATCAATATATTAGAAAGAACTCAGAAATAGATGGTATCGTTATCATATGTGCCGGCAGTGAGGATCGTTTTGATATACCAGATACTCTTTGTGCCGGAATGCTTGTCGATATGCTTGGAAAGGATATGGAGTCCAATGACCTTGGGAGAGCAGCCCAAATGTTGTATAATATATCTAAGGATAGACTGCATGAAACGCTAAGCATGTCTGAGCATGGTCGATTACTGCAATCAATCGGTTATGAAAAAGATGTGAGTTATTGTGCCCAGCCTAATATCCTATCCATAACCCCCGTTCTGGAAGATGGGGTGGTTATAGCCAGAACAGAAATTATCTAGAAGAATCGATGAGAAATGTAACGGATTAGAGAGATACAGAATTAGATGTATTGAGGAGTCAGATGAGGAGAAATTACTAATTTTAGGGAGTGGATTCTATGCGTACTTTACAAATCCCAGTCGGAATTTCTAACCGGCATCTTCATCTGTCCGAGGCAGATATCAAATTGCTTTTTGGAGAGAACCATGGTCTTACCAAGAAAAAAGATCTTAGTCAGCCTGGGCAATTTGCCTGCGAAGAAACAGTTACTCTCAGCGGACCTAAGGGGAGTCTGGAAAATGTAAGGATTCTTGGACCTGCGAGGAAAGAATCACAGGTAGAACTGGCTTTTACTGATGCCATCAAGTTAGGGATAGGGGCTCCGGTAAGGGACTCAGGTAACCATGAAGAGACACCTGGGATTGAAATATCTGCAGGAGACAGGTCAATACATCTTGACAGAGGCGTTATTATTGCGATGCGTCATATCCATGCTAATGAAGAGCATGCAGCTCTTTACGGGTTTAAGGACAAGGACATTGTTAAGGTTTTGGTAGATGGGCCTCGTGGTGGAGTTTATCATAATGTATTAGTTCGAGTAAATCCTACATTCGCTTTAGATTTTCATATTGATACAGACGAGGCAAATGGGTTTGGTCTGAAAAATGGGGACATCGTAACCGTTCTATTAGAAGATTAACTTCAAGATTAAGCCTACTATGCTGCAGCTCTATGATTTGTGGAAAAGAAGTATTGTCTTTGAAGATCCAGAGGAGGTTGCCTTTTGTATATATGGTTTATCATAGCTTTAATCGTCATACTGGACAGGGTAAGTAAGATAATAGTCCAGAATAACATGCAAATTGGGGAGAGCATTGGAGTAATTCCAGGATTTTTTCATATTACTTATATCTTAAATTCGGGTGCTGCTTTCGGAATGCTGTCAGGGAAACGATGGTTTTTCATTATTATTTCTCTTATAGTGATAGGGGGTATAATATTTTTCCTTAATAAGGTTCCTAAGGAACATAGAGCCATCCGTTTCTGTATGGGTTTAATAGGTGGTGGAGCCTTAGGAAATATGTATGACAGAATATTTATTGGCCAGGTAGTCGATTTCTTAGATTTCAGAGTATGGCCGGAAGTATGGTCGTATATATTCAATATCGCCGATAGTTCTCTTGTAGTTGGTAGTATTTTATTGGCTTGGCTAATTTATAAACAACCTGATTCTATTAGTACTCGGATAGAATCAAATAATCCGTAGGATAATAAGCTAAAAAGAAGGGTTGATAATACCTTAATGAAAGAACACCTACAAGATGATAATTATGAAGAATGGCTGAAAATTGAAGTTCCCTCTGACTTACGGTTAGATGTCGCCTTGGTCAATACAACCGAGAAAAGCAGAAGCTTTATTCAAACATTAATAGCAGAAGAACGAGTACTGGTTAATGGACAGCCTAAAAAAGCAAATTATAAAGTTCAGGAAGATGACATCGTTGAGATTAATTACCCTGAACCCAAAGAACTCAATGTTGAAGCGGAGAATCTAGACCTGGAGATAGTCTATGAGGACGATGATCTCCTGGTTGTTAATAAACCACAAGGAATGGTAGTTCATCCTGCTCCGGGATCATGGAGTGGTACCATGGTCAATGCTTTGCTCTATCATTGTCGCAGTCTTTCCAGTATTAACGGGGTAATCAGGCCAGGGATAGTACATAGGATCGATAAAGACACATCCGGTCTTATTATTGTAGCTAAAAACAATACGGCCCATAATAACTTAGCCCTTCAGATTAAGGAACATACTGCGCATAGGAGATATCGGGCAATTGTTCATGGGGTACTAAGCGAACCTTCGGGAACAATCGATGCACCTATCGGCAGAGATCCAAGAGATAGAAAAAAGATGGCGGTAGTATTTCAGCATTCTAAAGAAGCAATCACCCATTATTATGTGCTCCAGCGGTTCGTGCAGTTCACTGAGCTTCGAGCAGTTTTAGAAACAGGCAGAACTCATCAGATTCGCGTTCATATGGCTTATCTGAAACATCCTGTATTGGGTGATCCTCTGTACGGGCCGAAAAATAATCCTTTTAACATAAAGGGACAGATTCTCCATGCCGAAAATTTGCATTTTATCCATCCCACAACCGGGCAAGAGATGGAATTTCATACCGAGCCACCTAGTTCCTATCAAGAAATATTAAATAACTTAGTAGAAATCAATAACCAACATAGGGAGTCGGACAATGAGTAATGAATTAATCTTTATAAGTGAAATTATTATCACCTTTAGTTTACTGCTTCTATTTTATAAAATATTTGGTAAAACGGGTTTATATGTTTGGATTGTATTAGCTACTATCGTAGCTAATATTCAGGTTACAGTCACGGTAGCTATGTTTGGGATGGTTGCTACTCTAGGCAATGTAATATATGGAACGAGTTTTTTGGCAACAGACATCCTCTCGGAGAAACATGGAACCAGGGATGCTCGCCAAGGGGTGTTTATCGGATTTCTTGCTAATATCACTGTTATGATTATTATGCAGATTGTTATCAGATACTCTCCTGACACCTCTGATTTTATGATGGGAAATCTGCAAACCATGTTTGAACTCTTTCCCAGGGTTGTCGTAGCCAGTTTAACAGCTTATCTAATTTCTCAACTGCATGATACATGGGCTTTTGCTTTTTGGAAGGAAAGATTTCCGCGACATTTATGGCTAAGAAATAATTTCAGTACTCTGGTTAGCCAAGCCTTAGATACGGTCATCTTTGTCGTTATTGCTTTTTATGGAGTCTTTGAGACAGAAATAGTATTAGGGATAGCTACTTCAACTTATGTTCTTAAACTTGCAGTTTCCATAAGTGATACGCCTTTTCTCTATCTCGCTGCCCGGATTAATAAGTTCATCTACAGTGATGAGAAATAATTACATGAGGTTCAAATTATATCTGAGTAGTCTCTGAGGTAGACAAAAGAGGTTCATACATCATAATTGCTTCATTCGTGCATACCAATTGGTCATCGATCAAATTACCAACTTGATCGATGACCTTTCTTTTTATTTCATTCCACCTAGTATATCCGCCCCACCAATGACTTTTAATAATATGTTCACTTTCATATATCTCATAACTTACTGTCGATTCAGCTGAACAATACCAGCTTCCGTGTAAATAATCATTATCAAGCCATACCATTAACTGATAGTCATCTTCGGTATGGTTACAAATTTGCAGATCTACATAATTATAAACCACCGTAGCACCGCTTCCGAACGGCTGAGTACGACTCACATCCGGGAAGACGTCGTAGTTATGACGCCAGCGTTCTACGATAGTTAAAGGAGTATGCACTGTCATCCAATATATAAGATTAGATAGTTGACATAGCCCTCCTCCTATTCCGGGGGAGCACTTTCCATTATGCAGAACCATGCCTTCCAGATACCCTTTTTTCTTGGTTGGTTTACCGACTAATCTCCAAAAGGAGAAAGTCTCTCCAGGTTTAAGGAGTAATCCGTTAATAGACGGCAATGTTAGGTGAAGATTAGTAATCTTATTATACTGAAGGGACATGGTGTCTTCCCCAAGGGCTCTTAGAAGGGGAGTTTTATGAGAAAACACCTCATGCCTAAGAATCCGGTCAGGTGCCTTGATTCCTGCAAAGTGCTTACGTTGGATAAACCAATATAGATAGCGTTTCATTGTGAAATAAGTTTTACCCAAAAGCATACGAAGATCGCTTCTATGATGAGGTTTAGTTTTAAAAACTGATTTGTAAATCTGGTTTGGCATTAGGTATCCTTTCCCCAAATATTGAAGAATCAATTAATAATTATGGCGTTAGAGGGAATGACTAAGGCGGTATCGGGGACGGCACCTTCACCGATTTTAAAGCTGTGGTATTCCCTTGTCGAAGTATTACCGTTATAATTATTGACTATTTTCACAGGGAGCCCTGAATCTTTACTAATCCACACTTGAGTACTTCCTGAATTGTTTTTTAATATTTCTACGATTAGGCATTCTTCTCCTTGATAGATGTCTTCTTGGAGCATATTAAAATTATGTGTAGCCTTATCAGAATACCAAAGGATTGTTTGATCTCTCGGGAGGCCGATACTATCCTGAAAGTTGAAGGCAGAGGTGTGTAAGTGAGCTTGCTCGGGATAGGGTCCGATGTAATATCTTTTATACCCTAGAGTATTGTAATCATACAATTGACCTAAGGTCTCGGTATACAAAAGTTCATCATCTATATAGAAACTAATTTCATCCGCTGTTTTCAAGATATTTTCTTTTAACCATACCTTGGAGGTGTTCTCTATCTTGACCCCTCCAGAGTAAAAAGAAGATTGAGGTCTTTCTTCATAGTAGAGCTCGTTTATCTCAGCACTGGTACCTACGATTGCAGCGATATCAATTTTATTGTTCACATCTCCTGCAGGAACTGCTATTTCATTACAAGCAGTAATAAATAATAGTCCTATGATAGTTATAAAGAAAAAAACAATTTTTCTCAAGGTTATTCCTCCTAATTAACCGTCACTCATGTATTGGTAAAAACTAAGTAAAAAAATGTTACATATGAAATCAGAAAAATTGATGTAAATAAGTGACTATACATTAATAGACGGTTTTTATGAAGAAAATACTACGCACTAAAAAAAATATTAATTAAAATTGTTAAGGAAAATGATAATAGCGTACATACTAACCAAAGAGGTATCTTAAGTATGAGATAAGAATCACTAAGCTATGGATAATTGCTTCCGACAGCTATTTTAAATGATTTAAGGTGTTAAGATGAAGAAGAAAGATAAATATAAATACTTGCTTTATGGTATGACTGCACTGGCTGGCGGTCTTTCAGCTGCAAAATATATAGGAAGATCAATTATCAATCGTATTTCAGATAAGTCTATTAAAACAATCATGACCGATGAATATGGGGAGAACCTATGGGAATTTGTTTCTGCTGGCAGTCGCATTGGTTTACAGAATATTATGGAACTCAACCTGAGATCAGAATCAGGACAGATTATAGAGCGTCCTCTAGGTAGTCCGAAAAAGTATCCTAACGTGCAAAGCCTGCTCTTTCCTTTTGCCCAGATCGATACTATGCCTGTACCAGGGGATACACCGATCGATACTGCAACTATAATAGGAAAAAAGGCAAAAAAGCCTCTGTATTTAAAGACGCCGCTTATTATTGCAGGAATGGCTTATGGTTTTGCTTTAAGTGAGCAGTTTAGATTGGCTCTTGCCAAAGGATCGTCTCTAGCAGGGATTGCTTTTAACTCTGGACAGAGTGGCTTTCTCCCAAAAGAGAGGCAACTTGCTGATAAAATCATTCAGCAATATACCAGAGGGCATTGGGGCAAAGAGCCCGGAACCCTCAGTCAGGCGGATGGAATAGAACTGCATTTTGGACAGGGAGGGGTGGGAGGTCTTCCCATGGTTATCGACCCTAATATAGTAAGCAAACTAATGAGACAGCAGTTCGAGGTGAAAAAAGGAGAAAAAGTTATTTATCATTCCCGGATTCCCGGGATCAATAATCCTAAAGACTTGAGAAGAAAAGTTCGAGAACTTCGCAGTATAACGGATGGTATTCCTATAGGGGCCAAAATCGGAGCTGCGGACAGAATAGAAAAAGATCTCTATTGGATTTTGGAGGCAGAGTTTGATTTTGTAAACATCTGTGGAAATGAAGCGGGCTCGAAGGGAGTACCTCCAGTTTTCCAAGATGACTTTGGCTTGCCCACCTTATATGCTATTAGTCGGGCAATTAATTATCTTGAAAAAGAAAACGCCAGGAAAGAGATTGACGTTATTCTGGCAGGGAAACTCATCACTCCAGGTGATTTCTTAAAAGCTATAGCTTTGGGAGCAGATGCAGTTTGTATCGGTACAGGAGCACTATTTGCCACGGCCCATACCGAAGTCCTGAAGTCTCTTCCTTTTGAGCCACCCACCCAGATTGCTTGGATGGCCGGTAAACAAGCAGCACGATTTGATATAGAGAAGGGGGCCAACAATTTAGCTAAATATATAAATTCATGTACAGAAGAAATGAAGATGGCTCTTACAGTAATGGGAAAAACATCTCTCCAGCAATTATCTAAAAACGATCTGGTTGCGGTAGATTCTACAGTAGCGCAGATAACAGGGATTAGATTAGCAAATATTCCACCTGATTAAAGTAATCAGGAAATTCTAATACACTCATTTAATCTGACTAATATACTCAAAACAACTGGGTAAAATCATGCGAAATTTAATATTGAAATATCATTATGGGACTGTATTTAGTTATAGTCCTATTTTAGTTAAGAAAAAGAGAATTCGCTATTTTATGGGTAAAATAAGTAAAAGAGACAGATAATAGAATATTAAAAAATGTAAAGGGATTTATAAGATGAAACAGACACAGAATCAGAATCAAGATCAAGATAAGAAACAGGAGAAGAAAAAAATAAGCTTACTGCAGAAAGCCATCGGCTTTATTACCTATAAGAAGACCAAAAACCCTCCTTCATTTACTCTACCTGAGAGCAATGAGGAGAGCGGCCAAGGTCAGGATAATGCAGAACAACAGGATGGCTCTGCTAAGAGTGATAAAGAGACAGATAAACAAAGCTCGGATTCTAAGTCCCGAAGGAAAGCAACGAAGAAACCCCTCTCTCCTTCAGCACTTAAATCAAGCAAGTCAGAAAGTGATGAAGTTAAGCAAGACTTCGATTCCAATAAAAAGATATTAGAACAACAATTTCACCTTCCGGTCAACAAGGATCTTATTATCAGAGATTTTAGCATCGGGAATAAACAGCCTGGCTTCATTGCCTATCTTGACGGCATGGCGGATAAGGTTATTATCAACGACTATATCTTAAGACCTTTGTTCAATGAGACCAATAATGAAATGAGTAAGAATCAGCGATTAGGCCCTCTGGAAGATATTATTTTGACCAATGATACAAAAAGTTTAAAAAAAGTAAGCACAACGGTAACTGAGATTTTAAAAGGGAATACCGCTTTATACATAGATGGACTCGATCATTTTATAACATGCGAATCCATAGGGTATGACAAAAGGGGGATAGAACCCCCAAAAACCGAAGGAATTGTCAAGGGACCTCAGGAAGGATTCAGCGAAAATCTAAGGACGAATATATCTTTAATAAGAAGAATTGTACGAAACAAAGACTTAATTACAGAATTTCATGAAATCGGAGAGAAAAGCAATACAACTTGTGCAATAGTTTACCTTGATGGGGTAGTTAATCCTGCAGTGGTGAAGGAGGTTCAGAGACGACTTAAGAACGTTAAAACAGACTTTTTAGTCAGTAGTGGTATGCTGGAGCAGTTAATTGAAGATAATCCTTACTCGATTGTTCCTACAATTTTAAGTACAGAAAGGCCAGATCGAACAGCCTCCCATCTTATCGAAGGAAGAGCTGTGATTATTGTTGACGGCAGCCCATTCTCAATGATCGTCCCTGTGAGTATGCATGCTTTAATGCACTCACCCGAGGATGCAGCACTCAAATGGCAGTATGCTACCAGTCTGAGGTTTATCCGTTTTGTTGCAGTGTTAGCAGCTGCGATGCTACCGGCTTTGTATATTGCTCTTACCACTTTTCATCGGGAGATGATTCCAACCGACCTATTGATTGCTATTGCGAAAGCTAAAGAGAACGTTCCTTTCCCAACTTTAGTTGAGATTCTCTTAATGGAATTAGGATTTGAACTTATCCGTGAAGCTGGACTTAGGGTACCTGGGATTATTGGGAATACTTTGGGTATAATTGGTGCACTAATTCTCGGTGAAGCAGCGGTATCGGCTAATATAGTTAGTCCTATTCTAATTATTATTGTAGCGGTTACGGGGTTGAGCAGCTTTGCAATTCCCAACTACAATCTCGCCTTTGGGGTGAGGATTACCCGCTTCTATTTTATTGGAGCAGGGACTTTATTGGGGTTTTATGGTATATCTTTGGCTCTTGTTGCCTATGTGTTAATGCTCGTCAACCTAAAATCATTTGGCGTACCTTTTATCTCCATTATCTCCCCCAGAACTAAAGGCAGCAAAGATATTATTATCAAGTGGCCAATTTGGATGCAGGAATCTCGGCCAGATTATTTGAACAGTCCTGATCGTCGAAGACAGCCGAAGATTACCAGACAATGGGCAGAGCAAGATCCCAATGATGCCTGATAAAGGAGTAATCTTATGATTAAAGAAGGACACTTTGGCTTTATGGAAGCTTTTAGCGTGATGGCGATTGTCTTAGTGACTAAAATATTCTATGGAAGCCCAATGGCTCTTATCAAATATTTAGGTACAGCAGCCTGGTATGGTACTTTAATCTCTCTGGTGGGAGCCTTGGTTTTCTTTACCCTGCTCTATCTCCTAATGAAGCGTTTCCCGCAAGAAGATCTTTTCCAGATTTTCGAGACGGTAACAGGCAAGATAATTGGTAAGGCCTTAATTCTGACTTTTGGAGTATTTTTAATTTATAAAGCCGGCATTAACCTCAGAGAATTCACAGCAGTACTCAAAGTCTATAGTATGCCTTTCACCCCACCCAGTATGATTATGCTGCCTTTTCTCATCGTAGTAGCAGTCATGGCCTATGTGGGATTGGAGGGGATTGTTCGGGTAGCTCATATCTTTTTTTATCTTGTTTTTGGGGCACTTGTCCTTATTATCTTGCTGGCAATTCCCAGTTATGACTTCAATTACCTGCAACCGATTCTTGGTTACGGACTGGGTAAAACAGTACAAACAGGGCTTATACGAGTTGCCGCTTACGATGAGATTGTCCTGCTGGCGATTATTATTCGCTCCCTCCAAGGTCTACAGGTTTTCAAAAAAATCGGGTACCTTACTCTAATCTTAGGTGGACTGACCTTTAGCGTCTGCTTAATTTGCATTTTGGCCGCTTTTCAATATACGGTGGGAGGGGAACACCTTTCAGGGATGTATCAGCTATCTCGGGCAATTTATTTTACACGGTTTTTTCAAAGGATTGAATCTATTTTTCTGTTTGTCTGGGTAATATCTTCGGTTATCACGGTGTCGTTTATTTTTTACATCTCTCTTAATGCCTATAGCAGAGTATTCAATATCAGTAATCATCGCCCACTGATTCTTCCTTTTATTTTTCTGACATTTATGGCTGCCTTCATCCCTAATAATTTTGCGGAAATCATGGAAATCCACCTAAGAGTTCTTCGGGAGTTCAGTTCAGTAATCTTTATTTTCATACCTGTAATGGTTCTGGGTCTGGCTTTACTTCGGGGCAAAAAGGGGGTTGAAACAAGTGGGAAAGCTTAAGAAGATAACAACCCTCATGGCCATCTGTTTAATTTGTCTGGGATTGACCGGTTGTTATGATGCAATCGAAATAGATGAAGAAGTGTATACCCTGGCAATCGGGGTAGATAAGGGAGTAAACAATGTGATTCGGGTTACTTTTCAATATGCAACCTATAAAGAAGATAGCGGGGGAGGGATGGGTGGTGGAGATGAAGAGAGTGGAGAAGTCAGCGGTACCATCGTTTCTACTGTGGAAGCTGCTTCCCTCTTGGAAGCAATTAACATCATGAACTCCGCCGTTAATAGGCAGGTTTCTTTGATGCATGCTAAAATGCTGGTGCTTTCTGAAGATTTTGCCAGAGAAGGTGTAGGGAAATACATTGAACCCTTGACCCGTTTCCGAGAGGTAAGAGAACTTATGCGCATCGTAGTGTGTAAGGGTAAAGCCCAAGATTTCATTAAAGAGAACAAGGCATTAATCGGCTCTAATCCCTCTAAGGCATTGGAACTGATGTTTGAGCAATCCAAGAATTCCGGTTATTTTCCGGATGTGATTTTTGCTGATTTCTACGTTGATCTTCTTACTCCTTATGGTCAACCCGTTGCTGCCTACGCAGGGGTCAATGACTTCAAGCAATTGGACGAAGGCTCGGAAAATGAAGAGCCTCCGTTAAAGACGGAAGCGGACATCGAACCGGGTGATATACCCAGAACGGGAGGAGCAAAAAGAGAAATCTTTGGTCTTGTCGTCTTTGATGGAGACAGGATGGTGGGCACACTCTCTCAATATGAGACTCGCTTTTTCCTAATGGGTATAGGAGAGTTTCAAAGAGGATTTTTTACATTCATCGATGAAAACGAACCCGAATTAATATATGTTATTGAAGTTCAGTTAGGCAGAAAACCAAGCATTAGTGCCCGGATGGAAAATGAAGTTCCAGTTATAGGACTAAAATTAAAGCTTGATATAGATATCATATCTATCCAAAGCAGAAGACACTATGAAAATCTTGATAATATCGATGAATTCGAGAGTAAGCTACAAGCCTATTTCGAGCAAGGGATAAAAGATACTATAAAAAAAACACAGGAAGAATATAATGCGGATATATTTCACTTCGGCAAGAAAGTAGCTGGCAATTTCAAAACTATTCAGGAATTAGAAGATTACAACTGGATCGGGCATTATCAAGAAGCTGAAATAAATGTAAGCGTAAGCGTTGATGCTCGACGATCGGGATTTATATACGGAGCTACTCCTATTCGTTCTACGGAATCTAAGAAAGGAGTGGAGGCAGACCAATGATCCGTTATGCAGCAGTACTGTTCATGCTTACGTGTGGTTATTATACCTTTACCTATGGAAGAAGCTTGTGGAAGGATGAAAACAACGTGATCGGTGGTATGGGGGCCATTATTATTGCTGGGATTGGGACTTTAGTTCCAATCGTGTATATGTTTATAAAGATGTAGTTAATTCATTTAACAATAATGATATTAACGATTCGCTTAGTAAGACATAAATATCACAAAAGGTTAATAAGTAATATTCTATTTGTCAGTACATACTATTGTCAGTACATACTAGGATAAGCATAATTTAAGGTGGAGATTATGAAAAGATATAAACTATGGTTATATGGAGCATCTGCATTATTCGGTGGGGTTACAGTAGCGAAATATTTAGGGAGATCGACGTTCAACCGGGTTGTAGATAAATATACAAAAACAATTATGACCGATGAATATGGAGAGAACCTGTGGGAATTTGTTTCTGCCAGCAGGCGGATTGGCTTACAGAATATTGCGGAGCTAAATCTTCGGGCTGAATCAGGAAATATTATTGAACGGCCCTTAGGCAGTCCTAAAAAATATCCCTCTATACAAAGCCTGCTCTTTCCTTTTGCCCAGATTGATACTATGCCCACCCCAGGAGATACTACAATTGATACCACAACGGTGATTGGAAAAAACTCAAAAAAACCTTTAATCCTTAAGACTCCTATTATTGTTTCAGGAATGGCTTATGGCTACGCTCTTAACGAGCGGTTTAGGTTGGCCCTTGCCAAGGGATCATCTCGGGCAGGTACAGCGTTTAACTCCGGGCAGAGTGGGTTTCTCCCCAAAGAACGGAAAGCAGCCGATAAGGTCATCCTCCAGTATAACAGGGGTCATTGGAGCAGAAAGCCTGAAACTCTCAATCAGGCAGATGGGATCGAACTGCATTTTGGGCAGGGTGCCTCGGGTGGTATCCCTATCGTTCTTGAGCCAAATATGCTTACCAAACAGATGAGGAAGCAATTCGAAGTTAAGAAAGGGGAAAAGGTAATCTACAATTCCCGAATCCCAGGGATTAATAAGCCTGAAGATCTGATAAAAACAGTCAGGGAAATTCGCAGCATAACAAACGGTATTCCTATTGGAGCCAAAATAGGTGCAGGAGATTTCTTAGAAAGAGATCTGTACTGGATACTTGAGGCTGAAATGGATTTCGTAACTATTGATGGAGCAGAGGCAGCATCTAAAGGGGTACCTCCAGCCATACTCGATGACTTTGGCTTACCTACTCTCTATGCTATTACCAGAGCTATTAATTATCTTGAAAAAGAAAATGCCAGGAAAGAAATAGATATTATATTGGCAGGGAAATTAATTAACCCAGGTGATTTCCTCAAAGCCTTAGCTTTAGGGGCAGATGCTGTCTACATCGGCTCAGCAGCACTTTTTGCAGCTGCTCATACCCAAGTCTTGAAATCCTTACCTTTCGAGCCTCCTACTCAAGTGGCTTGGATGGACGGTAAGCAAGCAGCAAGGTTCAACATTGAGAAGGGTGCACAAAGTTTAGCTAAATTTATTAATTCCAGTACTGAAGAAATGAAAATGGCTCTTACGGTAATGGGTAAGACTTCTCTCCAGCAATTGTCTAAAAACGATCTGGTTGCGGTAGATTCATTAGTAGCGGAGATTACAGGGATTAGATCTGCACATATTCCACCTGAATAAACAAAAAATATAGTTCCCTAATACAAAGAGGTATAAGATAACTAAGAAGGAAGCTTAAATAATAGCTACAGAATATTGGAATAACGATAAAAATACTAGAGTGAGAGGGGAGGACATTCATGTTTCGATCAGTAATACATATGAAGGCATTGACTTTTTTCTGCACTTAGACTAGACTAGGTGTAATGAAAATTATAAGTTAATGCCTTTAAATTTGTCCCGTGAGACAAGCAAGGTAGATGAATAGTTGTACGGAAAAAGTATGACTGTCTGTCCTTGCAGGCAGTTTTTTTAGTATGTGGAAAGGTGGATCAGAAAATGGAAGGGACACCTAAAAACAGAATTATGGATAAAGATGGTATCCGTAGAGCAGTGAGTCGAATCTCCCATGAGATAGTGGAAAAAAACAAAGGGACAAGAGATCTCATTCTGATTGGAATCAGAACAAGAGGAGTTCCCTTGGCTGAACGCATTAGAGAAAAGATATTGGAGATTGAAAATATTAATTTGCCTTTAGGGTTGTTGGATATCACCCTTTACCGGGACGACCTGAGTACAATTGGGGTTCAGCCTGTAGTCCATGAGACCAAGGTGCCTTTCAGCATAGAAGGCAAAACTGTTATCCTGATCGATGATGTTCTCTTTACCGGAAGGACGGTCCGAGCAGCCCTCGATGCCCTAATAGACCTAGGGAGACCGCAGAAAATTCAACTTGCCGTCTTAGTGGATAGAGGACATAGAGAACTTCCTATTAGGGCAGACTATGTAGGTAAGAATATACCTACATCCAGCAGGGAAATTATCTCGGTTTGTTTGGAAGAGATAGATAAAAATGAAGAAGTTATTCTCTTAGAAAAGAGCAACGAATAATATTCTTTTTTTAGATATTAAGTAGTCATACGCTGAAAACAAGTACATGAACAATTAAAACGAAACCCTTTAAGTGTTATCCCGTGAGATAGCCAAGGGTCGGAAGAATTGATTTGAATTCCTCCTGCCCTTGTGCAGGCGGAATTTTTTAATAAGAAAATGTTTTTAGAGTATCGGACTTACGTATAAAGGAGGCAGGCTTACATGAAGTGGAAGCTCAAGGATCTACTGGACTTAGATAATCTTACAAATGGAGAGATCGAGCATATTTTACAGACGGCTAGACCTATGAAAGAGATTCTCTCTCGACCGATTAAGAAGTTACCTACGTTAAGAGGGAAATCGGTAGTATTACTATTTTACGAATCGAGTACCAGAACTCGTACTTCATTTGAAAGTGCTGCTAAGATTCTAGGAGCGGACACGACAAACTTTACGGTGGCTCAGAGCAGTATAACAAAAGGAGAAAGCCTTCTCGATACAGCTAAGACTATCCAAGCCATGAATGTTGACCTTGTGGTGGTAAGACATTCAAGTTCCGGGGCCGCTGATTTCCTTGCTGATACACTTAAGGCAAGCATAATCAACGGTGGAGATGGTCAGCATGCTCATCCGACCCAAGCTTTATTGGACTTATTCACCATCCAGGAAAAAATCGGCCAAATCAAAGGAAAGAAGATTCTAATCGTCGGAGATATTCTACACTCCAGAGTAGCTCGCAGTAATGTTATTGGACTTAAGAAACTTGGTGCTGAGGTAACCTTGGTCGGTCCACCAACCTTACTCCCACCGGAGATGAATTATCTGGGTATTAAGCTATCTCACGACTTGGATAAGGAACTTCCAGGAGCTGATGTAGTCATGGCTCTCCGTCTCCAATTAGAAAGGCAGCAAAGTGGTCTCTTCCCATCAATTAGAGAATACAACAGGCTGTATGGATTAAGTATCGCTAGGATAAAGAAGACAGAGAAGCAAACAATAATTATGCATCCAGGGCCCATGAACAGAGGGGTAGAGATTGCTAGTGATCTGGCTGACAGTGTCCAATCAGTTATCGAAGAACAGGTTACCAACGGAGTAGCTATCAGAATGGCACTTATTTATCTGCTTATTGG
>LOEZ01000012.1 GCA_001516055.1 Gracilibacter sp. BRH_c7a
CCTTCAGGGTCTGCTCAATAGTGGAAACAAACCTCGGAAGCTCGCCTTCAATCTGCTCCCGCTTTTCCTTGAGCTGCTCGTCGGCCTTCCGGATTTCCTTGAAGTATGTCAGAACAGCGAGAATGATCAGGACCGGCGAGAGCAGAGGAAGGAGAAATAAGCAGGGAATCACACCCAGCAGGATGGCTCCGGCTTTTGTAATGGCATAGGCCGAATAAACCTCCGGCGTCATGCTGAAGCCAGTCGCCTTCAGGACATTTGCCATGCGGCTGCGCTTGTACTCGTCCATCCGGATATGCCTTGAGAGCTTGACTGCCGCCGACATGAGCCATGCTTCCACGCTTTTGGAGGCTTTTTTGTTCTTCCTTCCCGCATTTAGCATGGCCTTGGCCGTATTCATGGTCGGCAGCTTCAGGACACTTGCCAAAATGAAATACAGCCCTGCGGCAAGGAGGATTCCTGTAAAAAACAGTTGTATCATTCTCTCTATCACCTCCTGTACTCGATGGGCTTGGTCAGCCTGATGACAAAGGCTGCCGAGACAAAAATCGCCGCAGCGCATACTGTCAGGATGATTTGCCCCACTGCCGTATGCATCAGGGTATGATACCAGTCCTTGTTGAGAAAATACATGATCGGCACATTGCCAACCACCAGCAGGGCCATAATGATGAATTCCTTGCGGGGTTCAAACACCAGGTATTCCAGCTCGGCGTTCACAATACGCATGTCTGAGAGCTTGCTGACAATAGGAGTCAGCGTGGTCTTAAGGCTGCGGTCATGCTGGCAGGCGGCAATGGCGTCACACCATTCTTGGAACACCTCATTGTTTATTTTGGGCTTCATGCTGTGGAGCGCTTTGTCCAGATCGGGATCAATGAGCTTCACCTGCGTCAGGAATCCTGCGAATACGCTTTGCACGGGCGGATTGAGGTACTGGATGTTTTCCTCCACCGCCGTCAGGATATCCTCGCTTCTCAGGTAAGCCGTAGTGATGATGGAGAGAGCCGTTTCCAGCTCTGCGGCAATATTCTTTTTGTAATGCGTGGCTGTCAGCCGGATGTACCAAAAGGGAATAAACATCATGCCAAATGCCGTCACGGGCACGAGGAACATGTTGCCTATCAGGACGGCAAGGCTGGCTCCTGCTGCAAAAAACACCAGCGACGCTGCGCAGATCATGGAGAAGCGGGAGCCTCGTCCGGTGATGGTGAGAATCTCCTGCACCTCGGTGATCTCCCAGCGAAGGAAGGATGGCTTTTTTCGCCGGGCAGCTTCGTTGATCTCCGCCTTAATGCTTTTGTTTTTACGGGTCAGAAAACCGAACAGTCCATCAGTAAATTCCAGCGGAGAGAGTTCGAGCAAAAGAAAAGCTCCGATAATGAAGCCCGCACAGGCAATTAATAGAATTGTCATCATCAGGCAGCACCTCCCGCCGCAAGGATTTGTTTCAGGGTGTCGTGCGGCATCCCGTTTTCCAGAAAACGCTTCTGCAGGCTTGGGGAGATTACCTGTACTGCACTGTGGCAGCCGTTGATGATGAATTTTCCGTCCTCTATGCGGTTCTCGCTGATCTGGAACTGGAACAGGCTGCGAAAGCTTCGTGTGCCGTCCGGCAGGATCTCGCACTCCATGATCTCCATCAGCCTGCGCTGCTTGTTCTCCAGCTGCTTGGAGAACACCACGATTGGGAATGCTTCTGTCACCAGATCCATGAGGGTGTTGTCTGCCATGTCATATTTCCTTTTACACAGAGTGATCATACGGCGCCATGTGGCTTCGCAGCTGTTGGAGTGGATGGTGGTCAGCACTGTGTGTCCGGTTCTGGCGGATTCCTGCGCAGCATAGGCCTCCGGTCCGCGCATCTCGCCCACGCAGATGATTTCAGGATTAAAGCGCAGAGCCATGTCCAGCAGGATGTCCTGATCAATGTTCTGCTTCTCGTTTTCACTCATGCGAGTCAGGGTATGGATGACGCTGTTGCACACTCTTCCGTCCTTCTGGCGAACCAATGCCAGCTCACGGGAGCCGTTTTCAATGGTAAAAATGCGCTTGCTGTCAGGTATGGTTGTCAGAAGCCATCCCGCTAGCGTTGTCTTTCCGGAACTGGTAGCACCTGCCACACAGACGGAGATGCCGTATCTGAGGCATTCTGCCAGAAAGTCCAGCATTGGTCCGGTAGCGGTACCGCCCCGGATGAAATCCTCTTTTTTCATAGATTGAGGATTTACGATACGGATTGATGCGGATACCCCTACATCCTCGTCCACCAGCGGGGTTTTCAGCACGGCGATACGGATGTTTTTGGATAGATGTCCCAGGATGGCAGGACTGGCGTTGTCTAGTACCATACCGGACACATGAAGCATACGTCGAACCACATTTATGGCGTGCTCAGGGCTGTCAAAGTGTTCGTGCAGCTTTTTGGTGATACCGCTGCTGTACTGCACCTCAATGTCGTTCCATGCATTGACATCTATTTCTTCAATACCGGCGCCGAAGATGTATTTTGTCAGGAACGAAAACTCCGCCATCTCGGTGTACAGGGCGTTCACCAGCTGCTCTTGAAACATGCCTGCAACAGCGATTCGGTAATCCTGAACATATTTGGTGATATACCTCTTAATCTGGATCTTGACTTCCTCCGTGCCTCCATCGATGATCAGCGCAGCGTATTTACTGGAGATGTACTCCTGCACCTCATGAAGCACCGGTCCGAATTCCCTGACAGCCACATCGGATGAAAAAAACAGGCTTTGATTGCCTGTCATGCTGACTGTATTTGCTTGATCACTTACCTGCGGAATGATATTAACTGCATCACGCCTATGGTTCTTTCTGCTCATACGCCGAACACCTCCTTTGCGAGTCTGGCGATCTCCTTGCGAAAGCTCCTGCTGTCCTTGAGCGTCAGCTCTCCCAGCAGGTTCCCCGCAAGAGCCAGATTCTCCAGCTCATCCGAATGAGGAAGCTTGAAGGCGACGCTGCCCAAGACCTGCTCGATGTGTTCTCCCGCCTGATTGGATTTAATATTGGAGGCCACCTTGTACTGCTTGTCGGCGTCCCATTTCTGATCCTTCATGAGCGGGAGCTGGCTTGACAGGTAACTGATGGACTTCAGGTCGCAGTTCACCAGCCGGAGTACCGAATCAGCCTCCAGCAGAGAAACCGCAGACAGGATATCATGGGCAATAGCACTGCCGCAGTCGATGATGATATATGGCGCAATGTCCCGCAGATGATCGATCAGCTCGGTCGCCAGCTCCTTAGAGTATGGAGGGTAAGTAAACACATTCTCGCCCCTGAGCAAGCCGATGATGGTCAGGTGATCCATCTTCTTGTGGGTGACGCAGTTTTGCTTGATGAGCAGGTCCGTCACATGGGTGGCGGCAAGGATACTGCCTAGGGAGCGCTCACACTCCAGATCGCTTGGCGGACAGATGCAGGGCAGCATGGGCGTGGTCATGTCGCACAGCAGCAAGGCCACGTTCTTTTTCTGATCCGCCAGATATTTAGCAAGGCGTACGCTCACGGTGGTCTTACCGCTGCCGGGACTGCCCCATACCGCCAGCACCTGCACATCCTGCTCTGGCTCCTCCTGTATGGCTTCCGGTTGTTTTCTTGTGAAAAGGCTTCCTTTCATGAAGTTCAGCATCTTACTCACCTCCAGCTTCCTGTACAGGGTTTTCAGGCTCAGCCTGAGCCATCGAAGCGGCTGGCGTTTCTGGAACAGCCGATTGTGCGGTTTGTTCAGCCGTCTGCTCCGCAGGCTTCGGGTACAGGGTTTTAATCACCTTATCCTGCAGCTCAATAAATTTTGCGGCGTTCTCCTTAGAACCTCTGTACACGAGAGAAAGATGGAGCTTGCCGCCCGCTTCCAGTTCCGCGAGAATTTTAGCCTGTTCCGGTGAAACCAGCAGGGTGACGGTAGCGGGAAGCTGCTTTTCGTCCTCATTCTTGCTCTGCTCTCCTGCATCGGTGTCGTAGCCCGTGCTGGCTGTAACACCAATGACCTCTACATACGTCAGCTCCGGAGGGATCACGGTTAAGCCCTGCTTTTTATAGTCGGGCGCGATTACTGATACAATGTCACCGGAGATCAGCTTGCCGGACAAGCCTCCGGCAAAGTTTTTAATGCTAACAGAAATGGCCTGCTTGTCACCGCTCAGGTTATACAGATAGGCATTCTCCGACGCAGGCGTGTCCGACAGCTTGGCTGTGAGGATATAGTCACCGGGGGACAGATCCGCCTCAGCGTATTTGCCGAGGACGGTGTCCTGCTGCTTTATCACATCCTCCGGCAGGTTGTAACCGCCTACCTCCACAGTCTGAATCATATCCTTGTTGATTGCGTCGCCGACTTTAATGTCCTTCACTACCCGGATGACGGTAGTTTTCTGGGACACGCTTTGAGTGAACAGAGGCGTGAGCGCGAAACTGATTAGTAAAGAAAGCACAATGCAGATCACTCCCAGCACCGTGCGGTTTTTTAGAAAACTCATAGAGTGTTCCTCCTTAAGTTAAATAGTAGGCTGTCAGGCAGCCGAGGGAAAGAAAAGGTGCGAAAGGATATGCCTTTTGAGCAGCCCTCCCGCGCAGCTTTTGGATTATGGTATTGCCTGCATGGAATACCAGCAAGGCGGTTAAGCCTATGACCGCAGCGGCCATGCTTTTGTTGAAGCCCAGCACCAACCCCGCGGCCGCCATGAGCTTGATATCCCCGCCGTCCATACCGCCAAAAAACAGGGCGGCTATAAGAAAGAGCGCGGCAGCAAGAATCCCAGCCAGCTTCACCGGTTCAAAGGTGAGTAATCCTGTCAAGGCGATCCCAAGGCAGATGCTGTCGGGTATGATCCGTTTTCGTGCGTCGAAGACGGAAGCCGCCAGCAGCAGAGTAGCAAAAACGCCGCCCTGCACAAGCGGCGCATACTGAGCCAAAGCGCCCAGATTAGCCCCCATAGTTGAACATATCCTGGATGCGCTGTTTGAGCGTCGGCAGAACAGTTTCGCCGAACAAGGCGTAGAGGCCGCCGAGGACGAGGCCGCCGATGACAACCGACATCAGGATTTTAATGGCTGTATCCACGAAGCCTTCTCCGCGCTGGGAACGGAGCAAGGTCTGAACCATAACAGCTTTTTCCGTGATCTTATCGTTTACCTTGTTTACGAGTTTTTTCATAGTAATTTACCTCCAAATTCATATTTTTTAGCTATTTTTAATCTACATACCGCCCATGCGCAAGGAGCCACTGTGCTCCGGCACTTCTTCCAAAGAGGGCAGATCTGCTGCTACACTTTGCTCAAGGGGTTTTTGTTTGTCCGGTTTATCTTCCCGCCTTTTTCGCTGCTGCCTGTAGGTAAAGGCGGATGGAATGCCTTCTAGGTCTTTGCACCGCTTGACCCTGTATCTTTCCGTGTCATTTTTGTAAAGATAATACCAGTCCTCGTCAAAGCTGTATACTCCCGCCACACCTGTGGCCATTCCGTCCCTGTAAATAAGCTGATACTTAAAAAGAGGGCTGGGATCGCACACAACTCTGATCAGATCCAGTTCCAGCTCTACTTCTTTCGTGTTTATCACCTCCGTATGGACAGCAAAAAACACCGGTGGTTTAGACCGGTGTTAAACTGCCTGTAAAATCTTATCCAATTTCGTATTCCTGTGCGTCATCCACATGAAGAAAGCTCTGGGCCGCAGCTTCAACAATTCCTGACGTCTCTAGGGTTGCGGGCATATTCCCTTTGCACAAAAACCCTTCACGGATTACATGGTTTTCCGGAAGCTTCATGTTGGGAAGCCGGGAGTAATAGGTTTGGCTGGTACCCAGAGGTATTAGGCCTTGCTCTTTGTTCATGGGCATCATCTCCGAAAAATTTTTAAGCATAGGCTTTTCCCGGATTATCCCATCTGCAGGCCGGAGGACTGCTCCGGTGCCTGGTCAAAAGAGGTCGCATCCTGCGCCTTCTTTTGCTGACTCTGGGTGAGAGCCTGCTTGTATGCATCGATGACCGCATTGTTCAGCTGCTCCCTGAATTCCTTGGTGACAGGGAAGCAGATGTCCTTGTACTCGCCGTTTCCCGCCTTGTAGCTGGGCATGGCAATGAACAGACCCTTGGTGCTGTCCATGACCTTCACGTTCCGGATTGCGAAGCAGTCGTTGAGGTTGATGGACGCATACGCCCTGACATTGCCCTCCGGACGGATGGAGCTGATTTTGACGTCTACCTTCATGGGAATTGGCTGTTCGGCAGCAGCCTGCTCAGGTACATGCGGCGCTTTAGCCGCGTTTTGTGTTCTGTTCATGGCGTTTCCTCCTTAACTTTTTAAATAAAAAAGTAGCCTTTCGGTTGCGGTTCATGGGTTTACAGGCTCATTGCCGGTCCCTGGTAAAGCTCCTGCTCCGGCGGCTGGAAGGATATTCCCTTAAATCCGAAGCGGTCAACGTAGTGGAAGCTGCTGCCGGACTTGTCATACATCTCGATAACATCCGACATAGACAGGCTGTGTCCTTCATAGCCGGGCGGATGGGCAAGATTTAACTTGGCGAAAAGCTCATCCAGATTATTGGTGTCCACTTCGCCGTCGTAAACAGTCCGGTAGTTATCCGGGTCAGGCTCTCCAAATCGCTCCAGCAGCTCGTCATACCCGATGAATTTCATCATGGGGTCAACATCAGGTCTGAGTTGCCAGACACGGCAGCTTTTGAGGAGCCGCACGCCGCCTGCCGGATCGATTCTTCCTTCAGTCAGCCCTTCATAAACACCGCTTCTCCACTCCAGCTCCAGTCCTTCTTTTTCTGTCAGGTAAGACCGAAGCTCATCCTTCCGGAACAGCGGGTCGACAACAGCCTTGCCATTGTCGATATAGCCTGCCTTGTTGCCGTAGTAAAGGATAAGATCGTTTTTCATCTGTATGTTGTTCATAAAACCTTCTTTCCCGACAGTAATCCTGCCGTTTACTCAAAGTAGAAGCTGACGGAGTAGGTGATGTTTGACTTGTTGTACATGCAATTGTGGTTGGTGTAGTAGTAGAACTCCAGCTGGCTGTAAATGCCGGGTGACAGGCTGCGGCTGAAGGTGATGCCGTTTGAGGTCGGTACATAGTCGAGCTGATCCCACTGTCCGGTCAGCACGTTATACCCACGCACACGACCGAAGTCCTGGCCGCTGTGTCCGCTGACAGGCGGAACCGTAAAGGTGTAGTTTGTTATGGTGGCACCTGCAATGCCCTGTTCGAGTATGACTGATTCCGGTCCGGTCAGCGTCATACCGCCGCCTTTGTTTGGATCGGCGATGAAGAAAACTATTGCCGCCCAAGGCGATTCGGCTCCTGTGGAGTCAACAGCCTTCACGCGAACCACATTCTTGCCGAGAGGATAGGCTGTGCTGGTCTGCGCCGGACGGCCTTCCCATACATAGGTGATAGCGTCGCCGTCAGCGTCGGTACTTGTTGCAGAGATGGTTATCGGTACGCCGGGAGCGATGCTGTTGCCGTCAGGTGCACGGGTAATCACAGGTGTTGATGGTGCAGAGTTTGCCACCGTGAAGGTGATGTTCGTCCAGTCGGAATACATGCCCCATGCGTCCTTAGCTCTGACCTTCACGGTATGAGTACCAACGGGATAGTAACTGTCCTCCGTGTTGCCGGAGTATTCCAGCGTAACGGTATCACCGTCCGGATCGGTAGCCGAGGCCGAAATGTTAACCTTCAGCTTCCCGCTTAATGCTATTCTCGTTACCGTGGCGCTTCCGGTGGGTTTATTCGGCGCGGTATTTGTTATGGTGATATTCTGCGAATAAGTGAAGGCTCTGCCTGTGCTGTCAGTCGTGCTGGCGGTCAGAACATAGCTGCCGGGTACACTGATGACAATGCTCCCCCCGCTGTTGGAAAGGCTTCCGGAGTAGCTTACCGGACTTCCGTCCTTAGTCAGCGACCAGACAAGATTTCTGCCCTCCAGTCCTGACACGGCCGGCAGGGATACATTTATATTGCCGCCGATGTGAACAGTGGACGGGATGGTGAACGGGAAGCTGGCTATTGGCATAACCGTTGCGGTGTTGGACGTGAAGGTGAATTTTCTGCCGTTTACATCCGTCGCTTCGGCGATTAGCTTCACAGCGATGGTTTTATCCGTGCTGATTTGAAGATTGCCGCCGCCGATTCCGACAGTGCCTGTGGCGTATTGGGCATAGGGCTTGGGCTGACCGCTATCAACAGAGATAAGCCAAACGATATCCGTTTTATCAAGCTCAGCGCCGGATGCAGTAACGGCAATGGAATCGCCGCTGTAACTGAGTGACGGGAGCCCGATGGACATCTGCGGGATGGGATAAACCGTGAAGCTTCTGCTTCGGACAAAGGTTCTGCCTGTCGGGTCCGTCATAGTCAGGGTTAGCTCATACTGCCCCTTTGCCGGGAAAGTCAGGTTGCCGCCTGCTTTGGTCAGGGTACCTGACGTATATGCGGAGTAAGGTTCAGCGCCTCCGTCATCCTTGACGACCGTCCAGTCTGCAGTGAGATTATCCAGATCTGTACCGCTGGCGCTTACTGTTCCGATTTCACCGCCGTACCAGACCTGCGGTATGCTGAGTGAAATCGACGGGATCGGGCAGACCGTGGTGGAAGCGCTGTAGGAGAACACCCTGCCCAGCGCATCTGTCATGGAGGCGGTGATAGTGTAATCTCCAATTTGCGTAAAGCGTATTTGCCCGCCGTAGGCATTAAGGCTTCCCTCCATAACGTCGGATAACTCCACCGGCTTTCCGTCCTTGGTTATTGTCCACTCAACAGGCAGCACATTGTTGTTGTCGCGAGTTCTCAGGTCAATGGTGCGATCGGTATGCGTGGCTTCCGGAAGCTCAAAAGAAATGTTCAGCACCGGCAGAACTTCGATTCTGTCGCCGTTCTCGAACAGAAATACCCGACCGGTTTCATCAGTAATACGGGCGATCAGCTCGTAGGTTCCGGCGTGCTTGAAGCGAATGGAGCCGCCGCTGTTATCCAGCGATCCGCTGACATACGTCCCAAAATCCTGGAATCCAGAGCCGTTTTCCAACAGCCACTCGACATTAAATCCATCAAGCTCTGAGGCTTCCTGAATCACGTTGACAATGGTATCTGTGTGGGCGGTTTCAGGCAAGGTATACGAGATGCTTGGTATCGAGTATACCTTGACTGGAGCAGTGTAGCTGTAGCTTCTGCCAGCCGGATCGGTGAATGAGGCTTTGAGGACATACTCGCCCTTATTGATAAAGCGGATGTAGCCGCCCTCGTTAGTCAGCTCGCCATGAGCCGCATCGGCAAGGCCAACAGCTTCTCCATCCTTGGTCAGAGACCACTGGATTGCGGCGGCGCCGAGGTTTTCAAAGCGGGTTTCAACATGGACCGTCCTGTCGGTGTGGGTGATTTCCGGTGCATAAAAGCCGATGGAGCCTACTGGATAGACCGTGATGGTATCGGCTGTTTCAAAGGTTCTGCCGGTCTCATCGGTGAGTGTTCCGGTGAGCATGTATACGCCCTTATCCTTGAAGCGAATAGTATCGCCTTCATCGGTTAGGCTGCCTTCCAGCTCATCGGCAAGCGCTGTCGCATCACCGTTCTTCGTCAGACTCCAGACGACGTTCAGATTGTCTGCCTCTGTCAGCACAGTTGAAACATCAAGGGCTGTATCCGTATGTGATGCAGCCGGGAGGTCAAAGGAAATTCCGGCAACAGGGTAGACCTTAGTAGTTTCAGTGTGGGTAAAGACACGGCCAGTATCATCGGCAATGTACGGAGTGAGCGTATATTCGCCTTTTTCCCTGAACACAAAGGTTCCGCCTTCGTTCCCAAGCTCGCCGTCCAGAATGTCAGTCGGCTGGACAGCTTCGCCGTCCTTCGTTACCGACCACACGATATCGTGACCGTAGAGCTTCTCCAGGGAGAAGGTGAGGATAGCCGATTTATCCGTATGTGTGGTTTCCGGCAGGTTAAAGCTCAGGTCGATGACCGGATACACTGTAATCTGCTTGGACAGCACTTTTTCTTTTCCTCTGGCGTTCTTGGCTGTGGCTGTAAGGGTATACTGTCCATCCTCCTTGAACTGGATGGTGCCTCCCTCCAAGCCGAGGGTTCCGGTGACAGCGTCCACCAGCTCGACAGGCTGCTGGGAGCCGTCCACAGCAGTTTTGGTCAGCGACCAGGTGAAGCTATTCATGTATTTCCACACAGGCATCACCTGAATTTTGCTATCGGTGTGAGCCGTTTCATGAAGGTCAAATCTCACCTGCGCGGGAGGATAGTATGAGCCGCCTCCCGAGCCGCCTACAGTATTGCCGGGTATTGGTGTGGGAGATGGCTTGCTCTCATTCGGATTTGCCGGAGTGGGCGTCAGCTCAGTCGGCTTCGGAGTAACCTTGTTATTCATATCCTCAGCTTCATCTTTAGTCGCAGGATCGTTGGGACGGATTTTATTATCCCCCGTTTCGCCAATGATTCCGTCCTCGCGGCCGATGATTACATAGCTTTTGTCATCATCCTTGATGTCCGCCTGGTCCTCATATCCGCTGTGTCCCTGAGTGTTTTTCGCTTCCTCGTCCTTGCCCTCCGCTTTCACCAGCAGCTTGATAATTTCAGCGCGGGTGATGGGATCGTCGGGATGGAAGCCGTCGGGGTAATCGGCGGGGTCAATGATTTCGGCGTCAATCAGTGCCTCAATATATTTCTCCGACCAGTGGCCGTCGATGTCGGAGAAGCTGGGCGGGTCTTTTTCCGCATTTGAGGTGTCGAGCGGAATCTCCTGCGCCAAAATTGCGGCGTACTCACCGCGTGTGATGATTTCGTCCTGCCCGACAAAGCTCTCCGGATGCATGCGGTATGCCGTATAGATTCCGCCGCATATAAGGAGAAGGAGAGCAAGGGCAATGATGACGATGCGTTTTCTTTTCTGTTTCATGGGTTTTCTCAATCCTTTCTTTTAATTATGACAATGAAAAAGCCGGAACCATCCTTCTGATTCCGGCCTCAAGTCCTTATTGATTTCATAGCTGCAGCTCCATGCCGCCCGGCTCCTGCTGGTCCTTGAAGAAGGATTCTAATGTCTCCTGCGATGGATGAATGAGCTTTCCGTCGATCATCTCGAAGACGCAGAAGTCATCACGGTCGCAAATCATTACACGGTGCTGATAGTCTTTCTGCATCTCAATGTAGTTCTGAAGCTCTTTGGTGTTGCACAGCCACACGCCGGAAGTATATCTGCCATCCGGCAGAAAACAATAGCCGCTGTACTGCGGCTCATGGCTTTTCAGACCCAGCTCATCTGTCGGACGGATCTGCGACAGCTGAAGCCGGGCATGATCGGAAAGGATTTCCGGCTTTGCGATACCAAGGATGTCACTCCAGTTCAAGCGAACCTGCTTTCCGTTTGCAAGAGCGATTGCAAAGACAGAGCGACCTATAGGATTAGCATTACTGCCGTTTCCTCCGGTGCAATAGCACAGCTGATGCTTTGCGTTCCGATGTTCGCTCGGCAAAGAGGAAGGACGGAGTATGATAACCCTGTCGCTTACAGGCATGTCATATCCGGTTTGCAGGCAATCCTCCTGTGTAAATAATTCTTTCTCAGTCAACTCGGATCGGCTCCTTTCTTTTTTCTATTATATCCAGCAGCCTTGCGGCTATGGATATGAGCGTATCCTCCGGCATGTCGCGGATGGCGGAGCGAACGAACGCCTCTACTGCCTCCGGCGACTGGTCGCCAATCTCAATGAGATCGACCTTCTTGGCTGTGATGACGCCCTTCTGGATTCCGAGGCGAACGATATCGCCATGCTCCATTTCAGCTACGGCTCGTAATGCCTTCGGAATAAGGACTCTGCCTTTGCCATCTACGATTTTGTAAATGGGTTTTTCTTTCATACAAAGTATCCCTCCTTTCTCATAACCTCCCGAACCGTGCCGGGGTCAATGCCGAGCATATCGAACAGCTCATGAAGCTCATCCGGAAGATTGTCCATAATATCTGCGGCCTTTATGATGATAGCGCCGGGCACGTATATGATTTCCAGAGCGCTTTCTTCCGGAATCTCCGCAGCTTCCAGAAGCAAATTGGGAAGAGTCAGGGTAACTTCCACATCATCCCACTCACAATCACGCGTCTGCTCAGCAACTTCTGCGACGTGGGGAGTGACGACAAGCTGCGGACAGGAATTTTCAGCTTCCTCATGATTCACAGCAAGGGTGACACAGATCTCATCGCCGGGCTTAAGTCCGGCGGCATCAAACATTGCTGTCTGCAGGGTTATGCGGCCATGCTTGTCCACGACTGCAACCGTTTTAAATAATTTCATAATGTTGAACCTCCTCAAAAATTTGATTTGTTACTCCATGCCGTAAAATCCAGCGAGGTCAAAAAGCCCAAGCTGAGTCGGCATATCCCTCAGTCTTTCGCCGGTATCGTAGTTTGAGATCAGGACTTCGGCATATTCACAGCCGTTGTCATAGCGCTGGGCAAGGTTGTTGATGCGGCTGACAGCCTCAATATTAAAATCCTTGTACAGCTCACGAATGAATTCGCAGTCGTTGTAGCTGACCAGCCATTTGCCCTGGCAGGACGCCAAGGTATCACGCAGACGATAGTGATCCTCTTTTTTGAACACCACCTCGTAGTGTCCCTCCGTCTGATAATATGGCGGGTCGCAATAGATGAAGGCATTTTCACGGTCGTACTGCTTAATCAGAGCTTCAAAGTCCTTGTTCTCAATCACCGTATCCTTAAGCCTCCGGCTGCCCTGCCAGAGAAGATGAAAGGTTTTACGGATATCGAAGGGCTGGCAGCCGTAACTAGTGCAGCCGCTTCCGTAGCTTAGCCGGATGAGACGATAGAAGGCGGCGGCGCGTTTTACGTCGTTCATCTGTGCGTTTTCCAGAAGGATCGGCTTGATTTCCTCAAACTGCGGTTCACTTAGAAATCTCTGCGCGATCTCCATTTCCTCCCGCAGGTACTCGTCTGTGAATTCCTCCTTCTCCAGATATTTTTTTAAGACATTGAATTCATCCCGCCCATTCAGCGGAAAGAAATTCAGCTCCTTGAGAAGAGCAAAGGGACGGTCGCGAACGCAGCGGAACAGATTTGCAAGGTCTGAATTAAAATCGTTATAGACCTCCATAGCGGCGTCCGGAGGCCGTCCGAACAGCACCCAGCCTCCGCCGCC
>LOEZ01000013.1 GCA_001516055.1 Gracilibacter sp. BRH_c7a
GCTAAAAAATTAGGTAAATAGGAGGATAAAATGAGAATACAAGATATCATTGAAGGCAAAAAAGAGTGGCGAGCGCACGTGGCGCGTGTCAAAGCGCTCCCGCAAGATTATCAGATTGTTTATAAAGAGATTCAAAAATATCTCTTTAAGGTCGGACCTGTTGAGATAACCCACGGGATAGGTTTACTCTCGGGGATTGTCGATCTTTTTGAAGAAGGCGCGGCCTTGGGGAAAGGCGTGCTCGAAGTGACAGGCAGTGACGTAGCGGCTTTCTGCGACGATCTAATCAAAGATTCAAAAACTTACGCTGATAGCTATCAAGAATCTGTTGACCAAGAAGTTAACAAGGCCATGAAAAAGTTTACGGATAAACTAAAGTAAAAGGGGGATATCGGAATGGAAAAAGCAATTAAAGTGAAAGGTCTGCGAAAGTCTTTCAAGGACACAGAAGTCCTAAAGGGCGTGGATTTTGAAGTGCAGCAAGGTGAGATTTTCGCCCTACTCGGCTCCAACGGCGCAGGCAAGACGACGATTGTTAAAATCCTCACCACGCTGCTTAAACAGGACCGAGGCACTACCATCGTAAACGGCTTTGACGTCGTGTCAAAGCCCGACCATGTACGGCAGTCGATCAGTCTGACCGGGCAATTCGCCGCTGTAGACGAGATCTTGACTGGACGGGAAAATTTAATCATGATCGCCAAGCTGCGGCACCTCACAAATCCGCGTCAGGTCGCGGATGATTTACTAAACCGCTTCGGACTGACCGCCGCCGCCGCCGACCGCAGAGTGTCTACGTATTCGGGGGGGATGCGCCGCAGGCTGGACATCGCCATGAGCCTGGTAGGGAAACCGCAGCTCATTTTCCTCGACGAGCCGACCACCGGGCTTGATCCAGAGGGGCGCATCGAGGTTTGGAAGACTATCAAAGAGCTTGCCGGCCGCGGCACCACAGTATTTTTAACTACACAGTATTTGGAGGAAGCTGAACAGCTCGCCGACAGAATTGCCATTCTGCATGAAGGCAGGATTATCATCAGCAGCACGCTCGCTGAGCTGAAAAAGCTGTTTCCGCCCGCCAAGGTGGAGTATGTGGAAAAACAACCGACATTGGAAGAGATATTCCTGACCATCATCGGCAAAAAGGAGGAAAAGTAAATGGAAGCCATAAAAATGGAAGCAATAAAAATGAAAGCAGTAAAGAAACACTTTTTCAGCGATATGAGCGTTATGCTGGGCCGTTCCATGCGCCATATTTTTCGCAGCATGGACACCATCATCACAGTCACCATCATGCCGATCATGTTTATGCTGCTGTTCGTCTATGTGTTCGGCGGCGCAATTCAAACCGGTACGGATAACTATGTGAATTACCTGTTGCCCGGCATCCTGCTGATTGCGATTGCAAGCGGCATATCCTATACTGCTTACCGCCTGTTTCTCGATATGCAGCGGGGCATCTTCGAACGGTTCAACTCCATGCCGATTGCGCGTTCGGCCGCACTGTGGGGGCATGTGCTGACTTCACTGGTATCCAATGCAATTTCGGTGGTCGTAATCATTCTCGTAGCACTCATTATGGGCTTCCGCTCTTCGGCGGGGATACTATCATGGCTTGCTGTAGCCGGTATACTCGCGCTGTTTACACTGGCCCTGACGTGGATTGCGGTGATTGCCGGACTGTCCGCAAAATCGGTGGATGGTGCAGGTGCTTTTTCCTACCCGCTTATCTTCCTTCCATTTATCAGTTCGGCGTTTGTGCCCACCGAATCGATGCCGTCAGTTGTTCGCGCTTTTGCCGAAAACCAGCCAGTGACTTCAATAGTGGAAGCCATCCGCGCGCTCCTGTCGGGGCAACCTGTTGGAAATGATATCTGGGTTGCGCTCGCGTGGTGCTTAGGGATACTGATCGTCGCATATCTATTTGCGATGCGCGCATATAAACGGAAAGCAGCTTAATGTTTACAGGCATTAAAATGATAGTGGTCAACAAAAACATCAAGTAAAGGGATGGTAGAGTGTGTAAATTCGAGTGGATATTATGCCCGGTCTGTGGTAACAAAACACGGGTCAAGATACGTGATGATACGGTGCTTGAAAATTTCCCTCTATTTTGTCCTAAGTGTAAACAGGAAACGATAATCAATATAAAACAACTGAATATGTCAGTTATCAAAGAGCCAGACGCTAAGACGCAGAGCCGATAACCGTGAGATTGTTCACAGTTACCGGCTCTTTCTTTTATTGTGCGCTGGATTGTATAAATTTATCACAATCTACTATAGTTTAATTTAGTTTTAGCTTACATAAAGCAGGATTATCTTACCTTTGCTACACTGTTAGGCATTGCGGATAAGGCGATTGAACAATTTGAAAAGGTCTATCCAACTGCGACACAATATAGTGAAAATGCCCATTATTATTACCTGCTTGCACATCGGTACACTAATTCATCCTACCAAGTGGCTCAAACAGCACGTTCCTCAGGGAGTGGCGGAAGAAGTTCCTTTGGCGGTGGCGGTGGCTTTAGCGGTGGTGGCAGCGGCGGCGAAACACGCTAAAATGAATGGGAGAAAAAAGCCTTGTCTAATATGTCGGGCTACATAGGTATAGATTCCACTAACCTTCAGAGGATTAAAACTTTGAAGGTTTTTTTGGTATTACATTTCATAACAAAAAAAAGACATTTCATGCAGCGAGCAATTTATTTAAGTATTTTATGCTATTGTTAAAATAGCCCAAGAAATAGGATTTGACATAGACTTTACCAATTAAGTTATGAACTAAATGAATAAAGCCTTCGGAGAGTTAACTAATTATTGATGGAGGAAAGAAGGTAAGTGATATGAAACGGATTTTAACTATCCTTGTTGCAGTTTTACTGGCAATCGTGCTTCTATCCACTTGCGGGGGAGGTACCGAAGAAACATCTTCTCCAATTAACCCAGAAAATCCTTCCCTTCTTAAACTATCAAACCCTTCCGGTGATACATGGTCTGTATTTATATATCTTTGCGGTACTGACCTGGAAACACAGTGGGGCTTGGCTTCCCATAATATTATGGAAATGCTTCAGGTAAATATCCCGGAAAATGTCAAGGTAGTAATTCAAACAGGCGGAACCGTAAAGTGGGCGATTGAGGCCATTAACCCAGAAAAGCTCCAACGCTATGAAGCTAAAGGCGGAAATTTCGAGATCGCGGGTGAGGCACCCCTGGCAAGCATGGGTGAAGCTGATACCTTGGGCAGCTTCTTAGAGTGGGGAGTAGAAGAATACCCTGCCGACAAATATATGTGTCTGATCTGGAATCACGGCGGCGGTAGTGTTACTGGTGTTGCTTTTGATGAGCTTTTTGAAAAAGACAGTTTAGATATAAGGGAGCTTGCAGAGGGCATCGCCGCACCTGGCGTTCAGTTTGAAATTATCGGCTTTGACACCTGCCTGATGTCAACTCTCGAAACTGCTGCAGCGCTTGCTCCCTACGGGAGATATATGGTTGCATCACAGGAGATAGAGCCGGGGACAGGCTGGGATTACACAGCTTGGCTGAAATATTTGAGTGAGAACCCCGCAAAAGATGGTCTTGCTGTTGGTAAAGTAATTTGCGATACCTACTTTGAAAAGTGTAAACGCAGTGAAAGTGATGCACTGGCAACCCTTTCCGTTATAGATCTTGCCGAAATCACGAACCTAGTTATAGCTTTTGACGAAATGGCTGCTCAAATAAAGGGAATTACCGAAAACCCTCAAAATCTCCAGACCTTCGCCCAGGCCATGATCAAAGCGGAAAATTACGGTGGCAACAATAAGAGCGAAGGTTATCAATGAAAACATCTGCTCCATGACAGCTCTGGACTGGAATGAGGACTACATTGTATATACCGTGCCGATTAGGCTTAACGGCGAAGAAACCAATCTTCGTATGAGTTACTATCATGACAGTGCATCCTATGAGATTCACGGTGCATGGGACGGTATTGACGAAGAAAGCGGCATGAGCAGTAAGGAAGTTCACAAGCTTAAGGCTGGGGATACAATTGAGTTTCAATTTGTAGCAGCAGATCTCGACACAGAAGAGGTTTATGCCTTTGAGTTTGGGGGCTTTACAGTTGAAGATTCTGTTATGGTAGAGGAAGCAACATTGTTTGATGCAATCTACTATTATGAATATGAAATCATCGATATTTTCGGAAGAACCTATACTTCTGATTTTGCGATTATGGTTTCCCAAAATGGTGAAATAACCATAGAAACTGAGAACTAACTAAAAGAATGGAGGAAAAACTTATGACTTTTATCATAGCAGCTGTAGTCATCGTTGCAATACTTGCTTTGTGGGCAATTTCATTGCAGCGGACCTTTGTGGTCTTGGATGAAAACATCAATAATGCGATGTCCCAAATTGGTGTTCAGCTCTCCTCGCGCTGGGATGCGCTAGTATCTCTTTTGGATCTAACCAAAGGGTATGCCGCTCACGAATACCAAACCATGACAGACACCATTAAAGCAAGACGCCAGATCACGAGGGACTCTTCGCCCGAGGATGTAAAACAACAGGAAAATTTCCTTGTAGAGGCTTTAGAAAAAATCATGGCGGTAGCAGAAAGCTATCCAGATTTAAAGGCCGATCAGACCTACATCAAAACAATGGATTCTGTCAATCAATATGAAAACATGGTGCGTACCAGCAGGTTGATTTATAACGATAATGTCACCAAGCTAAATCGTGCTGTCCGTATGTTCCCAGCATCTCTGATTGCAGGCATTCTTGGTTTTGCACAACGTACCTATTTAGAAGCAGAGGAAGAAAAAGCTAATATGCCGAGTATGCAGTAAGGTACAACAAATTGGAGGAGTCTATAGTGAGAAAAATTGTTTCCACCCTATTTTGCGCCTTATTGTTGCTAAATTTCATGTCCCAACCAGCCTTGGGAGCAAACAATGTATCGGACATCCATGTTGATGTTGGCATATATGAAGACGGCTCGGCCTATATCACCCAGACATGGAACTGTAATTTTCTTGAAGGCACAGAGGGCTATATTCCCATCGAGAACTTAGAGGATATGAGCTTATCGGATTTTCTTGTTTCAGATGTAAACGGCCCCTATACACATATTGAAGATTGGGATATAAATGCCAGCTTCGAAGAAAAAGCAGGAAAATATGGGTTGGTAAAAACCAGTAAGGGTTATGAGCTTTGCTGGGGAATCAGCGAATATGGACAAAAACGCTATGCCATTGAGTACAGAATCAATAATATTGTTGGCGCCTATACGGATTTCGACGGTTTTAACTTCCAGTTTATCAACTCGGGTATGGGGACCTTGCCTACAGATGTAACCGTAAAAATCACCATGCAGGATGGCGTAAACCTTGATGCCAATAACGCCGGAATATGGGCTTTTGGCTTTGACGGGCAAATCAATTTTGAAAACGGTCAAGTAGTAGCTTATACCGAAAAACCCTTATCCTCAAGTACAGATAGCGTAATTATACTGTTACAGCTCAACAAAGGACTGATTAACCCGACAAGAGTGGTGGACAAATCCTTTGAAGAGCTAAAAGTACAGGCCTTTAAAGGCAGCGATTACGATTATGACACAGGTACCAGTGGTAGTTCTGCTGTAGAGCCTGAGGAAGAGGCTGGTCCTTTTGATGTGCTTATTGGACTTGTGATCATGGCACTTCCTGTTGTTATAATTATCTATTTTTTGGCTCGAAAAGGGAAAAGAAAAAAGAAAATACTCGCCCTGTATAACAATGCAAACTATTTCAGGGAAGCACCGATTGCAGGTAATTTAGAAGCTGCCTTTGTATTAGCAAGTGATTTTGATCAAACCGATGATGACGGCAACCTTATTGGAGCGGCATTTCTTAAGCTGATTAACGCAGGTTGTCTGGAGCCTATGAGTGAAAAAACAGTTGGCTTGTTTGGCAAAGAAAAAGAAAGCATTTCCCTTAGGCTTGTACAGCCGCCACAGTTTACAGGGGTAACGACCAAGATGCTGTATGATTTACTGGTTTTAGCTAGCAGCAGCGATCAGATTTTACAGGAGCGTGAGCTGGAAAAATATTGTAAGAAAAATCATGAAGCCATGATGGGAATTATCAAAGCGGCCAAGCAAGACGGCCAAAACACGTTAACACAAATTGATAGCTATGATACCTCAAAAGAAGCAAAACCTTTAGGGCTTTCTCAGCGCGGAGAAAAGTTGCTCTTAGATATCATGGGCTTCAAAAAATATCTTCTTGAGTTTTCACTGATTGGGGAAAGATCAATTGCCGAAAGTATTATTTGGCAGGATTACCTTACCTTTGCCACACTGTTAGGCATCGCAGATAAGGCGATCGAACAATTTGAAAAGGTCTATCCTACGGCGACTGAGTATCGTAAAAATGCCCATCATTATTATCTGCTGGCACATATATACACCAAAGCATCCTACCATGCGGCCCAAACGGCACGTTCCTCAGGGAGAGGCGGAAGGAGTTCCTTTGGCGGTGGCGGTGGTTTTAGCGGTGGTGGCAGAGGTGGCGGAACACGCTAAAAGAAATGTTAGGAGAAAGATAGCATGGGGATTTTAGGAATATTTTCAAACAAAAAGAAGCCTTGTCCAATTTGTGGTGAGGCGACACCAAGATTATTAGCAACAAAAATCGTAGATTCTACACCCATCTGCTCTGACTGTGGAATAAAAATATCCATGGTCCATACACAAGTATCCAACCTTTCTTTGGAAGAGCTAAAAGAACATCTTGCCATGCGAGAGGAAAATAGAAACAATCTCGAACACATCTTCCGCCCAAACAGGATCATCCCTATAGGCTTTACAAACTTAAATATTGATGAAGCAAATAAGATATTTACCATTCCGCTGCACATGTGCGGAGATGTAAACAATCCTCCTATTTTTAAGTTTGAAGAGCTGACCGGTTATGAGCTGCGTGATGATGATGGCTTAATAGAACGTTTTCATAAAGGTGATACTGCACCACAATTGACGTCAGCAGCTTATGAGCCTGCTAGTCGTATGATAGATCGTGTTGGTAAGGATGACAATAAACCACAAGATATTTCTCGTGGCTTTAAGCTCAAGTTATTTTTGGCCAATCCTTGTTGGAATCAGATGGAATCCAGTGCGGGATCTATCACAGCGAGAAAGTATCGGTTTCAGCAGGAATACATAGAGCATTTGAGCAAATTAAGCATGGTTACGGCTGCTTTAACAGCTATTATGGGCGTAGACGCAGCAGGTAATGCTACGCAGAGTAACGCAGATTCTATAGCTGAGGATATCATGAAGTTTAAGAGATTGCTTGACGGCGGCATTATTACAGAGGAAGAATTCAATGCCAAGAAAAAACAATTGTTAGGCATTTAGCGTACAGCGAATTAAATATAAAGGAGTCAGACTCCCCCGTATTTTTGACAAAATTATAAAGGTGGATGGTCAATATTCTCTGACCATGCACCTTTTTACATTTCATGACGAAAAACACTCGTTTCATGCAGAAGGCAATCGATTCACAATATTCTATGTTAGGGTAATAAAGAAGAGATATCAGAGAAAAGAATCTGTAATCATAGATTCTACAAAATAAAAAAAAGGAGAATAACCAATGCTTTTAAAAGTAAGAAAACACCTTGTCTGGACACTAGCCATTATCTTATTACTTACCCAGGTCTTAATAAGCCCAGTCTTTTCCCAATCTAACAGGATCGCTGGAGCAGACAGATATCAAACAGCCGTAGCGGTATCCCAGCAAGGCTGGAAGACCTCAGACTACGCAGTACTGGCCAGAGGAGATAACTTCGCCGATGCCCTTTGTGCTGGACCGTTAGCCCAGAAATACGGCGGACCCATCCTTCTCACTGGAACGAATCAACTGAATGCCGATACGCTCACAGAGTTGAAAAGATTAGGAGTCAAACACCTCTTTATCGCAGGTGGATTAGGTGCCGTATCTCAAAGTGTGGAAGATGCTTTGAAAGCAGCCGGAATAGCAACCATAGAACGCATCTATGGTGATGATCGCTATGAAACCTCGGTCAAAATCGCAGAGAAGGTTGGAAACACAGGTAAAGCAGTCCTCGCCACAGGCAGTGACTTTCCGGATGCGCTATCGATCTCAGGGATCGCATCCAAGCTGGGAATGCCGATCTTGCTT
The DNA here is from genome assembly GCA_001516055.1 of Gracilibacter sp. BRH_c7a. Classification (GTDB taxonomy): domain Bacteria; phylum Bacillota; class Desulfitobacteriia; order Desulfitobacteriales; family Syntrophobotulaceae; genus Gracilibacter. Next base: position 8,174 of record LOEZ01000013.1, read on the forward strand.
ACAGATAAGAACACCTTACCAGCAAGTGTAAGCAGCTATTTCCAAGGTAGCACCATCACCCAGACCTATGTGGTCGGCGGGCTCGGTGTGATTAGCGATGCAGTAGCTAATAGTGCCCCAGGTTCATTGAGACTGGCAGGCGGTGACAGATATGAGACAAATATAGCCATCCTGCAGAACTTCGCCAGCGAACTGAACTTTGACAACATCTATGTAGCCATAGGTAATAACTTCGCTGATGCGCTCACCGGAGCAGTACTGGCAGGCAAATCATCCTCTCCCTTAGTATTGACAGGCCAGACACTCCCCGCAGGGACAGCAACCTTCCTTCAAACTAAACTCAAACTTTCCAGCAAAGTCTTAGGACTCGGAGGAAGTAGTGTTGTACCCTCCGCTGTTCTCACAGGCTTAGTCATAGCCAAAGAACAGATTTCTGTAGAAGAGAAATACAGCACAGCCGGAACCTATGGACCGGAGACAGGAAGCAAGACCATCCAGGGCAGTGTCATCATCAGCGCCCGTGATGTCACCCTGAAGAATACCATCATTGAAGGAGACCTTCTCTTAGGTGGAAGTATTGGAGACGGTAACGTCACCTTAAGAGATGTCACCGTCAAAGGCAATACCATCATCAATGGCGGCGGACCCAATAGCATCATTATGTATAACTTTAACGGTCAGACCGTAGTCGTTGACGTACCCGATGGTGGCAATGTGCGCCTAGTCGCTCAAGGCAGCACCAGACTTGCCGGGGTCAGTATGGAATCCGATGGAATACTTGATTCGACAGGCACTAGCGGAAGCGGCTTTGTAGATGTAGCTATTCCTGCTGGTGTTCAGGTTACCTTCATTGGAACATTTGCACAGGTAAACGTTGAAGGAAGCGGAGCAAGTATTAACCTGCCCAATGGGAGTAGCATTTCTACGCTGAATGCCAATGCAGCTTCGAATATTACCGGGCAAGGTCAGATTACCACAGCCAATATTAATACCGGTGGTGTGACGATAGAACGGACGCCTACGAACACGACTACGGTAGCCAGCGGACTGACAGCGATGGTCGGTGGGGTATTGGTGAGTGGCACGAATACTACATCGTCGGGGGGCGGTGGTGGTGATGGTGGCGGTGCAATAACCATCACAGGATATTATACAAACAATAATGGAACGGATACAGCGTTAGTAACAACAGCAATGGTGGCATATGGAACAGTAGAGGCAACTGCCAAAGCAAACCTATCGACAGCAGGATATGCCAAGTTAAGTGATAACAGCTATGTAGCAATCACAATAGCATGGACATTCGACGCAGCGTACAGTGGAACGACAGCAGGGGCAAAAGCAGTAACAGGTACTGTAGCAGGAACATTTACCGGTGGACAAACTCCAGTAAATAGGACTGGAACAGTCACGGTATCAGCACCAGTATCATTTACCACACTAACGGCAAATGGCACATCAGGATCAGTAACTACAACAGTGTTAACCCTTACATTTGATGTTGATCCTACAACATTAGCAGCAAGTGACATCACAGTTACGGGAGCAACAAAAGGAGCATTAGCAGGTACCGGACTAACACGTACCCTGATAATTACTGGCATAACAGTAGCCAATGGTGCAAATGTAACAGTAGCCATTGCCGATCCGGCAGGGTTTACCATTACGCCTGCATCTAAAACTGTTGCAGTAAACGTAGGTGCAGCAGTACCTATAGCAGTAACCGCAACAAGAGACGGTGTAACAACACCATTAAACACAAAGGTATTCGCAACAGCTGGTGCCGGGGGGACATTAAAATCCTATACATCAAGTGTAAGCTTAGCAGCACCGCAATATGGATCTGACCTACCATCCTTTACGTCACAATTTACATCTGGTAATGAAATGTTAATCCCCATCAGCGGCAGCAACACATATTACAATTATGTTCAAATTTATGAAATCGACGCGAATTCAAAGGTTGTGGGCTATGGAGAACATCAGGTAACGGCTGGAGAAATGGCACCGGCAACATTCCATGTTAAATATTTTAGTTCAAAAAATACTGGAACAGATGCGGCTCCGGCTATCGTCATCACGATTGAGGCGGTTGAACCTACTGGAACGTATACCTTATACACGGCCACAGCAGGCGGAAGTTTAATATCCACGAAAGCACACACGAATGGTACAGCTTCTACTTGGACGTTAAGCGGCGATGAAAACACAGCCTATGGTGCTATTGGCGGAGGCCAAAAAATGGTCTACACCTATACCCCTGCAGGTGGAAGCGAAAGCGCAAGAGCTGATGACGGGTTTATCCCGCTGGCGCCTACAGGGGTGACGTTAACTGATACAGATAATACTTATGCTGGTGTAGATGTCCGTGATTTCACATTTTCCTGGAATACGTCAACATCGGTTGGCGACACGAGTAACGTTTATGTATTGCCTGCAGCTATCCCATTTGAATTCCCAAAGTTTGGATGGTTTACGATAGGTAGTCAAGCTGTAACAGAAACAGTTACATTAGGTTGGGAAGTAGGAGGAGCTTATTCAAACCAAACAGCTTCTGATGGGAGTGCTTTGAGTGCGGGCTCGTATATAGCCTATATTATTGCAGTGGATGATAAAGGTAATAAATCTGCAGCAGCTGCAAGCGCGGCGTGCAATATTCTAAACCCATAATTCGGGGTCTGACCCCCTCATAATTCGACAAAGTTAGTCGAAGCCAAAACGTAAACCAGACCTAGGAGAGAGAAATCTCTTCTGGGTCTGGTTTTTTGCGTTTATACATTTCATGACGAAAAACTACCGTTTCATGCAGCCGGCGATTTATGGCAATGATTTCTTGCTATCATATAAATGAAGCCAGAAAAAAATTATATTAAGGGAGATTTATGATGAAAAAAATTATTACACTAACGATGACTATCGCCCTATTATTAGTCATGACTGTAAGCCTTGCTGGTTGTGGCGGAGATGAAAGTGCCACTGCCGATCCAGTGAGTTTGGTTGATGTCACCACCGAACAAGGCATTAGCCTCAAACTTCCAAGCGATTTAGTAAAGCAAGATAATGGTGGTTATGCTAACATGGAAACAGGTGATTCCGCATCATTTGGCGTTACAGAAATTGCTGGAACCCCACTTTCGAGCGCGACAGAGGAAGATGTTTTAGCACTATATCAAAGTAAACATGATGATGTTGTAGTAACAAGCTTTGAAAATGGCATACAGATCAACGGTAAGGAAGCGCTTGTATCTCAGGTGAATTTAACAACTCCCGGAGGTAATGCGATTATACTTACACTTGTTATGGTTACTGATGACACGAATAATTACATTGTAAATTTTATTTATGGAAAAGATAAAACAGACAGCGCGCTTTATAAAAATCTACAAGCTTGTATCGACAGCATAACGATTGCTGGTACTCCTGATAGTACAGCTACCAGTGCTCAAGTTGGCACCTCTGTAAAAGACGATTTTTCAGAATATCTCTATAATAATTTCGGTACAGTTTTTGAACCTGAAGATAGAGCTATCCAGGAAATTTATACAGAGGCAGCCTTAACTGCGGATAGCAAGATTTTAGCAAAAGCATTATCCGACACCCTTCCTGCAAAGAATAATGCCTTGCTTGAAAAACTGAAAGCTTACACGCCACAAACGACGGAAGTTCAAGAAGTGCATAATCTATTTATTCAGGCTGTCGAATTAAGAAAAGATGCTTATGCCCAACTTGTAGAAGTTATGACGCAACCTGCTACTGAGGCAGAAGTAGAGGCTGCTTTTGCTGTGTTAGATGAATCTGATGCCAAGATTGAAGGATTTTTAACAAAGGCTGAGTCCATGAAGAAAGATTTAGGTGTGTAGAGCTCAGTAAGGAGTTTGCCCTCCTTGTAAGTTGAAAAAATTAAACGGGTGCATGGTCAATATTCTCTGACCATGCACCCGTTTTTTAAGTGCTTACTTTTATCGAGCTGAACTCACTACAAAATAATATTTGCCTTAAAGATTCTGTCTACGGCTGAAAAGGAATACACTCCGCCGTATTTTTGTACTACAGCTGCAATGCTTTTCGTGCCAAGACCATGGTTTTCCTCTGAGCTTACCGGCATGTCGTCAACAAACAGGACTGTGCTATCATAGCTGTTAGTGATTTGTATACAAAGCTTATTATTATTGATTCTGGATACGATTTTCAAGGTTCTTTCATTGGCGTCGTGAATCCCCTTGCAGGCATTTATGGCATTTTCAATCGCATTGGAAAAAATAACGCAAAGGTCCATGTCTGATACGACATTATTTTCAGGGAGATCAATCCGGGTTTCAACCGTAATTTGTTCATTCCTTGCCTTTGTTATATAGGAAGATAGAATCAAATTAACAGTATAATTGCTGCAATATTTTTCAACCGCGGCACCCTCAATGGCTTTTTCAACCTCAGTGATATATTTCTGCGCAGCTACCTTGTTGTTGTCCATAAGATAGTAATTAATCAAATTCAAATGGTGTCGCATGTCGTGGCGGTAGATCATTGTTTTTTCTTGTGATTCTTCCAATGCTTCAAAATGAACCTGTGCTGCGGCCACTTGCGTTTGGAGTAGATTCTGTTCGTTCTGCAGGGTGAGTTGTTCTTTGGTTTGTTTAAAAAATCGCAGAATCAAAAAATAAGCAGAAAAAACTATAATAAGGAGCAACACACCATACTTAACATTGATTCTATCAATCACCGCATCAATATTATACATTCCGATAGAATAAACAAGCACAGAGTATGAAATGGGAATCATCGAAAATCCTAACCAGCCTTTATCCGTGTTGTGCAGCATATAAAGAAATGGCGGACGGATATACTTGTAAATCAAAAAATATGTAGGCAGATACAGGATATAGGAAATAATGTTCGCGATTTCCTTGCCGGAGCCAAAAGAATATGAAATAACTAGTCCTACCAAAGAGAACAACGTGCTTATGACGATGAGTGTCCACAGAACGAAAAATACCTTGATTGGTTTGAACTTGGATATAAACATAAATGCAAAAAATACCGGAACGTGGACAAGAAGCGGATAAAACTTCATAAAAGTTATATACCCTAAATGATGTAAAAGAAAACCATTACAAATTACCATAATAGCTACATAGAGACCAAATAAATAGCGGTTTCTATTATATTTGATTTCACAATCTAATAGTGTATACATCACACTGATTGCGAAAATAAATGATAGGCTGGATCTTACATAATCCATCATGATATTGGATAACTCCTACTCGTCTGCAATTTTAAACCTGTCACCTGAGTTCCTTCATATAGAAACAACTGTACCTATTATACTAGAATAATTACAAAAACACAGCTGAAATTACATCTCATGACGAAAAACATACCTCTCATGCAGATGGCCGTTTATTCAGCTCTTTTATGGTAGGGTAAAAAGAAAGAGTCTATCGTAAGAGAGGAGAATAACGGGTGTACATTAAAGGAAAAAAGTACTTTGCATGCTTAATCGCCATCATCTTTTTACTAACACAGCTCTTCATAAGCCCAGCCTTTTCCCAATCTTTAGCCCAAGAGTCAGAAATAGGCTCGAAGACAACGTCCGTATCAGCGACAATCACAGCCAGGATCGCCGGAGCAGACAGGTATCAAACAGCAGCAGCGGTATCTCAGGAAGGTTGGGAGACCTCAGACTACGCAGTACTGACCAGAGGAGATCACTTTGCCGATGCTCTTTGTGCCGGTCCATTGGCTCACAAATACGGCGGACCAATACTTCTGACTGGACCGAATCAACTAAACGGTGATACCCTCACAGAGTTACAAAGACTCGGTGTCAAACACCTCTTTATCGCAGGTGGTGCCGGAGTAGTGTCCCAAAGTGTGGAAGACGCTTTGAAAGTAGCAGGAATAGCAACTATAGAACGTATCTATGGTGCTGACAGATATGAAACTTCGGCCAAGATCGCTGAGAAGATAGGAAGCACCGGCAAAGAAGTCCTCTCTACAAACAGTGACTTTCCCGAATTGGATGTTGAAATAGGTTCGCCGGTTGTAATTGCGACTGGTGAGAATTATCCCGATGCATTATCTATTTCCAGTTTTGCTGCGTCTAATGGATGGCCAATACTTTTTTCAAAGGGAGGGAGCATACCGCAGTCTGTGAAGGAATATCTGGAAATGATTAAACCTTCTCATATATATATTATAGGTGGGGCGGGGGCGGTTTCAGCATTAGTGGAAGCAGAAATAGCAGCGCATGTTCCAACTTCGGAAATAATACGGTTTTCTGGAAAAGACAGGTATGAAACATCACTGCTCATCGCCAAAGAGTTTGCTCCTAATCCCCCAAAGGTTTTCGTGGCTTCTGGTCAAAATTTTCCCGATGCTTTGGCAGGAGGAGTTCTAGCTGCTCAAACATCAGATCCGGTTATACTCATTCATCCAGATACAAAAAACGATTTGCCTGCAGACTTTAAACTCTATCTGGAGAACAGGGATTTGCAGGCTGGTTTACAAATCATATGTTTGGGAGGATACGGGGCGGTATCCATACACTTAGAAAAGTTGCTAAAAGGTGAAATAATTGTTAACCCTTACGTCAAATATAGTTATGAACAGATGCTTAAAGATGTGGAAAGAATTCAAAGAGCATATCCTGAAATAGTAGAGTTAGGGAGTATCGGTCAATCTGTTGAGAATAGGGAACACATACTTATAAAGCTAGGAAAAGGTGAGCATAAAGTATTTCTTAACGGCAGTTTTCATGCGCGAGAATATATAACTACCACGTTTCTGATGAAGATGATAGATGAGTATGCTTACGCTTATTATAACAAAGAGCATTTTGGGATGTTTGACGTGAACATGCTCTTGGATAGTGCTACTCTTTATATAGTTCCAATGGTCAATCCTGACGGAGTTAATCTAGTGCAAAATGGGATAAATACAGTTGAAGATCCTCGACGTGTTAGGAGCATGAGATTATTACACCCCAACTTGGGGTTTGCCAGCTGGAAAGCAAATATCAATGGAGTAGACTTGAACCAAAATTTTCCGGTAGGATGGAATGTCAAAGTAACAAATACTAATGTACCAAGCTCTGAGAATTATAAAGGACTTAAACCTATGACGGAGCCTGAAGCCAAAGCTGTTATGAATTTGGTTGAAAGTAATGATTTTAAGATAATCGCATCCTATCATTCGCAAGGTGAGGATATCTTCTGGTCGGATAAAAACTGCAGTTCATTTAATCATATACTAGAACCCATGGCAGACAGGCTTGTACGACTAACCGGTTATAAGAAAGGTCCCAAAGTGCATGATCCGGGAAATTGGGGTTCAGGGATCGCTGACTGGGCCAGACTCCAAAAAATCCTGACTTTCACATTGGAACTTTGTCCGTATCTGAATAACCTTCCCTATCCTGACTCAAGATTTGATGATGTTTGGGAAAGAGTAAAAGAAACAGGCTTATTTTTCGCTCAGGAAGCTGTGAACATGAACTAGATTCTAGATTCTATCTCGGGAAAACGAATAATCTATATATACCTGCTTATTTTTCTTATAGGCATCTCTTGAGATTGGAATACGGCTATTGGAAAAAGTGATGATCTCTTTATCGGTAATGCGCTGTATACAGTCCATATTCACGATGTAAGAGCGATGAGGTTTGATAAACCGTTTATAGCCAAGCAAGTCATTTTCAAGCTGGCTGATAGTACCAAGGCTTTCCAAAACCTCCCCGCTTGTTAAGTGGAAGATTAATCTCCGCCCTATAACCTCGGTATATTCGAGGTTATGTAAAAGAATTTTGGTCAGACACGTTTTGCATTTTACGATGATTCCTAGTTCTTGCTTATCAACAATATCATCGCAAGCCTTTTCCAAGATGGGGATAAGCCCCTCCTTTTTTATGGGTTTTAGAAGATAATAATAAGCATCTACCTTATAAGAATCCACAGCAAAATCAGGTGATGAGGTTAGAAACACTATTTTTGAAATAGTGTTTTTCTTTCTAATCTCCGTTGCAACCTCAATACCAGTCATAAAAGGCATCACAACATCTAAAATGATAATATCGTAGTTTGTACCATTTTCCACAGCCATAAGCAAATCCAAGCCACTCAAATAAGTGTCGCATTGAATGTTATATTTGTAAATAATAGAACACTTCAATTCCTCTACTATTTGTGACATATGTGATAATTCGATATTGCTGTCATCGCATATAGCAATTTGTAACATATAAGCCTCCATTAATAATTAGCACATAATGACAATTTACTATAGCATGAAAATAGCAACGAGTGAATCATTTTTTACATCTCATGACGAAAAACGTACATTTCATGCAGAGGGCAATTTATTGTAATGTTATATGCTATTGTAAAAGACAGAGATGTAAGAAAGCAGGTCTAACTATGAAGAAAACAATAGTCGCCTTATTATTAATTGCTATACTTACGGTTGGGTGCAGCCAAGCCATTCCCAGTCAAGCAACCTATACTTTTGAAAGCAAAGAAGATATTCAGAACCAAATAAAATCTAAAGTTGTAATAAACACATATTATCAAGAGCCAACTTCCTTAAAAGACAGTAAGACAATCATCCTCAATGGCTTAATGGAGGGAGAATTTATTGAAGTTGTTGTAGATGGCGAGATTAAAGACTTTAAGCATGTAGAACTAACATGGGACGATAAACAAAACACATTGGTTGAGACAAGAATTATCAATGAGTTTGATACCCTAACCGATAAAACCATTGTAATCAAAACATATATGCCAGAAGGGATACCCTCTGAGAAAATAGTCTGGAAGACGAAATCTGAACAAACGTATGAATTTATCATTGCCCAAGAATAATTGGCATAATGGAGGCAGTAAGTGATGATGGACATGATAGAATTCTTCGTTACCATTGGCTATAGTATTACTCTGATGTATATGCTTTTGGACATTGAGGTGAAGCGTAGTAAGGGTATCTACATAATGGGGTTATTTATGACCATCCTACTTGTTTGTGGTGGGTTTGTTTGGTTTAGTTTGGGTTATCAAAGTTTTATGTTTCTATATCCTATTTTTGTTCAGATACCATTATTTATAGGATTCTGGTTTATTTCCAAATATAAAGGAGTAAAGCTTCTATTTGTTCTTTTGACAGTCATCGTCTTATCCTCACCACCCATTTTGTTAGGGCATATTGTTGCAGCTTTTTTTGGCTACAATGATCTGATCGTAAATGTTGTTTGCTTGGTGATGTACCTACCCATAACGTTCATTGTTTACAAGTATTTTCGCCCCTTATTTCTTTATATGCTGCGCAATACAAAAAAAGGCTGGTGGGTGTTTTGCTTAATACCGCTTTCCTACAATGTATTTACCTTTTTATTAGGAAGGTATGACGTAGAGCTTGTAAGAGAGGTGGAAATATTATGGCTTGACACGACGGTTGCTATCCTAATCATTGGTTCCTATGTGTTAATTTTACGTCTTTTTAGGCAAACCAGGAAACAGCTCACCCTGCAAAACGAACAGAACATATTAGCAATGCAGGTGTCTGCATTAGAGGCTCGCTCTGAAGCATTGAAACAATCAGAGGAAACAACACTGCTTTATCGCCACGACCTGCGACACCATTTACACCTAATCAATGGTTATGTGGCAGACAATAATCTTTCTCAAATAAAAAAATATCTCACTGAAATTGAAAAAAGCATTGATGATACAGTGACAATAAAATACTGCGACAACGATGCTGTGAATTTGATTCTATCGCCCTATATCAATCGGGCAAAAGAAGAAAACATTATGGTAGAATCCCATGTACATATTCCTAAAGACTGTGAAGTGTCGGACTTGGATTTGTGTATTATTCTATCCAACGCTATAGAAAACGCTATCAATGCCTGCAGGAGCATCACAGATATTAATGATAGAAGGATCAACATTAGTTGCACGTCTAAAAATGAGAAGCTGTTTATTCAAGTTACGAACAACTTCATCGGTGAGGTAAATTTCGCAGAGGACATGCCCATAAGTGACCAAGAAAACCGGGGTTTTGGAACAAAAAGCATAGCGGCTACCGTGCAGAAATATTGCGGGCTATGCTCGTTTACCGCTGAAAGCGGAGTTTTTAAGGTGAGGGTTATTTTGTAATCTAGATAATAAAAGTATAGGTTTTCTTCACAAAAGTGATGAAGATAAAGAAAAAGAAAGAGAGAGGACATTAGATTTTGTGACTCTTTTAGTGCTTCCAGATGTAACTGTGCTGCTGCAACTTGCGTTCTTAATAAATTCTGTTATTTTGTATTACCCACAAAGATAAGATACGGAGTGGGCATAATTAAAGTGTTGGGCGAAGAGTTGAGGTTGTTAGAAGCCCAAAAAATAATGATAATAACTGATAAAGGTCTTGTTGATACAGGAATATTATTACTCTAAATGCCAGAATTTCTCCCCTAGCCGTCAAGGTAATTTTAAATAAAAAGACTATAATATACTCAAACTACTAATAGTTAAGATTTGTAGATTGAGTATATTTATTTATTCTAGTATGAAGGGAGCGTGATAATATGCAAAACAAGAATGTGCATCGGCAAGTTAATAGATTGGCTAATGAAAAAAGTCCATATTTATTACAGCATGCATATAACCCAATAGACTGGTATCCATGGGCTGAAGAAGCTTTAACTAAAGCAAAAGCTGAAGATAAACCCATATTCCTATCTGTTGGGTATTCTTAGTTGGGTAAAGAAATCAACTTGTCACTGGTGCCACGTCATGGAACGTGAATCATTCGAAGATAACGAAGTAGCAGAAATTATGAACAAACATTTCATCCCCATAAAAGTAGACAGGGAAGAAAGACCGGATATCGATCATATGTATATGACGTACTGTCAGATTCTTACCGGTTCCGGAGGCTGGCCGCTAACAGTACTACTCACACCTGACAAGCAGCCGTTCTTTACCGGCACCTACTTTCCAAAGCATAGTCAATATGGACGTCCAGGTGTAATGGATGTCTTGGGTCAAGTTGCCGAGTTATGGAAAAATGAAAAGGATAAGGTTATTGAAACAGCTGCGGAACTCTATGATGTGGTTACAGACCATTATCAGAACAAGAAGAAGTTAACCGCAGATACTCGTGAGGCCGGGATTACCCTTACAACAGAACCCCAGGCAGACAGTATCTTCATTTGGGGGAAAGAGGCAATAACGAAAGGCTATACCTTGATGGAGCAGAGTTTTGATGCGAAATACGGTGGCTTTGGAAATGCTCCTAAGTTTCCATCGCCGCATAACTTGGGGTTTCTATTGAGGTATTATATCCAAGAACCTGAGAGTAAGGCACTTACTATGGTGGAAAAAACTCTAGATAGTATGGCTGATGGTGGTATCTATGATCATATCGGTTATGGCTTTGCCCGCTACAGCACAGATCGTCACTGGCTCGTACCTCACTTTGAGAAGATGCTCTATGATAATGCGGGGCTGGCCTTTGTCTATCTGGAAGCATATCAGTTAACCAAAAAAGAAAGATACAGTCAAATAGCACAAGAGATCTTTCGTTATATCCTGCGGGATATGACTTCTCCGGAAGGTGGTTTCTACAGTGCTGAAGATGCGGACTCGGAAGGGGAAGAAGGAAAGTTCTATGTCTGGAGTGATTTAGAAATCCGTAAAGTTCTCCTCAACAATCTAGCAGACATCCATGAAGGGAAAACTACTTTAGATATAAGCGAACAGGGAAAGAATTCTATAATAAGGTTTTTGGATCAAAGAGAAAAGATATTCGATATCTACTGTGAAGCTTATGGTATCAATGAAGAAGGTAACTATGAGGGCAGGAACATCCCCAGTAAAATCTATAGTATTTGGGGAGATATTGCGCAACGCCATGACCTGGATATTAAAGAAATGGAAGAGCTATTAAGTGCCTGTAATGAAGTTCTTTTTATAGAAAGAGAAAAGCGTATTCATCCATTTAAAGATGATAAGATACTTGTCTCTTGGAATGGGTTGATGATCGCAGCCTTTGCCAAAGCCGCCCAAGTATTCTCGGGCCAAGAAATCAATCAGAATCAAAAAGATAATTATTTACTAGCTGCGGAGAAAGCAGCAATGTTTATCATGGAGAAAATGATTAACCATCGGGGCAGGTTGTTAGCAAGATATAGAGACGGGCATGCCGATTATCTAGGTTATCTCGATGATTATTCATTTATGATTTATGGTTTGCTCGAGTTGTATACTGCTTGTGGTAAACCGGAATATCTCCAGCAGGCTTTAAAACTCCAAGACGAACAGGAACGTCTTTTCCGAGACCATACTAATGGGGGATATTACTTTACAGGAAGTGATGCTGAAGAACTGCTTCTCAGACCTAAAGAAACTTACGATGGGGCAATACCTTCGGGGAATTCCCTTAGTGCTTATAACCTAGCCCGTATTTGGAAGATTACCGGAGAGAAGAAATATCGGGAATTGGTCGAACAACAAATGAATTTCTTTAAAGCCATTGTAGATGATTATCCTCCAGGATACACAGCATTACTTCAGGCATTACAATTCGTTGTCAACGAAGGAGAAGAGCTGGTTCTTACCGGTTCTACGAAGTCAGAGGAAATATCGAAAATGCAAGCAGTCTA
>LOEZ01000014.1 GCA_001516055.1 Gracilibacter sp. BRH_c7a
TTGAGAGGATCTGTCCCTAGTACGAGAGGACCGGGATGGACGAATCACTGGTGTACCAGTTGTCTCGCCAGAGGCATCGCTGGGTAGCTATATTCGGAACGGATAAGAGCTGAAAGCATCTAAGTGCGAAACCGACCTTAAGATGAGATTTCCCATAGAGTTAATCTGGTAAGACTCCTGAAAGATGATCAGGTTGATAGGCCGGAAGTGGAAGCGTGGTGACACGTGGAGCGGATTGGTACTAATAGGTCGAGGTCTTGACCTATGACGTCCATGGATGGACTAACGCCGCGGGTGCCAGGACGGCACGGAGCGGCCCAAGTAACCAAAAGGAGTACATGAATCGCATGTACTCCTTTACTATATTAATACGACTTACCTTCCGGTGCATGCATTAAAGTCGTTGCGACGGAACACGATGTTCCTAGTGTCGTGCCTATCATGGATGGCATAAGGCACGACCGACGCCATGGATGACCAACTTTAACGAAGATAAATATATTAAAATTCCTTTCAAAAACTGTTACAATAAAAAGTAAATAGTCACGATAGTTCTAATTGAATTTTACATAGATAGAGAGGAGTTGCATAAATGGAGAAAGTAAAAAAGTACCGATTTGGCCTTAGAAAGAAGATGGTCTTACTTATTAGTCTATTAGCAATTATGACTTATTCTACAAGCGGATTTTTTATTTATTATATTCGACCTAATTTTGCCCCAAATATTGATGAAGCCTTGTTCACTATAGGTACTTTAGCTTTGGGTGTTATCTGGTCTGGCATACTTGCATTTTTTATGGCTAGTTTTATTATTAAGCCTTTGTTAAAACTTGAGACGGCAGTTATACGAGCCTCTGAAGGGGACATTAGTTCAAATGTTGAGGTATCAAAATCTGATGACGAAATTCGTTCATTAGGTATAGCCTTTGATAAGATGTTCTTAAACTTTCGAGAAATAGTACAGAGTATTGATGAGAACTGTATAAAAACAAATGATAATGTAACTACTATTTTCAAGGCTTCTTCAACAGCATCACAACAAGCCAATTCAATGTTTCAGACTATGACTGAGATTTCTGCAGGTGCAGAAAAATCTGCCCTATCGATTCAATCTACGGCTGAAGCAGTAGAAGATGTAAGTCGCATTGCCATGGAAGTCCAGAGTCATGCTAAGTATTCCGAAGAAATTTCTGTGGAAATGGTTGGACAGCTTACAGAGAGTAAGAAAGTCATTCACTCCTTAGTTGATGGAATTCAAGAACTTGCTAAAGGAAACGAGGCATCACTTGGAGTTGTCCAAAGTTTTGAGGATAAGGCTAAGCAGATTGGACAAATTATTCAACTAGTAGGTGATATAGGTGATCAGACTAATCTACTTGCATTGAATGCCTCTATCGAAGCTGCTCGCGCAGGTGAGCATGGAAAAGGCTTTGCTGTTGTAGCTGAAGAGGTACGTAAGCTTGCAGATCAAAGTGCCGAAGCGGTTCGAGGGATATCTAGTCTTCTTGAAAACATTCAGATGGAAGTGCAAAATGTTGTAAATCAGATTTCACTTCAAGTGGAAAGTGCCAATATGGAAGCCCAAAAAGGTACAATAACCAATGAGGTTATAGAGAAAATCTCAAAAACAATTCTTGGTGTAGCGGGAAGTGTTGAAAAGATTTCTAAACTCGTTGATCGACAAATGGAGAGTATTCACGAAACTTCACGACAATATCAAGATGTCGCTGCTATTGCTGAAGAAACATCTGCAGGGGCGTTTGAAGTATCTAGTGCTACGAAAGAACAAGCAGAAGTTATTTATCAGGTGGAAGATTTGGCAAAGAACTTAAAAGAACGGGCCGAAAGCCTTACAAATACGATTTCCCGCTTTCGGTTATGATTGAGGCTAGACGGAACCTATGTTCCGAAGAAGGATTGAAAGGAGAAGCTTAAGACCCATCGAAGTTAAGAAGGATGACATAAGGCACGACCGACGGCCATGGATGCATCAACGCCTTGATGACCTTAACCAGTGCCGTTATAAGCTAGGTTTTAATTGATATGTTTATAGTGCTGGTATATAATGGTAAACGTTAAGATAGATTTGAATTGACTCAAAAATTCAAAGGTTTCTGGGATGAGATTACTAAACTTTTTTATTCCTTGATAATGTATTCACAGAAATAATATATTATAGAGATAATATATTCACAGAATTTCTAGTGGGAAAAGAAAAGGAGAGGACTAGATGAAAAAGTTTATTATTATTATTTTATTAATGACTGCTCTTGTAGTAGGTTGTTCCGCGGAAATTAAAGAAATTGATAGTGATTATGATAAAGAACTTGACCTGTTTAAAGATAAAGGGAACCAGACAATAATGGATATTCTTCCAAAAGAGTATTTGGAGTACATACCAAGTGAGGAAATAAGCAACGCTTCTGCGGAGATAAAAGACAACATTTGCACTATTTGGGTTACGTGGGAGACCGATAAATCTTTGGACGAAGTTGCTTCTATGGTAAGTAATAAACTGGGGTACGAGTTGGAACTTGATGAAGGTAAATGGAAAGGAAATGCACCACAAGGGACATCTTTATCAAATGTTACCCTAAATACATCCAATTCTTTAAAAGGTCTTCAAGTCTCTTACATGATAGATGTTAACCAGACAACTGAGAACCGAACATTATTGACTGAAAGTTTTCCTTTGGCTTGTTTTGATATACTGCCAGATAGTGTACAACAAGAAAATGCATTCAGAAAAGTTGAATACGGTAGTGATAATTGGGTATTTACATTGACATGGACTTACGAGCAGTCTGAGGGTCAAAAACTTGCTGATGAGCTTTTAAACATGTATGCAAAGATGGATAACTACTCCCAAAAGAAGATAGACAATGGCGATGAAGTTAGCTTTAACATTAATAACAAAGATACTATGTCTATACAACACATTTCAGAAGAAGATAAATCTATCATAAAGACAGCCTATACTTATAAGATACCAGGCCATTTGGAAAGTACATCAATGAAAAGTCTTCTTGATGATCCAACTAAATCACTGTTAGGAAACTATCTTGAAGACTATCAAAAAATTCTAGGGGAAACATTCGAAGGATTAACCTTATCGTTTTATCCAGAAGAAAAGATTCTGGCCTATGAAATGACGGTTGCCGAATCCGAAAATGTTCAAGAAATTGTTAGAAAAGCAGAAAGCATACTGAAAGGTGAATTTGCTTTAAATAATAAAGGACAGTATCGATTTAATTCTGAAAAGATTTCGTACACTATTAAACCCGGAAATGGCCTTATCGGATTGATAATAGAAGAAGAGGTGGATGCAAGTTTTATTCATCCCTATATTCATGATGTGTATCCTGTTGAATATCAGCCGGAAATGCCTCCTGCACTTCGAGAAACCCCCTTTAGTATGGAAACCCAATATCACAATGATAAAGAGACGGATTATATTGTCCTAACAAAAACATGGAGGTTTAAAGAGGAATCTCAGAGCAAAGAAGTATGGGGAGAATTGGATAATAAACTTCAGGACCTCCATGGTTATAATGCCTATACCAACCAAGAGACAGATACTATAAACTGCACTATCAAGGAGTATGGCTATGAATGCAATTTATTTAAAAAAGGAGATCATTG
This sequence comes from Gracilibacter sp. BRH_c7a, assembly GCA_001516055.1. Lineage (GTDB taxonomy): Bacteria > Bacillota > Desulfitobacteriia > Desulfitobacteriales > Syntrophobotulaceae > Gracilibacter. The sequence continues at coordinate 3,643 of LOEZ01000014.1, forward strand.
GATAATTTCAACTGCATTTCGTTATCAAATTAACAATTAGTATTGTAGAGTGAAACTACTTCGAAAGAGGTAGTTTTTTTTTATTTCCAAATGCTCGAGTGCTTGGATGCGTGAAGACTTTGAATACCTTTACGGGATGGCAAAGAACACTTTTAAATTTCCTGTTTTCATGTTATAAAAGAAAGCAAGTAGTTGTATGGAGGAAAAAAATGATTAATGAAAAGGTCTATGTTCTAGGTCACAAAAATCCTGATACAGATTCGATATGTTCTGCGATTGCTTATGCCGAGTTAAAACGTAAACTTGGAATCAATGCTATTCCTGGAAGACTAGGCGATGCTAATCAGGAAACGAAGTTTGTATTAGAATACTTTGATGTCCAGATGCCGGAACGAATTGAAACAGTAAAAAAACAAGTATCCGATTTAAATATGGATGCTATATATAGTTTGTCTCCTGAAATTCCTATCAAAACAACCTGGAATATCATGAACAAAACTAACCTTAAATCTTTACCCGTAGTTGATGGGAATGAGAAGCTTATCGGAATTGTTACCCTATCAGATATCACAAAAAAATATATGGATGCTGTGGATCAGAATATAATCGCTGTTAGTAAAACACCTCTTCAAAATATTGCGGATACATTAGAAGCAAAGATTGTAAGCGGAGAGCAGAAGGATTACTGCACGACGGGTAAAATTCATGTGCTGGCAGCGGAACCTTCCCAACTCAATGATTTTATCGAAAAAGGTGATATTGTTATTGCAGGAAATAGACCTAATAGTGTAACAAGGGCGATTGAGTTGGGAGCTAATTGCGTGGTTTTAACCTGCTGTAACGATGTAGAAGAGAAAATTATAGATAAGGCGAAACAGTATAGTTGCATATTGATGATAACAAAAATGGATACTTTTACTACAGCACGCTTAATTAATCAAAGTATCCCAATCGGCTATGTTATGACAACAAACAATATTATTAAATTCGATTGGGATGATTTTGTAGATGAAGTTAAGGAAACAATGCTTTCTACAAGATATAGAAGTTACCCCGTAGTGGACAGCTGCAATAAGGTAGTGGGTTTTGTCTCAAGATATCATGTTATCTCGCAGCACAAAAAGAAAGTTATTCTTGTCGATCATAATGAAAAGAGTCAAACAGTACAAGGAATCGAAGAAGCAGAAATTCTCGAAATTATTGATCATCATCGATTAGGAGATATACAAACAGGTAATCCTATCTTCTTTAAAAATGAACCAGTGGGCTCTACATCAACCCTTGTAGCAAATATGTATTTTAATTCAGGAATTACTCCATCGAAAAAAATGGCTGGAATCATGTGTTCGGCAATATTATCCGACACTCTGAAGTTTAAATCACCCACTTGTACTTATCTTGATAAAGTGACTGCTGAAAAACTTGCCGAGATAGCAAATCTTGAAATCGAATCTTATGCAATGCAAATGTTTAAAGAAGGATCGACTCTAAAAGGAAAAACACCAGAGGAAATACTTAATACTGATTTCAAAGAATTTGAATTCCATAAAAACAAAATTGGTATTGGTCAAATTTATACCATAGATATTGAGAGCACAAAAGAAATTCGTGAATCGACTCTTCGTTATATGTCCGATATCTGTAAAGATAGAAACTATGATTTAGTCTTACTACTGATAACAGATATCTTAAATCAAGGTTCTGAATTGCTTTTTGTTGGTCACCATAAAGATATTATTGGGAAGGCTTTTGAGGTTCAGACAAATGACAATAGTGTTTATCTGCCTGGAGTTGTATCGAGAAAAAAACAAGTCATTCCAAACATTATGAATGCTCTTGAATTTTAGAGGAGTGCAGAGATATCTGAGGAGGAAAATAAGATGAGCAAAAAATACGTTCTGGCTATTGACCAGGGTACTACGAGTTGCAGAGCGATTCTATTTGATAAGGATAGTAATATTATAGGACTGGCGCAAAAAGAATTCACTCAGTATTATCCCCAACCTGGGTGGGTTGAGCATGATCCTGAAGAAATCTGGAGTACTCAGATAGGGGTAATCGCCGAACTGTTTGCTCGTTATAATGTGGATATGCAAGAGGTCGATTCTATCGGGATTACGAATCAAAGGGAAACCACGATAATCTGGAATAAAAAGACGGGTAAACCTATTTATAATGCGATTGTCTGGCAATGCCGTAGAACAACAGATATTTGTGATAAGTTAAAAGTCAAAGGACTTGAAAACAAGATAAAGGAAAAAACGGGTTTGGTTATTGATGCTTATTTTTCAGGGACTAAAATAAAATGGATTTTGGACAATGTAGAAGGAGCAAAAGAAAAAGCATTTAAAGGTGATCTGCTTTTTGGAACAATCGATACTTGGCTTGTCTGGAAATTTACGAATGGCAGAATCCATGTAACTGATTATTCCAACGCGTCTCGCACTTTGCTTTTCAATATTAAAGAACTAAAATGGGATGAAGAGATATTAAACGAATTAGATATTCCCAGCTCCATGTTACCTGAGGTTAAACCATCCAGCTATAGATATGGAGAGACAGATGAGAGAGCTTTTTTTGGAAACACGATACCGATCTGTGGAATAGCGGGGGACCAGCAGGCCGCTCTTTTCGGTCAAACCTGTTTTGAGCCAGGGATGTCTAAGAATACCTATGGGACAGGTTGCTTCATGCTCTTGAATACCGGAGATAAAATATATAATTCCCAAGCAGGTCTGTTAACGACTATTGCTTGGGGAATTGATAATAAGGTGATATATGCTCTGGAAGGGAGTATATTTATCGCTGGAGCAGTAGTTCAGTGGTTGAGAGACGAATTGAAGTTGATTGAGACGGCTGCTGACTCTGAGTATTTTGCTTCCAAGGTCTTAGATAGTGGTGGTGTATATGTAGTCCCAGCTTTTACGGGCTTAGGTGCGCCATATTGGGATATGCGAGCTAGAGGAGCGATATTTGGTCTTACCCGGGGCAATGGTAAAAATCATATTATCCGGGCAGCACTTGAAGCCATAGCTTATCAAACCAAGGATGTTCTTACCGCCATGGAAAATGACTCTGGCCTTAAATTGAGTATGTTGAAAGTAGATGGTGGCGCAGTTGCTAATAATCTCTTAATGCAGTTTCAATCTGATATTCTTGGGGTAAGAGTAGAGAGACCGAACTGTATCGAGACCTCTGCTTTAGGAGCGGCATATCTCGCTGGTTTAGCAACAGGATTCTGGTCAAGCAAATCTGAACTGATAAAAAAGTATAGTGTGGATCGCAGTTTTGAGCCACAAATGTCTGAAAAAGAAAGAAATCAGTATTATAAGGGTTGGCAAAAAGCAGTTTCAAGGGTAAAAGAATGGGAATCGGATTAGGAAGACTAATTAAAAGAGACGGGTCCATATGATAAATTATGTAATACCAAAGCAAAAACTACCTTTAACTACAGGTAGTTTTTGCTTTGTTCTGCTGATAAGGTTTCACCTTATATATATACATCCAGGAGGTCGCCTTCTTGACTTCCTGTGATTTCTGCCCATTTACTTGGAAATTCTATGATAAGGTGTGAATCGCCTACATAAGGTGATATTTTAAAGGGTTCGAGATCATCGATAATTCTTACTATTCTCAGTTTTTGGTCGACATACCAGATCGATATTGAATAACGCATTCCTATCGTATGTACTTGTTTACATGGTTTAATCAAAAGTCCTTGAAAGGAAGATAAGGGACTACTTCCAAGGAGACCTTTTAGTCTGGTCGTAAATTTATTAGCAATTCGTACGTTGCCAATAAACATACTATTTCTTTTATTAACAACTTTTAATTCTTTCATGTTTGTCATCCTTTAACTAGATAAATATAGATTGCTTTAACAAAAGTATATAGATTTTACACAAATACTATTTACCGAAAACTTCGATAATACGGAGAACAGCAGGACCAAGAATGACGATGAAAACGCTGGGAAAAATAAAAAACACTAAAGGGATCATTATTTTAACAGGTGTTTTTTGAGCTTGCTCTTTGGCTCTTTGTTTCCTTTTTTGTCTCAGCTGTTTTGATTGATTTCTAAGAACACTTCCCATTGATATTCCCAGTTGATCAGCCTGAACCAATGAAGCAACCACATTACTTAAATCTTCGACATTATTCTTTTTGGCCATATCTCTAAGAGCATTACGCCGGGGTTTACCCATGTTAATCTCTTTCAATAGGATATTTAGTTCATCCGCTAAAACCCCATGTTGCTTTTCAACAACTTTCAATATGGCGGAATCAAAGCCTAATCCGGCTTCGACGCTTACCATAACCAGATCAAGAACATCCGGAAGACTATTGACGATTTCTTCTTTTCTTTTTCTAATCTTAATTTTTAACCAGTAGTTGGGTAAGAGATAGGCTATTATAATCCCTATGAGAGAGATTTCTAATTTAGCGAAAAGGGGAGCAGTAATAAAGAGGCTGGCGATTGAAGACAATAGAACACCGAACAGAGCTGAGGCATAAGTGAGTATTTTCCATTCTGTAGAGCTCCAACTGGTCAATCCAGCAGCAGCAAGAGCCTGGTCTTTTTCATTATACTTATTTTCCTTTTTGGAATTAGAAAATAAATGAAACGATTTATGAAAAAGAATCTGAACACGTTCTTTCAGAGAATACTTCGGAATCGGTTCACTTTCTTTTATGGGGCCAATCTGCCCAAGGGAACGGAGGACTCTATTCTGGGGAAGAGAAAGGTTAATCTTATTGGCAAATAGAGCTATTAGTAAAAAAAATACTAAACTGGCACCACTAAAAATAATAATTAATTCCATTATAATAAAGCACTTCCCTATACTTTAATTTTGACTATCTTATTTATGGTCATGAAACCAAGCAATTGCAGAAATAAACCGGCGATTACAAAGCTTATTCCTATCCTATTTGAGAAGAGTACATTTAAGTAATCTGGTTGTAAAACACTTACAATTATACCTATTGCAAACGGGACAAAGGCAATTACGTAGCCGGATATTCTACCTTGAGCAGTCAGACTTCGCACCTCTCCCATCAGGGTTAGACGTTCTTGAATTGTTTCATGGATACCTAATAATATCTCAGCCAAATTACCGCCAATCTGACGTTGGATGAGAATGGCTGTAACCATAAGTTCTAAATCCTTACTTCTGATTCTTCGGGTAAGGTTAAGAAAGGCAGATTCTGTTGATTCTCCATATGTAATTTCTTTCAAGGTTATCTTAAGCTCTGAAGCAATCGGATCAGGCATTTCTTGACTGGCCATCTCCATTGCTTGAAATAAACTGAAACCTGCTTTTAAAGAGTTGGCGATTACTAGAAGAACATCGGATAATTGATTATTGAAGTTCCGGGTTTTTTTGCTCTGGGCCGACATAATATAAAGACGCGGCAGTAACAGTGCTATTAATGGTAAGAAGAGTGTTAGAGAACTAAAAGACGAAAGTGCAAGTCCAGTAAGGGTTAAAAGTATAAACAAAAATAATTGGAGGATAATAAACTCGCCTCCGCTAAGAGGGATTCCACTGCTGAGCAACTCCTCATCAAGTTTTTTAGTCCATTTCTGGGGAGTCAGATGAGAAAGACGGGAGATAAATCCTTTAAATGACACCTTCTTTTGAGGTTCTTTATTACTTTTCTTTGCAGTTAAGCGGCTAATTCTTGCTTCTACCGTTTCTTCTTGGGGCCTAAGGGCCATTAAAAAAAAATAGATGAGAAAAAAACCTCCGCAGGAAATTATAAAAATAGTATGTAGCATGCTACACCTCCATCACGGAAAGAAAATATCGTCAGGCATAGATTGACCTGATGAGATGAGTTGTTCTAAGAAGCGTGGTCTAATGCCAGTAGGTTTGAAATGGCCTACAATTCGTCCGTTCCCATCTACTCCCACCTGCTCGAATCTAAAGATATCCTGGGCGACTATGATATCACCTTCCATTCCCATAATCTCTGTAATATGGGTTATTCTGCGGCTTCCATCTCTAAGCCTGCTTTGTTGAACGATAACATCGATGGCACTGGATATCTGTTCTCTGATAGCTCTAATTGGGAGATCCATCCCAGCCATCAGAACCATGGTCTCCAGACGGGAAAGCATATCACGAGGAGAATTAGCATGACCGGTGGTAAGAGAACCGTTATGACCTGTGTTCATTGCCTGAAGCATATCAAGGGCTTCACCGCCGCGTACTTCTCCTACGATAATCCGCTCAGGCCGCATACGTAGAGAGTTTCTAACCAAATCTCTTATACTTATAGCTCCTTTACCCTCGATATTTGGAGGTCTCGTTTCCAAAGTGACAACATGACTTTGAGGTAGCTGAAGTTCAGCCGCATCTTCTATGGTAATTATTCTGTCATGTTCAGGAATAAAAGAAGAAAGTACATTAAGAGTTGTTGTTTTGCCTGAACCGGTACCACCTGAAACAACAAGGTTAAGTTTACCCTTAACACAACATTCTAAGAATTGAGCCATCTCCTGGGTTAAAGTATCTAAAGATATTAAATCATCCACACCAAAAGGATCTTGAGAAAACTTTCGAATAGTGATTATCGGACCGTTTAAGGAAAGTGGGGGAATGATAGCGTTAACTCTAGACCCGTCAGGAAGTCTGGCATCAACCATTGGCTGACTTTCATCAATTCTTCGACCTATGGGAGCAACTATTTTTTCAATTATATGCAGAACATGCGCATCATCATAAAAGGTGACATTGCTCAATTCCACTCTACCCTGAGATTCTATATATATTTGGTTAGGTCCATTCACCATTATTTCCGAGACATTATTATCATTCAAAAGAGGAGTAATCGGCCCAAACCATAAGATCTCATTAATTACTTCTTCAATAATCTTGGTTTTTTCAATACGGGGCAGGGAAATATTATTAGATTCTATGTGATCATCAATGACCTTTTCGATAATGGTCTTAATCTCTTCTGGTTCCATCTTATTGGTTTTGATTGTTTTGATACTTTCTTGATGGATGATACCTTTTAAATTACGCCAAGGGTCGATAGCGGGGGTGGTACTACTAATAGCCCTACCACTATCGTTAATAGGCCTATCATTTTTTGCTTTGATTTTTTCTTTTTCTTTCTCTAAGCGTTTAAGCAGAGACATCTTTTTCACCTACCGAAGCCAAATATTTTCTGAAATGATTTTATCTTAACAGGTTCATTTTTTGCGATATCCTCTTGGGGCTTTTCTAAGACTTTGCCTGCAATTTTTCTTATTTCTTCAGCAGCATTCGAGTTAGGATAAGCTTCAATGAAAGGGACTCCCTTGTTCAGAGCGGTAATAAAAGGTTGTTCTTCGTTGGAGATGATATAGTCTATTTTAACATCGATGGAGTTTTCAATATCCTTTATAGTTATCCCTGATTTTTTATCAAATCGATTGAGAATTATTTTAATTTTATGGCTGTAATTCAAATTGTGAATAATATCAAGGCTCAGTTTTGTATTCTTAATGGATGGGATATCCATCCCTAGAACTAGCCAAATCTCATCAGCAAGCTCTAAGCCACTTAGACTTATATCATCGAAGCGGCTTACATTGTCACAGATTATATAATCGAAGTGGGGTTTTACTTCATTCAAGATTTGCTGGATCTGTTCAGCAGTTATTAATTCCGCATACTCTGGACGAGTAGAGGAAGCAAGAACTTCTACTCCAGATTTATGAGTAAGCATATGGAATCTGATTTCCTCGTACTTAATCGTTGATATCTGAGCTAAATCTGCAATTGTTTTCCTTGGAACAAGATTAAAAAAGGAAGCAATATCACCGAATTGTAAGTTCAGATCGACAAGTAAAACCTTTGCTAATTGGCTATTAGCCAGTTCAACAGCGACGTTAACGGCTGCCGTAGTCTTTCCAACGCCACCTTTGGTACTAAATAAGCTTATTATCTTGGCAGGGGATCTCTTCTCCAAAGGTTCTGAAGGTATATGGAGAATTTCTTTTTTACGAGAGTCTTTTTTATAAACTTTGACAATTGTATTAATTACATCGTTACCAGTAAATGGCTTGACTATATATTCCTTGGCTCCAGCCATCATAGCTTTCTTCATATATTCTGTTTCACTCTGAAAGGACATAATGATTACAGATGTTGAAGGGGCCCTGTAAGAAAGTAGTTCTGTGGCTCGAATACCATCCATATCAGGCATATTTATATCCATCAACACGATATCCGGATTAAGTCTCTCTGTTTGGCGAATTGCTTCCGAACCACCATTGGCTTCTCCCACAACCTCGATCTCAGTATTGAAATTAAGAATTCTGCGGATGCTTTCTCGGGTATTCTTGATATCATCAACTATAAGAATACGTATCTTAGACATTTGTATGGACCTCCTTCCCTAATAATGACTAAAATAGTCGGAGTCAAAGTAGACACTAGGGTCAATAGGAGTTTCTGTGTACATCTCTTTATTAACAGGATTTCGTAAGATCAGCCTGATCGAGCCTCTTTCACTGCCTAGAGTGATGGACATGGCTTGAGGGACGGTTAAGGCTAGGATACAAGAGTCGGTATTTAGGGTTTCTTCACTGGTTGACCCATTTTGAAAGCCGGTGTTTAAAACCAAGATATCTTGGGCAGCCAAGGAGGTTATAGTTCTTGTCCCTGCTTCTTCCCTGATATCTATGGTCACTAATACATCCACCCTGTCACCGGGGCGAACCTTATAACCAACACTGCCAATTAATCCTACTGGGACGGCCACCGCTCTTTTTCCTTCCGGAACTGTAAGGGAGAATCCTTCATATGAAATGAAAGGATCTGAGTAGGATTTACTGGGTATTTCCAGCATCGGGACAATCATCCAATCTCCTTTTTTTGTATTAACCAGCAGAACATTTCCAGCCACTTCTTCGATAGTTGAGATACCGCCTTGGGGATAACCTTCTGCAGGAATATTAATAATTTCGAGCTGGTCCATTTGAATAATACTTCTAGCAGGAATATCGGCTTTGGCTATTACTATTGGTTTGGTCTCAATAACGACTGGTTCATCCATATTCTGAAGATAATAAAATAACGATACGCTAAAGATTATTGCGGAGAAAAGAGCCATAAATACATAAAAATTGCGTTTCATATTAATCCTCTCAATCCATTGTTAGTTTAGTCACAGATAGACCAAAATCATTAGTTGCTTCTGTATTATCTAATGAACTATTATCTCTTCCGGATGAAACCAATGTCTGGAGGAAACGTCCTTTGATGAAAGAGTCGTTCCCACAACCGCTATAATCTTCGATGAAAAAGGCTGCAAAGCCGACTACTTGTACTTCATGAACTGATTGACCGTTGTGAGCGATTACATTAACAACCGGGATGTACATTATTTGGGGAGCATCCCTATCGTGGTCCTCAAAAGTGTTCTGGGGGATGCGCGTATCTGAAGAAAGCCTTATTGCCAACCCGCTCTGGGTAGGTCCACTCATATTACCGTGTTCAACTTCTAGTATCTGTCCGACGGATACCGAAGAATTGCTACCGTAAGCGAGACTATCCCGATATACAGATGCACCGTTGCCGTCTATTCTTAAAGGTCCGAACCAACCGCTATCGTTATTAGGGGCTGATTTAAGAGTGTATTCCTGTCCATAATTCAATTCCTGATTCGTAATACATAACGGAGCTACCCCTGTTAAAGACGTCGGGGTAAAGATGGTCGCTTTGGCTGATGCTCCTACATTTTTAGATTCTATTCCTAAGATACGTGCCAAATATAAAGGTACATCTTTTTGAGCAGTAACTTTTATCTCTCTATTATCAGCAGAAATAACTACTGAAGTAAGAGTAATTTGGTTAGCAACAGCATATTCTGTTGCCTTGGTAATAGCAGATTGAGGGTTATGGGGAAGCTCTTGAGAGCCAGCAAGAGCCGAAGAATCAACTGCATTTTGTAAATTTGATTTTTCCGCATAGACAACAGCCATATCTGTAGCCAGTGCTCCAAAGCCTAAAAGGGTTGAGAGAACCAATATGGTGAGAACTGCTATACTGCCTTTGTCTTTGTTATCTTTCATTTTTCTCATCCTATTCTATCCGCATCGATAAAGAGCTTTCAATATTCACTGGATTCGGAAGTACTTGGCTTAGGACGGGGGTGGTTAAATGGACTTCGTAAGAGGCTGTAACAGTAACCTGAGTCCCTGATCTTCTATTCGTTTCATTAGGAGTTATGGTGACATTTAATAGGTTGGTGTCAAATAAGGGTGAGGATGTGGAAACTGTGTTTCTGATATTCGTGTCTAGACCTCCCAGGCTGGCAACCCTTGCTCCACTTCTTACAGCATTATTGAGAGTGACATAAGAATATCCCACATGGCTGATTTCAACTACCGCAAAGATCAGGAGAAGAAAGAGTGGGAGAACAAGAGCAAACTCCACCAGAGCTTGCCCAGACGAAGATCTCCATTTTTTTTTAATCATCCTATAACCTCCAGTATTCAAGTAGCAAATAAGCTAGTGCTCCTAATGAAAGGGGAATCCCATAAGGAAAAGAAGTGATTCTTGTTTTGTGGGTTAAATTATAGATATATATAATCAAGGTGATGACACCTCCGATAATTGCTCCTGCTAAGAAACTGTAGAGAACAAAAGATGCACCGCCAAAACTTCCGATTACCATGAGAAGTTTTACGTCACCAGCTCCCATCCCGCCTAAAAGGTAGGGGATTATAAGTAAAGCAAATCCGACCAGTACACCGGATAGAGAATGAAGTAATCCGGAAGAACCTAAGGTTAGGTAATTCAGCAGAAAAGCGAGGAGAAGTGAGGGAAAGAGGAGAGCATTGGGTATCCGACGTTCTTTCCAATCCAGCCACGAAGCGAGGCCAAGAACGGGTAGCAAGAGGTAGATACTGCTTAGCATGATAAATCTTACTCCTTAGGTTAAGAAGGCCCTACTGTTGGAAACAGCAGGGCCGATGAGAGGAAATAACTGTGTGATTCAGGTTTAGAAGTTGTCTCCAATGCCGTCGAATAGCGTATTTAAATCTGTTGCTAGATATCCAAGACCGAGGATCACTACTATTCCAACTAAAGCAATTATGAGACCGTACTCTGTGAGGGCTTGCCCCTTTTCATCTCTTTTGAAACTTTGTAAGAAATTAATGATATGCAACATGGTCAACACTCCTTTTAAATATTTAAATTTATCCTGAAACAATTAGGTATTTTTATTAGTATCTAAACGTTACATTATTCGCTATTAATTAACAACGGCCTCAAGTCACTTTATGCTAGGACTAATAGCTCATTAATATCTTGTGCCAAAGTAAATATGGCCTAAGAATATAGGGTAAAATAGTCCGACAATTATTCAATATCTTAGTTTTGATTCCAAAAGGCTGCAGATATCTTCTATATTACAATTGTCAGATTAGTAGCTGACGTGAGCTCTACTTCTTTTGCTGATGAATACCAAGATTGTTTATGCGAATTAAAGGAATTGGTTAAGAACTTGTTGAAATATAACTCTAGGTTCTAAATACATTAGTTCTTGGAGGTTTGGGGCAGTGGCTGCTAAAAGGAAAACTCGCACTAGAAGCAAAAAAAGCGATAGGGTTAGTAATACGATTAAGAATGAAATATTAGGAATATTGATAGTCGGACTAGCTTGTCTAGGTTTGGTATTACTGTACTCAGATGGGGCAAGCCCTATAGCCGGTGCAGCTGTAAGGTTATTAAAGGTATTAGCAGGAGATGGCAGTGCTGGGATCTTTGTAGTCCTAGCTGCTCTCGGAATATCTCTTATGGGTAGGAATAAGAAAATACTGAAATTGAGGATTGCAGGAGTTGTTCTCCTCTGGCTTGTCTTAGAAGGATTTATGCACTTAGGTGTAACAGATACCTATGGATCGGTTGAATTATTTGAGGTTGGTAAGTCAGGTCAGGGTGGTGGTTTGATTGGATTTGGGATTGTGGCTTTTCTTGTTAATACCATTGGAGTAACCGGTAGTTACATTCTCTTGGTTGTTTTCGCAATAGTAGGCTCAGTGCTAGTTATTAACCGATCCCTAGTTGGAACAGTGAGAGATCTCTTCACATTAACAGTTAAAGCCATAGGGGCTGTAATGCGACAGATAAACGATTTTATAAAAGTGTTAGCTGAAAACGAAAAAGAGAAGAAGGTGCAAAATAAAAATAAACCCGGGGTTTTCTCCTCTGTAAAGAAGAAGGAACCAACCAGAGTAACTCCGGAATATGTTTTTGAACCAGAATTACCTGATATTGAAGTCAGTGAGATTCCGCAAGAAGAGTCTGAGTTAAGGGGTAGGGAGATTATACGGACTGAAGCAGAACCTTTATTGGAAAGACGGGTAGAGGGGATAGCTGAAGGAAGTAATCTGCCTGATGTATCCTCGACCAAAATAACCGGAACACCTCTTTCCCGTAAAACAGAAAGACTTGTTAACTATAGACTTCCTCCGCTTTCCCTGGTGCATAAATCCATGAAAAGAGGACAAAAGAATAACAAGGATTTAGCTGATAATGTGAGGCTTCTAGAGGATACTTTAGCAAGTTTTGGGGTTAAAGTTAAAGTTACACGTGTTACTCAAGGACCGACGATTACGCGATATGAACTCCAACCAGCTCCTGGAGTGAAAGTAAGCAAAATCACTAATCTTTCTGATGATATTTCACTTAGTCTGGCAGCTTCGGATGTGCGTATAGAAGCTCCTATACCAGGAAAGTCTGTAGTGGGAATCGAAGTACCGAATAAGGAGATTGCACTTGTTCATTTTCGTGAAGTATTAGAAAGTGAAGAATACCAGTCTTCCCAAAGTAAATTAACATTAGCCTTAGGCAAAGATATTTCTGGTTCTCCGATCATGGCTGACTTAACCAGAATGCCTCATCTTCTGATTGCCGGAGCCACTGGTTCAGGCAAATCAGTTTGCATCAATACCATTATCGCCAGTATTGTTTATAAAGCTAAACCAGATGAGGTGAAGTTGCTGCTTATCGATCCAAAGGTAGTAGAGTTAACAAACTATAACGGTATTCCTCATCTTATTTCGCCGGTAGTAGTAGAGCCACAAAAGGCCGCCGGGGCCTTAAAGTGGATTGTTACAGAAATGGAAACTCGGTATGAACTTTTCGCCGCTTCAGGTGTGCGAGATATTGTGAGATATAATTTTATTGTTAGCGAAAGAAAGGATAATGAACTAAAACCTCTGCCTTATGTCGTGGTAATAATTGATGAATTGGCTGACCTTATGATGGTAGCTCCTGGAGAAGTAGAGGAGGCCATCTGTCGTTTGGCTCAAATGGCAAGAGCTGCAGGAATTCACTTGATAGTAGCTACGCAAAGACCATCGGTTGATGTTATTACAGGACTGATTAAAGCTAATATTCCCTCGAGGATAGCCTTTGCCGTTTCATCTCAGATTGATTCTCGTACCATCCTTGATATGGGTGGGGCAGAGAAGCTTCTTGGCAGGGGGGATATGCTTTATCATCCAATCGGGATAAGTAAACCTATTAGGGTTCAAGGGTGTTTTCTGGCAGATAAAGAAGTTAAAAATATTGTAGATTATCTAAAGGTACAAGCCAAGCCGGAATACCATGAAATACCGGTAGCTAATATAAATGTTGTTAACAGTGAAGAACCAAATGATGAACTTTTTTTCAAGGCAGCTAATATTTTTATCGATAATAATACAGCTTCAGTTTCTTTATTACAAAGAAGGTTGAAGATAGGTTATACCAGGGCAGCTCGTATTATGGATTTCCTTGAAGAAAAGGGAGTAGTCGGACAATATGAAGGTTCGAAACCAAGAGAAGTGCTCATGACAAAAGGTCAATTTGAACAAAAATTTGGTAAAGTAGAAGATTTATAAAAAATTAAATTATTTTAGAAGGATTAGTAAACAATATTGTAGAATTACAAAAACTGGAGTAGAAACTTTATGTTAAAGGATGTTTCCCCTGAAGAACTGTTTAATATTCGTGACACCGTTTATATAGATGGAAGATCAGAAGATGAATATAATGAAGGAACAATCCCAGGAGCTCTTAATGTTCCTCTCTTCGATAATGAAGAGAGAGCTGAGATTGGAACTATATATGCCCAGGATTCCCCGCAAAATGCTTATTCAAGAGGACTAGAGATTGCTAGCAGAAAACTTCCTGAATTATATAAACAGATAAAGGAAGTTTCTAAGAATAGACCTGTACTCGTATTTTGTTGGCGTGGTGGTATGAGAAGTAAGGCCTTGGCAACGGTTCTTGATCTCATGGGACTTTCCGTATTACGACTTAGTGGTGGTTATAAAGCTTATCGGAATCTAATACTTGATTTCTTCGCAGCGGAATTTCCTTTCCATGTTGTGGTTCTTAGAGGAAATACGGGAACAGGTAAAACTAATCTACTAAAAAAACTGAAAAGTGACGGTTATCCAGTTATCGATTTGGAAGGACTATCGAATAATAGAGGTTCGGTATTTGGTCATATTGGTTTGGGGTTACAGCCAACTCAGAAACAGTTTGAGTCATTACTGTATAATGAAATTCAAGGTTATCAGAATTATCCGTACCTTATTATGGAATGCGAGAGTAAAAGGATTGGCAGGGTAACCTTACCGAATACAGTTTATAGTGCTATGCAGCAAGGAACCCAGGTTTTGTTGTATGACACATTACCTAATCGTGTAGCAAGATTAGTTCAGGAGTATGCCGCTCTTCCTGAGATAACCGATGAATTGGAAGAATCCTTGGAACGTTTAAAAAAGAGGATTGGCAAAAAAGCTGTTGAAGAGTTAATTCAACACTTAAGGGATCACAATTACGAAAAATTAACAGAGCGTCTAATACTGGAGTATTATGACAATCTCTATGGTTATCCCAATGAAGACAGTGCTGATTTTTCTTATTGTATTTCTTATTCAGATGAAGAGGACGGTTTTAAAAGAATTAAAACCTACTTGGATAGTAATTTTTCTTTAAATAATTATTGACAAAGGTGGTGAAAAAATGGCCGGCGAAGGGGTAATTCTGAAAAAGGCCCGAGAAGAAAAGGGTTGGACTTATAGTGATGTGGAAAACAATATCAAAATCAGAGTTCGGTATCTTGAGGCTATGGAAAATGAAGACTACGAAATCTTACCCGGTCCAATTTATACTAAAGGATTTTTAAGAAATTATTCTCGATTACTTGGACTTAATCCAGAGGAAATAGTCAATTATTATCTATCTTCAATAGATCAACATACTGAGCCGGTAGTATATGCACCATTAAAACCTATTCGTAGTACTCCTGTATGGTTTAAGCCTATTATCCTTATAGTAATGGCAGTATTCACTATAGTGTTAGTAGTTGGTATAAGCTATTTAAGCCAAGGAGATAAAGATCCTAATGGTTCAAGTTTCACTCCTACACCGTTACCAACTGCTCCTCAAACCAGTGATCCCGGAGAAGATGGCAAAGATACAGAACAGCCTCCTGATGAGTCACCCGTTGTCTACGAAGGTCTTGTGGCTGAACTATCATTTACAGAGGATTGTTGGCTAAGGGTTAGAGTAGATGGGAATGTAGTTATTGATGGTATGAGGCGGGCAGGAGTTACAGAAACATTGCAAGGAACAAAGCTTATCGAGTTCCTTACCGTAGGTAATGCGGGGGGACTAACAATTACCTTAAATGGTAAAGAGATTCCGCCACTCGGTGCATCGAGAGAACCAGTGTACGATTATGTTATAACTGAAGAAACTCTGGAAGATCTGTAAAAAACTTTACAGTAATAAGGGACGTTACGAACGTTGGTTCGTAACGTTTTTTTTTGTTGCTTTTTTTTACATCGGTGCACTGCAACAAAGAAAATCAGCTATATAGTTGGTTTTTTTACTTTTTAGAACGTTAAGATATATTTACAAATACTTAACTTAAAGTTAATACCTTCAAAGATTAAGTATTATACAATTTAAATGATCATCCAAATATATTTAAAGGTTCAATAACCAAAAGGATATGGAGCATAGTAAATGAGAATAGAAAAAGACAAAAAAAATAATATAGTAAACGAGATATTCAAAATACATAAGCAAACTTTTTTTAAAATGATTAAGAGTGGAAAAAGTATATTGAGGAAAATACTAAATAAAGTAAAGAGTCTCGGCAGAAACATAAAAAATACCAATATGATGAAGACGTTAATATCAGGCTTAAAAAATGGTTTTAGAAATATTTACGCAAAAATATGGATAAATAACAAAAAGAAAAACACCGATAAAAATTCTTTTATAAAAAAATTCAATCTTTTTAGTTTATTGAACTTAAATAATTTAAAAATACAAAATAAGTTATTATTAATGGTTTTTTTAATAGTATTAGTGCCAATAACTATTTTAAGTCTAATATTTATTAATAATGCCAGTAATAAAATAGAAAATGAAGTATTAAAAGGCAATGAATTATATACCGTATTAACTAATGAAAGAATCAATGAGTACGTTCATACCAGAGAAATAGATGCCAAAATATTGGCCAGTTCAGAAATTATCAGTTTAGGCTTAGAAAAACTAAATAATTATGATTCCAGCCAAGAAGAGGAAAAAGAAATCCTGGATAATTTCAAAGAATTCATTGATGTTGCTTTAGTAAATCATGACTATACAGATGTGATTATTACCAATCAATATGGAGAAGTTGCTTTCAGTAATAAATATGAAAAACTTGATATAGCACCAATAATTGCTTCCGGGGACTTTAACCGCAAGGCTATGGAAGGGGAACAGAATTGGTCTCAGATATTCAGAGATAGTTTTATAGGGGATAATATCATTGTATTAGCTACCCCCATTTATTCTAAAACAGATGATAATGAACCTATAGGCGTATTAAATATAATATTAAACCAAGGTAAAATAAACTCTATTGTTCAGAATGGAATTAATAAACTTGGTTTAACTGGTGAATCCTATCTCATTGATTCTAAAGGGACCTTACTTACAAATACTATGAAGAATGAAAAAACCCAGCTCAAACCTTTAGAAGATTCAATTAAAACTGAGGCTGTGGATATTTTATCAGAACCCATAAATAACGAGGAAGCTGATTATAATCAAACCAGGATCTATAAAGGATACTCAGGAAAAAACGTTATAGGAACTCTGTCCTTGGCTAAAATTGGCAATAATTTTGTAGGGCTTGTGATTGAAGTTGAAGAGGATGAAGCTTATCAAAGCATCACCGATTTAAAAAGGAGTCTTATAACTATAGTGCTGATAATAGTAATAATATCTAATTTCATAGCTTTCAATATCGCTCGGTCAATAAGCAAACCTATAAGCCAGGTGATAGGATTTGCCGATGAAATCGCTGATTATAATTTGAAAAGCTATACTTTAAAAGGAGAAAACGGAGCAGATGAAATAACAAGGAAAGATGAAGTCGGGGACTTAGAAAGAGCCATAACAAAAATCGGCGATAACTTAATAAGTGTTATAAAAGAGGTTGAAAAATCTGCCAGGGAAATAACGATGTCTTCTCAAGAACTAAAGACGAATTCACTCCAATCTTCAGCGGCATTAGACCAGGTAGCAAATACCATAAGTGAAATAAGTGAAAGATCCTTTGAACAAGCTGAAAATGCTAGAGAAAGCTCAGAAAAATCCAAGGAACTAAGTGATATCATTTCACAGGATATTATGGACTTACAAGAGATGACCAATGCGACTAATGAAGTAATACATCTGGTTGATTCAGGCTTAGCGGTGATTGATATCCTGTCTAAAATAGCAATAGAATCCAGCGAAGCAAATAAGGAAGTACACTCAAATATAATCAAAGTAAGTGAGAGTTCAAAAAAAATTGAGAAAGCTAGCAAACTAATTACCAATATAGCTGATAGTACTAATTTACTTGCATTAAATGCTGCTATAGAAGCTGCAAGAGCAGGGGAGCATGGTAGAGGATTTGCCGTAGTAGCAGACGAGATAAGAAAGCTATCTACTCAATCAAAAGAAACAACAAAGATTATAGATGCAATAGTTAAGGACCTGCATAAAGATAATATTGAAGTATTACAAACTATGGAGAACCTGATTAAAATATATAAGGAACAGGAAGATAGTGTTGATTCAACAAAAGAAAAATATATAGAGATTGCGAAGGCAATTAAATCAGCAGAAGAAAAAGTAGATACCTTGAACAAATCCAGTTTAAATATAGATGGTATGAGATTAGAAGTAGAAGAACGGATTATTAGATTAGCAGCCATGACTCAAGAAAACTCTGCCAGCACAAAGGAAGTATCTGAATCTATGGAGGAACAGGCTGCTTCAGTAGAAGAAATAACCAGTGCCAGTAAAAGCTTAGATGAATTAGCGCAGCATCTCCACCTGCTCGTGGGTCGATTTAAAATTAACATATAAGTTTACAAGCTCTTCAATAATACTTAACATATCCATAACACAAAGGCCTGTATCGTTAAGTATAATAAGAATTGTCAAAAAGACACATAATACTGTAAAATTATGAGGAGGATTTACCAAATGTTTAAAAGGGTGCTTGTATTATTACTAGTTCTAAGTTTAGCAGTTACTATGGCAGCTTGTGGCCAACAGCCACAGACACCAGCGGACCCAAATGTTGAAGAACCAAAAGTAGAAGAACTCAGCGGTACTGTAATTGTTGATGGATCTGGTACAGTTTATCCTTTAATGGCTCATATTGCAGAAGAGTACATGACTAATGAACAGCCTAAAGTAAGTGTTCAAGTAGGTCGTGCTGGTTCCAGCGCTGGTTTCAAAAAGTTCATTCCAGGTGAAACAGACTTTTCAGATGCTTCAAGAAAAATTAAAGACACAGAAATAGCTGCTCTTGAAGAACAAGGATTAAAGTTCGGCGAAGATATTTTAGAATTCAAACTGGCTCTTGATGGATTGACAATGGTAATCAACAAAGATAATGACTGGGCCAAGGAAATGACCAAAGACGAAATCGTGAATATGTATCTGTCAGGAAAATATAATGCAGATGACAAAGTTCTTTGGTCAGATATCAGATCTGAATGGCCTAATGAAGAAATCAAATTCTATGGACCAAACGAAAACCACGGAACTTATGAGTTCTTCTTTGAAACAATTTTGGACGAGCAGGAAATGGTTAAAACAGCTAGCCTACAGCAAGAGTACTCTACCCTGGTTGACTTAGTTTCCAAAGATAAAAATGCCATTGCCTACTTTGGATTTGGATACTATGTAAGCAATCAAGATAAGCTTCAAGCAGTAGCGGTTGATTTTGGTAATGGTCCAGTTGAACCTACTCTGAAAACAATCGGAGAAGACCTCCCTTATGCTGGGTTTACCCGTCCAGTATTCACTTATCTGAATGTCGCACATGCTAAGGAGAAACCAGAAATATTAGATTATGCAAAGTATGTCGTATCAGACCAAGGTGCTGAAAGATTAGCAGGAGAAAACGGATTTGCACCTTTCCCATCATCAGTTTACGAAGGTTATCTTCAACAATTAAATGCAATTTAATAAATCTCAATTAAAATAATAGTTTGACTTTAAGGTGAGAAGACTACAATACTTCTCATCTTAAAGTTGTTTTAAAGATGAGCGACTGATCAAATATATTTTCAGGACGGAGAGAGTTTGATGAGTGAAAGTAATCATGTCAGGGATATAATCAGAAATAATATAAAACACAGAAAAAATCGATTAGAAATCATTATGCCTAAGTTTTTTTTGATAGCAGGCTCAATCTCAATATTAACAACCATTGGCATTGTTTTGACTTTGCTAATTGATGCCTATCACTTTTTTGAACAAGTACCTATAAGAGAGATTTTCAGTACAGAGTTAGCCCCCTTAGCTGTTAACCCTTCTTTTGGAATCTTACCCTTAATTAATGGGACTATTATTACTTCGTTGATAGCGATGTGTGTAGCAGTTCCGATAGGATTAACTGCTGCGATGTATTTAAGTGAATTCGCTTCAGATAACACGAGAAAAACCATAAAACCTGTTATGGAGGTTTTAGCAGGTATTCCTACAATAGTTTATGGTTTTTTTGCTTATTCTTTCGTCACTCCACTGCTAATGAATCTAATACCTACTTTAGAAGCTAAAAATGCTCTAAGCCCAGGGATAGTTATGGGTATTATGATTATTCCCCTTGTTACATCCTTATCTGAAGATGCCATGAGTTCTGTTCCTAATGACATGAGGGAAGGTGCACTTGCACTTGGCTCAACAAGATTGGAAGTTACTTTAAAAGTTGTGATTCCAGCTGCGATTTCCGGTATTATTGCTTCTTTTGTTTTAGCTATTTCCCGGGCAATTGGAGAAACAATGATTGTGACGATTGCCAGCGGGAGTTCAAAAAATTTCACATTCGATATAACACAATCCATGCAGACAATGACAGCCTATATAGTTGAATTTACAAGTGGCGATGCAGGGATAGGAACAGGGTATTATAGTTTATATGCTGTAGGTTTAATATTATTTATTTTTACCCTTGTAATGAATTTGCTGGCACGATACATCTCTCGTAAGTATAGGGAGGAATACTAATCATGAATCATCATAATAACTCAGATAATAATGAGAAAAATATTGGGTTGAATAATGAAGGTAAGTTAAAAACCTTTTTAAATAAAGAGATTACTAATAAAAGGATGGATAATCGTATTCTTCTAGATAAAGTTGGAAGAAAACTGTTTTCTTTATCTATTCTATTTGCTTTAACAGTATTAGCAATATTATTTTACCGAATAGGGGCACAAAGTATCGGATGGTTAGACCTGCAATTTTTAACAAGTAATCTATCCATCTTTCCGGAAAAAGCTGGAATATATGGTGTTATAATCGGATCATTTTTACTAATGGCAGTAGTCATACCTGTAACTCTGATATTAGGAATATCGACAGCTATATATCTGGAAGAATATGCAAACAAAGGGCGATTCCAATCATTTATCAATGTCAATATTTCTAATTTAGCAGGTGTACCTTCGGTTATCTTTGGATTACTCGGATTAACGGTTTTCGGAAGGTTGCTCAACTTGGGTTCCAGTATACTTGCAGGCGGATTAACACTATCTTTATTAGTATTGCCTATTGTTGTTGTAGCAGGTCAAGAAGCAATCAGAGCAGTACCTGGCTTTTTGAGAGATGGAGCATATGCTATGGGAGCAACGAAGTGGACTACAGTAAGAACGGTTGTTTTACCATCTGCCTTACCAGGGATTTTGACTGGATCAATTTTAGCTATTTCAAGAGCGATTGGAGAAACAGCACCTCTTGTTGTTCTTGGTATACCAGCTTTGATCCTTAGAGTACCTCATAGTATAATGTCTGATTTTACTGCTCTACCCATTCAGATTTATTATTGGACACTTGATACAGTTCTTACTCCAGAGTATGCAAATCTGGCCGCAGCTACGATAGTGGTATTGCTGGTGTTATTATTTTTATTAAATTCAGTAGCAATTGTAATAAGAAACAAGTATCAAAGACGATATTAATATGGAGAGGAATGCTTTGTTAATGTTAAACGAAAAAAATAATAATCATCAAAATAACGTTGTATATGACGTTAAAAACTTAAATCTCTGGTATGGTGATGTCCGCGCACTTAAGGACATAAAACTTACAATAAGAGAAAATCAAGTTACTGCGATTATCGGACCTTCAGGATGTGGTAAATCAACTTTTATTAAGACATTAAATCGTATGGTGGATAATATTCCTAGTGTAAGAACATCAGGAGAGGTCCTTTATTATGGGACAAATATTTTTAGCAATGGCATCAGGGTAGAGGAGCTAAGAACTTCAGTGGGCATGGTTTTTCAAAAACCGAATCCATTTCCCAAATCCATTTATGAAAATGTTGTCTATGGTCCAAAGATACATGGAATTAAGGATAAAAAAGAATTATTTGAAATTACTGAAAGAAGTCTTAGGAGTGCTTCTTTATGGGAAGAGGTTAAAGACCGGTTACATGCCAATGCCTATGGACTTTCAGGTGGTCAGCAACAAAGACTTTGTATTGCCAGATCCCTCGCGATTCAACCGGAAGTTCTATTGATGGATGAACCGACCTCTGCATTGGATCCAATTGCTACGACTAAGATTGAAGAATTAATTAATGAGCTGAAAAAATATTATACAATTGTTATAGTTACTCATAATATGCAGCAAGCAGCTAGGATCTCAGATATCACATCTTTCTTCTTAAATGGTGAAGTAATAGAAACTGATGAAACTCAAAAAATATTTACGAATCCAAATGATAAGAAAACAGAAGACTATATTACAGGTAAATTCGGTTGATTCTATGTTCACATTCAGTTAGATTGATAGATACTACTACTGAAGTACCTCGTACTTCAGTTTTTTATCATAAAAAACTTCATTTTGACACTTGGGGAAAAATTGGTATATACTGAAGTGAAATAACACTTAACTTTGATTATTAAACAGAGGTGCAAGTTGAAAAAGAAGGCTGCAGTTATTAACCTTGGATGCCCCAAAAACCAGGTTGACAGTGAAGTAATCTCTGGGTTATTGGCTGAAAGATACGAGCTTACATCTAACCCCCAAGAAGCGAATATTGTCTTGGTAAACACCTGCGGCTTTATAAATGACGCTAAAGAAGAGTCTATAGAGGTTCTCTGTGATATAGTAGAGCTAAAAAGCGAAGGTGTATGTGAAAAAGTCTATGCATTGGGGTGTCTAGCTCAGCGCTATGGTAAAGAATTGGTTAAAGAGATTCCGGAACTTGATGGAGTCTTGGGAGATGGAGAACTGCATAATATTGTCTCCATTATTGAAAGTGACGATAATCAAAGAGTATTCACTTGGAAAGAAACTCAAGATTTTCTCTATACTCATGAGATGCCGAGGATAAGAACGGGATTTACCTTTTCTACTTATGTGAAAATTGCCGAGGGATGTGACAATCGTTGTAGTTACTGCGCGATTCCCGGAATCAAAGGTAGCTATCGGAGCAGGAATAAAGAATCAGTCCTTGAAGAGACCAAGAGGTTGGCTGGAGAAGGCACCAAAGAAATAATCCTGGTAGCACAGGATTTAACCCGTTATGGCCTAGATTTATATGGGAAACAAGAGTTACCATCTCTACTGAAAGAGATGGTGCGTATAGACGGGTTGGAATGGATTAGGCTGATGTATTGCTATCCCGATGTACTTACAGATGAATTGATTGATATCATAGCTTTGGAACCAAAAATATGTAATTATTTAGATATACCTCTTCAACATGGGGACAATGAGATTCTTGCCCGAATGAATCGCCGTAACACAAGGGAACAGGCAGAGCAACTTATAGAAAAATTGCGCAGCCGAATTCCAGAAATATTTATCCGGTCAACTTTTATCACTGGATTTCCCGGTGAAACGGAAAGACATTTTCAAAACTTACAAAGCTTCATCAAACGTATGCGGTTTGATAGGCTTGGAGTATTTGCTTATTCGCAGGAGGAGAATACTCCTGCAGGTAAGATGAAGGACCAGGTTCCTAGTGCTGTACGGGAAGCAAGAAAAGATAGCTTGATGGCTATGCAAGCTGAATTAGTGAATGAAATTCAACAAAAGAGAATAGGCCGGAGCTTAAAAATGATCCTGGAAGAAGAATTACCCGATGGTTGGCGAGGGCGTAGTGAAGGGGATGCCCCTGAAATAGATGGTCAAGTATATTGTAAAACTTTTCAGGGACATTCTTCTGGAGATATTATCAATGTTAAGATTCTCCAGGCAGACAGTTATGACTTATGGGGGGAGGAACTGGAGTGAATCTACCAAATATGTTAACTTTGATAAGAATAATTATGGTGCCAATTTTTATGATAGTTCTCTTACTTAAACTTCCTGGTGGTAGGACTTTTTTTCCCTATCAGGATTACGTTGCTGCAGGTATTTTTATCTTAGCTGCTACTACAGATGGTTTGGATGGTTATATAGCCCGCAAATTTGGGCAAGTTACTAATCTTGGAAAGTTCCTTGATCCACTCGCAGATAAGCTCTTAGTCTCAGCAGCCCTAATTAGCTTAGTGGAATTAGATCAAGTTTCTGCTTGGATAGTTTGGGTTATCTTAGCCAGAGAATTTACTGTTACCGGACTCCGAGCTATTGCTGCGGCCGATGGAGTTGTTATAAGTGCCAGTAAACTAGGGAAAATCAAAACAGTTACTCAAGTGATAGCTATTTCTGCTATTCTGCTCCATGATTGGCCTTTGTCTTACTTGAATATACCTGTCGGAGAACCGATGCTTTACGTTGCCTTAGTATTTACTGTGATATCGGGAATTGATTATGTAATGAAGTCAAGGCACTATCTTAGTGCGCTGAAGAAATAGATATATTACTGCATTGCCCGCCTCCAATGTAAGGTGAGAGCTGTACTGCAGTACAGCTTACAACTGTGGATTAGGTTCGCTCATTAATGCACAAATACAGGGCTTAAGTAAGTAAAAGAGTTTTTTATCAAGAAAACTCTTTTCTTATAACTTTCTATCCTATATTGGATAAGTATTAACTTCGCGTGTAATAATTAAGGAGGAAAATATAATTCAGAGGAGTTAGAAGATGAAAGCAGAGATTATTTCTACAGGTACAGAGCTTTTATTAGGAAAGACTCTTAATACAAGTGCCTTTTATCTTACTGGGCAGCTCTCAGGATTAGGTATGGAAGTCGTTTATCATACCACTGTCGGTGATAACCAAGAGAGGCTCTTAGGAGCTCTTGAGCAGGCTCTTACGCGTTCTCAAATAGTATTTCTAACAGGTGGGCTGGGACCTACAGCAGATGATATGACTAAAGAAGTAGTAGCTCACGTTTTAGATCTTGATATGGATTTTTATCAGGATTGGATGAATTCAATTAGAGATTTCTATAATGAAAAGCTTAGCTTACCACCAGGTTCAGAAAAGCAAGCTATTTTTCCTAAAGGTGCTAAGATTCTTAAGAATGAGATGGGGACAGCTCCAGGAGCAATAATTGAAAAGAATGATAAATATTGTGTGATAATGCCAGGCCCTCCATCCGAAATGCAAGTGATGTTTGACCATCATGTTCTGCCAGAGCTGCAGAAAATTTTAAAAGAAGGTAAGGAAAGGATGTATGTAAGAGTTATAAAAGTTTTTGGGCTTGGGGAATCAGAGCTAGAACAACAGATTCAAGATTTAATGGCTCAATCATCTCCTTTTCTCACGCTCTTGGATAAACATACTTATATGGATTTGAGAGTGACGATTAAAACAAAGGATAAAGGTAAAGCTCAAGTAATCTTAGACAATACTGAAGCTGTTATAAGAAAAAGACTTGGGGATAGCATCTTCGGTGTTGACGATGAGACACATGCAAAGATAGTTGGGAATCTTCTTCGGAAAAATAAACTGGCCTTAGCTACTGCTGAGTCATGTAGTGGGGGTCTACTTGGTGGAAGGATTACTTCCGAAGCAGGAAGTTCCGATTACTATCTTGGAGGAGTAGTCAGTTACGCTAACTCAACGAAAGAGAAAATATTAGGAGTGAATTTGGATAGTTTAGCAGAACATGGCGCAGTCAGTGAAGTTGTGGCTAAGGAGATGGCTCAAGGAGTGAAAGAATATCTTCAAGCTGATTTAGGTCTATCTATTACTGGGATAGCAGGCCCAGACGGAGGGACAGAAGAAAAACCTATTGGTTTAGTGTATATCGGGCTGGCCCATTTTCAAGGGGTTGATATTCAGAAGTGCCAATTCGTTGGCAGCAGGGAATCTATCAGAAATATGACTGTAGAAACCGCCTTAAATATCTTGAGATTGTATTTACTCAAGCTAGGTTCAACTTGAAATTTTTTACAAGAAGTTTATTGACAAAAAAGATAGATAAAAAGTATAATGATATCGAACATATGTTTTGTGCCAAATGTTAAGAGGAGGAAAAAAGATGTCTGCTTCAGATAAATTAAAAGCATTAGATATCGCTCTAAGCCAAATTGAAAAACAATTTGGTAAGGGAGCGATAATGAAATTAGGTGAGGGATCAACTAGACTAGCTATTGCAACTATTTCTACGGGATCATTAGCCCTTGATAAAGCTCTTGGTGTAGGTGGTATACCGAGAGGAAGAGTTACGGAAATATATGGACCTGAGTCATCCGGGAAAACAACTGTAGCACTTCATGTAATTGCCGAAGCTCAAAAGACCGGAGGAGTTGCGGCTTTTATTGATGCTGAACATGCTTTGGACCCAATATATGCTCGAGCTTTAGGTGTACAAGTAGAAGACTTATTGGTTTCCCAACCCGATACAGGAGAACAAGCTCTAGAAATTTGTGAAGCCCTTGTGAGGAGTGGAGCAATAGATGTTATCGTCGTAGACTCTGTAGCAGCTTTAGTACCACGAGCAGAGATAGAAGGAGAGATGGGAGACTCTCATGTAGGCTTACATGCTCGTCTTATGTCCCAAGCCCTAAGAAAGCTTACAGGGGCAATAAGCAAAAGTCATACATGTGTTATATTCATTAACCAGATAAGAGAAAAAGTTGGCATAATGTTTGGCAATCCTGAAACTACAACAGGAGGCAGGGCTTTAAAGTTTTATTCTTCAGTGAGACTAGAAGTAAAAAAACAGGATGTTATCAAACAGGGGCAAGACATAATCGGTAATCGAACTAGGGTTAAAGTTGTAAAGAATAAAGTTGCTCCTCCCTTTAACTATGCTGATTTCGATTTGATTTATGGTGAAGGTATTTCCCGAGAAGGTAGTATTATTGACATGGCAGCAGAGTCAGATATCATAGCTAAATCTGGAGCATGGTATTCCTACAATGGAGAAAGACTTGGTCAGGGAAGGGAAAATGCAAAAGATTATCTTCGCCAGAACCCTGAAATCGCACAAGAAATCGAAAGCAAAGTAAGAGAAATGGTTTTAGGTTCTATTAAGAAAAGTAAGCCTCAAGAAGATATTGAAATCTCAAATGAGGAGTAGTGACAAATCAGCTAAGAGTGCTCTTAGCATCGCCCTAAACTATTTGAGCAGAAGACAGTTGACTATCTTTCAGCTTACTAAGAAGTTGGAACAAAAAGGTTTTACTTCAGATGAAATTCTTGAGGCCTTAGATAAACTAATCGAATGGAAATACCTTGATGACCATAGTTATGCTGTCGCTTACTGTAAAAATAAACGGGATAAGTATTCTAGGGCAAGGATAAAAATGGAGTTGCAAAAGGCAGGTATTGATAAACAAATTATCTTTGTAGTGCTAGAAAATTTATATATTAGTGCTAGGGAAAACAAGACCTGCTTGGAGCTCGGACAAAAGTTATTTCAGATTGAACAGGAAAAATGGGAAAAAAGATATAAAAATATAAGTAAATTTTCGTTTGAAATATATATTAAGAAAAGAATAGGGGATAAGCTTTTGCAAAAGGGTTATCCCCTAGATACTGTAAGAAATGTTCTTGCCGAAATTATCTCTGGAGAGAATTTTTAGATACGGTTAATTAAGTAAACTTGACAATAATTATACATTTAATTAAACTAATGATAATGGACCTGTACCATGTAAATTATTAACCTCTAAAAGGTTTTCTCTTATATATTTTTTGCAACCGAACATCATGTGGCATCTAGGCATTGAGTATACGTTTTAAGGGAAGAATTATCATTAAGGTTATTTTTTACAGGACTGGTCTGACCAGTTTTTTTTATTTTTGAAGATAAAATGAGATTAAGTTTATATTTTTTAAGTATGAGGGAGGTGAAAAATATGGGGTTATCAGTTTTGTATGTTGTAATTAGTTTATTGGCTGGACTGGGATTAGGTGGTCTAGTTGGATGGTTTATTCGTAAAACAGTTGCGGAGAAAACTATTGGTTCCGCTGAAATAGAAGCGAAAAGAATCAAAGTGAATGCTGACACCGAAGCTGAGGCCAAAAAAAGAGAAGCTATTGTTGCTGCTAAAGAAGAAGTCATGCTTATCCGTAATGATGTCGAAAAAGAAACAAGAGAGAGGCGCAATGAACTTCAGCGTATGGAGAGGCGTTATCTTCAGAAAGAAGAAACTCTGGAACGAAAATTAGAGACATTAGAACGTAAAGAGGAGAATTTACAGCGCAAAGAAGCGGATGTAGAAAAGCAAAAAAATAGTTTAAACGATTTAATTGCCAAACAAGTAGCCGAATTAGAAAGATTATCAGGTATGACCCCTGAAGAAGCTAAGCAACTTCTGCTAAAAAGTGTAGAAGAAGAAGTCCGTTATGAATCGGCGATTATGATTAAGGAATATGAGACCCGAGCCAAGGAAGAGGCTGAGAAAAGGGCAAAAGATATTATCTCTCTTGCTATTCATCGCTGTGCGGCAGACCATGTTGCTGAGAGTACTGTTTCTGTTGTAGCATTACCGAATGATGAGATGAAGGGACGTATAATCGGCAGGGAAGGTCGTAATATCAGAGCTTTGGAAACTCTTACAGGGATAGATTTAATTATTGATGACACACCTGAAGCAGTCATCTTATCCGGGTTTGACCCTATTAGAAGAGAAGTTGCCAGGGTAGCTCTTGAGAAACTTATATTGGATGGAAGGATTCATCCTGCTAGAATTGAAGAGATGGTTGATAAAGCTCAAAAAGAAGTTGATCAGAAAATTCGTGAAGAAGGTGAACAAGCTACTTTTGAAACAGCAGTTCACGGACTTCATCCCGAACTCATCAAACTTTTAGGTCGTCTAAGATTTAGAACTAGTTATGGTCAAAACGTCTTAAAGCATTCTACAGAAGTATCTCATTTAGCTGGTTTAATGGCAGCTGAGTTAGGCATTGATGTTCAGAGTGCTAAACGTGCTGGACTATTACATGATATTGGTAAAGCAGTTGACCATGATATTGAAGGGACCCATGTTGAAATTGGTGTTGATATCTGCAAGAAATATAAAGAATCAACTGATATTATTCATGCTATTGAAGCCCATCATGGAGATACTGAACCGAAAACTATTGTTGCCGTACTTGTGGCGGCAGCAGATGCTGTATCTGCTGCTAGACCAGGTGCCAGACGCGAAACTTTGGAAACTTATATCAAACGTTTACAGAAGCTAGAAGAGATTGCTGAAACCTTTGAAGGTGTAGAAAAATCTTATGCTATTCAAGCAGGTAGGGAAATACGAATAATTGTTAGTCCGGATAAAATTGATGATGTCCTGGCCCCAAGGGTAGCCCATGATATTTCTAAGAGGATTGAAGCAGAGTTAGAATATCCCGGACAAATAAAGGTAGTTGTTATTCGGGAAACCAGAGCAGTTGATTATGCTAAGTAGAATTAGTTTCTAGTACTTTAGATTTTGTAACCCAATTAGCTGTCTTAAGAGTAAATCCTAAGACAGCTAATTATTTTTTGTAATTATTACTAGAGAGAATAATGAAGGACTTTACGTATAAGCGAAGAATAATTATACGATTAGGAATACAATTTACTGTTTAGGGAAAGGAATAATAAGATGGTCGCAATGGATGTAACTAATGTTGATTCCAACTATTTGAATTACAGCACGGGGTTATTAGTATCTATACTATTAAGATACCCTGAAGTTGGAACCATCAGTTGCTGTCAAAAACAACAGGCACTAATTCTCAAATTCTTAGTGACTAAGGACTGTAAGTTTGAAGGGCTTAAAACAAAGCTGACACAAGCCTTAGAAATGTTTCATAAAATAGAAGGTCGTAAAATGCGATTGTTCAGTATTGAGAAACAAGAACAGGAACTCGATTTATTAGTTATAACTAGAGATCTTGGCAGCATTACTCAGAATGAAATGAACTTGATTGTGGAAATTATTAAAAATGACCTCGAAAAACAATTGATTGTCGATGACAGTAATTTGATGGAAGAAGAAATTGTTTTTCAAGAAGAGACGATAAATCACATGTTAGCAGCTATACGTTCTAACGGAACAGAAAAAAATATTACAGCTTTAAGAGATGATGGAAGAGTCCTTGTTTTTAATGGTTAGAATATAATTGTGGCTTAATGATTTAGGAATGATTGTGGAGAGGAATTCATATGCAGATACTATTTATAGGGGATATAGTTGGGAAACCTGGAAGAGAGGCCATTGCAACCTTAATACCAGATCTTCAGAAAGATTTTTCCTTTGATCTTGTTATAGCTAATGCTGAAAATGCTTCTGGAGGAAGAGGGCTGACAAAGGAAGTTGCTCAAGAACTATATGATTACGGAATCCACTTTCTAACCATGGGGAATCATGTTTGGGATCAAAAAGAAATACTTAAGTATATTGATGATGAAAAAAAGCTTATAAGACCTGCAAATTATCCTATAGGCGCACCTGGTAAAGGTTACGGTTTTGTGATGAGAAATGGGATTAAAACCGGTATTATTAATCTCTCTGGACGCATATTCCTTGCTCCTTTAGAAAATCCATTTTCCATGGTTATTCAAATAATTAATAAGATTGCAGCTGAGACACCTGTGATTCTTGTAGACTTTCATGCTGAGGCTACTTCAGAAAAGGTTGCCATGGGTTGGTTTCTTAATGGGAAAGCTAGCGCAGTATTAGGGACACATACACATATTCAGACTGCTGATGCCCGTATTCTGGATAAGGGTACCGCTTATATTACGGATGTAGGAATGACTGGACCTAAGGATTCGGTCTTGGGAGTTAAAAAAGAAATTATAATAAATAGTTTTATTACTCAAATGCCTGCTAAATTCGAGGTTGCTACAGGGACAGTACAGATTAATGCTGTTGTGTTAGATATTGATGAAAATACTGGAAAAACACGTCAAATTACTCCTATTCAAATATTTAGTAAATAGTTTCGAAGACCTAATTATTTTTTAAAGAAAAAAATCCTTAAACTAACTTAGTAAAAAGAGGATTTTTTTTAATTTACTAGAATATTATATACAA
>LOEZ01000015.1 GCA_001516055.1 Gracilibacter sp. BRH_c7a
AAAGGCGCTCTTTTTTGATGAAGGAAATAAAAAGCGATTAAAAATAAGAAGACTGAATATGCTGTTTAGGTTATAATCCACGTTCAAATGCCTTTGTTTATTCTGAAAATATTCTCTAAGACCAAGTAAGGAGTACACTGACTTTGGCACAGTATAACCAAGATTTTTGCGCAATGCTGCTTGATCCGGAAGTTTGGCTAATAGGTTAAGTTCTAACGTTTTCTGAGGAACTTCACTTTTGGAACGTTCCTTTGCGGCCTGCCTGAAATGAGCGATAGGATCAGAATATTCCTTTTCCAGATCTTCAAGATAGCCAAGCTTCTCAACTGTTTTTTGTTTTACCTTCCCATCTTGCCTGTAACCTTGGACAAAAGATAAATAGGGTTTACCATTGCTCATACTTTTCTTTAGATACATAAATTCACCTCTAACCCTATTATATTTATATACACGACAATACACAACATAAAAATGCATAAAGATTGACAAAAGAAAAGCCCGAATTCTCGGGCTTTAAAGCGGCTTTTAATATTTAGTTATTGTAAAACAACGGAGGATGCCGACACCGCCGGCAACATCGTGGGCGGACTGGCAGGCTCCTATTACGGCTATGAGACTATCCCCGCCAGGTGGCTGAACGCGCTGAAGAACCGGGAAGAAATAATGAAGGTGGCGGAAGGCTTTATCGAACTCTGGCAGCACAAAGGATTCAGCCTCACCCCATAATCTGCTTGATATATCTCCTTGACAAACCACACGGCGGTCACTATAATCTATTATGCGAGCCAAACATGTCGGAGTGGCGGAATAGGCAGACGCGTACGTTTGAGGGGCGTATGGGAGACCGTGCGGGTTCAAGTCCCGCCTCCGACACCAGTTTTATCACAACTCATTAGATTAAATTTAAAAGTAATATCTAAATTGCCTTCAAGTAAAGTGGCCTTGTCAATGTACGAGGCCACTATGTTTTTGCATACCTCAAGGTTTTCCCTGAGGATGAGCTTTCCCCGTTGCCTTTTGAGGAATAGGAGGATATCCTGTTTTGTTATTCCTTCAAAAGGAGATTTTCTTTCGGAAAGTTTTCCAGTCAAGTATTGTTTTTGCTCCCGTAATTCATTCATCCTCTGAATAAAATCACCTGGGTTCATACCTTTTTCAATGGCATTTATGATATGGTTTATTTTACCTTCTACGTCCTGAAGCTGTTTTTCAAATCCAACTTTTTCCTCATCTCTGCTGTCATTTATGATTTTTATATCTGCCCAGAGCGTATTTGCCAATTCCTCTATATTATTTGGCCGTACAACTCCCTTTTCAATTTGGGTTAAAACGGCATTTTCTATTTTCCCCTTGGGGTAACGCTTCTTATTATTACAGCTTTGAGTTCTCATGGCATTATTGCATTGGTAATAATAGTATCTTTTTCTCTCCCCATTTACCATTTTTGTTGATCCGTTTCCTACCATGGCAGCCCCACAATGTCCGCACTTCAATACTCCTGTTAAAATATAAACAACGTTGTCAACCTTTTCACGTGGCCCAATTTTCCTTTCATTCATTACTTCCTGCACTTGATTCCAATCCTCCCTGCTAACAATGGCTGGAATAGCGTTCTCCTGCCTTATTATTTCTGTGTCGGATTTTTTAACCCTGTTATTACGCTTACCATTAAGCCTTTTTGGGGTTTCGTTAAAAACGTAAGTGCCGCAATATTTCTCATTCTTCAAAAGTTCGTATAGAGAATTTTTACCGAATTCCTTACCACGCTTCGTTTTCCTTCCCTGTCGATTTAATTCCCCAATTATGTAACCATAACTATTGCCCTGGAGCAGCCGACTAAATATTATGCGAACTGTTTTAGCCTCATCATCATTAATAATATAATGCCCATCGGGGTTTATATCATAGCCCAATGGTATCCAGCCACCATTATACTTGGCTTTGTATGCGTTTTCCTTCATGCCCTTCATAACTTCTCGTGCTAGATTACGGATATAGTATTCGGCTAATAGCTCAAGCATACCTTCTTGTAAGCCTGCCTCGGGGCTATCGTCCATGGGTTGATCTACAGCAATTAGCTTAGCGCCGACTTTCTGTATTTCTCTCCTATAAAAAATTGAATCAAAACGATCCCTGGCAAATCGATCAAGCTTGTGTACCAAAACAAAATCTGGTTTATACTGTACTATTTCTAAAAACATCTGTTGAAATGCAGGGCGATCATCAGTTGAAGCACTCTTCCCCTCGTCTGTATACTCCTTAATAATTTCTATACCCTGTGAATTTGCGTAACGGTGTATCGCACGTAACTGAGCAATAATGGATTCTTCACGTTGTTTATCAGAAGAAAAGCGGGCATAAGCTACTGCACGCATGTTATAAAACCTCTTTCAAATTTTTTGGGCAGTCCAAAAAGCATAGACCTCAATAGTATTATTATCACTGTTTATGTCTTTAGAGCTTTGCTCATCTGTTTCAAGTCTTACCTTAACTTTTATCTTGCTAAAATTTTTTGACAGCTCAATACTTTCACTAAATACCAGTAAAGCATCAATTGCTGGTCCAGGGTGCTCGAAAAACAAATCATCTCTTAAGGCATTATCACAGAACATGCTTAAATTAGTATATGGAACATAATGCTTAGTCTTGTTGTTCCTAAAGTATTTGTCAGCATGCTGTATTGTGGTATCTAATCCTGCATACATCTTACTAATAAACCTGTTTTCCAGAACTAGCCATTTTGCGAAGAGGCTTCGGAAATTACGTTGATTTAACTTTCGGCTGCCTAACCATTCTAATAAAATATCATCTGCCTGTGGGGTATGGTCCTTTTCATAGTATCTGTTTGGATATGGTGGACAATTTTTATCTAAGTGAACATGTTTGTTTAAAGTGAGATAGTGCCCCAGGACCTTTGTTCCAATATAGCAAACAGGGAAAAAATCGCTTAGAGTTAATAAAAGCTGTTCCTTATAATAAAGGGAATCCAACTTCTTAATAAATTTATCGGTTTTATTCTTTTTATACAAAAGATCCTGGTGATTATTATTAGAAGCTATGATGGAATCCAGTAAATCAAGGGTTATTTTTATCAATTCAGGGTAATTTGTTTCACTTACTGTTCTTGTTCCCGTTTCATAAGCTGACAGGCTTTGTGCAGAGAAATTGAATTTATTTGCTATTGATTTTATCGTCTCCATGTTTGCAATTCGGGCCAATCTTAAGATCGCACCAATTCGGATAGGTACTGGTTCAACTAGGTTTACAAATGGTACCATTTTCATTAGAGTCACTCCTCACTAAATCCCTTTCTAAGAACAAAAATGCTAAAACTGTGCTATGGTACAGTATAATCCATATTATTACCACGGGTCAAGTGGAATTATGCCTTATTATGAAATATATTTATTAATTTATATATATCCACTGGACTGGTGGATATATATGTGTTTATAATACATATTGTGACGTAGCTTGGCGGGGGCTAAATAAAAATGGATGAGATAACAATTACAGACAACCTGGGTTCAATGAAATTAAAGGTGGAGCTTTTTACGAAATATCTTGCCCCGGGAATCCTCCAGGTACTTTTACATCAGAAAGCAATATTTCGTGAGGCACAAGACGCCACTACGGAAATTCTTCAGGGGAGGGACGCAGCATGGAGCGGAGAAGCATATAACGATACTCGTGTATCGCGTAACAATGTAACAATGTAACGATGCAAATACCTATGAAAATTTATAAGGAAGGTGCAAATACAATGCAAAATGAAATTAATGGAATTCAAGAACCCCTGAATGAAGAGATTTCATTTAAAGACATGTTGACGGAGGAGAATACCAGGGATGTAAATATCGAAGAGCAAGTACCTGTTGAGGCTACAGATAACGAACAAGATGGTGAGGCTGCCAGCACTACAATAATTGAAAATGAATTTACCAAGGCTGTTGAAAAGGCAAATCAGTATACTCAAAGTCCAGGAGTAAACAATAAAGACAGGTTACCTGCTGGGAGATTTTTTACCCTCGAGGATAAACCACCATTTGACGATGTATTACTCCCACCCGGGTACGCAATTACTCCCAAAGGCGTTTTTGAGAAAATCGAAGATGATATAAGCGTGCGGGCAATATGTCTTACCCAAGTACCATTTTTTATCAGCGCTCGGGACGAAGCTGGACGAGTTCAAATAATTTACAGAGTTGACCATGAATGGTTTAGGACCTGGATGAAACCGAGTAGTCTTCGGATTAATACACTTACGGATCTATTGATATTCCCTGATTATGGAGTTGAATCTAGACAGTTAGTTGAATATGCCACTGAATGTGCAAGCCTAGCCCCTTTCAGGAAATCCAACATTGAAATAATGCAAGTGGTTAAGGAAATATCCACCATATACCTTACCAGGGATATATATCCAGTTTACGCACCTGTTCCTGATGTCAAAAAGCTATGTGAGGAGTATGAAGTTAAATATGACGATGTTAGGAAATGGCTTGTGCAACGAGGAATAATCGATGACTACACTAGAGTTCAGAGAGATAATAAAAAGGGGAATCCTACAAGATACCTTATATTCCAACGGGCGATACCTGCTGCTGGGTAAAAGGTAATCATCTTAGACGCAGGATGACAACATATAATAAAAGGCCCGAAAGCTCAATGCCTTCGGGCCTTTTATTTTTACAACCCAGTAACATCCACATCATTTTTCTGCGCCGACCGATACAGCCACCACAGACAGAACTTGGCAAACAGTATTGCCCCTACCAGAAGCATTTCCTGGGTCTTAGGGCTAAGTTCCCTTGACTTGAAGCTGCCAGAATTATTGACTGAGCGATTTACCCTGTCACAGGTGCTGTCGATTTGTTTACCCACCGAATCATGAGGACTCACCCTCTCCCTCTCGAACTGGTCCAGTACAAACTGGTTTACCCTCCTGTAATCATCATTTTCGATCATTGCTTCTCCTCCGCCGCAGGCAAAGATAAAGTCTGCTGAATCATGTTGCTGCATGCTACGGCAGCTGTGCTAAGTAATCCCACTATCAGCAAATCAGCCAGGGCCTTTTTAACCATCTCCTGCCAGTTCATAGACACCCCCCTTTCCAAATAAAAATGGGAAGCTGGTAGCTTCCCTTAAACCTACATTCCATGTTTTATTAGCCTGTAATGCTGGGTCATCTCCGCTATCAGATTCTTCCCCGCCTCATGGGTTGCTCTGGACAGCCATACACTTGCTACGGTAAGTGTACCGATTTTAAATAACTGCACTGCACCGGATGCTGCTGCCTTCTGGAAATTCGGGTTAACAATTAACTGAAACATTCTAATTCCTCCCTTCATTTTTATTCTTATACCGCCTTTCCCAGAAACTGGCTACAGCAATCCCTTTTCTTTGAAACTCAGGAAGCCGTTAAAACCGACAATGACATGGTCCAGTATTTCAATGCCAATAATGTTCCCTGCCTCCACCAGCCTTTTGGTAATGTCTATGTCCTCGCTGGATGGGGTGCAATCCGATGAGGGATGGTTATGGGCTATGATCAAAGCGGCGGAACTCTTTTTGATGGCGTTTTTAAAGAGTTCGCGGGGATGGACAGTAGAGGAATTTAGCGTGCCGATGCTGATAGTCTCTGCAGCAGTGACATGGTTTTTGGTATTAAGATGCAGAGCGTTGAAATGCTCCCGGTCCAGAAAGCGCATATCAGCTAAATAACTGTACACATCATGCGGGGATTTAATTGCAGCCCGTTCTGGCAGTGGGGTGCTAAGGCGCTTGGCCAGTTCAACACTCGCCATCAATACCTTTGCCCTGGCTGGACCCACACCACGGATAGCGGTTAGCTCCTCTGGCGTAATCTGTGCCAGCTCATGGAGTGACGGGTACTGCTGGAGGATATACTGGGTGGCATCGTCTGAATTCTCCCTGATAATAAGGGCCAATAACTCCTTAAGTGGCAGGGTATGAAAGGTTGGATATTCCATTAATATCACCAACTTGTTTTAAATTACCAGCAGCCTGTTGGTTACTACATCCAGCAGCTTGTTAACGGCACGTAACTGGTTCCGTTTCTGCTGCCCTAGCAAAACATCCGTCATTAAAACGATTCGCTGCCTTCCCTGAAGCAGCAAAAACATAGAGCAAAGATTATTTCGAGTTATGGAACGCATCGTACAGTTTATAATAAACACCCGCCTTCTAAAAATATAAAGGACTGGCGCGATATTCAGTCCTTCTTGGAATTCTTATACCAGATTTCCAGACAGATGGTGGCTATGATTACCAATAAAAGTAAACCGAAAATTTCTTCAAATTTGTAGCATAATATCGACCTCCTTGATATTTTATCACTTATACCGCCCTATACGTAATAATGGTCAATTTAAATTTTTTCAATTAATTATTTTCTTATGGTTTGATTTATTTCGTTGTTTACACTGTTTTTAATAATTATTCATATAGTTTGCTAGATTTTAGATATTGTATATAATTAAACTATAGACTTTGAGGAGGTGCATAACATGCTTGGGATGGAAATTAAGATTGCAAGAATTAAGAAGGGAATTAAAGGTTATCTATTTGCTCAAATGCTTGGTATATCACCTGACATACTAAGTAAGATTGAAAACAACCGAATAATTCCAAATGAAAAATTGCTTGCCAGGATAAAAATACTACTTGATATCGACAAATAAAACGTGTACCTCATTAAACCTCCAACTTTATTATCTGATAACTGCTTTTTTGTGACATTTACTATATACTGGAGGTTATCCCGTGAAAGCGCTTGTAGATCAAGTAAAGGAACAGAATAATATACTTGATGTTGCTGAAGAACTGATAGGATTTCAACCGACACTTGTTGGGGATTGCACCTATGATTTCTCCCCCTGCCCCATCTGTGGGCACCAAGATAATTTCAGGGTTGATATGGATAAGGGAATAGCTTCATGCTTCAGCTCAAGTTCAGAGAACGCCACTGGCATGGACATTATTGAACTGGTTAAGAGACTGAAAAAGGTTGACTTTATTGAAGCAGTTGTTTTCCTGGCCCAAAGGGCTGGGATTCAGCTGCCAGAAGATATTGAAGAGCTTATAAAACAAGAAAAGAATAGAAGAAGAGAGCAGGATATATTAACTGCGACCACAGACTATTATCACTCCCATTTGACAGAAGAGGTTAAAAAGTATTTATCTGACCGAGGTTTTAAAGAAGAAACCATAAACAGGTTTAAAATCGGGTATGCACAGTCCCCCACTGGTTTGTTACAGCACATACAGGTTCAGGGCTATTCATATGATGAGGCCCTGACTGCGAGGGTGATAAACCCCGACAATAGTGATTATTATTATGGCTGTATCACTTTTCCAAACTGGTATGGTAATTTTGTTACGGATATTCAGGGAAGAACAATTGAGCCCAAGCAATATCGGAACCGTAAAGGGACAATTTCGCACCTGTTCAATGAGCAGGCTTTAAGCAATGGAAATGATGTTTTTCTATGCGAGGGTATTCCAGACACTCTTTCACTGATACAGCTGGGCTTTAATGCCGTTGGAATATATGGGGTTGGGGGATTTAAAGAGGAATGGGTTAAGAGGTTTGAAAATAACGGCTTGGTTTATATTTTCCTGGATAGTGATGAAGCAGGTAAAAACGCAAGTAAAAAGATGGCACATTTGATTGGCATGAAGGCCAGGATTATTAAGCTCAATGATTTCAAGGATGTAAACGAACTTCTCCAGGCCAAGGATGATGAAGCCAAGGATATTATAGAGCAGTTGGTCAAAGAAAGCGTTTCCTTGATTGAGCTTATGATTGAGGAGATTCCCCAAAAGAGCCATAGGGATCTGGACTTAAGCAAGCCAATAGAGAAAATTGCAGAACTTCCCCCTACAAAGCAGGACTACTACATTAAAAAAATCAGCGACAGTTTCGGTGTACCCGTTAAAGATGTAAGGGACGAGATTAGACAGAAGAAAAAAGAGCTGTCAAAGAGCAGCTCCAAAGAGGAAAACGATACTGGCACGATTGTTAATAAAGACCCGTTTTTCATCAGGCTTGGCCTGGATTTCCTTGAAGATAAGGCGCTGATTTCACAAAACTTCCTGTTAAGGAAGAGAAAAAAAGATGGATTAGAATATATGACCTACGAGCCGAGAGTAATTACTTCTGACCGCGAGCTTCTCGCTATACCGCAGC
Source organism: Gracilibacter sp. BRH_c7a (assembly GCA_001516055.1). Classification (GTDB taxonomy): domain Bacteria; phylum Bacillota; class Desulfitobacteriia; order Desulfitobacteriales; family Syntrophobotulaceae; genus Gracilibacter. The sequence continues at coordinate 8,213 of LOEZ01000015.1, forward strand.
GCAGAACCAGCGACCCCTATGAACTTTTGACCTTCAGCCTCGATAAAGATAGGCTCCTTGCAGTACGTCACGATTTCAGCCAGGCTAAAAGCAGATGGTCAAAAACTGGTAACCCGTACTCCGTTCATTCTTTCCTCAATAACCAGGCTCCCAAGGTTGATATGGGCCAGCTATATGATGAGCTATATAAGCAGTTCAAGAAGTATTATTACAGTGAAGACGAGGATAATTACGTAATCTGTACCCTCTACACAATTGTAACATATTTCCACCAATGCTTCAATTCACTGGGTTATCTGCACCTAAATGGGCTGGCTGGAAGCGGCAAGAGCACATTATCGAGGGTATTTGAAAACCTTTGTTTCAATGGCAGTTTGGTCATTGAACCCTCTGATGCTAGCATCTTTCGTATGGCAGAGCATTTTCAGCTGACTATGATTATTGATGAAAAAGAAAACATCTCTAACAGAGGTGCAAATAAAGTATTTGGCGCGTTAATGACTATGCTCAAAAGCCGCTACCAAAAAGGGGCTTGTGTACCGCGCATGAATCTCGACAATAAAGCAAAATCGGAAGACTTTGCTGTGTATGGACCTACAATTATTGCGAACGTTATGGGCCTCGAAGATATTTTGCAGACCAGAGCTATTCCTATCCAGACCAAAATAGTACCAAAGGACAAAGAAAAGATGATTACTGGTAAACAACCTGAAGATAATGTAGAATTCAGCCTGCTCCGTGATAAGTTATATTGCGCCGTAATGCAGTATTTCAATGACATTCGAAAACTGGCTGATACGGATACCAGGGGTCAGACGAGTGCTAGGGATAACGAGATATTCCATCCCCTCATTGTTATGGGCGAATTCGTTGATCGGTTTTTGAATGAACCTCATGTAAAAAATGATGTAGAGAAAGCCATTGGAAACAAGATGAAGCTGAGAGAGCTTAACAAAGAGCGGTCCCCCGAAGAAATGCTGAAAATGGCTTTACTGGAGCTGTTAACAAAAGAGGAGCAAAATAAACCTGGTGGGATGGTCAAAGTCACTGTTTATGACATTAAAGACTATATTCACGTTGTATATGGCGATAAGCAGGAATGGGTATCAAATGAATGGGTTGGAACACGATTAAAAAGCATAGGAATGATTAAAAGTAACGAGGACCGAGAACGAGTAAGATTAAAGCATTTATGTGGAAATACAGGTCACCCCCACGGGGTCCCAAGCAATATCCCTTTAGACGTAGATAGAGGTCCTGATGTTAAAATTCAATGTTATGTAATCCGTTACGACAGGCTTTAACTGGAAAAGAATAATGGGACAGGGTTCGGCCAGGGTGGACAGGGTTAGGACAGGGTTTTTCACAACCCTGTCCAGCTGATAAAGAAGAAGAGAGCAGTGTTTTTTCTATATATGGACACACTGGTCACACTTTATATAAATAAAATAAAGGATCTATTTTTTCTCTCAATGTTATTATCCCAAAGAGGTAGAGGGAAAAACTCTTTTCTCTTACCAGAATAACCCCGTCCACCCTGACCACCCAGTCCAAACCTGTAAATAACGACCAATTTTGATTTGCAGGTGTGTCCAGACCATGGACACCCTGGGCAGACTGCTTATTACGTGCAAAATCTAATCTTGAGTTTTAACCAGGCCAGTAACCCTGTCCAGGAACCTATCCCCATTTTTTTATAAGGGAGGAATGATCCATGAATAAAAATCCAGATATTTTTAGAGGAACTCAACTATTTAGCCATAAAAACAACGAAGCTCTATTCTATTTTAACAAGATCAAAGTACTCAACAACCAAGTAAGGCGCATACCGAGCCTATTAATCTGTAACCTTGTAACAAACACCAGTGAAGTCGTCAAACTAGACACCATCAAAAGAAAATGCCCTCAAGAGGTCTTACTCATCATCAGCAAATATGAACTTGCCCAAGAAATTTCATGCGCAATAGGTGACCCCTACGATATTTCCCTCAAGCAAGAATGGGTGGATAAATTCATATCGGGACAAATCAGAGATGAAGAACTGGAGCCAACTCACTTAATCAAATCAATCCATGGACACCTCAAAAATCTAGTCCACCTACCTAAGAACGTTTACCACATTTTGTCTCTCTGGGTATACGGCACTTATTTCTACAGCCAATTTTTCTACTGTCCTTCTCTTTTAATAGTGGGAGATAACATAGACAACAAGGCCGAGCTGGCGAAGATCCTGAAGCTATTCTCCTTAAACGGTAAATACGTAAGGGGTATCAAAGCCAAGGATTTGCTGAAACTAATTAACCATGAAGGCGGTACTTTTATTTTTGATAACCCTAATACCAGTAAATACACAAAAAGGATTTTACTGAAAATCCTAGGAAATGGCCATTTTTCTTTTAGCAGTTACCTGGGTTACTACATCTACTCACCCAAGGTAATCCTGAATGCTCCCCTCTACGAGCAGGCTGCCAGGGACAATAGCATACAGATATCCGTGTCCCCTGAAACATATAGTAATTCGAACTATTATGAAGAAAACCAAGATAAATTCAGTGAGCTTTCCTCACTCTGCTGTTTATCAGCCATGAAGCATTTTCAGCAACTATATGAGATATACTGGGGCCTGCCAAAATCAACCAACGAGTTGTATCATCCTTTAGTAGCAATAGGGAAGTTAGTTGGTGGAGATTATGAAAAGGCTTTCGACGATTTTTATAGCGTCTATCAGGTTGTGTAAACGGTGTTGGCCAGTTCCCTTTAAGCCTGTATACAACATGATTTTGCTAAACTTCTTCGCTTTTTACGGAAAAGGGAACACTTTATCAAACTCTCTCTCTTTTTTCACAATGATTTATTTTGTTCATATCCTTTAAAACCATAAACATCATACTTCTTTATTAATGCCCACTCACGAAAATTCCCCAGGGAGGTCAATGCCATGATCAGTATTGGAAGATGGTTAGTTATAAAGGATTACCTTGATCAAGGACACAGTATAAGCAGTCTGGCAAGGGGTTTCGGCCATGACAGAAAGACCATTCGTAAGATTGCTAAAAGTAAATACCCCTTCTATTACAAGAAGCGCTTTCGCAAATAATATACCATTTTACGTATAAACCGAGAAAACCCCTAAAATAATTATAGCTTCTAATTCATAATTCCGCGAACTCAGTTTATACAACAGAAATTTATACACAGGAGGGCGTCCACATGGATATTTTAAACAGCATCCTTAACATTTATTCCCTTAACAGTTACGAAATTGACTGTCAGGTGTGGTACAAAGCCGTCGATATCGGTGAAGCATTGGGTTACGCCAAAGCAAGGAAAGGCATATACAAGCTGATGAGCGCCCATAAGACTGAATTTTACAACTACTGTTGCAAAATCCCGAAAGTTGTAGTTAATCCAGTTACTGGCAAGAAATACACCGCTAACCTTAGGACTTATCTCATCAATGTAAAACGAATAAAAAGAATCCTGATGTACTCTGATAAACCGAAGGCAAAGGAATATAGGCAGGCTGTTACCAAGGATTTGGCTGAATAAAAGATAAGAAGCGGGGCTACATGCTCCGCTTCTTATCTTATAAGTCAAGTATATCTAATAGGAATCTTTAATTCCTTTAAACAAATCATCACACTCGACTTGTAGTTCCCCTTTTTTTTCTTGCATGGATGCTATAATATCCTTTTTGCCTGATATCATCTTATCGATTTTTGGCTCTAGTTCTTCATATTCATACCAACTATTTCTAACTTTTGCCGAATCTTCATCCGAAACATAATTACCAAAGTGGTCATTCATTATCGCCAACGCTGGCAACAAACCATTACCAACAAACCTTTTTAGATCATTATATTCGCTAGATGCAAATAAGATCTTACTTGCGTCCTTATCGCTAACTGAAGCAATATCATTTGCCATATTCTTGTATTGGTCATAATTATTGCTCATTTGCCAAACAACCTGATTATATGCATACGCATTTTTGTAATTAATTGCCTTATCTGCAAGGTCATGTAATTTTTTTGTTACAGAAATATAATTTTCCATTATAGAAAATACATCGCCTACTTCTGATAAATACTCAGAAACCTTTTTACTCTCTTCAAGCTCTGACTTTTTATCATTATACTCAGATATCAATAGAAGCAACTGATTAACTCTGCTAATATACTTACTGTTGGGGTAATCTTCTTTATATTTATTAAAATATGTAGTGGTGCTAGTAAATTTATCACCATTTTCTGAATGCAAAATTTTTAGCCCTTCCTGGTAACTCTCCTCGGCCCTCTTAGCATTGATATAATTGGCAATTCCTATAATTATAATTACGATCAACAATGCTCCAGCAGCAAATGTAGCATATTTTCTATAGTTTAAAGCATTGATACTAACTTTCTTATTAGTATTTTCTTGATGATTAAGATATAAATTGTTTTCATTATCAATTGGTGTCTGGCCATTAGGATCAGTTATATTTTTGGTGATAATTTCATTTTCCTTTTCTATATTATTGGCTTCATTATTTTCATTTGCCAAAAAGATCAGTCCTTCCTAATATTATTTTATATAATAGCTTAGTAAAAGCCTAAGTGTAATAAAACAGTTAGCGGAAATGTTTCCGCTAACTGTTTTATATTTGCGACTTGTTCAACATCATTATTAGTTAATGGCATATAGATAATCACCGCTTCCAAAATAAACTACTCCGTCACTTACTGCTGGTGATGAGAATACCTCGCCATCTGTTTTGAATTTCCATTTTAATTGGCCTGTATTAACATCAACTGCATATAGATAATTATCATTACTTCCAAAATAAACTACTCCTTCACATACTGCTGGTGATGAAAATACCTCAGCATTTGTTTTGAATTTCCATTTTAATTGGCCTGTATTAACATCAACTGCATGTAGATAATTATTAGTACTCCCAAAATAAACTACCCCGTCACTTACTGCTGGTGATGATCCGACTTTAGCATCTGTTTTGAATTTCCATTTTAATTGACCTGTA
>LOEZ01000016.1 GCA_001516055.1 Gracilibacter sp. BRH_c7a
ACAGGTATTACCCTGAGGTTTGGCACATTAGCGGAATCAGCAAGTGAACAGCTTCGGCGCATGGTGAGTGTGCAATACACAAAAATATCATTTGTATTCATCACATGATTACCGTCATATTATCTCTATGCACAAGCTCTTCACTTTTTAGGCCAGGTATAAGCTTAAGAATTTCATCTGATCGTAAACCCTTTGCTCTATTTGTTTCTTCACTACTCAGTTCAGCAAATCCCCGTGCTATCTCTTCACCATTAAGGTTAACTATCTTAATTAAATCCTTACGTTCCCAAAAACCATCGATCCCAGTTACGCCTGAAGCTAAAAGACTTTTTCCTTCTTGAGTTAAGGCCTTTTGGGCACCGTTATCTATAATAATAGTCCCCATAGAAAGTGCTGCATAAGCCATCCAACGTTTTTTACCCGTCAACTTATGTTTACAAGGCGGGAACATAGTTCCTATAGGATATATTCCTTTTGGCATTTCAACTATCTCATCCAACCTTGCTGCATTCATAAGAAAAGTTGATATACCAAATTTAGTTGATATCTCCGCCGCCTGTAACTTGGTGACCATCCCACCTGTTCCGACATAGGATCCTGCTCCATCTGCAAGATTTTTTACCTTACTTATATCATCGACTCTTAAGATTATTTCAGCATTAGAGTTCTTCATTGGATTAGCCGTAAACAAACCATCGACATCAGTAAGAAGTATAAGCATATCGGAATCAATCATCCCGCCTACTAACGCTGATAATTTGTCATTATCTCCAAAGCATAGTTCCTCAAAAGCAACGGTATCATTCTCATTTACAATAGGGATAACTCCAAATTTCAAAAGCCTCTCTAAAGTATTCTGGGCATTTCGATAATGAGCAGATTCTACCAAATCAATTCGGGAGAGCAGAATCTGAGCACAAGTTAAGCCATATTTCTCAAAAAAAACGGAGTATTTTTCAATCAATATCCCCTGCCCCACTGCTGCAACGGCTTGCTTACCAGTAATATCTTTCGGCTTTTCTTTGAGATTCAGCTTAGACATTCCGGCCGCAACTGCTCCCGAAGTAACGAGGACGCACTCCACTCCTTGGTTATGCAAAGTAGTAATCGTGCGAGCAATCCTATCAATGACTGCATCATTAATTCCTCCTGTGGTGGAACTAAGACTATGGCTACCTATTTTTATGACTACCCTTTTAAGGGTGTTCATTGTGAATACTCCCCTTCCATCTGCTCAGCACGTCGCCAACAAGCTAGCATTGCCTTGTGGAATATTTCGTCCAAACCTTGTTCTATAAATGTATTAATTGCAGCTTCAGTAGTCCCATTGGGAGAGGTCACTGCTTCTCTTAGTTCCTGAAGGGATCTGTGATCTTCCGCCAACATCATGCCTGCTCCTACCAAGGTTTCTCTTGCTAAAAACCCTGCCTCCTCTTTTGTTAGTCCAAGTTTTTCCCCTACTTCAGTCATCAATTCTGAAAAGAGATAAAAATATGCCGGCCCACTTCCGCTGACCGCAGTCAGGGCATTAATCTTTCTATCGTCAATCCATAACACCTTGCCAACAGCTGAGAAAATCTTTTCTGCGGTGATAGCTTGCTGGTCATCGACATGTTGCCCTCTTGACATACCTGAAACAGCTTGGAGAACTGCACTTGAAGTATTCGGCATCACCCTAACTATGGCAACACCCGGAAGCATCTGTTCATATGCAGTTAATCCAATACCAGCTGCCACCGTAATGATGAGTTTTCCACTGAGGTTAGATCTGGATAACTCCTGAAGCAAGTCCTTAATATCCTTAGGCTTTACTGCTAGGATAAGGGTTTGAGATTCACGAACCACTTCCTCAAAAGAACAGCTTTGAGCACCATACTCCTTAGCCAGAATCTTAGCTTTCTCCTCGAAGACATCATACATAAAAAGTTCATAACCCGTTTTCTTCTGCTTTAACCCTTTAATAATTGAAGCCGCCAGATTACCCGTACCAATAAAACCAATCTTATTCATAACTAACACCTTCTTCAAAAAATAATACACTCAAATTCCTTTACAAAGGCCCTGTGGCCTAATCATAACTATTTAACAAACTTAGATAAAAACAAAAACTTCTCCGCCCACAAAGGACGAAAGAAGTTTATCTTCCGCGGTACCACCTTAATTGCACTAAATGCCGCTTTAACTCTTTTAACGGTGAGAGACCGGCAGATTATACATCAGCACTTCACGACTGGGATTCTGTTAACTATCAGGAGAACTCACAGCCTTGTACAGTTTCCAAATTGGCACTGTACGCATTCTCCTCTCTGAATGAATCGTTAACATACTGGGTCGATCATTAGTTTTATAATTCGTATTAATGGACTTTAGGATATTACGAAGGCATATTATCTTTTCATTATTTATTATCTGTTTATTATATAATAGTAAACTTCAATCATAGTTGTCAACAACAGGTAAAATTATTACCATTGACATAGAAGTGGATTATTCTGAACATCAATTTTCTTCTCGTTTATCAGACTCTGATATTTATCAAAATCATTTTTCGCTAAATCTTGTTTATCTATCTTTTCATAAGTTCTAGCCCTATTGAAATATGCCTTTTCATTAACTGGATTATACTGAATCGAAAGTGTATAATCCTCGATGGCTTTCTCATATTGTTCTAATTCGCAGTATGCTCTACCTCTATTATAATATGCCTTATCATTGTTTTTCTGATTTAGATTTATAGATTGATTATATTCTTCGATTGCTTTCACAAAGTAACCTTGTTCATAATAAACATTACCTTTATTAAAATAGAAACGAGGTTCCTGGCAATTAAGCTCTATAGCTTCGTTATAACTTTTTAATGCCCGATCATATTCTTTCGAAAGATACCAAACGAGTCCTTCACTGGCAATTGTCTCAGATCGTGCAATTTTGGAAAAATCTTTAGCTTCGTCAGCAGACGTAGCTATTTCAAGGATTCGATTCTCTAAGTCTCTAATCGCTTTAATAGCAGTGTTTTTAGCATCCTCAGAAGCTTCCTTGGCAATACTTGCTTCTTTTTCGATCTTTTGAATTTTATTTGTACTGATAAGAGGTATGGCAATAGTACCAATCAAAGTTAAAATAGTTAATAATATTGAAGCCGCAGTTACAACCAAAAGTACAGAATTAATCGCATGGTCAGTTATAGACTTATAATAATTCATTAATTCTGAGGTCTGAACATCCTTTTCTTTTAGTAAATCAATTTCCTCGGTCAAGCTCTTGATTTGATTAATATTCTGTTGATCTGTTGACAGAACTTCACCGAATACAGGTAAAGAAATCATACTTAGCAAAAGGAACATTAAAAGAAATAGAATAACTTTTTTCATAAATCCTCCTCTGGTCTTCCAAAAAGAAATCTGTTTATCAAATAATAAACAGATTTCTTCTCTGAGCTACGGTGACAAATATTAGGACAGTGCTGCTACAACAGCATCTCCCATTTCTTTAGTCCCAATGGCTTTTTCTGTAGAACTTGCCAAGTCTGCAGTCCTATATCCTTGATTTAGGACCTTGATTACCGCTTTTTCGATGCGTTCTGCTTCTTCGTTCATGTCAAAAGTATAACGCAACATCATAGCAGCTGAGAGAATTGTTGCTAAGGGATTAGCTTTGTTTTGCCCTGCTATATCAGGAGCCGAACCATGAGCAGGTTCATACAATCCCTTTTTGCCGGCCATACTAGCAGAAGATAACATCCCAATAGAACCGCCAAGCATAGAAGCTAGATCTGTAAGGATATCACCGAACATATTCTCTGTAACAATAACATCGAATTGTTCAGGATAACGCACAAGCTGCATAGCCGCATTATCAACATACATATGGGTCAGCTCTACATCAGGATAATTTTTAGCTACATCTTCGGTTATCTCTCTCCAAAACCTTGATGATTCAAGGACATTGGCTTTATCAACAGAACATAATCTTTTCTTTCGACCTTGGGCTGTCTGAAAGCCAAGTTCCACAATCCTGCGAACTTCTTCTTCTGTGTATACGAGAACATCATAAGCTGCAGGAGGTTGTGTGTTTCGTCCTTTTTCACCGAAATATATGCCACCTGTAAGTTCTCTTAATACGACTAAATCAACATTTTTAACAACTTCTTCTTTCAAAGTAGAAGCTGAAAGTAAAGCTGGGATAATCTTAACAGGACGAATATTGGCAAAGAGATTAAGTTTCTTTCTTAATGGTAAAAGTGCTCCTAGTTCTGGTCTTTCCATAGCAGGCAGTGTATCCCACTTTGGACCTCCAATAGAACCCATTAGAACAGCATCAGCTTCCTGACAGGCTTTTAGAGTCTCTTCAGGCAAAGCTTTCCCAAATTTATCTATGGCGGTTCCACCAATGGCGTATTCTTGAAAAGTGAATTCTTGCTTCTGAGAAATTACATTTTTCAGTACTTTTAAAGCCTCTGGGATAATCTCTTGACCTATTCCGTCTCCTGGAAGAACTACAATTTTAGGCATTTTTTTTATGCTCCTTTACATACGGTATCAGACCACCGGCTTTAATAAGTTCCTGCATAAATGGAGGAAATGGTCTGGCTTGGAAAAAAGCTTTTTTAGTAATATTCTCGATTCGACCTGTTTCCAGATCAACGTTAACTTCATCTCCGTTTTCAATCCCCTGAACTGCTTCTGGACATTCTAGGATAGGCATCCCTATATTTAAAGAGTTCCGATAAAAGATTCTGGCATAAGAGTCAGCAATTATTACTTTTATTCCAGCTGCTTTAATCGCTAGAGGCGCATGTTCTCTGGAAGAACCGCAACCGAAATTTTTTCCACCTACTATGATGTCGCCCTCTTTTACATTTTGAGCAAAAGCAGGGTCAGCATCTTCCATACAATGGGAAGCTAGAAAATCTAGCTCCGACCTGTTAAGATAACGAGCAGGTATGATTACGTCGGTATCGATGTCATGTCCGAATTTCCATGCTTTACCCATTATTTAGCCACCTCCCTAGGATGAACTATTTCTCCACGGATAGCTGAAGCCGCAGCTACTGCAGGATTACTGAGATAGACTTCACTTTCTGGATGCCCCATGCGTCCGACAAAGTTCCTGTTTGTGGTAGCTAAGGATCTCTCACCCTTAGCTAAGATACCCATATGACCTCCGAGACATGGGCCACATGTAGGTGTGCTGACAGCTACTCCAGCTTCAATAAATGTTTCTATCCAGCCACGACGCAAGGCTTCTAAATAGATTGCTTGCGTTCCCGGGAAGATCAGACAACGAATCTCCGGATGAACTTTCTTCCCTTTTAAAATTTCAGCTGTTATCTGTAGGTCTTCTAAACGTCCATTTGTACATGATCCTATTACAACCTGATCAATCTTAATCCCGCTAGCCTCGTCTACAGATTTTGTGTTCTCAGGAAGATGCGGGAAAGCAACCTGTAACGGAATATCTTCTGTATTGATATCAAAGATCTTCTCGTAGGAAGCATCTTTATCACTATTATAGACTTTATAATCTCTTTTGGCTCTTGCTTTTACATATTCAAGAGTTTTTTCATCCGGTTCGAATATTCCAACTTTAGCACCAGCTTCAATCGCCATGTTGGCCATGGTAAACCTATTGTCCATAGATAGAGCTTTGATCCCTTCACCCGCAAACTCCATTGCTTTATAGCGGGCACCGTCTACTCCAATCATGCCAATGATATAAAGAATGAGATCCTTACCTCCAACCCAAGGTTGGAACTTAGACCCATGGAAAACAAACTTCAAGGATTCTGGTACCCTAAACCAGGCTTCACCTGTTGCCATCCCAGCAGCACAGTCGGTACTCCCTACCCCTGTAGCAAAAGCTCCTAGAGCTCCGTAGGTACAGGTATGAGAATCAGCCCCGATAATGAGGTCACCAGGAAGAACTACTCCTTGTTCAGGAAGCAAGCAATGTTCAATACCTACTTGACCACTCTCCCAATAATGAGTAAGTTGTTGTTCTTTAGCGAAAACTCTTAGAATCTTGCACTGCTCAGCAGAAGCAATATCCTTATTCGGGGTAAAATGATCAGGAACCAGAGCGACTTTTTCTTTATCAAAAACTTCGGTCATTCCCAGTTTGCCGAATTCCTTAATAGCTACCGGGCCAGTTACATCATTAGCAAGAACAATATCCAGTTTGGCATTGATGATTTCTCCGGGAGCTACTTGTTCCAGTCCGGCATGCGCAGCAAGTATCTTCTCACTTATCGTCATCCCCATGCAACATTCCTCCTTAATTATTTAGAATCCATAAATTAAGCATATATACAATATTATCTCATCCCTTAAGACTTATACAATGCCTTGGATGAGATAATATTATTTCTTTGGCAGGAATTCCTTTGCCTATAGTTTATTCAGATTGTATAATATTATCTTTTTTTAACAGAAATCCAACCTTTATCCAGAGCCCTATTCACAGCCTGGAGATAAGCCTTGACACTAGCTTCGATAATATCCGTACTTATCCCTCGGCCGCCAACCTTATGATCTCCCAGCTTAACAGTCACAGTGACTTCCCCTTGAGAATCTTCACCTCTGTCAATCGCCTGCAGAGAGTAATTAAGAAGGGCTCCTTCTATCCCAATGATCTTATCGATAGCCATATAGGCAGCTGCCACCGGGCCATCACCATAAGCTGCTTTGATAAGTTCTCCGTCATTGCAATCTCCGTTCTTATGCCATAAGCCAATGGTAGCAGTAGTCTTAAGATTATTACCACTTAGAACTTGCCAATAATTAAGAGCCAGTTGTTCGCCTGTTTCCGGAGCGTCAACAAGGGCAAAGAGATCTCCACTTGTGATTACCTTCTTCTTCTCTGCCAAAAGTTTGAATTCTTCAAAAAGTTTCTCGAACCTTTCTTCAGATATCTCTACTCCTAAATCGAGGAGCGACTGTCTAACAGCGTGTCTCCCCGAATGTTTTCCAAGAACTATGGTATCCATCTCAAGTCCTATAGACTCCGGAGACATAATTTCATAGGTGGAACGCTCTTTTAACACTCCATCTTGGTGAATTCCGGATTCATGAGCGAAGGCATTCTTGCCAACTATGGCTTTGTTATGCTGAACCATCATACCTGTTAGACGGCTGACCATATTACTGGTACGAGCAATCTCTTTTGTATTAATTTGCGTTTCAACACCATAGAAATCTTTCCTCGTGGAGAGACTCATAGCTAGCTCTTCCAGAGCAGCGTTACCTGCTCTTTCTCCTAATCCATTGACAGCGCATTCAATTTGATGAATTCCTAATTTTACTGCAGCCAAAGAATTAGCTACAGCAAGCCCAAGATCATTATGGCAATGAACGCTGACCTTAGCTTTTTCGATACCATCTGTTCTTTCCATGACTTGCTTAATAAAATGGGCAAATTCATCCGGCGTAGAATATCCGACTGTGTCAGGGATATTCAAGACAGTTGCCCCAGCCTTAATTGCCACCGAAAAAACTTTTGCAATATAATCAATCTCGCTTCGCGAAGCATCCTCGGCGCTGAATTCCACATCACTCACTTTAGACTTTGCAAGTTCCACCGCAAACTTGGCTTGTTCAAGCACTTCATCCGGATTTTTCTTTAATTTATATTTCATATGAATCGGTGAAGTAGCAATGAACGTATGAATACGTGGTTTCTGGGCAGATTGGATAGCTTCCCACGCACGTTCGATATCACCGGCTTGAGCACGGGCTAAAGCAGCAACTGTAGTATTCTGTATTTTTTCCGCTATTAGCTTAACAGCCTGAAAATCACCTTGGGATGTGATAGGAAAACCTGCTTCAATAATATCAACCCCAAGTTTCTCCAGTTGACGGGCGATTTGCAATTTTTCTTCCGTATTTAAGGCGACACCTGGTGACTGTTCCCCATCTCTGAGGGTAGTGTCAAAAATTTCAATTCGGTGCATTCCGTCAACCTCCTCTCTACGAGACCTTCGCATTTCTGCTATCCAGACTTATTTTTGCTTTTTAAGCCAAGGCATCATCCCACGAAGCTCTTTACCAACTGTTTCGATCTCATGTTCTTCATCTATCCGGGTTATTGCATTAAATACTGGTCTTCCAACTTGGTTTTCGAGCAGCCATTCTCTGGCAAACTCTCCAGATTGGATTTCAGATAATACACTTCTCATTTCCTCACGGGTCTCATCCGTGATGATTCTTCTGCCAATCATTAAATCACCATATTGAGCTGTATCGGAAATGGAATAGCGCATATTACTTATTCCACCTTCGTACATCAAGTCAACGATTAGTTTCAATTCATGTAAGCACTCAAAATAAGCACTTTCAGGCTGGTAACCAGCTTCGACCAAAGTGTCAAAACCAGCTCTCACCAATTCGGTAACACCACCACAAAGAACTACTTGCTCACCAAAAAGGTCGGTTTCTGTTTCTTCTTTAAAAGTAGTTTCTAATAACCCTGCTCTAGTACAGCCAATGCCTTTAGCATATGCTAAACCGATTTTATGAGCATTGCCTGTAGCATCCTGATGGACAGCAATAAGTCCAGGAGTTCCAGCCCCTTCTTCATAAGTACGACGAACAAGGTGCCCTGGGCTTTTGGGAGCAACCATGATTACATCGACATCACTAGGTGGTACAATCTGTCCAAAATGAATATTAAAACCATGAGAAAAGACCAATACTTTTCCTGGTTTAAGAGATTGTTGGATTTCTTCTTTATATACCTTACCCTGTTGCTCATCAGGAAGAAGAATCTGAATAATATCTGCTTTCGCTGCGGCTTCAGCGACTGTCATTACTTTAAGTCCAGCTGCTTCAGCTTCTTTCCATCTTGCGCTACCTTGGCGCAAACCAACAACAACATTTAACCCTGAGTCGTTAAGGTTCTGGGATTGAGCATGTCCTTGGCTTCCCCAACCCATTACCGCAATAGTCTTTCCTTGAAGAATCCCTAAATCTGCATCTGAATCATAATAAATCTTTGCCATAATAATACCTCTCCTATTTAATGTTTTATTTTAAAATTAAATCTAACCACTGTTTAATATTTCCCAAAATTCCCATAAGTATATTGAATCAATAGTAAATTGATTCAATCATATATCATATGTTTCCCTTTGTATTTTAGCACAAGGGATGTTCCTGCCCTTTAGCTTTCAGACCTAGCTATAGCAATTTTACCGGTGCGTACAAGTTCTTGAATACCATAGGCTCGCATGGTTTTTGTAAAAGCGTTTATCTTTTCCTCATCTCCGGTAAGCTCAATGGTTAGATTGCTTCTACCCATATCCACCACCCTGCCTCTAAAGATATCAACTGTTTGGAGAACTTCAAGCCTAGTTTCAGACCTCACTTTGACTCTTATCAATGCTAGCTCTCGGTCAACTACAGGCTCATCACTGAGATTCGTAACTTTATGAACAACAACAAGCTTATGCAGTTGTTTGGTAACCTGTTCGATAACTTGACTATCTCCTTCTACCACGATGGTCATGAGTGATAAACTAGGATTCTCTGTCTGGCATACGGTCAGACTATATATGTTATATGCTCTACGGGCGAACAAGCCTGATATCCGTGCCAAAACCCCAGGGTTATTTTCAACTAAAACAGCTAAAGTATGCAGCATATTATTCCCCCCCTAGAATTTCGGTGATTACTTTACCAGGAGGAACCATTGGCAATACAGCTTCATCCGGCGAGATTCTACAGTCTAACAGTACCGGCCCAGGAGTAGCTAGTGCTTCCTTGATTGCAGGCTCTACCTGTTCGGGAGTATCTATACTAATTCCTTTGATGCCGTAAGCCTCTGCCACCTTAATAAAGTTTGGGTTAGAATGAAGTTGAATCTCATTGAAACGTTCCTCGTAAAACATTTTCTGTAATTGTCTTACCATTCCGAGGACACCATTATTCATCAAAATAATTTTAATAGGTAATTGATGTTGGACAGTTGTAGCAAGTTCTTGAATACTCATTTGGAAAGAACCATCACCCGTCACCAAGAAAACCAGCCTGTCCGGTGCAGCGATCTGAGCACCTATAGCTGCTGGAAGACCGAATCCCATTGTTCCTAACCCGGCACTGGTAATAAATTGTCTTCCAGCGATTAGTGGATAAAATTGAGCAGCCCACATCTGATGTTGGCCGACATCGGTAGCCACGATAGCCTTATCCCCACCGAGTTTACCCATTGCCTCTAAAATAGTTTGAGGGTTCAATTGTCCATCCTGTTCATAGCTAAGAGGATATTCTTGCTGCCATATTCGCAGCTGTTCCCACCATTGAGGTATTTGAGTAGGATTCACCTTTTGGCAAAGTTCTTTCAAGACAAGCTGAGCATCTCCTACAATGGGAATCTGAGCTTTAATCACTTTGCCGATTTCGGCAGGATCTATGTCGATATGGATTACCTTAGCTTTGGTAGCAAATTGATGTTTGAGTCCGTTTGTCACCCTGTCATCAAAACGCACCCCCACCGCAATGAGTAAATCACAATCATTGACGGCAAGATTAGCTGTTATAGTACCGTGCATCCCTACCATACCGAGGAGGTTAGGATGTGTAGTCGGAATACTACCTAATCCCATCAGGGTAGAGACAACAGGGATATTGGTTTTATCAATAAGTTCACAGAGGATAGGTCCGGCACCGGCAGTGACTACACCGCCGCCAGCATAGACGACTGGTTTCTTGCTCTGAGCCAATGCTTTGGCTGCTTCCTCAATTTGACCGGAATTACCTTTAGAAAAATATTTATAGCTTTTAAGAGACACTTTAGGTGAGTGCTGAGTATTCGTGACCTCAGCAACCATGATATTCTTGGGTAGATCTATAAGAACAGGTCCTGGTCGTCCAGTCCCAGCGATATGAAATGCTTCCTTAACTATACGCGGGATATCATTGGCTTCTTTGACAAGATAGGAATGTTTGGTTATCGGTAAGGTCATCCCTGTAATATCAACTTCTTGGAAAGAATCACTTCCCAAAAGATGAGTAGGCACTTGGCCTGTGATAACAACCATCGGAATAGAGTCCATATAAGCATTAGCTATCCCTGTAACCATATTCGCTGCTCCAGGCCCGGATGTTGCCATGCAAACTCCGACTTTACCGCTTACCCTGGCATAAGCATCAGCAGCATGAACTGCAGTTTGCTCATGCCTTGGGAGAATATGCCTAATCTTACTATCTAACAAAGCATCATAAATCGTTAATAGTGCTCCACCTGGATATCCGAAGATAACCTCTACCCCTTCACTGGCTAAGACATCTAAAAGAACCTTAGCACCATTGCAAGACGCTGAAGATAAATTTTCTTGATCTTCCCAGGAAATTTCAGGATCTCTGGCTACATATTTATCATCTTTAGAGTTACCCATGTTAATCCCCCTTGTTTGTCTTAAAGGCAGCTCCCTTATTCGCTGATTGAACGGATTGAGCATAACGTCCCAAATATCCGGTTCTGCCGGATACTTTATATGCTTTGGCCAACCCTTTTTCAGCAGAAAAATTCTGTCTTCGTTTTTCTTTCTCTTCTTCTGGCAGGAGCCAGTCAATTCTTCGCTGTTCTAAATCAATTCGAATACTATCACCATTCTCAACAAAGGCAATCTCACCGCCTACAGCAGCTTCTGGAGAAATATGCCCAATAGAAAGACCACGACTTCCACCGGAAAAACGTCCATCAGTTAGCAAGGCAACTGAAGCATCTAGTCCCATTCCTGCTAAGGTCGCCGTTGGGCCCAACATTTCTCTCATACCTGGGCCACCCCTAGGTCCTTCATAGCGGATGATGACAACATCACCCTCCTTAATCTCGCCTCTCCGAATAGCATCAGCAGCCAAATCTTCTCCATCGAAGACTTTCGTTGTACCTTCAAAAACTATATCTCTTTTGGCTAAGGCACCAACCTTGATAACTGATCCTTCAGGAGCTAAGTCTCCAAACAGAACGCTCAAGCCACCTTTAGACGAATACGGATTAGAGATTGGGTGAATAACATTTGAATCTCTGACTTCGGCATTTGCTAACCGTTCAGCCATGGTACATTCCGATACGGTTTGTACTGAACCGTCAAATAAACCTGCATCTAAAAGTGTCTTCAAAACTGCACTGATACCGCCTGCTTCATTCAGATCAACCATATAATGACCGTTTACAGCAGGGCTTAGCTTGCATATTTGAGGAGTTCTATCACTAATTGTATTAATATCAGCTAAGTCAAGCTCAACTTCTGCTTCAAAAGCAATTGCCGGCAGATGCAAAATAGTATTGGTAGAACAACCTAAAGCCATATCAGCCGCTATTGCATTATTTAATGAGGCTTGAGTGACGATATCCCTCGGTCTAATATCTGAGCGCAAGAGGTTCATAACCTGATACCCGCTTTCTTTAGCAAAGACAATTCTCTCAGAATAGACAGCAGGGATAGTTCCATTTCCTGGTAAAGACATTCCAATAACTTCAGCCAGACAGTTCATAGAGTTGGCGGTAAACATTCCGGCACAAGACCCACAGGTAGGACAAGCCGTTTGTTCAAGACCTTTTAACCATTCCTCATTCTCTTGTCCGCTATGAACCTTACCAACTCCCTCAAATACCGAGATAAGATTAACCTCTTCACCTTTAAAGCGGCCTGGAAGCATAGGGCCTCCACTAACTACAATAGAGGGAAGATTAAGTCTCATAGCAGCCATAAGCATACCTGGTACAATCTTATCACAACTGGGTATAAATACCAAAGCATCCAAACCATGAGCTTTGGTCATTATTTCAATAGAATCAGCAATAAGTTCACGGCTAGCTAAAGAATAATGCATCCCTACATGTCCCATAGCAATTCCATCACAGACTGCGATTGTCGAGAACTCCATAGGAGTTCCCCCATTTTCTCTAACCCCAGACTTAACGGCTTCAGCAATTTGACGCAGATGCATATGTCCGGGGACTATTTCATTAAAGGAATTGACTATCCCTATAAGAGGTTTTTCAATTTCTCGATCGGTAAGACCCAGTGCTTTAAAAAGAGATCTATGCGGGGCCCTATCTATTCCTTTTTTTACAATATCACTGTTCATGGGCTAGCTTCCTTTCCTTAATTAAATGAGATATAACGGATTATAGAAGTTCTCCTTCAGCCTTGGTAAGATTACGGAATTCTGCAAGCAGCTTTTTAAAGATCAGACCCGGTTTTCCATCACCGATACTTCTCGAATCAACACTAATAACAGGAATCAATTCAGCTGCCGTTCCTGTTAAGAAACATTCATCCGCTGTATACACATCATGGAGGGTAAAGAGCTCTTCACTGACAGATATTCCATCCTTTTTAGCAATTTCGATAACTGAATCTCTGGTAATCCCTTTTAAAATACCTGCGTGAATAGGCGGAGTCATTAATACTCCATCCTTGACGATAAAGATATTATCTGCCGTACCTTCACAAACATATCCTTCTTGATTAAGCATTAATGCTTCCATCACACCGGCTCTATTTGCTTCTATCTTTGCCAAAATATTATTAAGATAATTCAAGGACTTAATCCTAGGATTTAAGGCATTCAAATTATTACGACGGGTAGATACTGTGACTATTTCCAGTCCTGCATCGTAAATAGTCTGTGGAAATAGAACTATGCTTCCAGCGATACAATAGATTCCTGAGTCGGGGCATTTCTGAGGATCTAAACCTAAGTCCCCTGAACCCCTGGAAACAATCAATCGGACATAAGCATCTTTAAGATTGTTTTGGCGAATCGTCTCCATAACAATCTCCATCATTTCCTGACGGCTTACACCTATTTTTAAGAGGATAACATCTGCTGACTCATATAGCCTATCTATGTGTTCTTTCAATTTGAATACTTTGCCGTTATAAGCTCTTATTCCTTCAAAAACACCATCACCATAAAGGAATCCATGATCAAAGACAGAAATCTTAGCATCCTGACTGTCAACGAACTTCCCGTTAGAATAAATAACCATTACTTTGGTCCCCTCTCAATATAGGATTTTTTATTATTTTAAAATTTATTGGAATACTATTTTATATAAAAAAACCCGGGAAGTTCCGTCCGAAACTTTCCTAACGGGCTTGGGAACAATTATATGAAGTGAAACTTCTGTCAGGGATAACATCTTGGAAAAGGTTTTTGGGGTTGTGTTATATGACATATAATATATATGTTTAAGTGTATATGTTACAGTTATAAGTGTCAAGATATCAAAAAATTACCCTTGCTAAATTTGCCAGACGTTGCTATAATGTCCACTGTAGGAGAACATTTGTACGCGAGAGACGGAGGTATGAAAGCATGAAAAAGATTAATATCGGATTATTAGGTTTTGGTACGGTTGGAAGTGGGGTAACTTCCATATTACAAAAGAATAGCTACGATATCAATACCCGAACAGGGTCGGAAATTAAAGTTAAACGAGCCTTGGTCCAAGATCTTACTAAAAAAAGACCTGAAAATGAAGATATTTTACTATCAGATAAGGCCAACGATATCTTGGATGATCCTGAAATAGATATCATTGTTGAAGTAATGGGAGGTATCGAGCCTGCCCGTACTTATATTATAACAGCGTTGAATAATGGCAAAAATGTCGTAACCGCTAACAAAGACTTGCTAGCTGCTCACGGCAAAGAATTATTAGAGGTAGCTAGCAAAAATAAACGCGATCTCTATTTTGAAGCAAGTGTCGCAGGCGGGATCCCAATTATTGAAGCTTTGAGAAAATCACTTACTGCTAATAGAGTTTCTTCCTTAATTGGGATAATAAATGGTACCACTAACTATATCTTGTCAGCCATGACTGACCAAGGTAGAGATTATACCGAAGTTCTCCAAGAAGCTCAAGAGCTTGGTTACGCTGAAGCAGACCCGACCTCGGATGTCGAAGGTCTGGATGCGGCCCGTAAGCTGGCCATCCTTTCCTCCCTTGCATTCAATACTAGAGTAACCATCGATGATGTTTTCGCCGAAGGAATTTCCAAGGTTTCCAAAGAAGATATTAAGTATGCCGATGAACTTGGTTGTGTCATCAAATTGTTAGCAATCGCTAAAAATCAAGAAGAAGGCATTGAGGTACGCGTACACCCTGCCTTATTACCCAGAAACCACCCACTGGCAACGGTTAGTGGAGTTTATAACGCTATCTACGTAGTTGGCGATGCGGTCGGTGAAACTATGTTCTATGGTAAAGGTGCCGGTTCTCTTCCCACTGGAAGTGCAGTCGTTGCCGATATTATGCAAATAGCACGAAATATGGAATCACAAGCAGTAGGTTTAACCAACTGCAACTGTTACCGGAATTATCCGATTAAATCATCAGATAACTTTACCACAGGTTATTATATTAGAGTCAAAGTAAAGGATGAACCAAGAGTCTTTGCTTCTCTCGCCCTATTTTTTGCGGAAGCGGGTATAAGCTTTGCCTCTATCATTCAGAAACCACGCTCTAATGAGAAAGCTGAAATCGTGCTCGTTACCCATCCCTGTAAAGAAAGTCAGTTAAGGCAAACCTTAAACTCTCTTAATTCTTACAGTAAATTAGATAAAATATATAATGTAATCCGGATGGAAACTAACGGTTTCTAGTTTACTTAACCTTTTGTATATACTAGAATTTAGAAGAATTAAAGTTTAAAACAACGATCAAATAAATGGAGGATAAGATGTTTCAAGTAAAAGTACCCGCAACATCAGCAAATCTGGGACCAGGGTTTGATTGTATGGGGCTTGCCTTAAAACTTTACAATTATATCACTGTAGAAACAAGTGATGAATTGGTCATTAACCTTATTGGAGACTATACAAATAACATTCCTAGAAACAAAGACAATCTATTATGGAAATCCGCCTGTCTTCTCTGGCAAAAACTAGGCTCTAAGCCACATCCGTTAAAAATAACCTTAGAGAATTATGTTCCTCCTGCTAGAGGTCTAGGCAGCAGTTCTACTGCAGTAGTAGGTGGATTAATGATAGCTAATGCCTTAGAAGATTTCCCCTTAGACCGTTTTGAACTACTTAAGCTGGCTAATGAGATAGAAGGTCATCCGGATAACGTCACCCCTGCTATCTATGGAGGTATTACTCTTACCGTCATGACTGAAGATACTGTAGTTCCGAGGATTTTGGCTAAGCACCCTAAGTTTAAAACAGTCGTGGTCATTCCTGATATCTTGGTAGAAACTGAAAAAGCCAGAAAAATTTTACCTGCACTTATCCCCAGGCAAGATGTAATTTTCAATACATCCCGTGTCGGACTTCTGGTAGATGTTCTAATTAACGAAGATTACGACTTACTGTCTATAGCTACTCAGGACAGAATACATCAGAATCAGAGGGCATCATTAATACCTGGAATGCCTGAAGCACTTAAGTCAGCCCTGGATGCGGGTGCTTATGGAGCCGCCTTAAGTGGCTCCGGTCCAACTCTTCTCGCCTTCTGCCCTGAAGGCTCAGAAGAGAATGTTGCTGATCGCATGAAAGAAGCGCTCACTACTAAATCTCTGCCCTCGATTTCTCTTGCTCTAGACATAGACTCTGAAGGAGCTGTTATTCAAAAAATGTGATCATTTTTCTCGTTGTTCCAAGTTATGAAAAAGAAGCTGTTGAACTTCCCAACTAATTGGAAGTTTAACAGCTTCTTTTTTGTTATATATGGCAATCCTTCAAGATTTCTTGCTTTAGAACTTTCTGGGATATGTACCCTTGGACAACTCTTCTCATATACTAAATTAGATTAAATTTCATACCTAAAACAGAATGGTCTTAACATTAAGTTTTTAGATGGTTTTACATTTTAATCGGAAAGAGGAATTGAATGAAGGATTTAATCATATATGGATCGGGAGGATTAGCTAAAGAAGTTGTCCAGATAATTAAGGACATAAACTCTATTAATAATGAGTGGAATATCCTTGGCTATATAGATGATACAAGACCTGATCTTAATAAACTAATTTGGGAGTACAAAATACTCGGTTCGTCAGAAATATTAAAAAATTATGCTCCAAAAACCAATATTGTTATCGCAATCGGTGACCCCAAAAGCAAAAAGATTATCTATGAAAAGTTGAGACCATATAATTTTAACTTCCCTACCCTAATCCATCCCACAGCCAAAGTAGCTTATGGTGCGACGTTAGGTGATGGAGCAATCTTAGGAATAGATAGTATTGTATCGGTCAATGTGACTGTTGGCAAGTTAGTACTTTTGAACATGCGCTCTGTTATTGGGCATGATGCAACTATCGGAGCTTTCTCATCTTGTCTTGTAAATTCTGTTGTTGCCGGTGATGCAAGTTTAGAAGAAGGCGTTCTTGTAGGTTCAAATTCAGTAATAATGGAGAAAATACACATCGGTAAGGACGCCAAAATCGGGATGGGGACTGTAGTCTACTTTAATGTTCCGGATAAACATGTAGTTATGAGTAAACCGTCGAGGCCTATGTATTTGGGGGATGAAGTTAATGAAGAATAACAAATATTGATACCACAAGTCAGGAGGGAGATTCCCACCTGACTTTTATTCCATTTGTTTCACTAATGTGTTGTAAATATCTCCGAGATTCTTGAATGATGTGGCTTCGTCCATTGTGAATTCTACCCCATAGATATCTTCTAAATCGCTTATTACCGCCCAATGCATCAGCGAATCCCAACCGGGTGTAGTATCTGCTGTGGAGTTTTCATCAAGTATCTTGGGATCGACTTTTAATACATTGGCAACAATCTCAACGAACTTATTATCCATTTTACTGACCTCCATTTTCTGCTTGCACTTCGATGTAGTCAAAACTTTTTAAAGGAAAAGGTTTAACCATTTCGAAGAATGTTTTGTCATCCTCATGTTTTAATTCTTTAAAACCAGCAATTTGATAAAAGTCCTTATTTGCTTCATTTTTGGGAGTTTCAATATAATAGGCAACTATCCGTTGGATGTCTTTTTTCTCCAAAATGTGAATTATTGATGATAATAAACAGTACTCTATATTCCGACCAAGGACCCGACAGCTTAGTAAAAATGTATCAATATAGGCCACAACACCGGCAAGATTGACAATACATACTCCAACTATTCCATTATCACCAAATTTATCTGTGACCGAGGCACAGAACACCATATAATTTTCTGAGGAAGCCATTTTTTTTACTTCTTCCAAAACATGTCTCTTTGTTGTCATATTAAATTGATTTGTTTTCCCAATCAATTGAGCAATTCTGGGTAAGGAAAATTCATCAGCTCTTTTTAAGATCAACTTAGAGTGTAAGCTAGATAAAAAGTCCTCTTTGGAATTATACAGGGTTTCTTCAGCACTACGTTTCTGGTTAGATAGATACATCTCATTTCTCTTAATATCATCAACAGTAATGTTCAAGACCTCAAAGTCCACTACTTTTCTCAACGCATCTACATAATTGCTGGTATCTCTTGGGACATCAACCACTTTGACTTTAGGAAGTAAGGCTGCGATGAGTTCTCGTTCTACGGGATTATCGTCAAAGAATACAAGGCTGTCTATTCCAATATTTAATTCTTTTGCTATTTCAATCATATTCTGATTCTTATCATGCCAGTTGATTTTGATACTGGCAAAGTAATTACTCCTCAAAAGCATATGCGGATGATTATCAATGATTTCCATAGCGTCCTGAAAGTTGTTTTTACTGTTAATAGCTAGTAGTATCCCTTTTTCATACAGTTTCAATAGTTCCCTTTGGAAGTCGTAGAAGCTTCTTCCTGGACCTGATACGTCAAGAACTATACCTGAGATGCCGTCTTCACCTGCTATTCCACCCCATAAAGTTTGGTCAAGGTCCAATACTAAGCACTTCCTATTCATATTCTTGAGTGGCAGGATGTATCTTAGATATTCCTTGACAAGTACTTTGATAAAAGGAAATGAAGCAGGATTCATGGTCAGATAGTACATTTTCGCATCTTGGGAATAATTGTTGCCATATTCACTTGAAAGACCTTGATAGTCAAAAATATAAACGTTTGCTTGATGTCGCACCCAGACTTCCAACTGAGTATTAAGTTTTGCAATCATTTCTTTCAAGCCCAATTCGTTCTTATTGTCCAAGATACCTAGCGGCGAATAATAAGGAATCTTAAAATTATTAAAGATTATTTTTGCCTTGCTATTCATTCGCGCCTTATCGATTATTTCTGTCAGGGAATGAAATGTTTTTTGGATTAATAATAATTTACTGTCTTCATTATTTTGCAGGATATTAAAACGATACCATTCCTCCAAAATGAGTTCCCCTTCTAAGAGGAAAAAAATTATTTCAGGCTTAAAACTGTATAGTTCACTATTAGGATCCATTATTTCATCGTTAAACTGATTGTAAGGTCTATTCAATATTTGAGGTTCCAGTTGATAGCTAGAATATTCTTCTTTCATCGCTTTTGATATATATTCGGTAGTGCAGTTACTCAGTAAGGCAATCTTCAACATTTGAGTTTGTTCCATTAGAACATCTCTCCTCCATTTACAGGAATATTGACACCATTTAAGAAATCTGCCTTGTCAGATATTAGAAACTCTAAAATATCGGCAGCATCATCTGTTGTAGTCATTCGCCCCATAGGGTGCTTTTTACTGTAAACTTCAAGGAATTTTCGCGGGAGATATTGGGATAAATCCGTAGCCATGAGTCCCGGTGAAATCATATTCACAGTAATCCCATATTTGGCAAGCTCTACAGCTAACGCTTTGGATAAACCCAGCAGCGCGTATTTCGCTGTAATATAAAAAGCAATTTTTTCCGGAGGAAGATTGAACACGTATGAAGATAAAATATTGATGATTTTTCCGGAATGAGCCTCTTTCATCAACCTGGAAACTTCCTTGGAAAAAAAATAAGCACCCTTCACATTAACGTCCAGTAAGCTCTGAAAACTACCCCATTGAGAATCTAAAAAGTCAGATGGAGTAAAAGCGGGACAAGCATTATTAATCAAGATATCGATTTTCCCGAATTCAGAATGTATACTGTTTACGGCACTCTTAACTTCCTCTTCATTTTGCTGGTCACACAGAAAAGGATAAACTTTTTTTTCTTGTGATTGTTTTAGCACTATCTCTGTTGGATTAACATACGTAAAGCACACAATGCTATCGTTATTTACTGCTAACCTTTCTACAATTTTCTTGCCAAGACCTCTGCTGCCACCTGTAATCAATACAACTTTTTCCTTCATTGTTTTCACCTTTTTATTTTAAGTTGACTTTAACAGTACCTCGAACAACCGTTTGATCGTTTTGATTTTTAATATTGTACTTTATTGTGATGATTTGGAGATTAAGACCATCTCCCATTTTTTTATCGGTAATCTTCCCAAAAATTTTTACCTTATCTCCAACTCTTACAGGCAATAAATAATCAGCAGTTTGGTTCATGATAATAGAACCATTACCAGGGAGGAACATTCCAATAAAAGTAGATAATAATGAAATCGTAAGCATGCCATGTGCAATTGGTCCAATTAGACCTAACTTCTCACAGAAAGCTTGATCAATATGCACAGGGTTATAGTCTCCTGTCAGATCTGCGAAGTTATTAACCATGTTCTGAGTGATTTCCCTTTCCAGTTTGTCACTTTGCCCGACAGAGAGATTCTCGTATTTTAGGGTTGCCTTCATTTTATTAACACCTCTGAAGTTGAGTAAATATATAATAACTTTCTATATCTTATTCAGCATTGGACAGATTGTCCCAATAAAAAGCCAAAATAATAATCAAAAAAATATCACAACCTGTCCACTCAATTACATAATATGGTATGTGCGAAAAAATAAACGGGAGTGATATTGATGACACCGCCTTTTATCAGTTATTCTACTTTTCATAGAATGGGACTAACAGTCAGAAACTTAAATTCACTTTTAAATACAACCGATGATTTCGAACTCCATATTATTGATAACAATTCCCAGGATGGAACCTGGGAGTATATTCAAAGCTTGAACGACAGCCGTATCAAGTCAAAAACCAGATTTCCAATAAATTTCGGACCTATTTTTGCGGTTAATTATAACCTGGCACGCAGGAAACCTGACCAGTATTTTTTTGTCGTTGAAAGCGATGTGTATCTTTTTGCCCCAGATTGGATAAGCCGTTTTATGAAAGTCTTTGAGACATTCCCTGAGGTCGGCCTCCTCGGAGTAGCCAGAGCTTTTCCGTATCCAATATATTTTCCGGAGGTTATCCCTCAAGAAAAAAACGGCGTAAATTATCTACAATTAAAGAATGGTAAAGTTGACATTGCACTTGATTTTGTACCCGGGCAATGCCAGTGCCTAAGACCAGAACTACTCAATATCATTGGTTACTGGAGTGAAGAAAGTGGTTACGGCGACGCTGAGCTGTCGATCAGAGTGAATAACTATACGCCTTTTAAAGCAGGATTTGCAATTGATATTCCGATTGATATGATTCAGACCATCCCGTGCGCAAATTGTGAAGCCAGCCAATGGTGCACACTTGATAAGAGTAAATCTACTTGTTTTGACATCAGGAACAGCAAGCACAAGAATGAATCCTTTGCGGAGAACTTTAAGTGGAAATATTTAGAGTATTTTAACGAGTTAAGTCAAGGTAAAAGAACAGTTTATTGTTCATCCATCCATGATAAGGATTCCTACAAAAATCACCTTTACCATATGGACTGGGCACTAGAGAATTTTAATTTCTATGTAGACAACGCAAATTAAAGCTATTGAAGAATTCAAATCTGTTATTCTACCGACTTAAGGCTATTTCAAGCATAATAAATTAAAACATCCTAAACAACTTCGTTCAGGATGTTTTGTCCTAAGTATCTATATTATACAGTTTATTATACTTCCCATAACTCTTGAGAACTTTCTGTACATATTCTCTTGTTTCTTTATACGGTATATCCTCAATCAAGTAACTGTTAAAATTTTTTGTTGATTCCTTCAGCCAGCTTTTAACTCTTCCTATACCAGCATTATAGGAGGCTAGCGTAATGATGGTGTTCCCAGAGAATTCTTTACTCCGTGTAGCAAGATACCATGTACCATAACGGATATTGTCATCTGGTTTAGTCAGATCTACTTCTTCATAGTTCTCCCCCAGCCATACAGCTATCTCTTTAGCTGTATCGGGCATGAGCTGCATTAAACCGACTGCCCCTTTAGCTGAAACGGATTGGGATTTGAAACGACTTTCCTCTCTAATCACAGAAATCACTAAGTAGGGGTCTACCCCGTACTCAAGTGCATACTTTTCTACAGTCTGCTTGTAAGGATAAGGGTACAACATCTTTTCTATAAGATTATGTTTAGAAACTGTAACAATAAGCAAGAGCAATAGTAGAACTACTATTGTTCTTTTAATGGTCCTTCTTCTAATAAACAAATTACATCCATCCCAGCTTAATTCTTATCTTAATACAGTTATATTCTCTATTTAATTTTTTATATCCTAAATTATTAAATCACTATAATTCATTAATAAAACCTAGACCATTAACCTTGATTTATTTCTTCCCATATCTTAACCAGTTCTAACTCAGTATGAGGCCAATCGCCGGAATTATCTATTACTCTATCTGCTTTATCAGCTTTATATTCCAAAGACAGCTGAGATGAAATCCGCTGGGTTGCTTCCTCTCTTGAGAAACCATTTCTTTGAGTTAGCCGTTGAATCTGAATCTCCAGAGGTACATAGACAGTCCAGATCTCATCAATATAACTTGTCCAATCGGTTTCAAAAAGAAGAGGGAGATCGAGAATTATAGTCTTTTCCCCTTCCCTTTCAGCAGTTTTAATACTTTTTCTCATTTCTTCACGGACATAAGGATGAATTATTTCTTCCAGCTTTGTCCTTGCTTCTTTGTTACTGAATACTAATCTTCCTAGGTGTGACCGATTAACAAAGCCTTCCTGAATATATTCAGCTCCGAATACTTTTGCGATTGAAGATATAATACCCTCTTGGGAATATAAATCATGAACCGCCTTGTCAGCGTCAAATACTCGAATCCCTCTGTCTGCAAACCAGTTAGCTACAGATGTTTTACCACTGGCAATCCCACCTGTGAGACCAATCTTTAACATTGTACACCTCATATTATTTTTAGCATCCCTATGACTATTAAAACCATACCAGGCAAATATTCTACCTTAGATAAAAAATCATCGGGGATTTTCCCAATCAGCTTCTGACCGGCCCAAATCATAATAACTGTCATGAAGGCAACTAGTCCTATGACATAGTAAGAAAAACCAGTCATGGTCACTGCCATGCCAGAGGCGAAAGCATCCAGTGCTAAGGCAGCACCAAGCAGAATACTCTCCCCAGGAGAAATAGTTCCTGAACCATCCATATCAGCTACATCAGGTGTCTTTAAAACCTGGATAACCAAACCAAACATACTAAGATTGATTTTCAAAAGAGTTTTGTAAGAATCGGACGCCGGTTGGTATACGGTAGTACTCATCACTGGTAATGTTTTTTGGTGGACAGACCTATTCTTGATTGCCTGCACAAATTGAAAGGAACCTATAACGATTAATATACCAGCTCCTACTATTTTTGGGGAAATCATAGTCAGATAATTGGTCACTACTTGACCGAATAGCATGGATACTCCCATAGCGAAGGCAGTGCACAGAGCAATTATGCTCATGGATAAAAGCGGAATTCTGATCCTTTTTAGTCCATATGCAGTCCCTACCCCAAAGGCATCCATACTCAACGCCAATGCGATGATTAGAGCCACTCCCATATATTTTAACCTCTCTAAGTAAGTACTTCAGGGTTAATATATGAGGAATAGCGCATATTGGTGAGTTCTATTCAAGAAGGTCCAACCATTCAGCCATCAAGCTATCGAGTTCTAGCTGAACCGTCTCCTGTTCCTGTTGCAAACGCAGAGCTTCTTCGTAATCATCAATAACCAATTCTAATTGATGCTCCAGTTCTTGCAGCAAGTTTTCCAGCTCATGTATCCTTTGTTCAAGTTTTTGTAACTTTTGCTCTTTCCGTCTATTGTTTTTTGATTCTTCCTGATAGTTTCTGGCAGTTGCCGAATCTTCCTGTTCTGATGATTTTTCCTTATTATCGTTTTTTAATTCGCTTTCCAGAAACTCACGATAGCTCGTATAATCTCCCGCAAATATTTTTAAACCTTTAGGGGTAAGCAAAGCAATCTTATCAACTGTTCTATTAAGAAAATAACGATCATGTGATACAGTTACAAAAGTACCTTCATAATCCCTCAAAGCCTCTTCCAGCACTTCTCTGGTTTGCATATCAAGATGGTTAGTGGGCTCATCGAGAAGAAGAAGATTCCCGTTAGAAAGAAACAGTTTACATAAGGCTAGTCGACTTTTTTCTCCCCCGCTTAGAACATCTATTTGTTTGAACACATCTTCCCCTCTGAACCCGAACCTTGCCAATAAATTACGGATCTCAGGATCATCAAGGGTTGATGAGTAACGGATTTCTTCGATAATCGTATCCCTATCTCCAATATTCTCGTGTTCTTGAGAATAATACCCGATAATAACGTTCGACCCTAATTTTATTTGTCCTTTATAGGAGACAGAGCCCCCTATAGCCTTTAACAGGGAAGTCTTACCTACTCCATTCTTACCAAGAAGGGCAAGTCTATCTCCTCGAATTAACTCAAGAGAAACTCCTTCAAATATTACTTTCTGATCATATTCAACAGCTAAATCCGTGATATGCATCACTTTATCACCTGTTCGAACTTGTTTTCCAAAGTTAAGTTTAAGAGATTGGGAATCCTGAGGTACTTCAATTCGGTTTAAACGTTTAAGCTGTATCTCTCTGCCTCGGGCTTGTTTGGCCTTGATACCCGCACCATACCGTCTAATATATTCTTCTAAATCTGCAATTTTCTTGTTCATCCTCTCCGCTTCGCGGGAGAGAGTCTTCAGTTCGAGAGTCCGTTGTAATTCATATTCTGAATAATTCCCACGATAATCTTTAACGCCTCCGTCCTGGATAAGAAGAATCTTCTCTGAGATTTTATCAAGAAAATATCTATCGTGTGAGACAACTAAGACAGCACCACTATATGCTATTAAATAGTTTTCCAACCACTCCAGGGCTTCGATATCAAGATGGTTGGTAGGTTCGTCTAAAATAAGCAAATCCGGCTCTCGAAGGAGTATTTGACCCAATGCCAACCTTGTTTTTTGACCGCCACTCAAAAAGGAGATCGCCTTATTCTGCTCTTGTTCAAGTCCTAAACCCGAGAGTATCCTTCTGATACTCGCTTCTAGGGCATATCCTCCGTTTAGTTCGTATTTTTCAGTGAGGGTACTGTATTGTTCAAGCGTTTTCTCATCATTTACCTCAGCCATTCTAAACTCAAAGAAACGAAGCTTACTCCTCATATCAAGGATATCTTTCCTTTCCGTAAGCATAGCCTCAAAAACAGTCCCTAAAGATTCATCTATCTTAGCCGTCTGCGGCAGATAACCTACGGTCGCCGTGAGGATAATCTCACCTGCTTGATAAGGCATCTGTCCTACGATCGCTCGTAAAAGGGTAGTTTTCCCTGAACCGTTAGCTCCGACTAAACCAGCTTTTTCACCCTGTTCAAGTTTAAAGGTTATATTATCAAGAAGTTTACTTCCTGCCACTTCTATCTCAAGATTCTTGCATACTAGTATACTCATTTAGATTTGTGTGATCCTTCCTAATTGTTACTTCTGACATTGTGTACAAAAAACTGTCGTTCGGCCGGCGACTTTTTTCCGCTCTAAAGCTTGGCCGCAAATCTTACATTCTTGCCCTCCCCTGCCATAAACCATAAGCCTATCTTGAAATGAACCTTTGTTCCCATCCGCATCTCGATAATCCCTGAAAGAGGTTCCGCGTGCTTCTATCCCTTCATTGAGTATTTCACAGATAGAGTTATATAGAAGGATAACCTCGGAAGCTTTAAGAGAACCAGTTACTCTCTCTGGCAGGATACCTGCCCGGAATAACGCTTCATCAGCATAAATATTACCCAAGCCTGCTATAACCGTTTGATCGAGGAGAGATGCCTTAATACATTTCTTTTTGAATGATAACTGTTTGCCCAGTTTGTCAAAAGCAAAACTTTCATCAAGTGGCTCAGGTCCTAACTTACTCAAAGAGGCTACTTTATGAATATCTTTCGTTGGAACAAGCTGAACCCTTCCAAATTTCCTGATGTCAGAATAATGCATTTCTCCATTCTCCAGATAGAACACGATATGAGTATGCTTATCTGGAGGTTGTTTTTGAGAATAATAAATTAAACGACCTGTCATGCGGAAGTGTATGATCATAGTCAGACCCTTATCTAAATCGATAAGAAGGTATTTACCCCGTCTGCCAATATCCACTATGACACTATCAACTACAAGTTCCGAGAAATCTCCATCCAGCGCAGATTCAGCAGCAGGAGGCCAATATATTTCAATACCAACTATTTTTTCACCTAGAATCTTTTCGGCTAAAGTTAGTTTAATACTTTCTACTTCTGGAAGCTCAGGCATACCTTTTACCCCCCGTATTTCACCATATCAAACCAGTTTTCTCCTACCTTACAGTCCACTACCAGCGGGACTGAAATAGGAAAGGCTTCTTCCATGGTTTCTTTGACTTTAACAGCTATGGCATCGAGTTCTTCCGGTACGACTTGGATAACAAGTTCGTCATGTACCTGCAAGAGGATATCTGCTCGATAAGGTTTCAGAATATCAGCTACTTTAATCATTGCGATCTTCATTATATCAGCCGCTGTCCCTTGAATAGGGGTGTTTTTAGCAATTCTTTCTCCGAACTGGCGGGTCATCCTATTAGGATGGCTAAGTTCCGGAATTTTACGCAAACGCCTTAGAAGAGTGCGGACTTCGCCGCTTTCTTTTGCTATCCTAACTACTTCTTCCATATATCTCTGAACCCCGATATATCTCTCAAAATACTGCGTAATATAGTATTTAGCTTCTTTCCTGGAAATAGTAAGGTCACGGGCTAATCCAAAATCAGTCAGACCATACATCAAACCGAAATTAACCGCTTTAGCCTTACGCCTCATATCCGAAGTAACATCACTCAAAGGAACACCAAAAACCTCTGATGCTGTTCGGGCATGGACATCTTCCCCAACTGTAAACGATTCACACAAGATAGGATCACCTGAGAAATGAGCCAGAATCCTTAGTTCTATCTGGGAATAATCCGCAGAGAAAAGAAGCCAACCTTCTTCCGTGGGTTTAAATACCTTCCGTAACTTCCTGCCCTCTTCTAAACGGATAGGAATATTCTGTAGATTAGGTTCAGTACTGGATAACCTACCTGTATTCGTAACCGTTTGTTGATATGTTGTTTGAATTCTTCCCTGATATAACTGATTGAGTAATCCTTTTACATAGGTGGAGTATAGTTTCACCAGTTGACGATATTCCAAAATTTGTTCTACTAACGGATGCTCTGAACGGAGTTCTTCAAGTGTCTCTGCATCAGTAGAATAGCCTGTCTTAGTTTTCTTTTTAGGTGTGAGTCCCAAGTTCTCAAAGAGTACTTTGCCTAATTGCTGCGGAGAATTAATGTTGAAATTTAACTCAGCTATATTATGAATATTCTTTTCAAGCAGACCAATCTTTTCCTCTAATTCCCCTCGGAAAACTTCTAATAATTCCTTATCTACTGCAATCCCTTTTTTCTCCATCCTGGCCAATACTAAACTAAGTGGTTCTTCAATATCATGAAGTAGGCTTTCCAAACCTAGATCCTTCAGGTTTTCAACATATTCTTTAGATAAGTTTAGTAAAAGACCGGCTTCCTGAGTGGGAGGTAACCCAAAAAGGTCTTCAGTATAGGGTCTTAACAGTTCAGCTGCACTATAATTTGTTCGAGATGGATTCAAGAGATAAGCTGCTAAACTAAGGTCTAAACATAACCCTCTAAAGTCTTGGTCTTCATTCAGAAGTAAAGAATAAAGCGTTTTACAATCTGCAACGATTTTTTGAACTTTATCATTCGCTAATATTGTGTACCATTTATCCATAACAACAGGTTTCTGCTCATTGCCAACTAAGAGAAACAGATTCTTACCATCACAGATTCCCATCTCGGTCCATTGACCCTGGTGCGTATTCTTTCCTTCGTAACGATAGCTAATAGCTAAGGTAGCGCAGTCATTGCTCCATGAATCCATCTGTTTAAGCCAAGCCTGTTCATCTAATGTCAGCTCGCTGAATATTTTATGATCCATGCTTTTTGGAGTGGATTCCTTATTCTCTGCTTCAGAAGTAGTTTTACTGGTCTTTTCTTTCTTATCTGTATCATTATCAATAAAACTTAACTGATTATCAGAATTTATCGGGGCGTTAAAACTTTTTTCAAACAAACGGGCAACGGTGTGCAAACTGTAGTGATGCAAAATTCCAAGAGCTTCTTTTTTGGGTGGTTCTTGATATTGAAGGTCATTTAAAGAAAAACTGATAGGTACATCGTTAATCATCCTAGCTAGTTTTCTACTTAGTAACGCCTGCTCTTCATAGTCTATAATCAAGTTCCTTAATCTTTTAGCACTGATATTTTCTTTATTAAGAAGGATGTTATCAACTGTTTCATATTCATACAGAAGTTTCAGGGCGGTTTTTTCGCCGACACCCGGTACCCCAGGTATATTATCTGAAGAATCCCCCATCAGAGCCTTAAGGTCAACTATCTGCACCGGTTTTAAGCCATACTTTTCGAATAGTTTTTCTTCATCATAGCATTCTACTTCGCTGATACCTTTCTTCGTTAGATATATTCTTGTCTGAGGAGATATAAGCTGAAGTGCATCGCGGTCTCCAGTGAAGATGCTTACTTCCATATCCTTCTTCTCTGCATCAGAAGTTACTGTTGCAATAATATCATCTGCCTCATATCCATCAATCTCAAGAATAGGTACTTTTAATACTTCTAGAATCTCCTTGAGGTAAGCAAATTGAGGACGTAAGGTTTCCGGTGTCTCTTTTCTCTGAGCTTTATATTGAGCATACTGATCAATCCGAACAGTAGCTTTTGTTTTGTCAAAAGCGACAACCCAGTAATCCGGTCTTTGTTCCTTTTGTAACCTAAAAAGCATGGTTAAGAAGCCATGAACAGCATTCGTTGGTAGGCCTTCAGCAGAAGTAAGTGGTGGAAGAGCGTAAAATGCTCTATTAATAAGGCTATTCCCATCAAGTATCATCATTCGAGCCATATTTTGACTCCTTTCATATAAACAAAAAAAATATGTAAAATTCCCTCTCTGTCTATATCATAACCTTTTCTTAATCTATTCTCAACAGAGGATTCTATTGTCCTAAGATATAGTAAATAAAAATGTTGAGCGTTACAAAAAGCTCAACATTTTTGGGGTTTTTTAGCAGGAAGACGATGAAGTTCCTTTAATAGTGAATCCTCTACTAAACGAAGTTTCCTCATAGTCAAGAATCATATTTTCTAAGTATTCCTCGATATCTTTATTATAGATAACTGACAGTCCGTTAGTCTCTATCACTTTATCGTTTTGTCCTTTTAACTCATCCAGAGTTAATCTAAATTGTGGACCGCCTCAGCCATAACCATCGACTTGGATGCGTAATAGATTGGACTCTTGGTTCTCACTACCTTGTAGAACTTCTTTAATTTTGTCCACTGCAGGTTGCGTTACTGTGATCATCCTTATTTTACCTCCTTCTTTTTCTTCATAGTATATTTTAGTCTATCCAATAAATCAAATATAAAATCTCAAAACAGAATAAACTATTGTGTTAGGTAAAGGTAAAATTTCTTCGAATTGAGAGACTCATATGCGATTCCAAGGAAAACCATATTTAATAAATTAAGTGAAGGATTATAATTAAATTCATAGAATATAAATTATCAGAATATTAAATCATTTTTAGGCTACTAAAATACTGAAAGGGGATGAACACATTGTTAAGTCAACGGGATAATTGTACTCAAGCAAATAACAGACGCATGAATATCTATGCCCCAAAAGGATGGAAAGTAGTTTATATTGCCGCAACCGATGAAAGAGATGATATCTTTAATGCAGGTAGAAATGCCATACAGTATTTAAGAAAAGACCAGATTTATACCGTCAATATGATATTTGAGTGCTGCTCTTTCACAATGGTGGAGTTAGAAGAATTTCCAGGTATTTTTTTCTATTCCAACGACTTTATCGATTGCCCATAGTTAGAGATTACTAAGTGCCAAGAGATCCTTGGGCATTGCTTTAGGTTTCCCATCTGCATTAACAGCGTTACGCCAAGTGTATTCAGGGTTATACCCAAGTATTTGACGTGCCTTATCATTCGCCATACAAGTGTCAAAATCTTTAAGGGGCCGCTTCAGTGCAATGGTAGGAAAAAATCTCTTTATTAAATCTTCAGACCGATCAGGCAGAATTGTATCGAGTGCAGTTATATGAAAGATATCTGAACCCAAGTTCTCCTTCTCCACAGCTAAGAGACAAGCCTGAGCTGCATCTCGAACATCACAGTAAGCCCAGACGTTCATCTTTTGTTTATCTTTTTCCGCATCAGTCCAATGAGTTGAAATATGGGCGTATTCATCTGGTTCATAAATATTAGCAAATCGGAGTCCAATAATCTGCTGTCCTGTTAACCCATGAAACATACCTGCAAGTTGCTCAGTTAATAGCTTGGCCATGGCGTAAGAAGATTTTACGTGCACAGGATGTTCTTCATCAATAGGAAGGTAGGAAAGTTCATTCACACTAAAAGGAAAACCCATCACAGTTTCACTCGAAGCCCAGACAATTTTCTTTATCTTCCAATCCTTACATGCTTCAAAGACATTGAAGTTAACAATCATATTGTTTTCGAAAATAGCCTGGGGGGTGTTTCTTACATCTGTAGGTATATTAGCAAGATGGATAACAGCATCACTATTTTTAAATAACTGCATAGCCTGCCCATAATCACGTAAATCTGCC
This sequence comes from Gracilibacter sp. BRH_c7a, assembly GCA_001516055.1. Lineage (GTDB taxonomy): Bacteria > Bacillota > Desulfitobacteriia > Desulfitobacteriales > Syntrophobotulaceae > Gracilibacter. The sequence continues at coordinate 31,012 of LOEZ01000016.1, forward strand.
TGGATAAAATAATCGCTTGCAGATTCTTCTCTCAGTTTTCTATCTGAAGCGATAACTTCGTGACCTGCATCCATTATCCTTCGAACAACCCATCGGCCTATTTTACCGGCCGCTCCGGTAACAACTACTTTCATGGTTATCCCTCCTATCAGGATTTCGCTCTAAACTATCTCATTTATTTTGTTTGTTTTAATTTCTTCTTAAGTATTTCATATTCTAAATATATTTATCCTTTCCAAAAAAGCACTTGCAGCTTAGCTCCAAGTGCTTTATATATTAGAAGTAAGACGCGTATACAAAAGGATAACAAGATGAATATTCAACCTAAGAAAAGACAAATCATTCACGTCGATATGGATGCTTTCTATGCATCTGTCGAACAACGAGATAATCCAGAGCTTCAAGGGAAACCTGTGGTTGTAGGAGGAAATCCCAAGGGCCGTGGGGTTGCTTCGACCTGTTCTTATGAGGCCAGAAAATATGATATCAGATCAGGAATGTCCTTAGCAGAAGCCCAGCGACGTTGCCCTCAAGCCATCTTTCTGCCTGTAAACATGGGGAAATACCAGGAGGTTTCAGCCCAGATTCATAAAATATTTGAGGATTATACTCCACTTGTAGAACCTATATCTTTAGATGAAGCTTTCTTAGATGTCACAGATTCTCTCAGTTTATTTGGCTCAAGTGAGAACATCGCTACAGAGATTAAACAACGGATAAAAAAAGAACTCCAGCTTACAGCCTCAGTCGGTTTGGCATCGAATAAATATCTGGCAAAAATCTCATCAGATATTAAAAAACCGGATGGTTTCTTTAAACTAAGTGACGAAGAAATAGATGACTTCCTTGACCCATTGCCTGTTGAAAGGATATGGGGAGTTGGTCCCAAAACCGCCGAACAATTACACAGGCTTAAAGTCAAAACAATAAGTGATCTTAAAGGACTGGATGAATCCTATCTAAAACATATTTTCGGATCTCTAGGCAGTCACTTGTACCAGCTAGCAAGAGGAATAGATAACCGACCAGTAGAACCCATCAGGGAAATCAAATCGATTGGAAGAGAAACAACATTTCCCGAAGATATAGCTGACAATGATGTTCTCAAAACCTTCATCTTGGATCTAGCTGTAGATGTCGGCAGAAGACTTCGGATTAAGTCACTAAAAGCCAGAACAATAACCCTCAAGATCCGTTACACTGATTTCCGAACAGTCTCAAGGTCCAAGACTCTTGATCTCTATACAGATCTCGATAAAGACATAGCAAAGGAAGCATGGTTTCTTTTAGACGATTTACGACTAACTCAACCAGTCAGACTTTTAGGAGTATCCGTCCATAATCTGACGAATGAACTGAGCCAACCGAGTTTATTTGATGCTGTGGATAAGACCAATATGGAAATAATATCAAGAACTGTTGATTCTTTAAAAGATCGTTTCGGAGAAGATAGTATTACCTTGGCCCGTCTGCTAAAGGATAAAAGAAAAGAAAGATAAGCCTTGATTAAAATCAAAGGCTTATCTTTTTGAAAAACGATATCTCCGTACTTAGTTTTCTAATTCGTTCCCTTTCTTGATTTTAGCTTCTAAGTTTAATGGACCAAATATTTCTTCATATTTTCTAACCTTTTCACTTAACAAGTGAGCAAAGGCTTTTGTATGTTGGGGGCTCATCACAATTGATATAAGCTTTGCTTCCTGCTCTGCGTTGCTCTTATAGGAAAAGTTCAAGATAATATCATAGTTAGTAACTTGAATATTAACGTTATTGCAATACATAGGGTCCATATAATACTTCCTCCTTTAATTAGGTTTATGTGAATAGATAGAAACCATTCGTCAGTATATACAAAAAACTTTTTATAATATTTCAAGATTTTAAAAAAGACAAAACAATATGAGGAATTTAGTGGAATCCAACCAACCCCCGGCTGAACGAGGGTTCAGACTGCCGGCAAAGTCATATTTGCCGGCAGTCTGACGCTGCGTATTCCTTGCTGCCGTGGTATGACCCAGTGCTATAAAGGAGCTTGCAGAGTATTCGTAATGGTCCTGCTTAGTTCCTCCAGGCAAAACGGCTTAGGCAGAACCGCTTGGAATCCATACTTTTGATAATCGGTCATAATGTCATCATTACAGTAACCGCTGGAAACAATGGCTTTGATCTGAGGGTTTATTTTTATGATCTCTGCAATTGCTTGCTTCCCTCCTATTCCTCCCGGAATGGTCAGATCGAAAATCACAGCATCGTAGGGCTGACCTCTCTCGCTGGCTTCCCTATAAAGACGGATCGCTTCCTCTCCCTCTGAGGCAAAGGAAGCATCACAATCCAACAGGGCAAGCATATCCCCAATAACTTCCCGTATACCGGCTTCATCATCCATAACCAGAAATCTTCCCTTCCCGGGGAGAGACGCCCCCATGGCCTTCTTCTCCGTCTGAACCTTTCCCGGTATGGCTGGAAGATAAACAGATACCGTCGTCCCCTGACCCGGTTCAGACTCAAAACAAATGTGGCCGTCGTGCCGCTTGATAATGGAATAAGATGTAGCCAATCCCAACCCACTACCATGGTCCTTGGTAGTAAAGTATGGGTCAAAAATCCTGTTCAAGTGGTCTTTGTGGATACCGACACCGTGATCCTTCACGATTATCTTCAGATAGGGGCCAGGGTTTAACGGAAGTTCCTTTTCCGTCGTTACAAATATGTTCTCACACCGCAGAGACACTGCACCGCCATCAGGCATAGCCTGTTGAGCATTGATGACCAGATTATTCACCACCTGTCTGATATGTCCGCCGTCAACCTCAGCCATCCATAAATCAGCGGGCAGATCAAGTTCATGACGCACATTGGAACCTCTCATGGCAAAAATGACAGTATCTTTCAGTAATTGAACAAGGGATATCACTTCTTTAATGGGCTTGCCGCCCTTGGCGAACGTCAGCAGCTGCATCGTTAAATCCCTTGTTTGCTGGCAGGCATTTTCCGCCTCAGCCAAAAATTCCAGATTTTTTTCCTGTTTCATACAATTCATCTGGGCTAATGAGATATTGCCCAAGATGACAGTCAGAAGATTATTAAAGTCGTGAGCTATACCCCCGGCCAGGATGCCCAAAGATTCCATCCGTTCACAGTTCAGCCTGTCTTCCTCATTCTTCTTCCGCTCGGTAATGTCATTGACAGCGAGGAAGCAAAGCAATTTTGTTTCATCCTGTTCTTTTTCTGCTATACCCTCCACTAATGCACAAAAAACTGTCCCATCCTTCTTCCGAAGGCTCAGTTCGCATTCCTGCTTTGTTTTGATTTGCTGCAGCGATTTGCGGTAGGCAGAAAAAGCGGGCTGCTCTTCAGCAGCCACAAAACCGGTTAAATCCTTACCCAATAAATCATCCTTCTCCACGCCGAATAAAGCGGCACCGGCCTGGTTCACATCCAGAATCAAACCTCGGGACTCACAGGTGAGAAATCCCACTGGGGCAAAATCATATAATTTCCTGTATTTGTCCCGTGACAATTCGTTCTCCAGGCTAATACGCCTCAATTCTTCATTTTGCATAGACAATTCAAGCTGATAAACTTCAAGTTCCAAATTATCTATCAAACTTTCATTCTGCGCAGACCCTAGATCCATCTTCTTTTGGCTTATCTGTGCTTCTGCTTTCTGGCGTAATTTTGCATCATCCACGCTTTGACCAACCCCCTTCCCTACAACCGTCTATTGAAACAGAACCTACACTTCCTCCGTTATATCTTTAAAGACTACGAGGATTAAATCCTCGGAAGTCTTTTTGCGTTTCATGCGGTGAGCATCGATGTAGATTTTTTTATTATCGGCACCTGGGAATTGATGATCTAAAAGGAAGCTCCGAAAAGACACCCCTTCAGCTATAAGTGCAGAAAGTTTTTTCTCCAACTCGTCAGTGTTCCAGCGATCTTTACCGAGTTGGGCAAGTAATGTCCCTTCCGTTTCTAACGACGTCATCCGGAAAACACGATAAAAATCCAGATTGGCTGTCAGAACCTTAAAGTTACCGTCCATGACCAGGAGAGGAGAATCAATGGCATCAATGATACTCCAGGCATAATCCCCTCTGTCTTTTAGTTCAACATTCAATAAATCCAGAGCTTTGAGTTTACTGATGTCGACAAAAGAAATGACAACCCCGGCCAGCATATTTTCGGAGGTACGGTAAGGTGTTACCCGCATCAGATACCATACCCCATCCAGGGTTTCCACTTCCTTCTCAATTTGGCCATGCGTTTCCAGAACCTTCCGGGCTTCGCCCACAATATCCTCATGGCGGAGCCTGGTTACAAGATGGGCCAGCGGACGGCCAACATCCGTGGGGATAATGTTTACAAGCCGGGGAGCTAACGGAGTATAGCGCATAATGTTCAAATGACCGTCCAGAAATATAAAGGCGATTTCCGTACTGTTTAAAAGGTTCGTCATATCATCATTGGAGTGGGCCAGTTCAGTCAGCTTATGATGCAGTTCGTTATTAACCGTTATGACTTCCTCATAGAGAGACTGCATTTCTTCCCGGGAAGTCTCCATTTCTTCATTGGAACTCTGCAATTCCTCATTCGCGGAGTGCAGTTCCTCGTTGGCCGCCGCTGTCTCCATGTAGGACAATTCAATTTCTTCAATCGTTCGGAACAGTTGAACCTTTGTACTCTGCAGTTCATTCTCCAATTCATCGATTCGCGTCACATTCCCAGGTAAGCTGAGATCGTTATGAATTGGCGATAAATCCAAAGGTAAGGCGGAAACTTCCTCAAAAACCACCAGGATTAAACCCTGTATTGTTTTGGGATCATCAATCGGTTTAACAATCAGATTAAGTGTTATCTGATCGTCATCGATCATGACCCTCAGGCCCTGAATTGTTAGCTCTTCTTTTGTCTTCGCTGCCTGGCGCAGGGCCGCCCTTAAATTATACCGCATTTCCTCTTTCACCATGGTCGCGATGTTGAGGCTGGCTTCCCCTGCAGCCAGTTCAAAATATTTTCTGCTGCGTCCATTGACATAGATGATATCACCCTTTTCATTTACGATAAAACAGGGGGGGGTATAGTTTTCTAATAACATTTTCTCTATCGAATAGACCAATCCCGGTTTTTCCGATTCGGTTACACTTGTTAAATCCTCGCTTGATTTCGCCCCCGCGAGCAAAGAGGAGCTGGGAATAGAAGTTGTCCAGAGTTTGGACATGACATCCCGGCGTTTATATAACTTCCATTTGCTGTTGACCACAGTAAAAAGGTTGGTTTTGCTGCTAAAAGATTCGGAAGGACCAAGAAAAAGTATTCCCCCGGCTAGAAGACTGAAGTGAAACAGGTTGGCAATCTTCTTTTGCAGGGAATTTTCAAAGTAGATTAATAGGTTGCGGCAGCAGATCATATCTAGTTTGATAAAAGGCGGATCTTTAATCAGATTATGGGAAGCAAAAATGATGGTTTGCCTAATTTCTTTGGAAATCCGGTATTGATTGTCTTCCAGCTGGAAAAAGTGTTTTAAACGTTCAGGGGGGATGTCTTCGGCGATGCTTAAGGGATATAAACCGGTCCTCGCCGTTAAAATGGCGTCTTCGTCGATATCTGTCGCGAAGATCTGCAGGGTCATATTCCGCCGGGCTCTGTTGAGTCCTTCCTGGAAGATAATTGCCAGTGAGTAGACTTCCTCCCCGCTGGAACACCCGGCGATCCATATTCTAAGATTATATCCATCCGGTTTATCCGCCAGCAGCTCCGGAATGGTATGATTCTCCAGAACCTCGAAGGCTTCAGGATCGCGAAAAAACCGGGTGACGTTAATTAGAATCGATTTAAAAAGGGTTTCTACTTCTGCCGCGTTCTGCTGCAAATAGCGAACATACTCCTCCATATCCTGAATACGGCAGACACGCATCCTGCTTTCGATACGTCGGTAAATCGTACCTTTTTTATATTGGGAAAAATCATATCCATTGTGCATTTGAATCAGAAAAAACACTCTTTTGAGAATTTCTGCGTATTTACCAGATTTTTCGTTACTCAATGAAGCTTTCTGCTTGAGCCACTTGCTATGGATAAGGAGCTGGTCGCCCATTTTCTCAAGAGGCAGCACAAAGTCCGCCAATTCCCTGATCTGAGAGCCGGCATAAGAATCAGCATGACCCACTCCCCCTTCATCCTCGACCATGATTAACCCAAACTGAGTTTTAATCTCTTTAATACCAGTTGTCCCATCATCACCTGTACCGGAAAGTATAATCCCTATTGCATTTTCTCCCTGGTCATAGGCCAGAGCGCTGAAAAAGTAATCGACAGGTTTTCGCTCAGGAAGGGGTTCCCGCAAATAAAAATTGCCCCGAACAACTCCGGTATCTTTATCTTGCGGGCAGAGGAACACATGGTTTGGCATTATCTTCATATCATCTTTCACAGCTGAAACAGGCATGGCCGTATACTCCTGCAGTACCTGTACCGTCAGCTGGTGACAGCCGACAACAACAAAGCACATCCCGCAGACGTCCAGTATTTTTTCAAAAAAAGCCTTCAAGGCCTTCCCCCCACTAGCCGGGAATCCGATCCCCACAACCGGAAAGCTCTCGTTTCCACTAAAGTATTTTGGCATAAATTATCCTCTGTTTATTTTCAATCTTCATTACGTATTAATATTGGACATGATTAGAATATTACCTCTATTATTCTCTGATTATTATTATACTTCTCCGTTGCCCATTTATTTGTCGGAACCTGGTACAGAACCAGGTCTTTCTTTTTTATTCATAGAAATACCCAGCCCAACGAATACTAAAACAAAAATACGAAGAGGTGATTCTTTTGGTATCCGTCTTTAAAAAAACATCGGGTGACGAAGTTATTGATATTATTGCAGCTTTCAATTTATGGAATGCCTTAAGAGCGCGTTATGGAAGTATTGAAACCCTCCAACTGTATAGAAACTTTATCCATGACCGTGACTTTGACCTTTTGCTTAGCCGCTACTTAAATACCTTTACCAAGGAATCAAAAATATTAGAAGATGAAGCAGCTCGTTATACCGTTACCTTGCCCAAAAGACCTGCCATAGATATCCGGATTGATAAGAAGCTCGATGAACTCACAGATAGATATATATACAGAAGAATATTCGAAGACCTGGTTACGCAGATGCATGTTCTTGGCCGGGCCTATCGCACCACAACAACCAATGACCGGCTCCGGGAGCTTTTTAAAAATGGCCTGTTAAGCCACGTCTACCAATTTCAAATATTATTTAAATTCGGGAAAGTAAAAAGCTGGGAGGACAATCCCCCGGCTTATAAGGTCTCCAAACCGGTTAAAACTGAGGATTTATCCATCACTGAAGCTTTCCATCTCTGGGATCATCTGAATTTCAGATATGACCAGCTGGTACTGATCAAGTTGTTTCTTGGTTTTGTTCATGACACGAGCTTTGTCGCCGTACTCGATATGGGTTTAGTCATTCTCAGGAAGCAGGTCGACTTACTGGAGGAACTGTGTATTAAATATAGTGTCCATGTACCGGAAAGGCCACCGGCTGAAATGGTGCAGCGCATCGATCCGGAGGCCATGGAGGATCAACTTATTTATAGGATTCTGCTCACCGGAATTCAGAATTCTATAGACCTGCATATGCGCGCAGTACTGGAAACGGTAAGAAATGACGGCCTGCGCAAGCACTTCATCGATTTATTTAAAGCAGAAATGACTTCCTATGACAGGTTCCTAAAATATGGGAAAGCGAAAGGCTGGACTAAAGTACCTCCTATGTACGGGGACTTGGTCTAGAAGATGAATATGATATTGATTTTTGACTTAAGCTAGACGTGTATCCAAGGTAGGTTCTTTCAGTCGGAGAAATTGAGAAAAGCAACGGAATTATTCGGAGGTGTTTAACATGGTATCCATCTTTTAAAAAAACAGCCGGGAAACTGTCGATATTGTGACAGCATATAATATATGGAATACCTTAAGAGCCCGCTATGGAAGTATAGAAACATTTCAGATGTATAAAAACTTTATTCATGACCGCGATTTTGATCTTCTCCTTAATCAATTTTTAAGTACCTTTTTAAAGGAAGTAAAAATCCTGGAGGAGGAAGCGGCCCGGTATTCAGTAACGTTGCCCAAGAGACCTGCAGCGGATATTAAGATCGACAAAAAGATCGATGAGCTTACAGACAGATTCATTTACAGAAAAATATTTGAAGATCTGGTCACTGAAATGTACGCCCTGGCCAGGGCTTACAGAACTTCCACGACCAATGACAGTATGAGAGATCTCTTTAAAGATGCCCTTTTAGGTCACGCCTCCCAATTTCAAGTGTTATATAAATATGGAAAACTGAAAAGCTGGGAAGATAATCCCCCGGCTTATAAGCCTCCAAAACCAATGGAAAAAGAAGATTTATCCGTCAGTGAAACCTTCCATATTTGGGATCATTTGAATTTCAGATATGACCAGTTGGAACTAACTCAGTTTTACGTCAGCTTTGCCCATGACACAAGCTTTATCGCAGCATTGGAGATGGGTATTAAGCTTCTCAAAAAGCAAATCGAACTATTCGAGCAAATGTCTCTAAAATTTAATGTTCCTGTGCCTGAAAGGCCGCCTGCTAAAATCGTGCAGCGCGTAGATCCCGAAGCGATGGAAGATCATTTTATGTACCGGGTACTCCTTTCCGGAATTCAGGATGCTGTTGACCTGCACATGAGAGCAGTATTAGAAACGGTAAGAAATGATCACCTGCGCGAGGTGTTCATCGATCTGTTTAAAACTGAAATGAATGCGTATGATAAATTCCTGAAATACGGAAAAGCAAAAGGCTGGACTAAAGTACCTCCCATGTATGGAGAATTAGTATAAGCGAACTGAGCAATGCAAATTAGTTCTTTTTTACAAAAGGTCATCATATTCCCATGAGTAATTTATCCCTCCTAATCAGACAATAATTAATAAAGGAGTGATTACTTTGCTTAAAATAAAAGACAGGGATACGCTTTCAGTTGTTTCAGGCCTTATAGGGCTGACGGGAATGACACTTGTTGATGGAATCTCCCGACGAGCAAATTTATCTAAAAGATCGTACCGGGAGGCTGCAGCAGGGATGTTCGTATCAAAGCACCAAGCAAAGAGCCATAATGGACAGGCTCTAGGCTTCATCATGAACTCTGCAGTGAGCATTCTCGGTGCAAATTATATCATTAAACGTATGTCGCAAAACGGTCGCGATAGGCTTATACCTAAAGGAATAGTATCGGGGATTGGTATAGGCGCCATCGCTACGGTCATGCCAAATGTTGTTCCTAATCGTGTCAAGCCTAAAGATGCGGCAAGCAATCTTTCCTATGTTTTTAGCAACATTGTGTACGGAATGCTGACCACTATCGCAGCCGCTAAATTAGGGCATGATTCTTTGTTCGATGCCCCCCCTCAAAACGATTACTTACAACCAACCGAAAAGACCAGTGAACAACCCAATTATAGACAATCTCCATTCAGAAGTCAGACAAGCCATTCAGCAGATGCTCACTTATGATATGATTCAAGCCGCAATTCTGGTGGTTCTCATCAGCGTATTTGTAATGTGGGCAAAGCGATATACATGCCAACGAGAATCGAATACACACTGCCTTAAAAACTTATGTGTGATCTATGAAACATCACCTTAGCATAATTCTCTATGTCAATCGGGGTTAACATATTATATTTTCCTTTGACTGCAGTAAAGAAAACGCACGCCTTGGCAGTCCAACAACTCTTAATGTTCTCTCTTTATTTCCATCTCCAGCTGACTTACTAGCTGCTAGTCGTGATGATCTTTTGAAGTTTCTTAAGCCTGCAAAAAAGTCTAGTGAGTGGTGTGAGTTAAAGATTGATAAACTGTTAGCAGATGCCAAGGAGAGTTTACCTTTCAACCAAGCATTCAAATCTTTATCTCCACAATCTTTTATCATATCTCTTCTAAATTGTAAAAAATGGGAATAATACATATTGAACTGTAATTTAGGGGGTGCTATGATATGGATAAGGAAGAAAAGGATAAGAACGACAAGGAGGAAGGTAAAGTGTCTCTTCCATTAAACAAGAAACAAAAAACTTCATTTTCCGATTTTGTATCACAACATCGTGAACAAATCCAGACTCTTGCCGATAAAAATTGGAAAAAGAATTCTGATGGCAACTATGTAATAGAAAAAGATGACCATTGGAGACAAGAATATGAATGGGACGAACTCTATAAGGAGTTAAAACACAAAAAGTGATCTCTGAAGGTGATATATGGTTAGTAAACTTCCCCCTAGAAGAAGATCCTACTAAATCTCTTCCGAGACCAGTAATAGTCTTAAATGTTGAATTACCATATATTCTTTCTACTAAAATTACTAAGCACAACCCAAGAGATGCTGACCCATATGATATTCCTGTTCTTCATTGGAAAGATGCAAATTTGAACTATCCTTCGACCGCTAGAATATCAAAGACCTTACCTCTTAAATTATCAAATTTTATCTACTTCATTGGTACTGCTAATACTAATGACCTGATGTCAATACAAGAAAAATATACTCATTACTTGCTCGAACAAATATAGATCTCCCCCGGAGGTCTTTTCCATTTTACCCCGATATGGACATTTCTTCGTCAGTAGAGATACCGGTTACGCGACACCCTCCGGGTAGAAAGGCTACATTTGGTAGCCCAACCCCCACGGAACCCGGCGTGCAGATTTCCGCACCGGGCTCTTTTCTCTTCGGATAACTTTAAAAGTATCTTTACTACCGTATTTAATCCGGTATCAGCTACAGTAATATCAATATCTATGTAATGCCTTTAAGCTTTTTTTCAACAAGGTGCTTAAGTTAAACTGGTCTGATGACGTTATCATTCGACCAAAAAGACCCAAAAAGCTTCCTTGTGTTCTGTCTAAAAATGAGATTCTATCGATTCTTGATTAGGTGGACAATCTTTAGCATAAAGTCATCCTTTTAACGACTTATTCATCCGGTCTCCGTATCAGTGAAATCTTTCATCTCTGCGTCTCAAATATTGATTCAGATCGCATGTTGATTCGAGTTAACGTTCTTCTTGCTCCATCACATTGTGCAATTGAATAACCGCAATAAAAAAAACAAAACTCCCGGATTCGCTTTTCTCGCGATTCCAAGAGCTATCGATTTCTGGTGCCGGTGGTCGGACTCGAACCGACACGTCCAGAGGACACGGCATTTTGAGTGCCGCACGTCTACCAATTCCATCACACCGGCAAATATATTGAGCTACCCTTCGGCAACTGCTTTAATATACTATCATTTTGATTACTCGTAGTCAAGACCAGAATCTATTTATTTCCCGCAAACTATAGCTTGATATTTGTGCATTACAGAGCGAACCTTTAGAGCAGAGAAGCGTCGAGAGCGTAACTGATGTAGAGGTTCTACTTATGGGCAAACGATACAATTAGTTAAGCTGCATCGCAGCATGCACGATAAGCGGAGCGCAGCAGTTAACGCCAGGAGGACGTTATTGCCAAAAAGTGCTTGCTGCGATGCAGCTCTCACCTTCACTTGGAGCGACGAATAATGCATAAATCCTAACACATAATACTCGTCAACAACTCATGAGCTTCCTCTGCTTCTGATTCTGGAACGAGAATTTCTATGGAAACACTGGTACTCTGCTGAGAACCTACAGGCCTAAGTTGCACAAGTATACCTTCCTCTGCAAGAGCTTGTTGGTACTTTTCTGCAATATTTTTAGTTGGTGCAATATAAATAACTGTCCACATACTGATACCCTCCCGCAAGATCCGTTAAACAACTTTTATTTATTTTTCTCCATTATAGCCTTTTCCACATTAGGAGGCACAAATTCTGATATGCATCCTCCAAGACTGGCGGCCCATTTTATGGCACTAGAACTAATAAAGGAATTTTCACTTTTGGTCATTAAAAATACCGTTTCGATATCTGGCGCAAGTTTCTTGTTCATTAGAGCAAGCTGAAACTCATATTCAAAATCAGTCATAGCCCTTAAGCCTCTTATCAAGGCAACTGCCCCGCATTGACGTGCAAAATCTACTGTTAGCCCGCTAAAGGAACTAACCTCTACATTCTTCATATCCTTTAACTCATATCGGAGTATTTCTTGCCTTTCGCTTAATGTAAATAATGTCTCTTTGTTACTATTAGACGCAACTGCAATGATTACACGGTCAAATAAGGCTGCTGCTCTATCTAAAATATCCAAGTGACCATTCGTAAGGGGGTCAAACGTTCCAGGATAAACTGCTGTCCGCACTACTTTTATTCTCCTTTAGCAAGCTGCAAAATATTTCTTAACATGACTGATTTCGCTTTAATTTCTGATAATCCTGCCTGATATTAGAATAAATTACCTTTTAGTATCTTGAGTATATTTTATATTTTCTTTTCCTACAAGAGAACTGAGTTCTAGTTCCAGTTGTGAAGAATAGAGAACATTATAGCTCTTGCTTACTTCAAACAGTTTACTTTCTCCTTTAAGGAAAAAGTAAACCGGGGTATCACCCCTACTAGAACTTAGAGTATTTAAAATTTTGCCAATAAAGTTTTGGTCTCCAATATTATCAATCTTAATATATAACTTGGACTGGTTGGTCTCATACTCTTTGACTTCTTCTCTGACTTCCTCATTAGTAGCCGCAGCTTGTTCAGAAATCATTGAGTCTTCGATTAGCGTTATCTTCTCAGAAAATATCTTTTTTTCTTCCTCATTGATATAGTATCTCCCATTTACGATTACAATCTTGTCATTATCTAAATTTACTGATTGGGAAAACAGTCGCGGAAAAACTAATACTTCAATGGACCCTGTTAAGTCTTCAAGCTGAAAACTGGCCATCATCTCGCCCTTCTTAGTTATTGTTTGCTTGTAAGACGTAATTATCCCACCTAGGATTACCTTTTTCTCGTCTGAGCCTTCAAGACATGTCACAACATCAGAACTAATCAAATTTTTCAGGTAATGATTAACAGAGAATAAAGGGTGGGATGTAAGGTATATTCCGATATACTCCTTCTCCATTTTCAGAATCTCATCTTGCTCAAAGTCAATAATATCAGGCATCTCTAATCCTTGATCAAGATTATCGTCCATTTCAAATAAAGAGATTTGCCCCGAGTCATTATCTCTTTGTCTATAATGAGCAAGTTCGAGTGCCTTATCTATCACTCTCATTGCCTGAGCTCTAGTACATAAAGACTGAAAAGCTCCAGCTTTTATTAAGCTTTCTAAAGTTCTCTTATTCATGAATCTGGAGTCGATACGTAATATAAAATCATAGAACGATAGAAACGGTCCATTTTCTCGTTCTTTAATAATCTTATCAACCACTTGACTGCCTACATTGCGTATAGCCTTTAAACCAAAGCGGAGAGAATCTTTTTCAATAGTAAAATCATTATAACTATGTTGCACATCAGGGGGTAGAATTTCTATACCATTACTCCGTGCCTCCTGGATATAATAAGATACTTTATCGGAAGAACCTATTACCGAGCTTAATAGTGAAGCTGTAAACTCCAAAGGATAGTTTGCTTTGAGATAGGCGGTTTGGTAAGAAATCATAGCATAAGCAGTTGCATGACCTTTGTTGAATCCATACTCTGCGAACTTCGCCATTAGATTAAATATCTCTTCAGCTATTTTTTCGTCTACTCCCAGACGTATGGCTCCCGGAACTATCCACTCTCCCTCATCGTCCTGCAGTCCATAAAGAAAATTCTGCCGCTCTTCGGCCATGGTTTTCTTATCTTTTTTACCCATAGCTCTCCGTAAGAGATCCGCTCTTCCCAAAGAGTATCCTCCGAGTTTCTGGGCGATCTGCATTACCTGTTCTTGATAGACTATAATGCCGTAGGTACTTTTTAGAATATCTTCCATTTCAGGATGGCTATAGCTTACTTTTGACCCATGTTTACGGCGTAAAAACTCTGGAATCTGTTCCATTGGTCCAGGTCTGTAAAGGGCTATGACAGCAATAATATCTTCAAAACAGTTAGGCTTCAGGTCTTTAAGAATCGCTCTCATTCCACCACTTTCCAATTGAAATACTCCCGTACTATTCCCTTCAGCAAGGAGTCTGAAAGTCGGTTCATCATCCAATGGTAATCGTTCCAGATCTATTTCTTCGCCTCTGTTAATCTTTATAGCTTCTAAGGCTTTAGAAATAATGGTGAGGTTTCTCAAACCTAAAAAGTCCATCTTTAATAAACCGATATTTTCTACGGTTTTCATGGGAAATTGGGTCATTAGAAAACCATCGGCCGATTTTTGTAACGGAAGATAATTAGTTAAAGAGTCTTTAGCTATAACTACACCCGCAGCGTGGGTAGAAGCATGTCTGGATATTCCCTCTAATGATTTAGAGATATCATAAAGTTTTTTGAGCTCCTCTTCCTCTGTCACCATCTTCTGCAGTTCCGGAGATACCATAAGTGCCCTCTCCAAAGTCATCCCCAACTCGTTAGGAATAGCCTTGGCTACTTTATCAACTCTCCCAAGGGGAATATTTAAGACCCGTCCAACATCTCTTATGGCTGCTTTGGCACCCATAGTTCCAAAGGTGATAATTTGACAAACCTTATCTTCACCGTACTTCTCTGTTACATATCTGATTACTTTTTCTCGGCCTTCCGGGTCAAAGTCGATGTCGATATCAGGTAAGGATATTCTCTCCGGATTGAGAAATCTTTCAAAAAGGAGATTATGTCGTAAAGGTTCTACCGAAGTTATTCCCAGTAGATATGCTACCATACTGGCCGCTGCCGACCCTCTTCCTGGTCCAACTGTAACGCCTTGCTCCCTGGCATAATTACAAAAATCTGCAACTATTAAGAAGTATCCGGAGAATCCTGTTTGAGTTATTACTTTAAGTTCGTATTCAAGTCTTTCTTTTTCTTCAGGTGATGAATCAGGATAGGCAGTAGCGAAAGCTTTCCAGCATAATTCACAAAGATATTCATCTAAACTATATCCTTCCGGTACTCTGTAGTCAGGCAGAAAATGTTGGCCAAAGGCGAAATCAACCTTGCATCTTTCTGCTATCTCGTTGGTAATGGATAGAACTTCGGGGTGCTGACTGAAAAGCAAAGACATCTCTTCCATATTCTTAAGGAAGAATTCCTGACCCTCAAAACTCATCCTGGAGGTATCTGTGAAATTCTTACCTGTTTGAATACAGAGAAGGACATCCTGAATAAAGGAGTCTTCCTTTCTGACATAATGGACATCATTGGTTGCGACTATCCGAATGCCTGTCCTCTTGTTCAATTCCCAAAGACCGGCATTAACCTTTTGTTGATCAGCTAACCCATGATCTTGCATTTCAAGAAAGAATGAGTCCTTACCAAAGATACTAGAGAACTCCAAGGCAGTCTTCTCTGCTCTAGAGATATTGTCTTGCATCAAGTAGTCCGGTATTTCTCCCCCCATACAACCGCTTAAGGCGATTAGGCCTTTACTATATTCTCTCAGCAGATCTTTATCCGCTCTTGGTTTATAATAAAATCCATCAATGTGAGCTTGGGAAACAATTTTTACAAGATTACGGTAACCTTCATTATTCTCAGCTAGTAAAACAAGATGATGATTCTTATCATCTTTGCCGGATATTCTTTCTGTCCTTTTACCTGGAGCAAGGTATATTTCACAGCCGATTATGGGCTTAATTCCATATTTAAGGCAAGCCTTATAAAAGTCAATAACCCCGTACATAACACCATGATCAGTTATGGCTAAAGATGACATCTTACGTTCTACGGCAGCTTTAACTAAGTCATCTATCCGTGCTGCTCCATCCAACAGACTATATTCTGTGTGTACATGCAGATGTGTGAACATAATCTATTTTTTATCTCCCATCCTCGCAGTCATTAATCCTTTGACCAGTAACTCATCTCCATTATATACTTCAATTTCTATATTACAGTTCTTTTTGGTAACCATAAGAAGCTTGGCTGTGATACTGATTTCCGTTCCTACGGGAATAGGGTAAAACTGAAAGAAACTAAAATTTTCCGTGATAGCATCAAGGCGATACTTTTTGCGCAAAGCAATATAACCGGTAGTACTCATCAAAGTTACCATAACCCCGCAGCTAGCAGATCCGAATTCATTAGCCATGAACTGGGTTATCTCACCTTTTATTGTTAAGTGCTCTGATTCATCCGTATATCTGAATCCACTCAGCACTAAATTATCTACGGTTTCCCCAAATTGTGGTTGCTTTTGGATTTGCTGCAGAGCTTCTAGGACATCCGGTAAACTGATAATACCTATTAGCCTTTCATTCTCAGTAACTGCAGCTATTTCCCAGCCTTCCCAAACCATTATCCTTGATATATGAGTTACAGAATCCTCTCTGTTAACAGCAAATACATTCCTGTTCATAATAGAATCTATGACTACATCCTGGTCAACCCCGGCCACATCTACAGCAGTGATTATTCCTACCACATTGTGCTCAGCGTCAACTACAGGAAAACGGCTGTGTCCTGTAGTTTGGGAAAGCTTATACCAGTCAGCAACCGTAGCGTCTTCTTCAAGATATTCGACATCCTTAACCATGATATCTTCAATCAGGAGAATTTCCTTATCTATCAAACGATCAAAAAGTGCTCTGTTTATCAAGGTTGTTGCAACGAATGTATCGTAAGGGGTAATAATAATTATTGAGTTTTTTTCTTTAGCCAATTTCAGTACTTCAGGAGAAGGCTCCAAGCCTCCAGAGATGAGAAGTGGAACATTGTGCTTAAGTGCCAGCAGTTGAGCGTCCGTCCTACTTCCGACAATACAAAGAGAATCTTCCTCTAGGTAACGCTCCATATCTTTCAGTTCCATTGCAGCGATAATAAATTTATTCGGACATTCATCCATTCTATCCTCACCGCATATAATCAAACCTTCAACTATTTGAGCAACTTCATTGAAAGTAAAATCCTCGATCAGTCTTTCTTTTACTCCCTCAATTCGAATAGTTCCTACTTTGGGAATAGAACGTACCAAACCTTTGGCTTCGGCCTCTTTTATTGCTCTATAAGCCGTTCCTTCACTTACATCTAGTTCCTTGGCAAGAAAGCGCACCGATACTTTATTTCCTATTGTTAAGTCTTCTATAAAGCTTAAAATCTGTTGATGTTTTGTTTTGCTCAATAAAAACGCCCCACCCATTTTTGTATTGATTATACCATAAGGTGAGGCTGCGCACTATTGACTTGTAAAGATTCTATTTGTCAAAACCCTTTAACCTTTGGGCGATTTTACCGCCGATTTTCCCAGATACACGTGGACTCAAGGAGTTCCAGCCTTTATTATTTATCTGTTCGATGATGCCTAATTCTGTAGCGATTTCCATCTTTAAATCTTCAATCAAATCAGCTTGTTTATTCTTGGTTTTCCTTACATTTTGATTGGGATTTTTCTTTATTTTTTTTGATTTTTTATTATTTGTTTCCATAGCTCCGCTCCTTATTATATAAGAAATGAAGTTTAATTATCAACATACAGAGAACGCAGATAATGATCCTTCTTTATACGGGCATTCAGGTTGCTTCAGCCCATTGGTGTTTTCCAGACGGCAAGCTCCATCTACAGCATACATGCAGTTAATACATTCTTTATTCGTCATGATATTTCATCTCCTTACTCATATTTTTACCCTATTAATCAAAAAATATCCTGCATAAATGCAGGATATTTAAGATATCAAGTTAAAGTTATTTATTTAATATAATTCTTCATCTGTAGTTATTTTTCAATTGTGTAAGAATCACCAGCTTGAAGTATTATCCCCTTACTCTCAGGAACCCGCCTTTGTAATAATTCTAGGAAAGCATTCTCGTCCTGCTCTATCACGGGAAAAGTGTTGTAATGCATTGGGATAATGTATTTAGGACGTAACATCTTCGCAGCCAGAATCGCATCTTCTGGCCCCATTACAAAGTTGTCTCCGATTGGCAGCATAGCCAGCTCTAAGTCATACTGTTGTCTAATAAGCTGCATATCACCGAATAACCCTGTATCTCCGGCATGATATACCCATTTGTCCTCTACTCCGATTAGGAATCCACAAGCCAATCCTCCATAGAGAAAAGTTCCATCCCCCAAAGGGATACCTGAACCATGTAAGGCCGTGGTGAGCTTAATCATACCGAAATGGAAACTATGTTTGCCACCGATGTGCATCTGATGCACGTTAACTCCGAATTTTTCTAAATAGCCGCCCAATTCAAAATTCGTGATAATAACTGCCCCTGTATTTTTGGCTAACTCTATTGCTTCACCCAAATGATCACTATGTCCATGAGTAATTAAGATCCCATCCAGTTCTTTAAAATCTTCAGGTTTAGAAACCGCTTGAGGGTTGTTTCTTAGAAACGGATCGATAATAATCCTTCCTTTATTGGATTGAATCTCGAAACAGGCATGACCATGAAAGATGACTTTCATTATCCATTCCCCCTATAACTAATTGTTTTTGCCGTTTAACCTTACGAGGCTAAACTTTCTAAACATAATCCTTAAGATAAGTACAAGATTAATTACTGTAAGACCTATCGCTATATACCAA
The DNA here is from genome assembly GCA_001516055.1 of Gracilibacter sp. BRH_c7a. Lineage (GTDB taxonomy): Bacteria > Bacillota > Desulfitobacteriia > Desulfitobacteriales > Syntrophobotulaceae > Gracilibacter. Next base: position 49,641 of record LOEZ01000016.1, read on the forward strand.
CTTCCATAGATGAAGAAGATAGCAGCTAAACCAAAACAAAGACTGATAAGATAAAGAACTATTACAGCTTCCCGTTGATTCAGTCCGGAATCCAGTAAGCGGTGATGCAGATGCCCTTTGTCCGCTCTTACAACAGATTTGCCTTTCCACTTTCTCCTTACTATGGCAAAGGCCATGTCCATGAGTGGCATTCCCAGTACAATTAAGGGAAATACCAAACCAAGAACCGCTGCGGTTTTCAATAACCCCCATAACGATGCTGCCCCGATGATATAGCCAAGAAACATACTTCCAGAGTCACCCATAAAGATCTTTGCTGGATGGAAGTTATAAAACAGAAATCCAAACGCTGCACCCGCAAGCACCAGCATAAGGAAAGCTGCCGGGAACTGATCAATTCTGTGGGCTGCCCAGAACAAGATCAAAGCTGCAATTAAGCAGATGCCAGACGCTAAACCATCCAAGCCATCAGATATATTTACTGTATTTACAATTCCTACGATCCAGAGGACAACGAAAAAATAACCAAACACGCCGAGACTTATTGTCCCTAATAACGGTAAAGTCATCTGGTTAACATAAAATCCCAGCCCAAAGAACAGCGGAATAATTGCTGCGAATATCTGGAAAAACAATTTGTGCAATGCTCGCATTCCCTTGATATCATCAAAGATACCGACAACAAATATCACGGTACTCCCAACGAAAATACCTATAAGCATCTTGTCCACATTAATGCTCAAGAATACTACGCTCAAGAATACTGCTAACCAAAAAGAAAAATAGATAGCTGCACCACCAAGCCTTGGAATAGGAACAGTATGCACTCTTCTATCTTCCGGATAATCAATCACTCCCCAGCGTCGTGCAAGGAAGATAGCCAAGGGAGTAAGTACAAGTGCTAAAATAGCTGCCAAAAAGAATGTAATAAGATATGAGTACATATAATACCTCCGCTAAAAAAACCGTTATTCAAGTTCAGGGAAGCCCCATTGCCTTAAAACTTCATAAGTTACAACCGCAACAGAGTTGGAGAGGTTAAGAGATCTAAAATCCGTCTTCATAGGTAAACGAATCTGATTCTCAGGATAACGTTTAAGAATCTTATCTGATAGTCCTTTCGTCTCTTTACCAAAAAGCAAATAGCAGTTTGGAGGATATTGGACATCAGCGTGATATTTCGAGGCTTTAGTCGTTGCCAGAAAACGTTGACCATCTGGATTTCTCTTCTCGAAATCTTCAAAGTCTTCATAAATAGTTAGATTGAGAAGATGCCAGTAGTCTAGTCCAGCCCTCTTCAAATACTTATCACTGAGAACAAAACCTAAAGGCTTAACAAGGTGAAGATTAGCTCCCACACCAACACATAATCTAGCAATATTTCCTGTGTTAGGAGGTATCTCTGGTTCAACTAATACAATATTAATTGTCATTATACTCAACCGTTCTTTTTTGTATGCCCTGCATAAATTCCAGTATATTATAACCTGAAACAATAAAAAAGTATATTCAGCCATCCAATAATGCACTGATTTTCCCCTAGTTTAAGGGGTGGTTGTTATTATTAACTGTCCTATGTTATTATAATTAATATTGTTCGAAAGGAGTATGAGCCGAATGCTTTCTGAAGACGATCGTCGTCTCCTCCATCTATTATCTCAGGACTGTCGTATGACCCCTGAGGAAATATCTATCCAGACCGGTCTGACTCCAGACTACATCAATAAAAAGATTAAACAATGGGAAAAAGATAAAGTCATCCTAAAATATAGTATCTTGGTCAACTATGAGCAGCTGGAAGAAGATAAAGTCACTGCTCAGATAGATCTTAAAGTAGCACCCCAACGCGGTCAGGGATATGATAAGATAGCCCAACGTTTTCAAAAATTCCCGGAGATTAAGTCTGTCTATCTTATGTCTGGTGATTTTGATCTTAGTCTCTTAGTAGAAGGTAAGAATATGCATGGCATAGCCCAATTCGTTTCTGATAAATTATCCCCCCTTGATTTTATTGAAACTACATCTACTCGCTTTATTCTCCGTCGCTATAAACAAGACGGAATAGAATTTTATGGAGAGGAAGAGAGACCTAAACGTCTCATGATTACGCCGTGAAACATTATTTATCACCTTTGGCCTCAGGCCTTAAACCTTCAGGAATACGTAAGTTCTTTGATTTGGCATCGACCATGGAGGATGTCATATCTTTGGGTGTAGGGGAGCCCGACTTTGCCACGCCATGGGTTATAAGAGAAAGTGCTATCTTCTCAATTGAACAAGGGCAGACTATGTACACCAGCAATGCCGGTCTCATAGAATTACGCCGGGAATTGTCTAAATATATGGCTAAGAATCAAGGTTTAAATTATAACCCAGATAATGAGATCTTAGTTACTGTAGGAGCTAGCGAAGCCCTCGATTTGGCGTTTCGTACATTGATATCACCAGGTGATGCCGTCTTGGTGCCTGATCCTTCCTTTGTTTCTTATGGAGGCTGTGCTACCTTAGCAGGAGCAGAGGTGAAATTCGTTCCTTGTAGGGCCGAGCATGACTTCCGGCTTCAAGTAGAAGATTTGCAAATGGCATATACTCCGAACTGCAAAGTCTTAGTTCTATCATATCCCAATAATCCTACCGGAGCAATCATGACCAGAGATGACTTATTGCCTATAGCCAGATTTGTTTCTGAAAATGATTTAATCGTTATCTCAGATGAAATATACTCAGACCTTACCTATGAAGGAGAACATACAGCTTTTGCAAACCTTCCTTATATGCGTAACCGTACCCTTCATGTTCATGGTTTCTCCAAGGCTTATGCCATGACAGGCTGGCGCATAGGTTATGTAGCAGGACATGAAGATATCATTCAAGTTATGACTAGGATCCATCAATATACGATTATGTGTGCCCCGATAATGGCTCAGATTGCTGCGCTTGAAGGGCTTAAATCAGGAGAGTCTGCTAAGAATAACATGGTATTGGAATATGACCGCAGACGGCGTATTATGGTGCACGGATTTAGAGAGATGGGCTTAACCTGCTTTGAACCTCTAGGTGCTTTCTATGTCTTTCCTGATATTACTGCTACAGGTCTCAGCTCCGAGCAATTTGCTGAAGAACTTTTGCAAGAGGAGAAGGTTGCAGTTGTCCCAGGTAACGCTTTTGGACCGGCCGGCGAAGGACATATTCGTTGTTCTTATGCTTACTCAACTGAACAATTAAAGGAAGCTCTGACTAGAATGGCTCGTTTCGTTAGTAAAAGGATTAAAAAAAGCTAGAGTTAAAGATAGTTTTACATAGCTTTAACACCAGCTTAAAACAAACATCGAGGGTATATGTTATATTTTAGACATCCCCTCCCTATATAATATAGATTGCACTCCGTACTTATTACGGAGTATTTTCTTTTTCACAGTATCTTTTTATGCACTACCATCATAAGCTTTTACACATTTTAGCTATGCCGTTGTTTCACTACTTTTTTGATCGGAAGAAAGCATACGTCATCGGTTCCCCTTGGCCAAGATATTCCCCGGCAATAACTTTCCCTAAAAAGATTGTGTGGGTTCCCGCATCCAATTGATCGACTACTTCCGCTTCTAAATTACCTAGTACTTCATCAGGAAGCAATACTCCAGTTTGCCCGCGGTGCGCTTTTATTCCTTGGAATTTATCTAGATCTCTTCCAGACTTATAACCAAAATTCCTAGCTAGTCCATGGCCGTTCTGATTAAGTATAGATACTCCGAACTTTCTGCTTTGAGTAATCAGGTCATGAGTATAATTGTTTTTATTAATACCTATAGCTAGTTGCACAGGTTCTGAAGTGATTTGAAAACAAGTATTAGCAGTTTGAGCATTGTCCTTACCATTATTACTGGCAGAGATGATAAATAAACCATAAGATAAGGAACGAACGGCTTTTTTCATAGAATCTTCCGGGCTTAACTCTTCGACCGGAGGAGCATCTTCTATTTTTACAAAGTTACTGGAATCTACTCCGCATACTGGACAAATATCCGGTGGGTTCTCTCCGATATGGATATAATCACATACTAAACAACGCCAAGAAATATTACTTCCTTCTTTTCCCTTACTTAGAGATTCATCCTCAACTTTTTCAAAATTGCTGGAATCAACTCCACATACCGGACATATTTCCGGAGGCTCATCCCCTTCATGTATATATCCACAGACTATACAACGCCATTTCATAATTTATCTCCTCTCATTATTTTTTCTGTAGGCTTTATCTAGAAAAACCTTATCAAGCTTGACGTTCATATCTATCATCGCTTTGGCCTGCACCATCTCTTTGAATTTACCTAATTGTTGATCTTTCAACCCTTTCTCCAGCGCATATTTATAGAATGCATTCCAATCAATTTTATCGAGATTTTCATTTTGCCATAAACCAGCCATAATTAATTCTTTATAAAGTCTTTCAAAAGTCTTGTTCTCTTCTTCGGTATGTGCCTTCTTGGCCTCAAAATCTGCTTTCCATAACAAAACAAAATCATGGATATTTTGCAGGCTGAAGGTTCTTCCATCCCAACAGAAGTACCAGCTTAATTCAGCTGCCCTATCCCGTAACGATTGTCTCGAAGTTTCCCCACGAAATTCGGGCATAAAAGCCAAGGTACCACGCATATGATTCTCGACTATTTTCAGCAAATCTTTCTCCCTGCTTTTGCCTGCTCCAGCAAAGAACATTGAGAAAGAATAACGTTTTAAAATCTCTACGAGTAAAATAGAACTGGATTGTTCATGATTTAAGAAATGTCTTTTACCATTTTCTTTATAAGTCAGACCTTGAGGTATAGGTTCCCCATGAATTACTCTTTTGAACTGAACAGTTTCGGGATAATGATCAAGCCTTGCTCCTAATACTATCAGGTCTTTTCCGAGAAACGATTTGATTTTATAATCAAGTTCTTTCCCGCTTCTTGTGCTGATTAACTTATAGTTATCCAACATATATTCTTTTCCTTCAAGCCTAAGCTCCCCTCGGACATAACACTCTCGACTGGCCACTTCCCACTTGCCGATATCATGAAACAGCCCTGCTAAGCGCATGAATAAATCTGGTGGAGTATTGCGAAAAACAGCAAGAGTATGCTCCCAAACGTCTAAGGAATGGTATTGATTCTGGATAATCCCCTTCAATCTTGCGAGTTCAGGGACAAACATACCCCAATATCCCAGTTCATAAAGCATAGTCACTGCTTTTTCTGCATTTTCCAGAATCAAGATCTCAGCTAGTTCCGCTGTAATCCTTTCACGGGATGATCGCTCAAGCAGAGGAAGTAATTCCTGAGCTTTTTCCCACGTATCCTTTTCTATTGTCATATCGTATTTGACCGCAAACTTTACCATCCTCATGATACGAACCGGATCTTCCTTGTACCTTTTCGAAGCGAAGCCACATGTCTTAAGTATTCTATTCATCAAATCTTGGTATCCCGATAACGGGTCAACTATATTTTTAGTGACAGGATCTTGATAGATGGCATTAATCGTAAAGTCTCTTGCTACTGCATCACTCTCTATAGATTCTATAGAGACAATATCTATGCGGTCATCCCCTTGAAAAAGACTGAGAGTCCCAAATTTTATCCCAATCGTTTTGGGAAATAATCCTGCCTCACAGAGGATAGACTCAGTTTTTTCTAATGGAAGTAGAGTAGCAAGGTCCACATCCTTAGCTTCTACACCAAGAAGGCGATCTCTTACTGCTCCGCCCACTATCCAAACAGATGCATGATTAGCCATACTATCAATAACTTTCTGTTGAAAATCGTTCATATAGCCTCCACCATTTCGAAGTCCGAAGTCCGCTTAAAGTATTCCTCTGTTATAGTATTCCTCTGCGGCTTGCCCCAAAGATCTACTTTCATCGGGAATCGGGAATCGGGAATCGATTAATAGCCGGAAGATAAATCTATAATATTATCTATTCCCTTCAGATTCGGATACTTAGACAGATTAGAGCTAAATACATCCAACATCCTATCTGCGGCCTTGATAGTTCTCCCTCCGATATGAGGTGTTATAAAGACATTCTCTAACCCCCAAAAAGGACTGTCCTCTGGAAGAGGTTCCTGAACAAAGACGTCTAAGGCGGCAGCTGAGATCTTGCCACTCTGTAGAGCTTGGAGCAATTCTTTTTCATCTGTAACAGGACCCCGAGCAGCATTTATTAGCATAGAACCTTGTTTCATCGAGCTTATAAACTCAGCATTAACAAAGTTCTTGGTGTCAGCGGTCAAGGGTAGGACAACCACTACTATATCGCTTAACCCTAATATCTCCGACATTTCGGCAACCGTTCCGACCCTGTCATAGGCAGAATCAGAGTGCCCTGAACGGGATATCCCATAGACTGTCATATCAAAAGCAGAACATTTTCTGGCTATTTCTCTTCCTATTGTTCCTGCTCCTACTATACAGACTGTCTTACCGTACATTTCATCAACTTTCGGCCTAGCACTAAATACTTTTTGGTCCTGCTGCCGAACGAAAACAACCCCCTGGCGTAGAAGCATCAACATACTCCAAATTACATGTTCAGCCATCTGTATGTTGTGGGCACCTCTAACATTGGTAAGAATGATATTTCTCTCAGCCAATTTATTTAAAGGCAACATATCTACCCCTGCACTGAGGCTTTGGAGCCACTTTAGATTCGGATAAAGATCCAGTGTCTGTTCTTTAATATCCCACCCATAAGTGAGTAATATTTCTGCTTCCTCATCTCTTTCTGTTAATTCCTTAACCTGAACAATCTGGGCTTGGGGTTGAGCAGCTATTAATTTTCCCAACCTATCTTCACTTATTTTGATACTACTGATTACTTTCATTTCTTTTCCCTCTCCTTCTCTTTAAGTATTAAATATTTTAAAATATACTTGGTAATGTTATTTAAGATTATCTGCGTTCAGTCCTTGAAGTTTAGATGGGAGAAAATTGCCATCTTTCCTAATAAGTTCTCCATCGAAATAGATTTCTCCTCCGCCGTAATCGGGTCTTTGAATACACACCAAATCCCAATGTACAGCTGATTTATTGCCATTATCACACTCATCATAAGCAGAACCAGGAGTAAGGTGGAAACTGCCATCAATCTTCTCATCGAAAAGGGTATCTTTCATTGGTTTTAGAATAAATGGATTGAAGCCAAAAGCAAACTCCCCAATATATCTCGCACCTTCATCCGTATCCAGAATCTCATTAATTTTCTTTGTGTTATTTGCCTTAGCATCTATAATTTTCCCATTCTTGAATTCGAACATAATATTATCAAAAGTGAATCCTTGATATACAGCCGGCGTGTTATAAGTTATCTTACCATTCACTGATTCCTTGACAGGAGCAGTGAACAACTCTCCATCAGGTATGTTCATCTTACCGTCACATTTAATGGCAGGCATACCTTTGATAGAAAACTCCAATTCAGTTCCCGGTCCTGTTATTTTCACCATTTCTGCCTTTTCCATATATTCTTTCAAGGGATCCATAGCTTTAGACATCTTAGAATAATTGAGGTTACAGACATCAAAGTAAAAAGTCTCGAATCCTTCCGTACTCATCTCCGCCAGTTGAGCCATCGAAGGATTAGGATAACGCAATACACACCAGCGGGTATGTTTGACTCTCTGTTCAGAATGGACAGGCTTAGAATAATAGGACATATATAACTTCATTTTCTCGCTGGGGATATCGGCTAACTCATTGACATTCTCTCCAGCTCTTATCCCCACATAAGCTTGCATCTCTTTCATCCGAGCTACATCCCATCTTGCCATCCCTTCAGCCTGTTCTTGGGACATACCTTTTAATAATTCACGCTGTAAGGTATGATTAACAATATTGATAAAGGGTACAGCACCTATCTCATATGTTTTCTTTATCAGAGCACGAACTAAAGGAATCTCTAATCCTGAAACCTCGATTAAAACATTTTCACCTTTCTTAAGCTCCACCGAATAATCGATGATGTTCTTAGCAAGCAAGTCAATTCTTGAATCATTCACGTCTTTAGCCTCTTTCCTTTTATATATCATGTGAAGGGAGCTATTCTATTAGAAATTCTTTTCTTATCTATTTTTTCCTTTAATAGCAAAAAAAATTATGAAATAATAAGTAAATATAAGGATATTATAAATGGACAAAGATAATCTTTTTATTTATCAATTACAACCTGAAGACGAAGGGAAACGATTCGAAAATTTACTGGCCCGTCGTTTTCATTTCTCTCGTAAAGTATTACAGAAGATTAAGATAGGACAAAACGTCTGGGTTGATGGGAAATTTGTATATCTTAATACCAGGGGGCAAGCCGGTCAAACCCTAGTTGTAAAGGTCTCTGAAGATGAGGACTCTACAATAGTTGGAGAAAATCTGCCTATAGATATAATTTACGAAGATAGTTTATTTCTAGCTGTTAATAAACCTCCCGGCCAGGTAGTACATCCGAATTCCCTCTATAAATCAGGTACCTTAGCCAATGCAGTCGTAGGGTACTGGGAAAGCAAGGGAGAATCACGACCTTTCAGGCCTGTTTCCCGCATTGATCGAAACACTTCAGGCATTGTACTCATAGCGAAGAGCCGATATGCTCATCAGCAACTTGCACGTGTCTCCGTCAAAAATCAAGTGGAGAAGAAATATCTCGGAGTAGTTGGAGGCTCATTCCCTTTAGATAAAGGAGTTTTCGATTCACCGATTGGGGTTCAACCCGGGAGTAAGATTGTTAGGGAAATACATCCTCAAGGACAATTGGCTCTCACACTTTTCGAGACCATACAACGCTTTTCAGATTATACCCTGATGATGTTCATTCTTATAACTGGCCGTACTCATCAAATACGGGTCCACTGTCAGCATTCAGGGTATCCCCTTTTAGGTGATGAGCTATATGGAGGGGATATGCGATATATTGCCAGACAAGCTTTACATTGCCATTCCTATTCCTTTGTTAATCCTTTGTCCGGAAAGAATATAACTATCAAAGCACCTCTGCCTGAAGATATGCAATCCCTTCTGGATGTTTAAGTTACTCTCTTATGTATTTGTTTATATCTGACGGATTCTCTCACCATTTATAAAAAAAGTCACCACCACTTTAAGTGATGGTGGTGTAAAGGTTAAACTATACCGTAAGGATAATGATTTTAATTAATTAAAATATCTCTTAAGCATCCCTTCGAAGGCACAACCATGCCTGGCTTCATCCTTTGCCATCTCATGAACTGTGTCATGAATACCGTCCAAATTAAGTTTCTTGGCAAGGGTGGCAAGTTCTTTCTTACCCGCACAAGCCCCGCCTTCTGCGGCGACTCTCATCTCCAAGTTTTTTTTGGTGGAATCCGTTACAACCTCTCCCAGAAGTTCAGCAAACTTGGCTGCATGCTCAGCTTCTTCGAAAGCTATTCTCTTATAAGCTTCAGCTATTTCCGGATAGCCTTCTCTATCTGCTACTCGACTCATTGCTAAGTACATACCTACTTCGGTACATTCACCCATAAAATTATTTCTGAGACCTTCGACTATTTCAGGATCGACTCCAACAGCTATTCCTACAACATGCTGATCAGCCCAATCCGCTTTTTCTCCAATTTGTTGCTCAAATTTGTCATTACTTGCGTTACATTGCGGACATGCCTGCGGAGCTTCCATCCCCTCTAAATTATACCCACATACTTTACATACCCATTTTGACATTTTCAATTTCCTCCTTATTTATAATTATTATTACTTTATATACATTATATTATATGTAATATTAATTTGCAATCTTTTTAAATAAATAATAAGACCAACTGCAAAAATAATTTCGTTCCCGGTTTCCTGAACATATATAGTCAATTAAAATTGAAACTCGGAGGTATAATTCAATGAACAAAAAAGACCTTTATGTCATCTATGGTTCTCAGCCCCAAAAAATGATTAAAGAGCTTTTAAACAGTATTAATCTAGCATCCCAACTAGATTCTGGGATGAATATCGCTCTTAAACCCAACCTTGTCTTAGCCCGACCTTCTAACGAAGGTGCTACTACATCTCCACTGATTGTCGAAGGGATAATCCAATACCTTCGAGAGCATAATCTAAAATCCATTTCTATCATGGAAGGTTCTTGGGTTGGAGATAAGACTTCGATAGCCTACCAAGTCTGTGGATATGAAGAAATCTCCCGAAAATATAATATCCCTCTGATTGACTTGCAGAGAGATAGTTTTCGAGAGATTCCTGTAGGAGATATGAGTCTTAAAGTATGTAATCAGGCTCTGGACGTTGATTATCTTATCAATATCCCTGTTCTTAAAGCTCATTGTCAAACCCTTTTCACCTGTGCCCTGAAAAACCTGAAAGGATGTATACCTAATAGTGAAAAAAGAAGGTATCACTCACTAGGTTTACATAAACCCATTGCTTACCTGAGTAGTGCTCTCAAAGTAGATTTAAATATCGTTGACGCTCTCAATGGTGATCTTACCTTTGAAGAAGGGGGCAATCCTGTACAGATGGATAGGATAATAATCGGTCAAGATCCTGTGCTCGTTGACAGTTACTGTTCCTCACTGATTGGTTATACCAAAGAAGATATCCCCTATCTCAAGTTAGCAGAGGAACTCGGAGTCGGCCAAACTGACCTTAACCAAGCCCATATCCGAGAGTATGGCATAGAAGAGAAGAAGTGTTCTTCTTTCACTCCTTCAAGACTGGTTGCAAGACTGACAAAAAGAGTGGAAGCTTCCGATGCCTGTTCAGCCTGTTACGGCAGCCTGGTTCACGCTTTAAAAAGACTTGACGAAAATGGCCTCTTAAATAGTATTAATACAAAAATACTCATAGGCCAAGGTTATAAAGGCCAGCTTATCGATGGTCTCGGAATCGGAAATTGTACTTCCAAATGTACCAGCCATTTGCAAGGTTGTCCTCCCAGTGCTGTTCAAATTGTCAAGTTTTTGGAAGATAATCAATAATTTAAAACATAAGCCGCGAATACATTTACGGTATTCGCGGCTTTGATCTATGCAAGTCATTATTGGATTAGAAATATTCTTAATCTGTTATATTCAGAGGCGACTATCTATCGAATAAAATTAGTCCGCCTTGGCTCTTCCTTTTCGGGATAAGGAACTGTGTTTTTCCCAGCTTCAATGCATTTAAGCAGCCATGCCATATTTTTGCCTAAGGTTCTCATAATCTGCATTCCTTCTAAATCCTGTTTCACTTCATCAGGTGTATTGCCATGAACTGCGTTCCAATACTGTGAAGATACAATCGGCATACTGGAAATTGTAAAGTATTTATTCAACCGGTCAAAAGCTGCACTAGCTCCGCCTCTCCGGCAACTAACAATAGAGGCCGCAGGTTTATAGGCATAAGCACTATTTTTATGATAAAACATTCGGTCTAAAAAAGCAGTTAAAGAACCATTGGGTCCTGCATAATAAACTGGAGATCCTATGACAATACCATCTGCTTTTTTCGCCAAATCGATACATTCATTCACAGGGTCATTTTGAAATACACAATATCCAGTTTGACTACACTTAAGACAAGCAATGCAACCTTGAATTGGCTTGTTACCGATATGAAAGATATTCGTCTCAATGTCATGCTTGATTAGTTGATCTGCAACTTCAGAAAGTGCGGTATAAGTACAGCCATTCTTATGGGGGCTCCCATTAATCAATAATACATTCATATTTTCGATTCCTCACTTTTCTCCTGTAATCGCGAGTTCACCTTTTAAATAATCGATAAACTGTCTCGCGGTCCTTCCTGAACGGGAATTATGCATCATTGTCCATTTCTTAGCTCTCTCTCTGAGTTCCTCTTCATCCATCTTTATCCCGTTTTGTTCAGCTAGTCCCTCTGCAATACGTAAGTATGTTTCCTGATCCGGAGAAAGAAACGTAACAGTAATCCCAAATCTATCTGCTAAAGAGAGTTTCTCTTCCATATTATCTTGCGCATGAACATCATTACTTTTTCTATCAGCAAAAGATTCCGTAACCAGGTGCTTTCGGTTAGAAGTCGCATATACCAGAACATTATCCGGTTTAACTTCTATTCCCCCTTCAAGCAATGATTTTAAGCTTTTATAATCTTCCTCTGCAGCATCGAAAGAAAGATCGTCGATAAAAATGATAAACTTTAAAGGAATTTGGGAGAGCTGTCCTACAAGCTTAGGGAATAAGTCTATCTGATTCTTATTAAGTTGTACGAGTCTTAGTCTCCGAGAAGCATATTCATTAAGAAGAGCCTTAACTAAAGAGGATTTACCTGTTCCACGGTTCCCGTAAAGAATTATGTTATTCGCTCTAAATCCATTGATAAAGTATTCCGTATTTTGGATTACGATGGATTGTTCCCGTTCCTGACAAATAAGATTTTTGATCTCAATCGGGTCAGGGTCTTTAATTCCTTCCAATTCATTCCCTGATTCCGATACTCTGAAAGCCACATAATCCCCATATATACCATAACCGACTTCACTGTGGTATTCCATCAAGGATTGAACATTAGCTTTCCAGTTCTTATGCTCAAACTCTTCTATTAAGCTTGCCCTCTTCTGCTTCAGCCATTGGACAGCGGAGATTTTTTCCGCACTATGTTTGGTATCAATGTCAGTTTCAGAAGCCGATAAGGAATTTTCCCAGACAGGCCATTGGCTAGGGGATAAATCAGTCTCAAAAATAGTTTGCTGTTCAGAAGAAATTTCCGAAAAGATACTCGCAGATATTAAATCAATAATATCTTGTGCTTGAACTGCAGACAACTGTTCAATAGTAGCTAAATCTCTCTGGACATTATCAATTAGACGTTGTTTAAGTCCTGTTTTATCTTCTAACAAATTCGTAAATGCCAGTTTATTCTCAGATCTAATAATAAGGTCTATAAGATGTTCTTTCCAATTGAAACCTATCATTGCTTTATAGAATTTAAAGTATTCTCGGTAAATTCTCTCACAATCAACTTCTGGAGAAGACAGAGTATCCAGAAGCTCTTTAAATGTTTTTACTATATTATCATTCAAAATATCATCATAGATAGTCAAACTATCGAGAGATAGTCTTAGTTTTTTTAAATCAATTTTTTGCATAATATATTCCTTCAAATAATAGTTTTTTATTTATTTCTTATCAGCAAAATAAACTTCCGGTGCTTTGACTAGATGTCCAAATCCTTCTAACGGCCAATATCTGATTAGCACTCTTCCCAAAATATTATCAGAAGGCACAAAACCCCAGACATGACTATCTTTACTATATCTTCTATTATCCCCTAACATAAAATAGGAATCTTCCGGGATTTCGACAGGTCCATAATCATAATCTGCTGGTTCCACAACATAGGGTTCATTCAGCATCTTATCATTGATATATACAATCCCTTGTTTAACCTCTAGCTTTTCTCCAGGAAGACCTATTGCCCTTTTTACCAAATCTAAATCTTCATCAGCGGCCTCTGGGGCTTTAAATACTATAATATCTCCACGCTCAATTGTATCATATTTATAGAAAGCCCTATCAACTATTAACCTATCCTGTAACTGGATAGTAGGTAACATCGAACCACTTGGGACTATCCTCGTATCAATTAGATAGTTCCTTATGACTATAGATAATACAAAGGCAATGGCAATAATAATAATCCATTCAGATAATCCCTTCAAAATGCTTTTCAGAGCAATCACCTTCCTTAACTTCTACAATTGCAAATTACAATCATCTTTACCTGAATTTTATTTCTCTGTTAAACTATATAACTCACTGCCAAAAATAGCAAGAAAAAATGGTGCTTTCCAATTTAAGGGAAAACACCATATTTCTTTGAAAAAACCTTTAAGGCCTTAGGGCAAATGAATAATGATTATTCACATCTTTCCAATTAACTAGATTCCACCAGCCCTTAACCCATTCTGCTCTTTTGTTCTGATATTTCAAATAATAGGCATGTTCCCAGACGTCAAGAATGAGCAGAGGGAATGAACCCCATACACTTAAATTTTGATGTTTCTCTACCTGTACTATTTCTAGTTTTCTCAGGAAAGGATTCCATACCAGTACAGCCCAACCCGATCCTTCCACTGCAATTGCTGCCGCACTAAATTGGCTTTTAAAATTATCGAAAGAGCCGAAGTCCAGCTTGATATGTTGAGCTATAGGTCCAAATGCTTCTCCTCCGCCATTAGGAATCATATTTGTCCAGAAAAGATTATGCAATATATACCCTGAACCATGAAAAGCTAATTCTCTCTCCCAATGTTTAAGTAACCCAAAATCGCCGTTATCTCTAGCCTCGGCAATCTTTTTGATAGCATTGTTTAAGCCATCAACATAACCCTTGTGATGCAGATCATGGTGAATTCTCACTGTTTCAGCATCATACCAGGGCTCTAAAGCGTTTACTGGATAAGGAAGTTCAGGTAGTTGATAAATCATTCAACCCAACCCCTTTCTAATATTTGAATCATACCAATTATACCTCAGAAACCAATTGAATGTAAATCAGTCGAAAAGTTCTCTCAGCAGCCTGAACAATCAAGTCGTAAGCATCCTTAACTGCTTCATCCAAATCCATAGGTTTATTCGTGATAGGCACAATAGCAGTAATTCCGTGTTCATAGAGAAGTTCTGCTCCCTCTCCTATAGAACCGACGATAGCAACTACGGGTTTTCCCTGTTTCTGTGCTCGTATCCCAACACCCATAGGCACTTTACCGTAGGCAGATTGAGCATCTATCTTTCCTTCGCCAGTTATAACAATATCATATTCTGACAATATCTCATCGAATTTAATAGTATTTAGGACTGCTTCAGTACCTGATTTCAACTCTGCCTCAGTAAAAGCTAATAATCCACCACCCAGGCCTCCAGCTGCTCCGGCTCCTGGTATGTCTAGGATACTCGTGCCTAACTGTTCTGCAATTATTTTTGCGTAGTGAGCTAAAGCTTCATCAAGGAAAGAGACCATTTCAGGTGTAGCACCTTTCTGAGGGCCATAGACTGCAGAAGCACCCCGTTCGCCACATAAAGGATTATCAACATCACAGATTACATCAATCTTTACCTTGTTTAACCGCTTGTCTAAATCGCTAGTATCAATGTAATGAAGATTGATTAAGGAAGCACCACCTGGAGGAAGCTCTTGACCTTTTGCGTCTAGAAACTTTACTCCAAGTGCTTGGGCCATACCCGCGCCCCCATCATTGGTAGCACTTCCACCTATCCCTATGAGAATTCGTTGCGCACCTTCATCCAAGGCATACTTAATCAGTTCACCTGTACCTTTGGTTGTGGCAATAAGTGGATTTCTTTGATCAGAAGGTACTAAAGGTAATCCTGAAGCAGCAGCCATCTCTATAACAGCAGTCTTATCTGGCAGCATGCCCATGAAGGCCTCAATTTTATCTCCTAAGGGTGCGGTTACCGTTCTGTAAAGATATTCTCCACCCCCAGAGTATATTAGAGCTTGTACTGTCCCTTCTCCTCCATCAGCGATAGGGATTATCCTTACCAGTGCTTCTGGAAACACTCTTTTTACTCCATCTAAAACTGCTTCCCCTACTTTGAGGCTGCTCAAGCTACCTTTATAGGAATCCGAAGCAACTAGTACCCTCATAAAGTTATCCTCCTGTACATTATCCTTTTTGAACGATAGCATTAGCCAATTTTTCATAGAATAATACTAGACTTCCATGATCCTTATCTCCATGACCATCAACCTTAAGGGCTTGCATCATTTCCATGACTGAAGCACTTAGAGGCAGAGGGGCACCAACTTCATGACCAGTTTCCATAATATTGTTTAGATCTTTAATATGAAGGTTAATACGGAAGCCTGGATCAAATTTACGATCCATAACAAGTGGTGCCTTAGCATCGAGAACTGTGCTACCTGCAAGACCTCCTCTGATAGCCTTATAGACACTCTCCGGATCAACACCAGCTTTAGTTGCTAGAACCAGAGCCTCCGACATTGCCGCAATGTTCACTGCAACAATAATCTGGTTGGCTAATTTAGTCACATTACCTGCGCCTACATCACCACAAAGAACAGCTGAAGCACCCATACATTTAAGAACTGGAAGGCTTTCTTCAAAGTCTGCTTCTTTACCGCCTACCATTATGGAAAGTGTTCCGTCTACAGCCTTTGGCTGACCTCCACTTACTGGAGCATCAAGGAATCTAATCCCTTTAGCTGCTAACTCTTCTCCAACCTCTCTACTTACCAAGGGAGCTATGGAACTCATGTCTATTACTAATGCGTCTTGTTTGGCTCCATGTATAACTCCATCTTCTCCCAGTACAACTTCCTTAACTTGGGGAGAGTTTGGTAACATTGTGATGATAACTTCAGCCTTAGAGGCAACATCTTTAATAGAATCCCCTTTTTCTGCTCCGGCTTCAACCAGTTCAGTAACTGCTTGTTCGTTGATATCATAGACTACCAATTGATATCCTGCTTTAAGAAGATTTTTGCTCATGGGTTTTCCCATAATACCTAATCCTATAAAACCAATCTTTTTCATTATACTTCCTCCTAAAAGATAAATTAATCTTAATAATTAAAGTTCATAGCCATATGTGGCTACCCAATTTAGTGATTCTACAGTCTCACCAGTTGGTTTATACTCAAAACCGATATAACCTTTATAGCCAACCTCTATAAGCTTGCCAAATAAGTCTTTGACTGCTATGACTCCAGTACCAGGTTGATTGCGCCCAGGGTTATCTGCTACCTGTACATGTGCAATCTTTTCAACATACTTTTCTATTACTTGGTTGTGATCTTCCCCTTCTCTCTCCGCATGATAAATATCATACTGTAGAAAGATATTAGGTTTGTTCAGTTTATTAATAATCTCTATAACCTGCTCCGTAGTGTTCAAATAGAAACCAGGTATATCAAAATGATTGATTGGCTCTATCAATAAATCAAGTCCAACCTTTTGAAACTCATCTGCAGCGAAGCTGAGGTTATCGAGAAGGTTCGCCATAATTTCTGTATCTGCATAATCTCCAGAAACTTTACCTACCAAACAATTAACTCTGTTTACCCCAAATAACTTAGCTGCCGCGATAGCCTCAGCCACTCCATTCTTGAACTCTTCCTTACGAGCAGGATCTGCAGCTGTTCCTCTATCACCCTCACCCCAGTTTCCTGCGGGCAGGTTAAATAGCACAAGCTTAAGATTATTCTCTTGCAACTGCTTTTTGACCTCATTCTGATTGAAATCATAAGGGAACATGAATTCTACATTTTTAAATCCAGCTTTAGCAGCAGCGGAGAATCTCTCCATAAAAGGAACTTCGTTAAAAAGGAAATTAAGATTAGCACTAAACATGGACATAAATACCCCTCCAAACACATATTTCTTTAAGGTTATGACACTAAGAATCAATTCTACAGTTTTGTTTTTTCACCTCCTTTAATACTCAAAAACACTCTAGCTTTTCCTTAGCCATGTATTCTTATCACTTTCTCAAATTAATTCAGAAATCATCTAAGCCAAGGTTGGCTTTCATTGTCCTAATATTAGTTCTGATCGCTTTACTTGCCTCTTCCTTATCTCGGTTTCCGATAGATTTCATGATTGCTTTATGTTCAGCCAATGTTAATTCATTTTTCAATTTCGGCTGATTCTTCTTTTCTATTGTTCTAGCGATAATCATGAAATCCTCGATTTCCATCAAAAAATCGATTAACTTTTTATTGTTTGATATCATAGCAATCTCCATATGGAATCTACTATCTAGACTATTACATTTCTTAAAATTATCCTTGGCCAAAGCTGCTTCAAATTCTTCAAGAATACTATTAAGATTCTTAATTTGTGTCTGGGAGGCTTTATCAATACAGTTTTCTACGGCGAGTGTTTCAAGGGCTTCTCTGATATCCAAGAGATGACTTATCTCTTCAGAGGTAAGCTGTACAACAAATATTCCTTTCCTGGGAACATTGGTGACCAGTCCTTCGGCGGTTAATTGGTTGATCGCTTCTCTTACCGGGGTACGACTCATGGATATCTCCTGAGCTAATAAGTCTTCCCTAATTCTACTTCCTGGCTCGAATTCTAAGTTTAACAACTTCTCTTTGATAATCTTATAGGCACTTTCCTTCAAGCTTAAATGTTCCATCACTATTTACCTCACATTATGTACAATCTTTATAGATTCATGTTTCAAACGCCATCAATAAATGTTGGTACTTTCTAACCCTTTATAATTTATAATTTATAATTTATAAAGGATATGTTTAGTTTATCTCTTTTAGCACTCGAAATCAAGAGAAAAAATGTCAGTTGACAACTAAATTAGCGTCCAATATAATATTAAAGTAATATGCGGTCGTGGCGGAACTGGCAGACGCGCTAGATTCAGGTTCTAGTGCTCGCAAGGGCATGGAGGTTCAAGTCCTCTCGACCGCACCAGAATCTGAGTATAAACAGGCTCACAGATTTTTTCATCTGTGAGCTTTTTGTTTGCCACAATACATATCGTTATACACCGATGAAGAGCACAGAAAAAAAAATATGAGATATCATTTTAAAAAGCAGGATTTACCATGTTTATCATGAATTTACAGTTTATGGTTTAATATAAGGAGGATCGACTATATGTTAATATCCGGAAATATCATTTTAATCACCGGTGGTGCCTCAGGAATTGGGTTTTGCTTGGCAGAACAACTAGTTGCTTTAGGTAATGAAGTCATTATCTGTGACAGAAGAGAAGATAAGCTAACTGAAGCTAAAACTAAAATTCCCAAGCTGACAACCCGAGTTTGCGACGTTTCTAAAGAAGAAGAACGTATTGCTCTATTTGAATGGGTTACGAAAGAATTTATAAACCTTAATGTTCTTTTTAATAATGCTGGTATTCAACGTGATATTAATCTTCTTAACATGGATCGTGATTGGAGTTATTATACTGAAGAAATCAAAATAAATTTCGAAGCCCCACTTCATCTGTCCTCACTTTTTATTCCACATTTGCAGCAGCAGAAAAACCCTGCCATCATTAATATATCTTCAGACTTAGGCTTTGCTCCTCTGTCCGTCTTTCCAATTTATTGTGCCACCAAATCAGCTATTCACTCTCTGTCCCTGACAATGAGATTTCAACTAAGAAAAACCGGAATTGAAATATATGAAGTAATACCGCCAAAAGTAATCAGTGAATTGAACTACGAAAGCAGATTAAGAACGAATACCTTACATATTGGACAATCGACTGCAGAATTTGCTGCTATCATCATTAAAGGTTTGGAACGTGGCGACTTAGAGATTTCCTATGGCTTAGCAGAGAAACGACGCACAGCTTCGCGGACAGAATTAGACGAGATGTTCAATAGTATGAACGACAATGTTAAAGATTTTGTATAAATGTAACATGAACAATCTCAGGGCTATTGCCCATTCATATTCAAAATCAGATCTGGTTTAAAGGGTTTTGAGCATTCCAGGTACCATAGATTAAAAGAAAAGCAACCAATGTCATTACAAAAGAAGTAACGGCTATTGGTTTTTTTTTGTACTCTTATTCTACTAGGAACGAATCCTAAGCGTTATCCCATAATTTGCAAACTGTTTAAATATATTCTAAAATCTATTTAAGAAAAATTTGAAAGAAAGGTGATCCATTATATGTCCATTATTAAACCTACTAAGGTTTCTATTATAGGAACAGGTTTCGTAGGCTCCACAACTGCTTATACTCTTCTCTTAAGCGGCCTGGTTTCAGAGTTGGTGCTGGTAGATAAAAACAAACGTAAGGCTGAAGGGGAAGCTATGGACTTAAATCATGGTGTCCCTTTCATTCGACCGGTTAAGGTTATTGCTGGAGACTATAAAGATTGTGAGGGGTCTAACATTGTAGTTATAGCCGCCGGGGTAAATCAAAAACCTGGTGAAACTAGAGTGGATCTCGTCAAGAATAACACTGCAGTATTCCGATCCATCATACCTGAGCTAAAAAAATACTGCAGTGATTCAATCCTGCTCGTAGTCACCAATCCTGTAGATATTCTAACTTATGTCACTTATAAGATTTCCGGTTTTGATAAGAGTAAGGTTATCGGTTCAGGAACAGTACTGGATACTGCTCGCTTTAAGGCTCTCTTAGGAGAACATGTTGGAGTTGATGCTAGAAATGTACATACCTATGTTCTGGGAGAACACGGAGATACTGAAGTAGCTGCTTGGAGTATCACCAGTATTGCCGGAATGAGCATGGATTCTTATTGTAAGAGGTGTAATACTTGTAAAGGAGAATCTAAAAGAGCTATCTTCGAAGATGTCAGAAAGGCTGCCTATAATATTATCGAGAGAAAAGAAGCTACTTATTACGCAGTAGGATTAACTGTTAAAAGAATCGTGGAAGCAATCCTGCGCGATGAGAACTCTATCCTGACTGTTTCCAGCCTTGTAGAAGGTCTTTATGGGCTTGAGGATGTCTGTCTGTCTCTACCTACCATTGTTAACTCTGATGGAATAAAACATGTTCTAGAGGTTGATCTTAGCGAAACAGAAAAGCAAGCTCTCATCGACTCAGGTAAATCTCTTCAGGAAATAATAAAAGATATTTTTTAGAGAAGCTATATGCAACGATAAATACCAAAGGAGTTAATCCTATGAGTCCTGAATTCAAAAAATATCAAATCACAATTCCAACTCGTAAAGGATGGAGACGCTTAAGTTTTTCCATGCACCTAGAATCTAACCTGTATATCGGTAACCCAAAGAAGCCTGAACAACACTAACCATTATTAGTGGTTACTACATAAGAGCATCGGGATAGACTCTACTATAATGGTTTGATAAACATCTGGGTCCAGGTAATATTACCTTTACTATCCTTGGCTGCCCCGACTCCTATTTGATAAAAAGATTGGCTCAAAATGTTATTTCTATGGCCTGGTGAATTCATCCAACTATTCAGTACCTCTTGAGGAGTCTTTTGTCCCTGAGCAATATTCTCAGCAGCAGCAGAAAACTTAATCCCAAAAGATTCTATCATTTTAAAAGGCGAGCCATAAGTTGGTGAAGTATGAGCGAAATATCCTTTGTCAATCATATCTTGAGACTTATATCTAGCTACCCTTGATAATTCCCAATCCTGCTGAAGTGTTTGCAGTCCTCTCTTTGATCTTTCAATATTCACAAGTCGGATTACTTCTGTTTCCAATTCCTTAATACTATCAATATTGGGTATCGTTATGTTTTGACCTGGATAGATTAGAGCAAGATTCTTAATTTGAGGATTTGCTTTAGCCAATTCACTCAAACCTATCTCATGCTTCACAGCTATTTTCCACATGCTGTCTCCTGATCTAACAGTGTAGATACCTGCTTGAGCATATAACGCTGTTGAGATAATAAACAAGAATAGAAAAGAACTTAATATAATGCGTTTCATCTTTCAATCCTCCCCATTTTATACTTTCAAGTATAAATAGGTTAGACATTTTAGATAAAAACTATTTAGGCAGATTAATCTAATAATGAAAATAATTGATGATTACAGGAGAATAATATGGTTAAGGATAAACTATTGCTGCACGCATGTTGTGCTCCTTGTGCCGGATATGTCATCGAAAAACTTAGGCAAGATTATGATTTGGCAATATATTACTATAATCCTAATATTTACCCCAAGGAAGAATATTATCGCCGTCGAAATGAACTAATAAACTATTGCAGTAAATTGAACCTCCCTTTTTTTGAAGAACCTTATAACTACTTAGAATGGGAGAATAGTATTAAAGGTTTGGAACAAGAACCTGAAAGGGGTAGGCGCTGTAACCAATGTTTTAGACTACGCTTAGAAAGGGCAGCCAATTATGCGGAGTCCAATGGTTATGATTGCCTTACCACCACCTTAACCATCAGCCCACATAAAATAAGCTCCAATATTATTGCGATTGGCAAAGAAGCAAGTTCGAAGTATAATATTAAATTCCTCTCTGAAGATTTCAAGAAGAGAGATGGTTATCAACTGTCTACATCAATCTCGAAAAGAGAGAATTTTTTTAGACAGACATACTGTGGGTGTCATTATTCTATGTAATTAAAAACGTATTTTTACAGAAAATATATCTTGTCTTCTAAAGCACTATTTACGCGATTTTCTTAGATACTTCAACATATTTTGATAATACCCAAAAGTTAACTTAGATTTTTAAGGATATAATCGTTGACTTTAAGGCTTTTCCATGGTAATTTTTTATTGAAGAGTCTCTAGATAATTGAAGTCTAGGTTATACAATCTAGTTGCAGTTGTCTTTTGGCTTTGCGCAAAGAAGTCCCCGGACGCGGGGACTTCTCTATTTTATTAATAGAGTATTTCTAAGCGACACAAAACTATGACTACATACATATATTACATTGTATTCCAGATTATTCCAATTAGGAGGTGTCTCAATACTATGGCTTATGAAGGTGCAGTTGGTGTAGGTGGCGTTGGTGGCTGCTGCTGTACTCCAAGTTTATGCGGGATTGCTGTGGTTACAGTTATAATTCTGCTTCTGATTGCTATGGGTATCTTATTCTAATTCTAAATTGTATCTAGTGGTTTTATCTGAAGATTAGTTGCTGTGCAGATCGTAATAAAAGAAAAGAGAAAAGGAGTGATTGATAGTATGTTTGGTTACGGTGGATGTTGTTGCAGACCTGTTGCACCCGTCGTTGCTCCAGCCCCTGTTTATGGTGGTGTTGGTGTGGGAATAATAGCAATTGCTATTCTTATCCTTATCGCTCTCGGCGTTATCTTCTAAATAGTAGCGGTATTAAATAACAGAGGATGTCTTCCAGGAGACTTCCTCTGTTATCCATTTTTTCTGTCGTTATTTATCATTTATATTGACTTTTATATATAAGACTGCTTATAATTCTGTTGATATAAAGATAACAAGAGGGATAATTATGAATGTTGCATTTTTTCTAATACCAAAAAAAGATATTGTTTATCTTAAGGTCAACTCAACAATGCGTCAAGCTCTTGAGCGCATGGAATATCATGGTTATGCTGCTGTTCCCCTAATAGATTCTCAAGGTTGTTACGCTGGAACACTAACCGAAGGAGATCTTCTTTGGAAACTTAAGAATACTCCTGACCTCTCTTTTAATAATACTGAAAATGTCCGCATAGACGAGATAGAACAACGAACTCAGAATACTCCAGTAACAATAGATGCCCAAATAACTGACCTTATCTCAAGAGCTATCCATCAGAATTTTGTGCCTGTTACTGACGATCAGGGTATTTTTATTGGAATTGTACGTCGCCGAGAAATAATAGAATACTGCTATAAAATACTTAATGATAATATTAGACAGCAGTAAAGAATGAACAATAGTCTATCTAATAGCAAACAAGCAAAAAAAGTAACCGGTGTTGACCGCAAATAAAGTATTAACACCGGTTATTTTATATGCTATTGATTTTAAAATAGAAGATTGTTTAGATAAAAGCTCCTCCATCAACTACAACCGTCTGACCAGTAACAAAACCAGCGTGGGCAATCATCCCATAAACTAGTTCAGCCACATCTTCTGGGACAGCTACTCTTTGCATAGGCGTGTTTCCAGCAAGATGTTTTATATGTTCTTCCTGCCCTTTTATCCATCTGGTAAGGACAACCCCAGGAGCGACGCTATTCACTCGGACATCAGGGGCTAGTACCCTTGCTAAAGATTTAGTTACACTTATGGCAGCAGCTTTGGAAGCAGAATAAGCTATAGAGCTCCCTAATCCTGTTAAACCTGCAATCGAGGCAATATTGATGATGACTCCCTTTGTTTTCTTAAGCTCAGGAGCAGCAGCACGACAGCAGAAGAAAAGACCTTTTACATTAACTGCCCAAATATCATCCCAAAACTCTTCCTTCATACCTTCCAAATCATCGTGGCTTACGAAATGAGTCATGCCGGCGTTATTAACCAAAATATCTAGCCCACCGAAATCCTGTGTAACTTTACTTATCATATTTTTTATCTCTTCATCGGATGATACATTGGCTTTATATATCTCACACTTAACGCCATGAGCCTCTACTTCTTTTTTTGTTTCCTGGGCATCCTCTTCAGAACGAGAATAATTGATTGCAATATTCACTTTTTCCATAGCTAATCTTAAGGCAGTAGCTCTTCCTATCCCTGTCCCACCACCAGTTATTAATGCAGTTTTTCCTTCTAACATGATTATCCTCCTTGTATGTATAATATTATATTCGGTTACCGTTTCTGTAAAACAAAGGACGTTCTTAACGTCCTTTGAAATGGTATCTATTCAGACTTGGGTTTATCCTCAGTCTTTGGATCCTCTTGTACTTTCTTTTCTTCTTCATCTGACGCCGACTTGAATTCTTTTATTCCTCTGCCTAAACTCTTTCCTAATTCAGGAAGTTTTCCAGGACCAAAGATAATTAGAGCAATAACTAAAACAACAACTGCCACTGTGGGTGTTAACATTCCAAGAATCGGTTCCATCAGAGTCACCTCCCCTATTACACATATTTCCCATGCTATTTGCTAATTAAACCTTGTTCAGAATTATCCTAACGTAGAAAGAGAAAAATTGCAACAATTTTCGCCAGATAGTATTGTCTGGTATAAGAGGTATAATTCCCAAATAACATCCCATAGCTCTCCTACTGCTTCAGTGACACATAGACCCATTTCTTTTGCTTCCTGACGACCAATAGGGTAGCCGTGTGAGAAATATCCATTAGTAAGAGACTGTGTCACTAAGGCAATCTTCTCCCGATCATTTTTAAGCATATATTTAGATAAGAGAGATTCTGCATACTGTTTGGAAGCTTTTAGGGCTTTCTCATAATCACCAATCAACCAAGGATCTAATTTTGAAAGAACCGAGCTCATAATTGTTTCAGCAACATCAGGATTAGAACTATTATTGATCATCTCTTCTATATATTCGAAACAGCATCTTAAAGCTTGTACAGGAATCCAGAAATCTTTGTAGGAAGGATGCTTAACTAAAGGGTCTATCGGCCCTAGCTCGGATATCGGCCCCATCACAACTTCATCTGCACCCAACACTATCATGGAAGCAGCTGACTTAGCAGAAAAAGGTACAATTACTGAAAATTTCTCACAGAATTCACGGATAAGCATCACCACTTTATAGGGAGTATCAACTGCTCCCCCATAACTATGAAGAAACAAATCTATTTTTTCTGTCTTGCCTATATTCGCTAATTCTTGGTATAAGGGAACTAGTATCCTATCGTCAAGTGGAGTATAAGAAAAATAAACGATTACTTTGGATCCTCTAATGATTTCTAGCTTTTCTAATAAACCTTTCCTTTTTTGTTCATCCAAATAAAGCAACTCCTTAAAAAGAAAATATTGTAATATTATTCTATTTTTTTCCAATTGGTAATGTGTGCTTTATTTGCATATTTGGTATAAAGATAAGAAATAAAGTCGCTCATAGCGACTTTATTTCTTATAATGGTTTTTAAATATTCTAGTAACCTCTTTCTCCTACGAATTCAGCTAATTCGATTAATGCTCCGCGGGATCCAATATCAGGAAGCTCATAAAGGTGTCTAATAGCCTTCTCTATATATAGGGTAACTACTTCTCGGGATTTTTCAATTCCACCAGATTCTTTTATTAATTCTACTGCCTCTTGTGTTTCCTCCTCAGATTTTACTCTTTTGCTTAAGAGTGTTTTTAGCCTCTCTGAAGATTGAGTATCCTGAAGAGCATAAATCATGGGCAGCGTAATGATACCCTGGCGGATATCCCCTCCGACAGGTTTTCCTAATACTTTAGGATTCGCCGTTATATCAAGGATATCATCTACTATTTGAAAGGCAATCCCTAGACAGTGTCCATATGTACTCATTAACCATACTTGTCTGCTGTCAGCGTTAGACATGATGGCTCCTAGTTTGCAACTCAATCCCAAAAGAAGAGCGGTCTTCCTTCTAATACGATAATAGTATTCTTTAGGGGATTGGTTAATATCATAAGAACATTTAATCTGTTGAATTTCTCCCTGACACATCTCAATACTAACATCGGCTAATATTCGAGATACTTTGGGATCATCAATTTTAACAATAAGTTCTAAAGCTTTAGCAAAAAGATAGTCTCCAGTTGCAATGGAAACTGTATTCCCCCAGCTGGCAGCAAGAGTAGGGCGCCCTCTTCTAGTTAGGGATGCATCAACTACATCATCATGAACAAGAGTGGCCATATGAATAAGTTCAATAGCCATAGCTACCGGCAGAAGTTTTTCAAACTTATATTGAAAGAACTTCCCAGAAAGTAAAGTAAAACCAGGACGCATTCTTTTACCACCGGCTTGAAGTAAGTATACACATGTTTGAGATAGTACTGGGTCACTTACTTTTAAAAACTTGTCTAACTCTTTTTCTACTTTTTTTAAGTCATTAGCAATTTCTAAGAATAGCTTTTGGTGTTTCAAATATCACTCACCTGCTTGTTTATCTTTTGGATATGTTACGACATCTGCAGGAAGATCTGATAGAGGATTGGAATAATTAGACTCTGTATCTATTGTCTTTGGCTTCTCTTCTAGTTTATTGTCTTCATAAGTAAGTAATTCTTCTCTATCATCACTTTCCTTCTCTGATGGAGATTTTTCTTCAGAAAATGATTTTTCTTTGGTTATCTTCTCTTTGTTAGGTTCCTTCAAGACATCATTAACCATATTAGTAGGTGTATCTATTACATCTTTAAACTCTTTTGTTATTTCGTTAGCAAATTTCCTTATGTTATATACCGTTTTCCCAAGGGCCCTAGCAAAAACAGGTAAATCTTCTGGGCCAAAAAGGATAAGGGCTATGATCATAATGATTGCAATTTGCATTAAACTCATCTTCTTACCCTTCCCCCTTAACTTTTTCTTCAGTCAGTTTTTTCTTGCGGACAATTAAGAACCCAAGCCAAATACTAATCTCGTAAAGCATATACATGGGTCCAACCATTAATAACTGAGTCATAAGATCAGGCGTTGGAGAAATAATCACTGCAAGAACAATAATTATAAAAAAAGCATATTTCCGGTATTTTGCTAATGTTTGAGGAGCTAAAATACCAAGTCTGATTAATAGTAAAAGCACTACTGGTAGTTGAAAAACAATCCCAAAGCTCAATATAAAAGTCAATATAAATCCTAGATATGACGATTTTGTCACAAATGGGGTAGATTCTACTGCCCCACCTCCGACAAACATCAGAAAGTTAAGGCCAATAGGTAATACAAAGTAAAATGCAAACCCAGCACCACTTAGAAAAAGAATAATCGACGATGGAACGATAAAATATAAGTATTTCCTTTCGTTTTTTTGCAGAGCCGGCAAGACAAAACTCCAAATCTGCCAAAAGATAATCGGAAGTGCAACAATTATACCTGCAACTAGAGAGATTTTAAGTTTTACAAGTATAGGCTCCATCGGCGTAGTAGTGATAAAGCTAACTTCCTCAATTCCAACCATTGGCTGAGCCAAAAATCGATATAACATATCGCTAAATATCCAGCCGATTACAGTACCGAATGCTATAGCATAAGCTGAAATAAGCAGAACCTTGCGTAGTTCTTTAAAGTGATCTAGCAAAGGCATTTCTTTTTTTCTTCGTCGCAAAGGTTACACTTCCTCCCCTTTTACCTCTAAATCCTTATAATTTTACCATGTTATAATGAGAAAACCAAATTAAAAACTCAATATATTAATAGTATATATTAATAATCAACAGTAAAAAGTAAAAAAGAAGCCCCCACAAATTCAGGTAACTTCCTTTACGAGAGTTGTTAAATCAATACCTATAATTTCTGCGTAGAACCCAATCAAGTTATTATGTAGACATTGTGGGAGTAGAATGAAATTAACTACTAGCTAATTCTGAATTAATACGAATCTTGTCATTGAAAAACTCAAAGACTTCCTGCAATGGTTTTGTAGAGTATTGATCCCGTAACTCATTTATTATAACTTTCGCTTTACTCAGATACTCTCGAACAATTGGCATACCAAGAGGTTCCTCCCAAGCTGCCCAAGCCATACCAATCAGATAGCCAAAATCCTCAAGTTTCTTAGCATTAGGCCCTTCGATTCCAGATACTTTGGCCCCAAGTCTCCCCACAAGAGCCGTTAAAGATCCTCTTTCCTTACCAAGTATTTCGCGATAGTCTTTTGAGGATATATTTTTATTCTTTAACCGCCATCGCATGAGCACTCCTTCATTCATTTCCTCAATTATTCTAATGAAGTCATTAGAATAATTGAAAAGATCACCCTCACATAGTTTAGAAAAAGCTTGCCCCAACATGAAATCTCCTACTAGTACCGGATACTGTCGTTCATGTTCAGTCATAGGTTCGTCTTTAACTAACCGATGAATCTGATTAGCAATAAAAATATACTGAAATATTGTGGCAAAATTAATTAAATTATTATTGCTCTTTTGGCTTTTTAGAGTAGTCACAGCAAAAAACAAAGCTGGACACAATTTGTTATCCAAACTAGTCTTGGGCAAATCTATAAGTTCTTCCAATGTCACAGATTTGAAAGAAATATCCTTATTCATCTGCGTTTCAACTAACTTTAGTTCCGTCTGAAAGCTTTTCAGCATGAACACCTGCTTTCCAAAGAAGATCAGTCTAATATATATTTTACATTATTCGGTACAAACAAAAAAATTCCTTCCATGTATTCCTGCTTATTATTCAAAATACGACAGATTTCTATACAAGTTCAGTTTCATAGTCTTCTCTGACTAAAAAGTGGGCCTTAAGTAATATCGCAGCAAGTTCTTCAATAGGAGTAGTTGCAACTTCCCTATATTTTCTTCTGGTATAGAGGTGGTGGAAGTTAGGGAATTCATGTTTGATACTTCTTCGGAGCTTTTGACCTGCTTCATCAGCATCTACCAAAATGAAGACTTCATCATACTCTTCTTCATCAATAAGTTTCTCTAGTTTATCGCTACTAATGGTTCCATAAGTGCAAATGATATCTACATCTTCATCAAGAATTCCCAATAATCTTTCACGATCGGTTTTTCCTTCTACAATTATTGCTTTGCTCATCATTCTCAACTTTCATTACCACTTTTTTGTAAACTTTCTATTTATCTATCACCTGAATTAAATCTAACATAAAACGATGTGCCATTTAAACCTGTATCAATAGTAATTTTAGCATTATGTCTCTCCGCTATACTATAACATATTACCAAGCCCATCCCTGTACCACTTTCTTTGGTAGTAAAAAAAGGAGTACCAATTTCTTTAAGAATAGTTTCTTCAATCCCTTTCCCTTCATCCTTTATTTGTAGTACTACTTCTTCATCCTCATAGTAGGTTTTGATTGTAACGGTACCGTTTAAAGGTGATGCTTCGATCGCATTACGAGTTAGGTTAATTAACAACTGTCTTAAGGCACTTTCATCCAAATCAATATCCGGAACATTCGATAATTCTAGTTTTATATCTTTACCATCATTATATGCTCCCGCATGTATCATAGGAAATATTCTATTTATACATGTGTTGATGTTATCTTTTTTTAGAATAAGAGCTTTATTTTTGGAAAGAGCCAGAAATTCAGTAATTATAGAGTCCGACCTATCTATTTCTTCTATCATTATATCAAAGTATTCCTT
This sequence comes from Gracilibacter sp. BRH_c7a, assembly GCA_001516055.1. Classification (GTDB taxonomy): domain Bacteria; phylum Bacillota; class Desulfitobacteriia; order Desulfitobacteriales; family Syntrophobotulaceae; genus Gracilibacter. The sequence continues at coordinate 79,324 of LOEZ01000016.1, forward strand.
AATTTGACTAAGTTCACTTCGACCACTTAACATTTGAATAAATCCTCTTACTGTTGTGATTGAATTCCTGAACTCATGACTGATGCCTACACCCATTTGACCAATTAGTTTAAGTCTATCCAGTTTTGCCATCTCTTCTTCCATGGACTTTTGTTTCGTAACATCAGTTATATCTTCCAGGTAATACTTGACAGACCCAATCTCAACCTCACTCCTATTTAAGATTCCTATCCTTGGAGTGCCCCCTTTATTATTAAATGTAATCTCTAAATTATTTATACATCCGGACAGAAGATTGTTTTCAATCTTTCCACAATACTATCATTCAGCCAAATATTAATGTCTCTTTCATTCTTACCGATGACTTCTTCTCTTGAGTAACCGGTGTTTAGCAGCCAGCTATCGTTAACATTAACAATTCTGCCGCTGAAAGTTTTAATTGACATCATACTTGTACCGGTATTGAACATTTTCATAAATAATTCATCAGAATTATAATCTTTTTTCATACTATTCAAGACATAGACTTTCTTAAGCTCTTTAGGTGCAAGCCTGCAATTCAAAATAGAATCTACCTTCCTCATCAGTAACAAATCATGTTCATATATATATATAATTATATATTATTCTACATTTTCCTCCATTATTTTTAAATAAGTTTCTAAAATAATATTTTTCTGGTATACTGCCTCACACAGTACTCCGCTCAAAAAAAAGAACCAATCTGTTAGACTGTTTCTTTTTATCAGGTTTCTATTTTTAATAACTGGTCGGAGCGACACGACTTGAACGTAGTTATTGGCCTGGTGACTCCCTTAGCCCATATATTAAGCATTATATTGTAGTTTATTATTCTTATTTATGTTAGAAATATACCTATTATTATATATAGACTACAGCTAAAGCATACACCCAAAAAACAAGCTTAAAAATTCAATCAATAAATCTTAGTCTTTGGTATTTCTCTTTAAGTGTTTTGTCTTCAGAAATTTTACGGACGACATTATTTTTTATATCTACCTCAAAAGAATATAGATCCCATCCATTACAATAGTTATAATCGCTATCAAATGCAAAACTGACAAAATAGAATTGTGGATCTACTCTTAGAGCACTCCAGCCATAGATTCTAACAATACCTTCATCTTTTAATATCCATCGTTTAAGTGTTTCATCTGTAGTTTCCTGACTAGTATATAGTGTAGAATTTTGCACAATTTTTATTGCTTTCTTATTATTACAATAACTATAAAAAGCCGAAGATATTGATAAAGCAATTATAGTGATAACTATTGAAACAATGATTCTTTCCCTATATTGGTGTTTATTATTTGCATTTGCTCTAATACTTTCAGGATTACTATGTTTAGTATCAGTTGCCATATTAACTACCTCCTTCAAACTAATAGAGTTTAGCTCTATCAGTTTTGAATACCATCAACATCCTAGTATTCCGCAGGTAATCTTTCTAATTCCGCCAGACTAAAAACAGGACCATCTTTACATACATACTTATCCCCGATGTTGCAGCGTCCGCAGTGGCCAATGCCGCATTTCATCTTCATTTCCAAGGAGGTATATATTGTGTTGCTTTCAAAACCCAATTGTTTTAGAACCGGCATAGTAAACTTGATCATAACAGGCGGGCCACAGACTATTGCGACTGCGTTTACAGATGCTTTTATCACCTGCTCAGTAATTTGGGGAACAAATCCAACGTAATGCTGCCACCCTTCAACTGCTCTATCTATAGTTAAATACAGGTTTAGGTCATTTATTTCCGCCCATCTTGACATTTCTTCTTTATAAAGCATTTGACCAGGATTTCTATTTCCATAGACTACATCCAATTTTCCAAATTTTTGACGATTTTCAGGTTCGATAATATACCTGACCAGTGATCTTAAGGTGGTAAAAGCAAAGCCGCCTCCGATTATCACAAGATCTTTTCCTTTTAGTTTTCCCATTGGCCAGCCATTACCCAATGGTCCTCTTATGCCGATAATATCCCCCTCTTCAGCCTCATGTAAGCGGCATGTCAAGAGTCCGACTTTTTTTATAGAAAAACGAATTAGATTTGGTTCACATGGCGCTGAAGCTATCCCGAAAGGGGCTTCTCCTATTCCGGCCACACTAACCTCGGCAAACTGTCCAGGTGTATAGCTGAAGCTTTCAGCAATGTCTGAATCTATAAATGAAAGGTCTATGGTCTTCAAGTCTCTTTCAGGGCTTTCATCTACCACCTTTACTACCCTCATTTGATAAGGAACATAAGGATTGTTCATGGCTGCTTCACCCCTTTTATTGATTCTAGAAATTCCCTGATATCAAAATTTACTGGACATTTTTGGACACAACGGCCACAGCCCACACAAGCAACACTGCCGTACTTATCCGGGAAATAGGAGAATTTATGCATTATCCTCTGCCTGATCCTTTCTTTACCAGTAGGGCGAGGGTTATGCCCCGAACCATGTTTAGTAAATGATGAGAACATACAGGAATCCCAGCTGCGGATTATCTTACCTTTCTTATCATCGGTAATATCAAAACAATGACATGTAGGACATAGAAAAGTGCAGATCCCACAGTTCAGACATTTTTCCTGAATTTCTTCCCAGATTGAACTTGTAAACATTCCGGATAACTTTGCGATATCTTCTTGCCTGACTACCTCCTGGTAATCTGGGCAAAATATAGAACTGCTTTCCTCATTTCTAATCGTCAGGTAATCCTCAAAAATCTCCCGGCCTTTTTCGGTTCTAATATCCACCAGATAGTCGTCTGCGACTCTCACCAGCAAAGCATCTGCACCTCTGGCTGACATAGGATTCTGGCAGAAACATACTTCAGACTGTGTTTGACAGGCCAGGCTAATGATAGTGGTGTTCGAGCGTCTAGATTGATAATAAGGGTCTTGATATTCCTGTCCAATAAATACGTGGTCAAGTAATTCCAGACTTGCTGCATCACATGGCCGTATCCCGAAGATTACACGTTTTTCCTTTGAGATGTCCGGCTCATTGATCACTGGTCTTTCTCCTTTATTCTTCTGGTATTTTAATAGCATTTCGTATTGAGGGAAAAACAAGTCTTTGGGAGGCTTAATAGTATTAACGTAATCTGTCCCCGGCAGGATTTTACCCGCTAAATCTTCTGAGTTTTCATCCCCGTCGATCAAGTGTTCATCAAACGTTGAGAAGCTATAATATTCTCCTGTCTTTACTGGAACGTAAACTGTACTTTGTTTGCTTATATCTCTAAGGCAGGTGATCAACCTCTCCGGTGAAATATAGTAATTAGCCATCTTTTCCACCTCCAATCAGGAAGGGCTGGGGATCATCTTGCCTGAATTCATTTAATGCCAGTTCTTCTTTAAGGTCCATGCCGGTTTCCAAGGAAAAATAGACCTTAACATCTTTAGCCAGTTTTCTATTTAAAATAGAAAGGTTTACCCCGGCAGGACAAGCTCTGGTACAGGCTCCACAGTCTACACATCTTCCAGCCAAATGGATTGCCCGGGTCAGATGAAAAATCATATTATCAGCGATCCCAGTAGTTTTTCCTAGCCAACCAGGCAGGTTTTCTTCAACGAAGCACTCTTTACAATAACAAGCCGGACAAACATTCCTACAGGCATAACACCTTATGCATTTAGATACTTCTTGGTAGATATAGTCCTTTCTCTGTTCTCTGGGGATAGCACTGAAGGCTTCAATATCCGGATAGTCGATCTTTTGATCCGTAGAAAATTCTTTATTCAAAGAGTTCTCATTATTAACATTAAAAGAATCTTTTTCTATTTCTTCTGACTTTTGACTTATTAAGATATCGGCTATTACCGGATCAGGGTAATGACAATGAGGGCAACCTTCCGTACTTGGACAATAGGCACCAATAATAACTATTTCCTCTCTGGCTATCTGTTTTTCTTTGATCAGATTAATGATAGATCTGGAATCACAACCCTTTACGATAATTGCAGCCTTTTTTTTCGTCTTTAATAAATACTTGGCAAGGTTTAGGTTACAGCCAGATTCCCAGACCAGATTGTTAATATCCTGACTTGTTCTTGCAAAGAAGGGGGTGCATTTGTTGGAGAGGGTTCCTTTGGTGAATCCCAGAATCACCTCTGCCTTATTTTCCTTTAAAACTTCTCTGGCCGCTGACTTGATACCGTCCAATACATTCACCTGCTCCACCCCCATCTATCCCATTTCTCCAGTTTGTTGACATCATTGGCTACCTTTGTTGCTGTTACGGCAAAATCTTTGCCTTCAGCAGCAGAAATCCAATCAAATTGAACTCTTTCTTCTTCTAATCCAATGAATTTCAGCAGACTTTTGACCAGCGCAAACTTCCTTCTTGCCACATAGTTCCCGCTGGTATAGTGACAGTCGCCGGGATGACAACCAGCTACCAGAACGCCGTCTGCGTTCTTCAGAGCCTCAAAAATCATCAGAGGGTCAACACGGCCGGAGCAAGGAACTCTTATAATTCTCAGGTTAGGAGGATATTGAAAGCGGCTTATCCCTGCCAGGTCCGCCCCGGCATAACTGCACCAGTTGCAAAGGAAGGCGATAATTTTTCTATCATCCATAATTCACACCACCTTATTCAAATCTTCCAGCATGGCCATAATCTGCGAATTGCTGAAACCTTTTAAATCAGCCGCATGTGACCTGCAGGATGCAACACATGCACCGCAACCCTTACAGAGAGCTTCATTTACCCTGGCGGTATGCTTTTCTTCGTCAAGTTCTACTGCTTTGGCAGGACATACTGTGACACATGTTCCGCACCCGCTGCATTTCTCGCTATTTATCTCTGCCGTCATGCCGCCTGCCATGATTTCTTTCTTGTTGAGAACTGTACATGTTCTGGCTGCTGCAGCTTTCCCCTGGATGATCGCTTCTGACATCGGTTTTGGTCCGTGAGCCAAACCACACAAGTAAACACCGTCCGTACTGAAGTCTACCGGCCTTAGTTTCATGTGGGCTTCCAAGAAAAAGCCATCCTCGTTAATGGGAACTTTTAATAATTTAGCCAGACGCTCATTGTCCGGATTAGCTACTGTAGCAGCTCCTAATCCTAAGATATCGGCTGGGATTATTAAATCCCTGTTCAGGATGGTATCTTTGATTTTTACCTGTAGGATACTATTATCTACTGTTACTTCGGGAGGAAGATCTTCCTCATAGGAGACGAATATGACCCCTTTTCTTCTGGCCTCCAAATAATAATCTTCAGTAAAACCGTAAGTTCTTATATCTCGATACAGCACAAAGATATTCAGATAAGGATTTATCTCTTTGGCTTTTAAGGAGAGCTGAACTGACTGATTACAGCAAACTTTACTGCAGTAAGAATGATTTTTATTTCTGGAACCCACACAGTTGACAAGAACCAGGTTTTTAATGCTTTTTATCACTTCCGGTTTCGTTAAAATAGTTTCCTCAAGTTCCAGATAAGTTTTGACAGCTTGGTTAGTTCCATAGAAATACTCCTTTGGTCTATACTCTTTGGCTCCGGTAGCCAGGACTACCACTCCATGCTCCAGCCTGACGCCACTGGCTAAAGTTGTTTCATAATTGCCTATATATCCTTTGATAGCTGATATTTCTTCCTGCAGATACACACTGATATCAGGATTTTGTCTTACTTTATATTTTAATTCTTGCACAAATTCTTCAACAGCATTTCCGTACTGATTGAAAACCACCCTGTTAGCCATGCCGCCAAGTTCCTGCGTTTTTTCAATGAGATATACCTGGTATCCCTGAGCCGCTATGCTTAAAGCTGATATCATCCCGCTTACCCCACCGCCAATAACAAGAGCACTCGGCGTAACTTTTACAGTTTTAGTCTGAATAGGAGTCAGATATCTGGCCTTAGCTACTGCCATCAGGATCAGATCCTTAGCCTTACTGGTAGCAGCCAGTGGTTCATTCATATGAACCCAGGAACATTGATCCCGAATATTGGCCATTTCAAAAAGAAATGGATTCAGTCCGGCCTCTCTGATTGTTTCTTTGAATAAAGGTTCATGGGTTCTGGGGCTGCAGGAGGCGACTACTACCCTGTTAAGTCTGTGTTCTTTGATTTTTTCTTTTATTCTCAGCTGAGTATCCTGGGAGCAGGTATACATATTATCTTCTACATAGACCACGTTATCTAATTCTTGCGTGTACTTAACAACCTCCGGGATGTTAACAATACCTCCGATATTAATGCCGCAATGGCAGATAAAGACTCCGATCCGGGGCTTATAGCCAACTACATCAACTTCTTGAGGGTAGCTTTTAACTTGTATCAAGCTGTTTTTTGCTCTCACCAGATAGCTGGCAGCTTCGGCTGCTGCCGCACTGGCCTCAGTCACTGTCTCAGGAATATCTTTTGGTCCGCTGTATACTCCTGCTGCCAAGATACCTTTTTGGGAAGTTTGAATAGATTTTAGGTCATTAGTTTGAACAAAGCCGTACTTATTAGCTTTCAGATCGAAGGTTTTGAGCAATTCTATAGACTCTGCCGGTGGGTTCAAACCAACAGACAGCACAACCATCTCAAATTCATCTGTTCTTAGACATCCATCTTGTTCTGCATACCTGATCAGCAGGTTGCCATTATCACCTTTGACAACCTCAAAAATTCTAGAACGTGTAAATTTTACTCCCTGCTCTTTGGCTCTCTGATAATATTTTTCAAAATCTTTACCATGGCAGCGCATATCCATATAGAAGATGGTGGTTTCTAATGGCTGTCTACTGTGTTCTTTGGCAATGACAGCTTCTTTAATGGCATACATACAACAAACACTTGAACAGTAGCCGTTATCTTCCTTAACATTTCTGGAGCCAACACACTGTATCCAGGCAATGCGTTTTGGTTCTTTTCCATCTGAAGGTCTGAGCAAATGACCGCCGTAGGGACCCGAAGCACTTAAAATCCGTTCGAATTGAGGACTGGTTACAACATTAGGAAAACTCTTATATCCATAATTACCTAGCTTTTCGGCAGGAAAGTCATTAAAGCCCGGTGTAAGAATGATAGCTCCAACTTCAATATCCAAATACTCTACATTTTGGCTATAATCGATACAGCCAGCTTTGCATACTACCTGACATTGGCCGCATTCGCTACAGGGACCGCAGTCCAAACACCGCCCTGCCTCTGTCAATGCTTCTTCCTCTGTTATCCCCAAGACAACCTCGGCAAAATTGTTTACCCTCTCTTCAACTGGAACTTCTCTTGGGTTTACTCTCGGGATAACCGGTAAAGTCTCGGTAATCTTCGGCTTTGGAGCAACTTTCTGTGTAATTATTCTGCCGTCTTTCAGGTTTCTGCCTTCCAGATAACGGATGATCGATTCTGCAGCTTCTTTACCTTCTCTTACAGCTTGAATGGCTATACCTGAACCTGTTCTGACTTCACCACCTGCAAATACCCAGGGAATAGTCGTCTCCAGGGTTAATTCATCACAGGCAATCGCACCCCAAGCAGTGGTCTTAATACTGTCCGGCAAACAATCGATGCTGGGTTTTTGTCCTACTGCCGAGATGATCGTATCGATCGATTCAATGATTTCAGAACCTGGAATCTGTACCGGACGTCTTCTGCCGGAATCATCAGGATCTCCGAGTTCCATAGCTGCGAATTCAATTGCAGTAACCTTTCCGTTCACATCTATAATTCTTGTCGGGGCCATTTTGTATTTTATTTTGATTCCTTCTGCCATGGCAGCTTCAATCTCTTCTGCGCGCGCCGGCATCTCCTGTCGGGAACGACGATAATAAATTGTTACTTCTTCAGCACCTAGACGCAGAGCACTTCTGGCGGCATCTATGGCAACATCCCCGCCGCCTATAACAGCTGCTTTACGTCCTATTTCTGTCGACTCCTGAAGATTAACTCTTCTTAAAAACTCCACTCCGGATAAGACTTGAGGCAGGTCTTCACCAGGTATCTTTAATCTGCTGTCCTGATGAGCACCTGTAGCCAGAAAGACGGCTTTGTATCCCTCCTCTTTCAGCTCTTCCAAAGTGATATCTTCACCGAATTTTGTATTGAGGGCTATTTTCACTCCATGGGATACCAAATAGTTAATTTCTTTGGTCAGAATAGCTAGCGGAAGTCTATAATCAGGAATACCGACAGCCAGCATCCCACCAGCAACAGGTAATTTCTCAAAAATTTTTGCTTTATAACCCTGCTTTAAGAGTTCGTAGGCACAGGTTAAGCCCGCAGGCCCCGAACCTATAATAGCGACCTTATCATCTTTAGACTCAGATAGATTAAGTTCGGGCCGTAGCTGAGTCTCTGCTAGAAATCGTTTAACTGCCGCTATCGATAGTGCTCCTTCAGCTTGACTGCGACTGCATTCGTTCTCACAGGGATGAGGGCAGATTCTGCCTAGAGTGGCCGGAAGTAAAAGATCGTTATATATTATATCTGCCGCTTCTTTGAACTTCCCTGCTCTGGTTAAGGCTATATATCCATGGGCATTTACCCCCGCTGGGCAGGCTGCTTTACATGGGGAAATCCCTTTTTTCTTAATGGCATAAGCATTTGGATAGGCCTGAGCATATAGTTTGTAGATGGCTTTAGAATCTGACAGATTCTTTTCAAATTCGTTATTTGCTTGAACCGGACAAGCCTCTGCGCAATCTCCGCACCCAGTGCATTTTTCTTCATCAATATACCTCGGTTCTTGTTTCAGTATGATTGTGAAGTTGCCATGAGACCCCTTAACTCCTACAACCTCACTATTTGTATAGGTCTTAATATTTAAATGACGACCACATTCCACAAGTTTTGGAGAAAGAATACACATTGAACAGTCGTTAGTAGGGAAGGTTTTATCTAAAGCAGGCATTGTTCCGCCAATTGCAGATGATTTTTCAACCAGATATACCTTATATCCCATCTCTGCAAGATCTAGGGAAGCCTGGATACCGGCAATTCCTCCGCCCACCACCAGAACAGCACCGATGACATTACATTCATCCATCTTTTTCCCACCTCTCTTCACTTGGAATTAAAAGACCAGAGCATTACTGACCATATGGTGAACATGTTTAACTTTAGCATCCAGCTTATAATGTTTGATGATATCACTGAGCTGATCAGCACAGTTATGACAAGGAGTTATCACGATTTTGGCTCCGGTTTGTTTGATCTGGTCTGCTTTTAATTTTCCATTGGCGATTCGATAAGGATGAATCTCTTTACCCATGGCCAGAAGGCCGCCCCCGCCGCCGCAGCAATAATTGTATTCCCTGTTAGGCCACATTTCCCTGAATTCCACAACAGACTTGTTCAAACAATAGCGAGGTTCTTCCACAACTCCTTCTTTTCTGACCATATTGCAGGGATCATGAAAAGTAACTGGTTCAGGATTGCGGCTGGGGTCTAGCCTGATAATGCCTTTGGCGATCCATTCTGCTTGTTTCTCTACAAGACTAAACACAGGGTAATTCCCTTCATTCGCATCTAACCAAACCTTTCTACCCCAGCGTTGTGCACGGGTGGCGTGACCACATTCTGTTACAACCACGTATTTTACATTTAACCTCTTAACCTGCTGAGCTGTTCTTTGGAGCATGATTCTGGAAGACTTGTCATCACCGTTAAAATAAGCGTAGTGGGTCGCATCCCAACATTCACTGCTGCAAGTCCAATTTGCCCCGGCTGCGTACATGATTTTAGCTATACTTTGAATATCCTGGGGGTAATACTTAATTTCCCGGGGGTCCCATAGAAAAACAAAATCAGCACCAAGTTTATCTACTGGAATCTTAGCATCTGTGGTTCCGACTTCCTCCTGCAGCTCTTCTTCCATCCACTCCAGAGTATCCAGGTAATCTTCTGCACTAATCTCCATCTGGTTACCGGTTTCTATCTGAGAGACAACTACGTCATCTAAAAAACCTGGTGACTTAAGACCGAAATTACCTCTGATGGTTCGTACTAATCCAGCTATATCTACATTCATAGGGCAAAGCATGGTACACCTTCCACACATGGTGCATTTCCAGATAAAACTGCTTTGCAGCACTTCATCTTTTAAACCTAAGAGACACATCCGAATGAATTTACGAGGATCGAAATCTGGATGAAGATCTGTGAAGGGACAACCCGCAGTGCAGATTCCGCAGGTAAGACAGTTACTAAAGTCCCCTTTATCCTGAAGGGTAGTGAATCTATCAGATATTTCTCTTCCGAATTCAGGCCTGAGATTATCAGTTAGGATTGAATTATTCACTATTCCCGCCTCCTCTATATTTCAAAATTCCAATAAGGAAGACCCAGAACTGTGCAAACAATACAGTCAAGATTAAACAATGTGTGAGGCCAATCTGGAAATAAAGCAAAAAATTCAGCCATCGAAAAACCTGTTAGGGTACAAATTTCTTTCACAGAAGGGGCACGGTTCTTTTTCAGATAATATTCACGAACATATCTCATAACCAAGTAGTGTTGATCTGTAACTGGACTGATTTTTTCTAATTTAGTCAGGACTTTGTAGACCATCTGCTTCCAAATATGCTCGTCTGTGATACAAGAAGTTCCCTTAGCCAAAAACTTCCTTCTGATAGAACTTGAGGGCAGCATTTTTAACACCTCCTTAAATCAGGGATTATCTAATACCGGGGGACCAGTGCAGAACGAACTTGGTACTCCAGCAATTCTGGCGGCACTTCTGACAGGACCTCTAGGAAATAATCTGCAAATATCTATTGTTGTCAAACCTGTTGCCCCACAAATCTTAAAAATGGACGGTATGCGTTTAAAGTCATGAAAATAGTCACGAATAAAGAATATTATCTGCCATTGCTGTTCGGATAAAATATAAATGTTATCATATTCAGCTAACAATTTGGCAATTTCTCTATTCCAGGCTCCGAAATCTAACAGGTAACCTTCCTTAACTAAAATTGTCATTATTCCCCCTCCTCCAACTCTATTTGCTTATATTTAAGAGCAATTACCGTGCCAAATAAAAAACTCCTCAAAGCCTTGTTTTTTCAAGGACATTTGAGGAGTTTTCAGAATTAGTCTGCAAATCGTGTGTAAGGTTTACCCAACTGGCGTTACCTTATTACTCATTGATAGCACAAGTGTTCACAAATTATATTTCTTAATTTTATTATAGAGGGTTTTACGTGTTATACCTAAGAGCCTGGCGGTATCTTCTTTATTGCCTTCAGTCTGATTTAATATCTTTTGGATATGATATTTTTCTATATCACCTAAGTTGGTAAAATGGTTGTTTGCCGCATCCGGCCATATCATATTAGGAGGTAAATCTTCGAACATAATAAAAGTACCTTTACCTTTAATAAAAGCATACTCTATGGCATTTTCCAGCTCACGTACATTACCGGGGTAATTGTACGTGAGCAAAAATTTCAGAGCGTCCCGAGAAACTCCCTTTTTGGATTTTTTGAAGTAAGAATTAAACTTTTGGATAAAGAACTCTATTAACAAAGAAATGTCGTCAGTTCTCTCTCTAAGAGAAGGTAAATTTATAGGAAAGACATTGAGCCTATAAAAAAGATCCTGCCTAAAGTTACCCTTCTTAACTTCATCCGGAAGATTTTTATTGGTAGCAGCAACGACCCGAACATCAGGCTTCAAAGTTTTACTGCCGCCAACTCTTTCAAATTCGCCTTCTTGTAATACTCTTAACAGTTTTGCTTGTAACGATAAAGGTATCTCGGCAATCTCATCCAGAAAAATAGTGCCTTTTTCAGCTCTTTCAAATCTACCTTTGTGCGTAAAGGTCGCTCCTGTAAAGGCACCTTTCTCATGGCCAAAAAACTCTGATTCTAAAAGAGTGTCAGACAAAGCAGCACAGTTAACCTTGATAAAAGGCTTATAACGTCGGTCACTTAGAAAATGGATAGCCTTAGCTACTAATTCTTTGCCTGTACCACTTTCCCCTACCACCAGTACACTAGTTCGATAAGGTGCAACCGCTTGAATCATTTCATATATTTCCTGCATCTTTTTGTTTTTGCCTATTATATCCTGAAAACTATAGCTTTTCTTTAGCTGCTGATATAAACTAAGAATCTTACTTTGATCAGAGAATATCTCTACTCCGCCTATGATGCTTCCCTGCTCGTTGAAAAATGGCATGACTGAAATCTCTACAGGTATCAATTTTCCCTCCTTGGAATTGATGACTACATTTGTAGAGTAACCTTTATCACCTTCGCTTACAGCCAGATGAACCAAACAACTTTCAGAACCACAATGGGAACCTTTGAGTACATCGTAGCATTTCTTCCCAAGTACTTCCTCTCTTTTAAAGCCGGTCATATTCTCAGCAGCAGCGTTGAATGTAGTGATATTAAACTGCTTGTCTACAGTAAATACACCTTCAGATATACTATTTATGACAAACTCAAAATCTATTTGGGTATTTTCTGTCATCTTAGACATCCTTTAAATATTTGTATATTCCATCTACTAGCTTACAAGGATTATGTTTTATATCATAGTTCTAGTAAAATATAACAAAATCCTTTTCCATTATGTATCTAAACAATAAATTGAAACAATAATTCCAAAATAGAGTAATAGTAATCTTGTTCCTATAAGAATACTATTTATATAGAAGATTTTTAAAATCAGTCTGAGGTTGTTACAGCTCAGGCTGATTTTGTTCCTTAACTCTCCCGAAACTTATACCGTTCCTTTAGACAAATAAAATGCCAGCTCCCTATCAAACGGGAACTGGCATTTTATATATACTCTAAAAACCTATTAAATTAATTTTCAGAATTATGTTACTAAAAGAAGTGTTTTAGCAGAAGCAATCCCTTGCTACAAGCAGATTTGCGGGTTGAGTAAATTTTTTAACTGGTCGGAGCGACACGACTTGAACGTGCGGCCTCTACCACCCCAAGGTAGCGCTCTACCAAGCTGAGCTACGCCCCGATAATTGAACTGTGCCCTAGAAGCACTTATATAATTTATCATACAGAATTCAAAAAATCAAGCAAATAAATTAAAGGTAAGCTCATTACATATTTTACTTATACTTATTAGCTTTTTGCAATTAATTCTATTTTGCGCACACCTTCAAGTTCTTTTATACTCGAAAGTAAGCTCTCAACTGATTCTGCCATCTTCTCCGTTTCTATAGAAATAGAAACATTAGCAATCCCTTGCAGTGGTATCCCCTGATTTATCGTCAGAATATTCCCTTCAGCTGAAGCTATATAATTCAATACATTGGATAAGACGCCTGCTCTATCCACCAATAACAAAGATAAAGTGATAATTTTTTCCTTGCTTGCTTCATAGAAAGGGAAAACTCCATCTTTATACTTATAGAAGGCACTTCTACTCATTTCGACTCTTTCACATGCTTCATTAACAGTGAGAACATCAAATTTTGCCAGCAGTTCCTTAGCCTGAGCTGTTTTAATAATTGCATCAGGCAAGATAGTTTTACTAACTAAGAGAAAATCTTTCTTATGCTTGGTCACATTCTTCGCTCCCAACATCCCATTATTATCCCTATTAATATCATTAATCAAGGATATTGACAACCTATATCTTCTTGATTTCAAAAGAAAAAATGCCTCATTATTTCGAGGCATCTTTTTTAACTAGTTTAGTAGTTAATATCATTAATGTTTAGATTATTATGCAAACAAGACCACCGTGACCGTCATTCACTATCCTTTGAAGAGTATCTTGTAGTTTGATTTGGACATTATCCGGCATTTTATAAAGCTTGTTTTGAATACCTTCTCTAACCAAATCATGCAGGGATTTGCCAAAAATATTTGAATCCCATACTTTCTTAGGATCAGATTCGAATTCATCGAGAATGTATTTTACTAACTCCTCTGCTTGTTTTTCCGTGCCGATTAATGGAGTAATCTCAGTAGTAACATCAGCTCTTATAATATGAAGGGATGGAGCACTAGCCTTCAGTTTAATTCCATAATGTCCACCTGATTTCACCAATTCTGGTTCCTCTAAGAACATCTCATCTAGTTGGGGAGTAACAACGCCGTAACCTGTAGTACGTACATCTTCAAAAGCTTTAGCAAGTTTATCCCATTCTTTTTTAGCCTTACTGTAGTCAAGTATCATTCTGAGTAGAGTGTGATCTCCTTCTATCTCAGTACCGGTTAACTGTTCAAGAACTTCCTTAAAGAGATCTTTCTCCGTTGTAACTTCGATCTCCGCTCGTCCCGTTCCAAGATTGGTCTCCTTCAGAATTACATCCTTGGCATACTGGCATTCAGCCAAAATATCAAGGGCGCTGTCGATATCTCTTATCCGTTTGATATCACTGACAGACTTTTGAATGATATTCTCAAACTCTGCCCTAATCGGGTGAATCAGATCAAGTTCTTCAACCCACTTAGGAAGTTCAATATTCACTTCTGCAACTGGGAACTCAAAAAGCAGTTCCTCAATTATCTGAGAGATATCATTAATATTCATCTCTAAGCAGTCCACAGGAACAACGGGAACTTGATAAGCTTCTTCTAATGAGCGTCCGAGTTCCAAAGAGTTCTCTGCATAAGGTCTAGTTGTATTAAGCACTATGATGAAAGGTTTACCCATCTCTTTTAACTCATTGACAACTCTCTGCTCTGCTTCAATATAGGCTTCTCTAGGAATATCAGAAATTGAACCATCAGTAGTGACAACGATACCTAAAGTAGAATGATCTGTGATAACTTTTCTTGTTCCTATTTCCGCAGCTTCCTGGAATGGAATAGGTTCTTCATTCCAAGGAGTATGAACCATGCGAGGTTCTGCTCCTTCCTCTTCTCCTTCATAACCCAAAGCTCCATCTACTGAATAACCGACACAGTCAACTAGCCTGACATTCATATGGATAGTATCTTTGATTATTACCTCCACTGCTTCTGAAGGAATAAACTTTGGTTCGGTCGTTGTTATTCTTCGACCTGCTCCGCTTTGAGGAAGTTCATCTCTGGCTCTTTCTCTCTCAAATACATTGGAAATGTTGGGTAGAACTAATAGTTCCATAAAGCGTTTAATAAATGTAGATTTTCCAGTCCTTACAGGACCGACAACACCAAAATAGATATCCCCTCCTGTTCGTTCAGCAATATCGCTGAAAATATCATAGTTTTGCATAGAATATTTCCCTCCCTTTTAATGTGCTGTCCTTACGTAAGGACTCCCATCTACCTTTTTAAACAGCGTTGCTTTATTAAAAATAATTACAGGACTAGCACGTCAAGCACTATATTTATATTGTAAAAAAACCCTTTTTATGTCTAAATAATTAAGTTGTTAATCACAAAAAAATGACATCTTTTAAGGGATGTCATTTTCAACTAGTTTATATAGTACGCATAGCATTAAATTTTTTTAATTTTTTTCTCTAAACTAATTTTGTTGGATCGATAGAGAGAATTAAATCCTCGGTTTCATGCTTTTTGCCCCTCATCATGAGATTAACTAAAGCTTCATTAGGTGTCATACCTTCAAATAAGACTTTATAAGCGTGTTCCGTAATGGGCATGGATATATTTAATCTTTGACTTAATTCAAACGCTACTTTAGTCGTTCTAACTCCTTCCACAACCATTCCGACTTCATTTAAGACCTCAGCCAGAGGTTTTCCTGTACCTAAAGCTTTTCCAGCCCTAAAGTTACGACTATGGATGCTTGTACAAGTTACAATAAGATCACCGATTCCTGTAAGACCTGAAAAAGTCTGAGCCTTGGCTCCCAAAGCTACGCCAAGCCTTGTTATTTCAGCTAAACCTCTTGTTATGAGAGCAGCTTTCGTATTATCTCTAGGGTTCATCCCTTCAAGTACTCCTGTACATAAAGCAATTATATTTTTCAGGGATCCTCCCATCTCCACCCCGATTATATCCAGATTAGTATAAACCCTGAAATAGGGTGTCATGATTAAATCTTGCACAGCCTCTGCGGTAGCGATGTCTCTAGCAGCTGCCACAACAGTAGTAGGTACATCCTTACCTACTTCTTCAGCATGACTCGGACCGGATAATACTGAGATCGGATGATTCGGTAATTCTTGGGCAAGTACCTGAGAAAGCCTAAGATGTGTATTCTCTTCGAGCCCTTTTGCTGTATTAACGATAATACAACCTGGTTTAAGATATGGTTTTAATAAACGTGCACTTTCCCTAACAGCATGAGATGGGACACTCAGAAAAACTGCGTCTGAATAAGCTTGGTTAAGATCTGTAGTAGGGAAAATTTCTTCAGGCAAAGATACGCCAGGAAGATACTTAACATTTTCTTTATTTTTAATTATCGCCTCTATCTCATCTGGAAAAATTCCAATAAGTGAGACTTTATGTCCTGCTTGAGCTAAAACACGGGCAATCGCTGTCCCCCAACTTCCTGAACCAAAAACAGCAATCCTTTTCAAAAAATATCACCCTTCCTTATTTTTCTCCCCAAATTTATTTTCTGTCTTATTCACTATTCTTTGCAGGTTAGTTCTATGTCTTACTACAACCATAGATACACCAATCAAAGCGAATATCTTATAAGCTAAAGGCTCCGAGAAGACAAAAACCATTATCATTACAGTTAATGCTGCTAAAACTGACCCTAAAGAAACGTATTTGCTTACACCCACAACTAGAGCGAATATTACAATTGCCACAATCATCACCTTTGGCATTAGCACAGTTATTATACCAAGTCCAGAAGCAACACCTTTACCACTAGGTTTAAACCCGAAGTAGGGATTAAAGCTATGCCCTAACATTGCTAAGAGTCCTCCAACCACACCACCCCAAGGTCCAAAGTAGATAAGGCCAATATATGCTGCAGCACCTCCTTTGATTGCATCTGCTATTAGTACTGTAATTCCCCAATTTTTACCTAGCAGTCGGTAAACATTGGTGGCCCCCATATTTCCGCTTCCCTGATTACGAATATCAATCTTTTTTATTACTCCTGCTAAATAAGCCATTGGGATTGTCCCCAGCAAATAGGCTACTAAGAATACCAGATACTCAGACATCCCTAATCAATCTCCTTATCTCGTTTTCTAGTTATAATTCTAATAGGAGATCCCTCGAAACCAAAACTCTTTCTTATCTGATTCTCTAAATATCTTTTATAAGAAAAATGCATTAATTCAGGATCATTGACGAAAAAGATAAACATAGGTGGTTGGACACTCTTCTGAGTAACATAAAGAACCTTCAAGCGTTTTCCTTTATCCGAAGGCGGTGGATTCAAATGTACCCATTCACGGAGCATATCATTAAGTGTACTGGTCTGAATACGCGTACTAGTTTGTTCTGCAACAAATTCAACCAGTTCCATAATCTTATGCACTCTTTGTCCTGTTTTAGCAGAAATAAATTGAGTAGGTGCATATTGGATAAACGGTAGTTCTTCCCTTATCTTCTTTTCAAACTTATTCAGAGTTTTATCATCTTTTTCAACAAGATCCCATTTATTAATCACTAATATTATCCCTTTTCCTACTTCGTGAGCATAACCAACTATCCTTTTATCTTGGTCTGTAACTCCTTCGATAGGGTCTAATAACATAAGAACAACATCTGCTCTCTCAACAGCCCGGAATGAACGAATAACACTATAGTTTTCCGTCAGTTCTGCTATTTTCTTTTTACGTCTAATCCCTGCTGTATCTATCAGAATATAACTCTTTTCTTCAAACACAAACGGCGTATCTATGGCATCTCTTGTAGTCCCCGGGATATCACTCACTATTACTCTTTCTTCACCCAAGAGCATATTAACAAGAGAAGATTTCCCAACATTTGGTCTTCCTATAACAGCAATTTTAACAATATCGGGGTCATAATCTTCAACTATTTCATCTGGTAATCTTGAGACTACGGTATCAAGAAGGTCACCAACATTGAGTCCATGTACTGCTGAGACAGGAATAGGATCCCCGCAACCTAAAGTTAGAAACTCATGAGCTTCCATTGGAAAACTCGTAAAATTCTCTACTTTATTGGCAACTAAAAGAATAGGTTTTCCAGCTTTCCTTATATATTTAGCGATTTGTTCATCGTCAGGAGTTACTTTCGTTTTTCCATCTACAATGAAAACCACGACATCAGCTTCTTCGATTGCCATTTCTGCTTGTTTCTTCATTTGGGTAGATAGAGGGGTTGTCTCATCCTTAAACTCTATTCCCCCAGTATCAATAAGGGTAAATTTTCTTCCTAGCCATTCGGCATCGAAATATAATCTGTCTCGTGTAACACCTGGTGTATCCTCTACAATCGCCACCAATCCACCGACTATTCTATTAAATAAAGTTGACTTGCCAACATTGGGACGCCCAACTATTGCTACTACCGGTTTACTCATAATAGTGTACCTCCAGCCAAGTTTCTACCTATAAGACCTTCGAGAAAAGCTATTCCATTATTATCAATTATAACTGCCCTACCATTTACCTGTTCTTCCAGCCAAGAAATATTATAACCATCTAGAAATATATCTTCATCTGCCTTGAGCATCACTCTAGGGATTAAAAATTCTTCCCCTCCCAAATCGCCTAGTTGTTTAGCGATATCTTGTGCGGTTAAAAGTCCGGCAACTGTAACTGTCTGGCCGAAATAATCGTTTAAGATTTCATGAACTGTTATTGTTAGTCCTTTTATGAAACTTAGCCCTCGAACACAACTTCGAAATAAATCTGAAGCAGATACCCCTGTCACGAGATGTATCCTCCTCTGAGGAATATCTTTAGGTAACAATGGTATATACTCATGAACTTCATCTAGAAAAAGACTTGCCATCCCTATTCCATTTTCTAATTGGGGAAAATCATCGTATTCTTCTGGCTTCGGAAAATCAATACCTGCCAGAACATAGAATTCGTCCGAAAAATAAACAAGGTTTTTTCTAGTTCTACTTTTATATTTTTCCTGCCAAAGCCTACCCCTATCCAAGATTTTTTGAGCTTCTGTTTTGTTCACAGTTCTAAGCTTTGGCAAGTCGTTTCGATACTTTGTTAAACCGACCGGTACTATCCCAATGGATTGCACAGAAGGGAATAATTCCGCTAGATTCTCAACAGTCTCTTCCAAAACCTCATTATCATTATAACCTGGTACTAAGACCACTTGAGTATGGAGGGTTATCCCCGCATCTGTCAGACTTTTTATTTTGTCTTGAAGTTGTCCTGCTTTACGGTTCCTCATTAACTTATATCTAACATCAGAATTCCAAGCATGTACAGAAATATATAATGGGTTAATATGTAAATCTATTATCCTTTGAAAATCTTCCTTTTTAAGATTAGATAAAGTAATATAACTTCCTTGGGTCACAGATAAACGATAATCATCATCTCTATCATAAAGAGATTCTCTCATACCAGGAGGCATCTGCTGGACAAAACAAAACACGCAGTTATTAGAACATTTCTTAAGTCCATCCACACTTACAGTATCTACTTCAATCCCAATTAATTCTCCAGGTTCCTTTTCTATCTCAATTTCCCATATATCATTATTCTCTTTCTTGATAAACATCTTGAATTCATCTGTAGATGTATAATACTGTAAATCTATTATATCTGTCACATCATTTGCGCCAACCTTCATGATTATATCACCCGGCTCAATCTCCATTTCAGCCGCGATACTATCCTTAATTACTTTAGAAACCACCAATCCTTTGTGCATTCATCCCATCCCAATCTTTATTGCTTCTTTTATAAATTATTGCCGATTATCCCATCTTCATTCAGACTTTACTCTCCCTATAACGAGAAATATTTAACAAGATGCCTATTTGAATCATTGTTATTACAAGTGAACTACCGCCATAAGAAACAAGAGGTAGGGTAATCCCTGTAACCGGTGTTAACCCAGTAACTACACAAAGATTGACAGCTATTTGAATTCCAAGCAGGGAAGTAATACCAAACCCTAACAACCTCCCAAAACGATCTGGACATTGCCTAGAAATATAATAACCCCTAGCTATTAAGATAACAAAACAGACTAAAACTACCGAAGTCCCAAAGAAACCAAATTCTTCACCTATAACAGCAAAAATAGTATCTGTATAACTTTCGGGTAAATAACCATAACTCTCTGTACTTCGCCCTATACCTATTCCAAATAATCCCCCTGTCCCGAAAGCTATCTCAGCGTTTACTATCTGATAACCATGTGATGTAGCATACTCCCAAGGATTGAGCCATCCCAATATCCTGTTCCACTGGTATTCGTTATTCTTGATAAGGTGATATCCAGATATTCCAATCAGTGGAATTGCTATCAAAAAGTACCCTATAGATAGTTCAGTCATCAATAGCATAACGCCACAGGTAATCATTATCACTACAGCTGTACCCAAATCCGGCTGTTCATATATTAGATAGAGTATAGGAATCATAACCATAACGGGCAAGATAATATCTCTAAACCTTTTTACCTGATATCGAGTAAGAGTATACGCAAAAAATACAATCAGAGAGAGTTTAGCTATTTCGGACGGTTGAATGTTAAATCCGGCAATATCAAGCCATCGTGCAGATCCTTTAACCGTCACCGAGAGATCAGTATATTCAACCAACAAAAGCAGTATGATAGTAATGATAATACCTATTCCAGAAAGTTTCTTCCATTTTTTATATGGAAATAGCACAGCTATATAACCGAAAATAAGGCCTATGATTGCCCACTGTAACTGTTTGTAAAATAAATGATAATAACTATCGTTGTTCTGATAAGAAAATAACGAACTTGAACTTAACACCATTATTAACCCCGCCGAAAGGATAAAACCTGCTACAAATAAGAGAACAAAATCTGGCTTTTGAGGTTTAATCTTACGAGCAAGCACTCTCTTGCCCTCCTGTTCGTTAATAATAAGCACTTAGGCCATCCGGGCCGTTCACTGCTCCTGTTAGAAAAAGACTTCTTGCCCCATTAAAGCAAGAAGCCATTACATTCAAGTTTTAAGAATAACTGATTATTCATTATCACTCTGGTTAATATCACCAACAACATCACCGATAGTTACCTCTGATACTTCTTGCTGACTTTCCAGAGCTTCTTGTTCTTCAGCTTTCTGAGAATCTACGAGCGTTTCTTTGATACTCAAGCTTATCCTTTTCTCCTCAGGTTTACACTCGATTACTTTAGCAGAAACCTCATCACCAACTTTAACTATATCTTCAACTCTATTCACTCTCTGGTTAGCAAGTTGAGAAATATGGACCAGAGCATCCACTCCATCTTCCAATTGAACGAAAGCACCGAAGGGGGCGATACGAACAACTTTTCCTTTAACAATAGATCCTTCAGGATATTTCTCATTAATATTTGACCAAGGATTATTCCTCATTTGTTTAAGACCCAGAGATATCTTAGCTTTTTCCCTATCAATATTTAAAACCTGAACATCAACTTCATCATCGACGTTCACAACCTCTGATGGATGATTTATCCGAGAGAAAGCCATATCTGAAACATGCAGAAGTCCATCGATTCCCCCGATATCCACAAAAGCTCCAAAGGTGGCTAGCCGACGAACCGTTCCTTTTACTACATCCCCTTCTTTAAGGGTCTCAAAAAGTTTCTCTCTCTTTTCTTTTTGCTCTTCAGCAAGGATTGCCTTTTGAGAAAGTACTAGTTTCCTTTTAGATGCATCGAATTCAATGATACGTAATCTTAAAGTCTGTCCTACATATTTGCTTAAATCATCTACATAGCCCACATCTACCTGAGAAGCGGGTACAAATCCCCTCATCCCAAGATCTACGAGCAAACCGCCTTTAATCACTTCGGTAACTTTGGCTTGAACTTCTTCTTTAGTTTGAGCAAGTTCAGCTAATTTTTCCCTTGCTTCTATTTCACTGGCACGACGACGGGAAAGCATAGTATAACCTTCATTATTCTCCACCCTTGTTACCATAACCGTTACAGTATCGCCTACTTTAACAATATCATTAATGTCTGTGACTTTGGTGGAAGAAAGCTCCTCGATAGGTATAACACCTTCCGATTTCCAAGAAATATCAACAAAAACCTCATCACCGCTTATTTTGACGACTGTACCTTTGACAATAGCTCCGCCATAAATCTTTGGAAACTCACTATCAAAGTTACTCATCATGTTTTCATCATTGTTACCCTCAGCAGACGTCTCCACGAGCTTCTCTACTGTTGGATCATCTTCTAAAGCCTCATTTGTTTTTTCTATAATATCAGACATTTTTGTATATACCTCCTCGATAATCCAATCCGGTGTAGAAGCTCCAGCTGTCAGACCGACACTTGTTGCATTCCTAAACCAGATTTCCTGTAATTCATCAACTGTTTCTATTAAATATGTTTTTGTTTTTTGGCAACAGATATCCCTAAGTTTACGGGTATTTGAGCTCGTACGTCCACCTACAACAATCATAACATCGACTTTTTCTGAAAGCTTGTGTGCAGAAGCTTGCCGCTCTTCAGTGGCTCTACAAATGGTATTGTGAACCAATAGGTTATTAGTGTGTAACCGAAGCTCTTCTGTGATATCTGTAAAAGTATTCATGGGCAAAGTAGTTTGGGCTAAAACAGCAATACTCGGATAAAAAGGAAGGCTTCTTGCTTCATCAATAGTCTCGATTGCTTGAGAATTATCACCAGCCCAACCTAAAAGACCTATGACTTCTGGATGATTCTTATCTCCTATGACTATGACGTGAGTCTCTCTCGACGATTTTGCAGCCAGCCCTTGAGCTTTTTGTACATAAGGACAGGTGGCATCAACAATTTTAATCCCCTTTTTCTCTGCTTCACTATAAATTCTTGGGGGTACACCGTGTGACCTTATAATAAGCTGTTGCCCTGTTTTTAACTGATCTAGCGAATCGGTAACTTCAATTCCTTTTCCCTTAAGATAATCTACTACTTGTTGATTATGAATGAGCGGTCCCAAAGACGCGGCACTGTCGTTAGCTATTGCCTTTTCAGCCATATCTATGGCTCTCTTGACGCCAAAACAGAATCCCGCCTTTTCCGCTCGGATAATTCTCAATTTTAAAACTGCCCTCCTTTATAGTATAACAAATAGTTTCGCTGAAAAAGACAAAATTCCTTCTTATTATATATTATTTGGCATTGTCCTCATTTAGATAATTCCTATGTTATCGATAATTAATTATTATTTTTCTTATGGTTTCCTCTTTTTCATCGAAGTAGTCTCATTTCCAAAAACTTTCAGGAAGACGATATTAAAGATACTATTTTTTCTGCTACTTCATCAACGGCTAATGTAGTTGTATCGATAATTATTGCATCTTCAGCAGGTCTTAGAGGAGAATGTTGTCTTTGGGAATCCATACTATCTCTGTTTTCTATATCGTCTAGTACTTGCTGGTAAGTCATGTTAATTCCCGTAGCCTGAATCTCTTGGAGTCTCCTTGCAGCACGTTCCTCTGTTGAAGCAGTTAAAAATATTTTTATATCGGCCTCTGGAAGTACAAAGGTACCAATATCTCTACCATCCATAACTACATTACCTTTAGCGGCTTCTACTCGTTGTATCTTCACAAGCCTTTCTCTTACTCCAGCATAAGCAGCAACAATAGAAACTGTCCTGTTTACTTCAGGACTTCTAATCTGAGAAGTTACTATCTCTCCATCACAGAGAACAACATCTCGATCTCTATGGTCAAAAGTTATTTCAGTCTCCTGGGCAATTCTTGTTACCGCCAGCTCATCCTCTGGCAAAATACCATTTTTCAGTACTTTATAAGAGATAACTCTATACATGGCACCAGTATCCAAATAAAACATCCCTAATTCATGAGCAACCATGCGAGCCACAGTGCTCTTTCCAGCTCCCGCCGGCCCGTCTATTGCAATTTGTAAGTTCTTCCTGAGATTCTTAGACATTTAACAACTCCATCTTCCATAATTCTCATCAATTATATCATAAAAAAATCTTTTCCATATCATACAGCTGACAGAATCAAGACTGCGATAAGGTTATTGAGACTATGTAAGCCCATGGCTGGATAAATAGAACCACTTTTAGCATAGAGATGTCCAAGACCTATTCCCAAAGCAAATCTAGGAACAAACCCTACTAATTCAAAATGAAGAGCTGAAAAGATAGCTGCACTAATGATAATAGCAGTCCACATACCAAAATAATTCCTTAACCCAGCAAATAAAAGTCCTCTAAATAATGTTTCTTCAATAATAGGCGCAATGACAGCGATTAAGAAAATATTTGCTAATAGTAATAATAGATTCGGTTTCTCTAATAGTTCTGCCAAGGCATTCTCTGGAGGAGTGATACCCATAGCAAATATAATAATCATATAGATTATATGGGCTAGCCAAATAATTCCCCAAACTTTTAAGATAGCTCTAAACGACTGTAGGAACTTTATTTTATTCCAGCCTAGATTAGACCAAGATAGTTTCTTTCCAATTTTTATTACAATAATGACCATAAGAAACAGAAAGTTTGATACCAATATTGACAAATAATAACCGGTTTTAATCTCCGTAGTATAACGAAATATGTATCCGTTAATTATCATGGTCAGTCCGAATACTCCAATTATTCCTAAAAATACATATAATAATACTTTTGCACTTAGTAAAGGCTGTTCCGAGTTCGTACCTTCTGTCTGTTCCGTCTGTTCCGTCTGTTCTGGCTGTATTATATTCTGGCTCCCAGACTCTTCAAAGCTTCTTTTATCATCATTTGTCATTTTCCACCCTCATTTTTGAAAAATTATCCTTGTTTATTTTTTGTCTATCCATAACATAATAAACATGACAATACCTAACAATTAGAAATTCTTAAACCAACTATTATTAACAATAACCGCTAGTAAAGGAGGCGTTTACTAAAAATGTTCCATTCGAAAAAACCGGAAACGAATTGGATTCTGCTCAGTACAGCCATGCTAGGAGGATTTGCCCTAGGTTTATCGTACAAAAAATACGGGTCCAATCTTCATACACAGATTGGCAAGCTAACTAAAAGAGATCTAGAATATGAAGATTACACATCCTCTCATGAACCTGATGCTTGATTTCAAAGATACTTCCACTTAAGAATCTATCCTATAAATAGTGAAGTTTCCATAATATAAGCTCCCACCAGAGCTTATATTATTTTGTCTACCCCCCAAAAGACAAGCATGCCAAACAAAACAGAATAAAACAAATTTGGAACCTTTCTGGCAAAAATAAAAGTACTTATCCCGGCAATTAAGAATGGGTTTAGCAAGCCTATTTTGTTTTCTGGTGAAATCAGAAGCTCAGGTATAACCAAAGCAGCTAATAAAGCAACAGGCACAAGTGAAATAAAGGACTTCCAGAAGCCTCCTAGGGACATGTTCCGTAAAAGGATAAATGGTATGACTCTCGCTCCATAGGTTACAGCAGTCATGAACAAAATAGTAAGTACAATTTCTTTACTCATGCTTAATCTCCAAATTCTCTTGAGATCCACGGTAATATTCTATCAAAGCACCAGCAGTTGCGGCAATACCGACACTTAAAAGTAAATATACCTTTCCAGGAATAAGTATTTTTAAGATTACAGCTATAATTCCAGCGAATAAATAAGTAAAGATATTACTCCGGTTGACTATCCCTACTGTTAAAACAATAAAAAGTGCTAAGAGAGCAAAATTAAAACCTGAAAATGTAATAGCCATCTGTTTACCTAGCCAAGCTCCAACAAAGGTGAAGATAACCCAAGAAAGGAAAGCTCCAATATTCACCCCTAAAGCTACCCTACTTCGTTCTTCCGGTGTCCCAATATCTTCCAATAGTTTGGAATTCAGAACAAAGGATTCATCCGTTAATCCTTGGGCTAAAAGAGATAACCTCCCTAAAGAAATACCTGGAAAAAACCTTATCATAGAAAAGCTCATCAGAACATGTCTAATATTAACTATAAGAGTGGTTAATCCAATAACCCAAATAGTAGCTCCTTGTGCAATCAGTTGGAGAGCGATAAACTGAGCTGCACCTGCAAAAACAAATAAAGACATTAAGCCTGCTTCCCAAATTGTTAGACCGCTTTGTAAAGATAGAATCCCGAAAGTTATAGCGACTGGGGCATATCCTATCCCAATTGTTATAGACTTTTGTAATCCATAACTAAATCCTTTTGTATCCATATTATTTATACCCTTTTTCATTAATATCAAATATTAAAATAAAAAGACACTCTAAGAGTGCATTATGTTCTATAGTTTTCTTCAGTCTCATGGTCTTTATTAGGACCTTGGGGCTACCCTGTGACCTAAGCCTACCGCTACCTCGTCTAGATGAAGTAAACCAACCCCGAAAAAGACTGCCACACTAAGATGCTCACCCTTATGAGCAATACCAATCTTGCCACCAATATTTAGACCGGCAGCCTTAATCATAACTTGATTAAGAGCTTCTCTGGTTGCACCGGCAACTGCACCTTCATCTCCATGAGTATCCTTGATTACACCTTCACGTTTAGAAGCAACAATAGCCCTTTCAATCAACTTCTTGATAGATGCCAGATAATCTCCACCGTAATCTACAGCAACTGTTTTGATACCTTTTATTAGAAACTGCTGTTTTAAGGCACTTTCTTCTTCCCTCGACTCACTCATAGCCATCCTTAAGGCGGCTAAAGCAACCGTTTTACTTTCTGTCACCATCATAGTATCTCCAATCATCTTTGTGAATTATATTCCTTGTGATAGCTACTGACTATTAGACTTCTACTTCCAACCAAGTATTATAAATATCCGCGGTAAAGCTATTCAAATCAGCAATCAGTGGTATGTTTATTAGGTATGATTCTCTTTCTGATTCTCTATTATTGGGTCTAAAGCATAACAATCCTTTTTGCAGATTCTCGATATTAGGCTCAATGTATTGATAATTATTATTAAATAAAGATGGTTCGAGCAAATAAGCAGCAGCTACAACATCCCAATTATAAAAGCCATTTATTTTGAACATGTTCATCATATCCTCGAACCAGTAACTACACTTCCTTGTTATATATTTTGCTATAGGCTTACTATTTGCTATCAATATTTTCTCGAAATCATCTTGTGTAAAAAAAGCATCAAGACAATTGTTCCCTGTTATCACAGAGACATTCTTTCCATTTTTTAATACGCAATCAGCAGCAACAGGGTCACAAGAAAAATTCAATTCATCAAGAATTTCTCCGTTAATAATTAGTTCTTGGGAAATACCTCCCATAATAACTATCTGTTTAGTTTTCATTAGAATTGTGCTATCTATCAGGTAGGCTGCCAACAAATTGGTCAGAGATCCTGTTGCCAGGATGGAGATATTTCCTTTATTATCATTTATTGTTTTCACAAGGAATTCCGCTGCTTCACTATTCAATGATTCCTTGTCCGGACAACCTTTAAGTATAGGGATGTCAGATCTCCCAATCTCCTTCAGCATGGCAGCTGTACAAGCATAAACGGTTTCTATATCACTATTCCCATATGTCGTTGTTATACCGCAGATTTTTAAACTTTTTTTTCCTAATAAGTATAACAAGGCCAGTCCATCATCCACATCACAGCCGTGGATTCCCATAGTATTATCACAATCAAAAATGATTTTTTCCATTAAATCTACACCTTCATACTAACTGCCATCTATTACTACAATTCTCCAAATAATATCAAAATCCTCTTCTCGCCTTAAAAAACTGTTCACGAAGCAGCAGGAGACTTAAGATGTACATCAAAGCTTTTTCTATCCCCATCTAATTCAAGATGATATCGAGTTTGATTTAAGATTATTTCGACGGTCACCGGATAAGGAATATCAGTCGCATCTAAAGAAACTGAGCCTGGTTGAATATCAAAGCCTTCGGTATCTTTGTTTATTATTCCTACTAGTTCGTCATCTTGCCAGACTTTAACCGGTGAGTTCTCCGGAATAGTTATGAAAGTCAGTTTAACTGACTCGATAATCTTACTATCCTCTTTAAAGCCTTCATCGATGTAATACTGATACTTAAAGGCTGGAGCATCGATATCCCCACTAAATTTCAGGTAGAAATCCACAGGATTCATGACAGATTTCATTTGGAACACTGCCAATAATACTACGCCCAAAACCATAATTCTTATTATTCTACCTTCTAACCTTTGTAAGAAGGAGTGTTTCTGGGTAAAGGAACTTCTCTTATTCCAGCGCATCATATTTCACCTCAGTAATATGTATGCACGTGAAATATTTGTCAGACCGTTGTCAACACATATTCCGCAGCCCTTCTTCCAGCTTTATAACCAGTAGAGAATGCTGCTTGTAAGTTATAACCGCCTGTAACCCCATCGATATCTATAACTTCTCCAGCCCAAAATAGTCCTTTGACGATTCGTGACTCCATAGTTGCCGGATTGATCTGTTTGACATCTACTCCACCAGAAGTAACAATAGCTACGCCCATCCCTAGAGTTGAAGTAATGGTCATATCAAGTTCCTGTAAGAGAGCAATAAGTCTTTTTCTTTCTTCTTTTTTTATTTGATTAACAGGCTTTTCCGGATTTATTTCCGATAACTTAATAATAACGGGGATCATACTTTTAGGAAGAAGATCATCTAAGGAATTATGGAGCTGTTTGTTCTTATATTTATTGAAATCCCTCTGAAGCCGTAGATCCAATTGTTCTCTAGTAAGAGCAGGTTTAAGATTAATCTTTATTTTAATTTTATGTTTATCTCGGAGTGCAAAGGAAGCAATCCTGCTCAATGTCAGGATAATCGGACCGGAAACCCCAAAATGAGTAAACAACATTTCCCCAAACTCTTCTCCTTTTTTCCGTCCATTTACCCAGACCGAAGCAGTTACGTTACGCAGATTCAGCCCTTGAAGTGTCTTGGGCCATTCTTCCATAGTGCGCAAGGGTACGAGTGCAGGTAACGGTTCTATAACCTTGTGGCCCACCTGCTTAGCAAACAAATATCCGTCTCCTGTTGACCCTGTTCCTGGATAAGATGAGCCTCCCGTTGCTACAATCACCGAATTGGCTTTAATTATCTCTCCTGAACCTTCTAGTTGGATACCATAAACACTTTGATTTTTTACGATTACTTGTTTTACTGCTTGACCATAAATAATATTAACTCCTGAATCGATTAGATATTTCTTTAACGCCTTCACAATTACTTCCGAATCATCAGCTTCCGGAAATACCCTTCCGCCACGCTCTATTTTTGTTGTAACATTGTATTTTTCAAAAAACTGAATAAGTGCATAATTATCAAGCTCTTTCAAAGAAGCAAACAGAAATTTACCATTCCCAGGATAGTAATTTACAAAGTTTGCAATATCTCCGGCATTCGTCAGATTACATCTTCCTTTACCCGAAATAGCTATCTTACTTCCTAACCTGTTCTTCTTCTCAATTAACACCACTTCTATACCTTTAGATGCTGCTTGCCCGGCAGCCATCATTCCGGCTGCTCCTCCACCAACAACAATTATCTTCTTCACAGACATTATTTACCTTCTTACTCCCTTATGCAAAACTATTTAGCTTTATTATTCTTCCGATTACTTTTAAATCTAATTCATCATATTTAATTTGAGTAACTAGTAGAGAATACCTTTTAGGCCAGGATCCTTAGCTGCACAAGCCATACATAAAGCAGGTTCAAGTTTGTGGAATATCTGTTTCCCACATTTATCACAATACCTAGCCTTGGTCTCACAGAGCAGGATCTTTCCATTAATATATCTGGATGATAATGCTGCATACGTTATTTTCATTGCTTCAGGGCCACAGATATTAACACATCTACCACACTGGACACATTTAATTGGTTCAAATATCAAAAGAATCTTATTATCTTTTTCTATCTGCTGTAACGCATTTTGAGGGCAAATTTTAGAACATACCCCACAACCCGTACAATTATTTTCATCTACTTTTACAGTTTTATATGGGATTTTTAATTCTTGAAAAGATTTAAGAGCTTCCGTAATCCACTCACGTGTTTTTGGTATGGTATAAGCCTCTTCAGCCATAATATTCGGAAATAAATCTTTAACCTTCTTTTTTCCTTGTTCCTTTAAGTTAATTCTTTTTTTGGTTATACTTCTTTGATTATTCACAGTTTTATTAACTAACTGGCCATCATCTTTATTGGGAACAACCTTTATCTCCACACGCGGATGCTCCAACCATGCTTCATGAATCTCCTTAAAGAAACCAACACTAACTGCACAAGCTTCTCTATCTGCACAAGCTCCACAATCACCTGTCAATACCTTAACTTCTTTATTAATTGCAAGAATCATCAACACCGTCCAGGCATCTTTATCCAACATTCCCAGACAAGAAATCTCATATCCTTGCGCCTCGGCTAAAGGACAATTCAGGATAACTTGTTCGCTATCAAAAAGATATTCTCTTAGGTTATCCATATCTTTATCTGCAAATCCATCGCTCGGACAAACAGACATGCATACTCCACATTCCGTACATTTTTCTTGGATAATGTTTTTATTTTCACTAATCGCCTCATGGGGACAGGATTGGATACATTCTCTACATTCCTTGGGATAAGGTTTTTTTATATTCAGACAGTTCTTTGAACGAAAAATCATCTGTTTCCTATTAAACATCATCTTTCAACCCCAATCATATACATTTAAATCATATATATAAAAAATGAACTAAATACTTCATTTTTCGGTAATCTAATTAAAAATAATTAAATCTATTTTAATTATAACATAATATTATAATAATACTTCATAATTATCTCTATTTTTTAATCTAAAAAAGATATTTAAAACAAGTCAAACTAATATATTTTCATTTGCTCTTATAGTTTCAAAACTCAAGTTTTTAATTCTATATAATTTTACCACAATTGATATCTATATCAACAATTAATCGATATTTCTCATAAGCTATTCTAGAACACATCACTATATTACAATAAAAAATACAGCCTAATCAAACTGTATTAGTTTTGCTCTGTTATGAATCATTATTATGAAGTATACAAATATAAAGATAATTTTCTTGGTTACATAATGATTAACGGGAAAGAGCATCAATACTCTTTCCCGTTATAATTATTCTCTATTATTCTAATTGGCTAAGTTATTTTACAGTTGTCCGTTTAATTTCTTAAGTCTAGCTTTATTAGTGGCTAGTACGTAGATAACTGCAGCATAGAAGGCAACAAGAATTATAGTTCCTAAGTTGAACGCACCTTGGGACTGCCAGTAGAGGTAGGCATATCCGAAAGCACCAGGAATGAGTGCGTAGTACAGGAATACCATGAAGGTTCTGCGGATAACATCTCCTTCTCTACCTACGAAACCAACCACTGCGGAAGCTGCAACAACGTTGTGGATACAGATAACGTTACCGGCAGCACCACCGATAGCTTGAAGAGCAACAATCCATACAGGCCATACATTTGCCATTGGAGCTAAGGCAGAATTGTTTTCTACAATGATTTGAGCTGTTTTGAATTGGAAGAGAGAGAATGTCATGTTACTAACTGTATTGGAACCAGCAACGAACGCTCCCAATCCACCAATGATTGGAGCAAATAACGGCCATAGTCCACCGGTCAGGGCAAAAGTAGCTTCCGCTAAAGCGTAAGGCATTTTCAGTAAGCCAGCTGACCCGCCACCGGAGTTGATGAACACCTGAACCATAGGCACGGTGAAGATAAGAGCAGTACTTGCGGTAACAATAGTTCTTCCAGCTGTTTTCCAAGCTTTGGCATACGCATCTGTCTTCATGCCATGAACAAAGAAGGTTAGCAGGGAAACTACAATGAAGATACTTCCAGGGGAATAAGCAAATCCAAACTTAGGAGTGATTCCTCCAACTGTTGGAAAGGATATTACGATGCTATTAAGCCATGCTTTAACAGGAGGTACGAGACGAGTAAAGAGGATAAAGGCTGCAACACCCAGGTAAGGAGTCCAAGCCATTAAAGTACTCATACCACCTGGCTTCTCGACATAATGAATATCGATAGATCCGTTCCAAGATGGATCCCAGTCTTTCTTATCCATGAAGTCCCATTCTTCTTTAGGCATTAGGAAACCATTCTTAGCTGCTACAACAACGATAAGAAGACCAGTAAGACCACCAATCATTGAAGTAAGCTCATAGGCAATACTATTTACAATCATATAAGGAATTGTCATTGCAAAAGCTGCAAATATTGCAAAAGGCCAGATTGCAAGACCTTCGGAGTAAGACTTGTTCTTACCAAAGAGACGAGTTAAGAAGGCAACAAGAATAAGAGGAATGAAAATCCCTCCGACAAAGTGCAACAGGGCTGTTTTTTGAGCAAAAACAGCTACGAAATTATCAAAATAAGCAACTTGATCAAGCGTATCACCATTCATGTAACCCATGCCAATAGCTTCAGCAAA
Source organism: Gracilibacter sp. BRH_c7a (assembly GCA_001516055.1). Taxonomy (GTDB): domain Bacteria; phylum Bacillota; class Desulfitobacteriia; order Desulfitobacteriales; family Syntrophobotulaceae; genus Gracilibacter. The sequence continues at coordinate 111,721 of LOEZ01000016.1, forward strand.
TTGATTAACGCTTGTGTCTGTTCCTGCACCAAGACCATTAGCAACACCCGTACGCATCGGAGTACCAATTGCTCCGAAGGAAACAGGCGTACTTTGGATGATCATAGTGGAGATAACAGCAGCGAAGGCTGGGAATCCCAGACCTAACAATAAAGGAGCTGCAACTGCTGCAGGAGTACCGAAGCCTGAAGCTCCTTCGATGAAGGAACCAAATAACCAAGCAACGATGATAACCTGAACACGTCTGTCTCCAGTAATACCAGTTAAACTATTTCTAATCTGGTGAAGACCACCACTCTCCATAACGGTATAAAGAAGAAGAATAGATCCAAAGATAATATAGAGCAGACTAACAGCTACTATAATACCATTGAAAGTTCCTCCAGCGATCTGGGCAGGTGATAATCCCCAGACGAAGTAAGCGACAATAACAACAGTAATGTAAGATAATGGCATAGCCTTACTGGCAGGCCATCTTAGACCAACTAGGAAAACAGCAACTACGATAATAGGAAGTAAAGCTAAAAACCCTTGCATTCCAATACTCATGTATGTTCCTCCTTTAAAAATAATACTTAAAAATCAAAATAATTTCGAAAATGAATGATTAATTTAGTGATATTATATTATAGGTAAAAACTTAAAATTTTATAATATAGAAAAGTTAAATAATGAATAGCTCATAGAAATCACTAAATTAATTCAACTAACTGAATTTACATCCCCCCTTTGCGATTTAAAATAACCTACCACCTCCTATTTGAATAATACTACTGGTCTGGCCACATTAATATAATATAAGTTTACCAGTTGTACTATATTCTATACTAATTATTTAGAATATTACAATAGTCTAAATTTTAGATACTTTTTACAAAATATAAAATATTTGATAAGTTTCAGTTAATTACGACAATTACCAACATATATTTTTACACCTTTCGCAATTCGTAATATTTTTAAGCTATCTTTTTTATTAATGCATAATAAAACCAAGGCTCTCACTTCCCTATACATAAGGAACAAGCAAATCTTAAGATTTGCTTGTTCCTTATGTAACAAATAATTTGCTATATTATTCACTAAAATGTCGTTAAAAAAACATAATTATTTTTTTAACGACATTTTATGCATTCTCAAATTTATAAACATTTTGAAATCTCTTTTTCCACTCCATTAAGATGTTCAAGCATTTGGAACCTTGCTTCATCACTATCTCTGTATTTAATTGCTATATAAATTTTTTCATGTTCCTTATATAATAATTCTGGAGTATATTTTCCTTCATAAAGCTTAGGCCGGGTTGCATGAATTAAATGTTGAAGATTGTCGGATATTGCATCCATTAGCCTAATGGTTATTTTATTATGAGTAGCAACGGCAATCGTATAGTGAAACATCATATCGGCCTTCTCACTGACAGTCCCCATATTGCTGAAATTATTCTTCATCTTTTCTAATGCTTGAGTAAGCTGGTATATTTCCTTATCTGTCGCTCTCTCGGCTGCATAGCCAACTGCCTGAACTTCGATCATTTTTCTAACTTCAAGCATCTCCAGGATAGATCCCTTATCCAGATAAAGCGACCAAGCCAGAGATGCCATCATGGATTCCGGCTGAATATGTTTTATAAAAGTTCCTTCTCCCGTGCGTACTTCCAGAACACCCATCATCTCTAACGCACTGAGGGCTTCTCTGATAGATGATCTGCTTACTTTAAAACTCTCCACAAGCTCGCGTTCTGACGGAAGTTTATCACCGGGCTTTATATAACCATCTATCAGTAATTGTCTAATTTGATCTATTATTTCTTCATAGATTTTTTTCGTTTTTATTGGTTTGAGCTCTACATGCACCAAACGGACCTCCCTGAGATATATTCTTTTATATTATAGATACCTTCAACTATATCATAGACGATTAAATTATCATAGATGATGGCTTACATCAATAGCACTTATAATAATCTATTTTCTAGATCCACCATATAATTATAAATTAATGACGGGAAAGGGTTAACCCTTTCCCGTCACTTACACTGCAGATAGTATTTTACAACTTACTTGGCTGATATCGAGCCATTCAGCTTCGCCAACCTGCTCTTATTGGTAGCAATAATATAGATTACTGCTGCATAGAAGAGAACAAGAAGTATGGTTCCCAAGTTGAATGCACCTTGAGACTGCCAGTAGAGATAAGCATAACCGAAGGATCCAGGAACTAGTGCGTAGTATAGGAAAACCATGAATGTTCTGCGGATAACATCTCCTTCTCTACCAACGAAGCCAACCACCGCGGAAGCTGCAACAACGTTATGAATACAGATAACGTTACCGGCAGCACCACCGATAGCTTGAAGAGCAACAATCCATACAGGCCATACAGTTGCCATTGGAGCTAAGGCAGAATTGTTTTCTACAATAATCTGGGCTGTCTTGAACTGGAAGAGAGAGAATGTCATGTTACTAACTGTATTGGAACCGGCAACGAATGCTCCCAATCCACCAATGATTGGAGCAAATATTGGCCATAATCCGCCAGTAAGGGCGAAAGTAGCTTCCGCTAGAGCGTAAGGCATTTTCAGTAAACCAGCTGAACCGCCACCGGAATTGATGAACACCTGAACCATCGGCACGGTGAAGATAAGAGCTGTACTAGCGGTAAGGATAGTTCTGCCGGCTGTTTTCCAAGCTTTGGCATAAGCATCGCTCTTCATTCCATGAACCAAGAAGGTCAGCAAGGAAACTACGATAAAGATGGTTCCGGGAGAATATCCAATACCAAATTTAGGAGTGATTCCTCCAATAGTCGGGAAGGTAATGGTTATACTATTTAACCATGCTTTAACAGGAGGTACAAGACGGGTGAAGAGAATGAGGCCAGCAACGCCGACATAAGGAATCCAAGCCATTAAAGTACTCATACCGCCTGGCTTTTCGACATATTCGACTTCGAGGGAACCTGTCCAAGATGGATCCCAGTCTTTCTTATCCATGAAGTCCCATTCTTCTTTAGGCATTAGGAAACCATTCTTAGCTGCTACAACAACGATAAGCAGACCTGTAAGACCACCAAGCATTGAAGTAAGCTCATAGGCAATACTATTGACGATCATATAAGGTACTGTCATTGCAAAAGCTGCAAATAGAGCAAAAGGCCAGATTGCTATACCTTCGGAGTAAGACTTGTTCTTACCGAACAGTCGGGTTAAGAAAGAAACAAGAATAAGAGGAATCAGTATTCCTCCAACAAAGTGCAACAGGGCTGTTTTCTGAGCAAATATGGCTACAAAATTGTCAAAATAAGCAATTTGGTCAACCGTATCACCATTCATATAGCCCATACCAATTGCTTCAGCAAATTGGTTAACACTAGTGTCTGTTCCAACTCCAAGACCATTAGCAACTCCAGTACGCATCGGAGTACCAACTGCTCCGAAGGAAACAGGAGTACTTTGGATAATCATTCCGGAGATAACCGCTGCAAAAGCAGGGAAGCCGAGACCCAACAGTAAAGGACACGCAACTGCTGCAGGAGTACCGAAGCCTGAAGCACCTTCGATGAAGGAACCAAATAACCAAGCAACGATGATAACCTGAACACGTCTGTCTCCAGTAATACCAGTTAAACTATTTCTAATCTGATGAAGTCCACCGCTCTCCATAACGGTATATAAAACAAGAATGGATCCAAAGATGATATATAGAAGACTAATGGCAACTATAATACCATTAAAAGATCCACCGGCGATTTGGGCAGGTGATAATCCCCAAACGAAATAAGCAATAATTACAACAGTAATATAAGATAATGGCATCGCCTTACTGGCAGGCCATCTTAAACCAACTAGGAAAATAGCAACTACGATAATTGGCAGTAACGCCAAAAATCCTTGCATACCTATACTCATGTATCTTCCTCCTTAATATAAATATAAATGTAAGAAAGTAACAAGTCCAAAATATTGGGTCCCTGAAAAAAAATATAATAATGTCATAAGCTTCAGACTAAGTTCTGTCTATAATGTTATAGTCTAAACACGGGTACCCAAAAACTAAAAAATACTGATACATCCCCCCTCCTAAAAAAGTATCAACATCTTTTAGCGACCACCCCCTATTAACTCTCTTTGCTGGTCTTACCAAATCACTATTCTTAGAATAATCAGAATAGCACCTAAAAACCAACAACATAATATTAATTGAAAATTATGAATTTTTCAAGGTTTTAAGAAAAATTTGGAAATTCGAAATATAATTTTTTATTATTAATTTTGATAAAAATTGACAAATATTTCAAATTTATTTTATATGTTAAAAATTATTTAATTCAAATGGAAACTGTAAAAATAAGAAAGGTAAGGCATTTTTAGTTTCTATAATTAATTATATTTAATTATAGAAACTATAAGAAAATTTCAAGTTTAATTTATTTCCACGTAATTATTTGTCGAGTAAAATTTCTATATAATAGCAAAACGACTCATTAATCCAATTAACATAAAGCTAACCATCGATGAGAATCGATGGTTAGCTTTATGATCTTATTCATGGGCATGAATGAATTAGAAGCTAGCTAGTATTACTTCTTCCACTCCTAATAGGTGTTTGAGCATATTCTCCTTTGCTTTTTGAAGATCTCTTCCCTTTATAGCTTCATATATATCAGCATGTTCCTGATACAGTAATTCAGGAGTATATTTGTCTTCATATAATTTAGGCCTACTTATCCTTATTAGATGTTGAAGGTGATCAGCTATAGTATCCATTAAACGTATTGTAATCTTATTATGAGTCGCTTTAGCAATAGAATAGTGAAAAAGATGATCTGCTTGTTCCCATATTGGCCCTTGATTATTAGAGTCGAATCTCATTGTGCTGAGAATTTTCTCTAATTGTTCTAGCTCTTCGTTTGTTATTCTCTCGGTTGCATATCTTACAGCTTGTACTTCAATCATTTTTCTGACTTCCAATAGTTCAAGCACCGATTCTCTTTCCAGGGAAAGTAACCAGTGGAAAGAAGTATTTAAGGAGTTGGCCTGTAATCTGCGGATATAGGCCCCTTCGCCAGTACGAACCTCAACAAGACCCATCATCTCTAAAGCACTAAGAGCTTCCCTAATGGAAGAACGACTCACCTTGAAACTATCAACTAAATTGCGTTCAGATGGTAGTTTATCCCCAGGCTTCAAATGACCGTCTAAAATAAGCTGCTTGATTTGTTCAATTATTTCTTCATATATTTTCTTCGTTTTGATAGGTCTGAGTTCTACACTCATAAAAAGTTCCCCTTAATTACATAGTAATACGTTAATGTCGCTTACTTCATAAAGAATGGAGTGGGAAGGGCCATAAGCCCTTCCCTTATACTTGAATACTATACAAATTTAAGCATTCTTTATTTTCCCGATATCGATCCATTTAGCTTGGCTAGTCTACTTTTATTCGTAACAAGCATATAGATTACAATAGCGTAAAAGACAGCCAGGATTATGGATCCCAGGTTGAAAGGTCCATTGGCATCCCAATAGAGATAGGAATAACCAAAAGCACCAGGAATCAAGGCATAATAGAGGAAGAACAAGAAAGTCTTACGGATAGTATCTCCTTCACGTCCTACAAAGCCAACGACAGCCGAAGCTGCAACTACGTTATGAATACAAATAACGTTTCCAGCTGCACCACCAAGACCTTGGAGAGCAACAATCCAAATAGGCCACTCCATCCACATTCCTGTTAGTGCTGGATTACCTTCAACGATAAGTTGAGCTGTCTTGAACTGGAACAAGGAGAATGTCATGTTACTAACAGTGTTGGAACCCGCGACGAAAGCACCCAGTCCACCGATAATTGGAGCAAAGAGAGGCCACAAGCCGCCAGTTAATTGATACGTAGCTTCAGCTAAAGCATACGGCATTTTCATATAGCCAGCTGCGCCGCCACCGGAGTTGATGAGCACTTGAACCATGGGAACTGTGAAGATAAGAGCTGTACTAGCACTGACAATAACTTTTCCAGCTGTTTTCCAAGCTTTGGCATAAGCGTCTGTCTTCATCCCATGAACAAGGAAGGTCAGTAAGGAGACCACGATAAAGATTGTTCCTGGGGAATATGCAATTCCCCAACTAGCAGTAATTCCGCCAATTGCAGGGAATTTAATAACAATCGTATTAAGCCATGCCTTAACAGGGAGTACAAGACGGGTGAAGAGAATAAGACCGGCTACAAATACATAAGGAAGCCAAGCCATAACTGTTGACATACCGCCGGGCTTCTGAACATAGTGGACTTCCAGGCTGCCGGTCCAAGAGGGATCCCAGTCCTTCTTATCTAAGAAGTCCCAAGTATCTTCCTTTTTTGGAGTGAGGAAGTTGTTTTTAGCAGCAAAGACCACAATGAATAGACCTGTAAGGCCACCAAGCATAGAAGTTAATTCATAGTTAACAAAGTGGTTAATTAGAATATAGGGTATTGTCATAGCCAAAGCACTGAAAAGTGCAAATGGCCAGAGGGCGAAACCTTCAGACCAAGATTTATTCTTACCAAAGATGCGAGTAATAAAACCTAGTAGAAGAAGTGGGGTGAGGAATCCACCAACAAAGTGCAGAATCGCAACCTTATGAGCAAAGACTGCAATAAATTGATCGTAGTAAGCGATTTGATCTAAAGTACCGGTACCATCAACGATTGGAATACCAATCTTAGCCGCAAATTCATTGACTAAAGGGTCATTTCCTGCACCAAGACCTGAACCGAATCCAGTACGCATCGGGGTACCTACAGCACCGAAAGAAACAGGGGTACTCTGGATAATCATACCTGCGATAACTGAGGCGAATGCCGGAAATCCAAGGCCTAGCATCAAAGGACAAGCTACTGCCGCCGGTGTTCCGAATCCTGACGAACCTTCGATGAAGGAACCGAACAGCCAAGCTACGATAATAACCTGAACACGCCTGTCAGGAGATACATCGATAAGACTTTGTCGAATCTGGTGTAAACCACCGCTCTCCATAACAGTATAAAGGACGAGAACGGAACCAAAGATTATATAGAGCAAACTGACAGCAACAACTATTCCATTAAATGTTCCGCCGAGAATCTGAGCTACAGGTAATTTCCAAACAAAGTAAGCAATAATTACAACCGTAATGTAAGAAAGAGGCATCGCTTTAGATGCCGGCCATCTTAAGCCAACAAGGAAAATCGCCACTACCAAAATTGGTAGTAAAGCTAGAAAGCCTTGCATTAATATACTCATTAAGGTACCTCCTAATAAAATCTGATAACATTTTTAAAGTTTTAGTTAAAACAAAAGAAACCCAAAAGATAATTGCTTAAATCATAAATAATAGCATTAACCACATTTCTTTACGGTTTCCTATCCCTCCCATCCTTTTATTTTTTATAAGTTAAATTTAAAAATATCACCCCCAAAAACAATTTTGCTAATTAGTTAAATATACGTTTTTTAAGCGGTTCCTTAACCAACTGCTATAATTCTAAATAAGTTATCTGAATTTTACAACACCTGCCTCCCTTAATAATCCTGCGCATTTCTCTAAATTTTCGATAGGTTTTCATACTATGTGACACATTTCCAAAATGTAATTCGTAATAAGAAAAAAAACATCCTTGCTATTTAAGGCTATTTTTTAATTAAAATTTATTCCAATATTAAATTCATTACTTTCATGTCGAAACTTAAATATAAATAATATATTTTTTTAGCAACTTATTACAAAGGTTAAAACTAAAACCAAAAAAACCGTTATAAGAATGTAATTTATAACGGTTTCCAGCCATACGGTTTTTATGATGTTATAGATTTTTTAAATACTCTTTTTCAACACCCTCAAGATGTTTTAGCATAAACTTGCGAGCTTCATCCGGTATTTTAGATTCAATAGCTTTGAAAATATCCTCATGTTCTCTATATAAGCGTTCCGGTATCCCTTCACTCTCATATAGTTTAATTCTACTAGCTGTAAGTGTTTGATACATCGTGTCAGAAATCGCATTCATGAGTCGTATGAGTATTTTATTACGTGTTCCTCGAGCTATAGCATAGTGAAAACTATGATCTGAAGAATCCCCCAGCCTTCCTACTTGAAGATCCTTCTTCATTTCATCCAGGGCTTCTCTCATCTCCATTATTTCCTCAGGTTCTGCTCTCTCTGCCGCTAACATTACTGCTTGCGTTTCGAGAATCTTGCGGACCTCCAAAAGTTCGAGCACCATATCTTTTTCCATAGAAAGTACCCAAGCTAGAGGAGCCACCACAGAATCAATATTTACTTGTTTGATATATGTACCTTCACCACTGCGTATTTCCAGAAGACCCATCATCTCCAGGGCACTTAAGGCTTCTCTCACCGAAGCCCTGCTAACCTGTAATCGCTCAGCAAGATCCCGCTCTGATGGTAGTCTGTCGCCAGCCTTAACATGTCCTTCAGCAACTAATAATCTTATTTGCTCGACTATTTCCTCATAGATTCTTCGTGTTTTTACAGGTTTTAATTTCATCTATTCTCACCAGCCATTTTCTATTGTTTAGTTTAAGGTTTATTACATAAAAAGTCTCTAATTATAACTATCAATTTTATCGCTAAAAAGTTTGAAAATAGAAAACATTAACCTTTCCATTTCTTGTTTGCTGATATTGATGCTCTCAGGTCCTAATATTTCTATCTTTTTAAATTCTGGTCTAAGTAGGAAAGGAATCACGTCTTGAATATTATCGGCTTTTAGCGTTAGTATCAAAGGTGCATATGCCACTTCACGGGTTCGTCTATTCTTTTCTTCAGTAATTACATAGACTTCCATACTACTATCAAAATCCTGCAGATCGATGCCCTGTAACGGAATATTCTTAAGAAGATTTATCTGTTGTTCGCGGACAGTCTCAGCCATAGCTTGATTGGTTTTACTGCCGAATAGAAAGCGGCCACTTCTCTCTTCCGCTTTATAGTCAAGCCTTATCTGCAAACGTAGTTTCTCTGTTACAATTTCATCATTAATTCTAATCTTCATTTTCTCTCTCCAGAATTTAAGTCTTAAAGCCCAACTTCTTTTTTCAGGGCAATAACCTCAGATTTCAACAAATTACGATAAGTCCCTGGTAATAACTTTTCATCAAGCTTGAGAGGTCCGAATGCAATTCTTTGAAGTTCAAGCACGGGATGTCCGACTTTAGCAAACATCCTTCTAACTTGTCTATTCTTTCCTTCATGGATAGTAACTTCTACACGAGTTAGTTCTTTTCCTTTTTTACCCACTTGATCAATCATAATACTTGCTGGAGAGGTAATACCATCCTCAAGATAGACTCCATTGCGGAGAATATCTAAAGATTCCTGTGAAATGTGGCCATCAATCCAAACTCTATACGTTTTTTCTACACCATAACTAGGATGGGTAAGACGATAAGTCAACTCGCCATCGTTAGTAAGAATTAGTAACCCTGATGTGTCATAATCCAGCCGACCAACCGGATATACCCTGGTATCAATTTGATCTTTAATTAGATCTATAACAGTTTTTCGTTTTTGAGGATCAGAGGCACTGGTGATTACACCTTTAGGTTTATTAAGAAGTACATAAGTCAAGACATCTGAATTTTGTATCTTCACCCCACTTACTTCAATAATATCTACGGGTGTTACTTTAATTCCCTGTTCAGTAACAGTAATACCATTTACCTTAACCATCCCTTGGCTGATAAGTTGCTCCGCTTGTCGCCGTGAAGCAATACCCTTACGAGAGATAACTTTTTGCAAACGCTCTAGTACTTCCTTAGAATCACTCATACCAAATCTCACCTTATCAAAAAACAACTTACATTTGTTTTAATTGATTTACTTGCTTCGGATATAAACTATTCTAACAGAATTAAGGAAGAAAGCAATTTTTACCACCAATAAGAATCCCTGTCTTCATCATCCAAATATTTTAGAAACTATCCAAATAGAAGCAATAAGTCCAACAGCATCCGCTGTAAGACCAACCTTTAGAGCATATCGATACTTTTTAATCCCTACCGAACCAAAGTAGATTGCAAGTACAAAAAAGGTAGTATCGGTACTCCCTTGAAGTGTAGATGCTAGTCTTCCGATAAACGAATCCGGTCCATGCTGAAGAATAAGTTGAGTAGCAACACCTAATGAACCAGATCCACTTAAGGGCCTCATAATAGCTAAAGGAATTATCTCAAGAACATCAGGGTTCCAACCTACAGCTGTAAATAGCGGTCTGAAGAGATCTATCAATAATTCTAAAGCACCTGAATCAACAAATATTCTTATGGACACCAACATTCCTATAAGAAAAGGTAGTATTTTTACTGCTGTCTTAAAACCATTTTCTGCACCCTCGACAAATGTTTCATAGACAGGGACTTTGCGCATATAAGCATATAAAGGAACAGTAAATAGGATAAGCGGAATTGCCCATCGTGCTAACTCGGTTATTATGGTCATATCCTATTCCTCTTTCTAAAAACATAATCGACTATAATAGCAGCAGTCATGGCACATCCTGTGGCAAATATTGTTGTGCCGATTATTTCTGTAGGATTTATGGATCCGGCTTTCATCCTTACACCTATGATGGTAGCAGGGATAATCGTGATGCATGAAGTGTTTAAGGCAAGAAAGGTAATCATTGCCGGACTAGCAGTAGTTGGATCAGAATTTTCTTTCTGTAATTCCTCCATTGCTTTTAAGCCGAAAGGAGTAGCTGCATTACCTAAGCCAAGAATATTAGCACAAAGGTTCATAACTATGGCTCCAAAAGCTGGACTTTCAGCTTTAAGCGAAGGGAATAGCACTCGTAAGACAGGAGAAAAAATTCTTGCAAGACCCTTTACTAAACCTGCTTTATCAGCAATATTCATAAGGCCTAACCATAGACTCATAATACCCATTAAATAGATAGCAACTTCGATACCTACCTCAGCAGCTTGGAGGGCAGATGTTGTAACTTGTTCAATGTTACCTTTTAGGGCAGCTACCAATATCCCACTTATCATCATGATAAGCCAGATTAAATTGACCATAAGATAAATCCCCCTGCTTCCAATGTATGAAAGAAGCAGAGGGATTAGAAGAAATCAAAATACGTGCTGCCTGAATATTATACGAAGAGGATTTAACTACGATCATCTAAAGAAACTTCTTTATGGACTTTCTTTTTATTAAACATATGAGAAAACTTATCAATAAGATTAGGCATCTCATCGAGGATTCTTTCGGCTAACATGTTACCTTCAACCGGAAGTAATCTGATTTGATCCTGACTAACTACCAAGAAGCCTACCGGCTTGACTGATACACCACCACCGCTGCCACCACCAAATGGCATTTTGGGGCTCTCTCCGTCTTCACCACCAAGTCCTTTACTCTCTCCCTCACTATCTAAAGGCACAAACTCACTACCTCCTGCGGCAAAGCCGCAAGATACTCTAGATACAGGTATAATTACTGAACCGGTAGGGGTTTCTACAGGATCCCCTATTACGGTATTGACATTAATCATCTTTTGGATGCTATCCATAGCAGTTTTCATCAAAGTTTCAATTGGGTGTTCATCCATGATTTTCTATCCTCCTGATTTTGATTATTATTCCAAAAAACTTAAGTGCTGTAAAAATAATATGGCTGTTTTTAAGGCTTAATATGCAATTCGTACTACATATTAGTATTTCTTCATCAAATCTAGGTTGAACAAAATACCTAATATTATCCTTTTTTACGGTTACATTACTATAGAACCTTGCTGTCATGCGACCTAAGAGAGCCCAAATTACACCTACCAGTATTCCTGTTTCTCCCGCATCCCTTCCCCCTATTTCAATTTTCAGACTAATATTTTTAAGCTCTATCTTTCTGTAAAACATCTTTTTAAGCTGCAGGATTTTATTTTTAAGCAACAAAAATTTTGACCAATTAGATAGATATTTGCGGAATACTTCTCCGGTTACATGACGCAGGAACATATAACGTCTGCTTTTTGTTTCTTTTTCCTGTAGCTCTACTTCTTCAGTAGGTGAAGCATCTTTAATTAAATTATTTAAAATATTTTCTAATCCGGTGGAAAACATTTCCTGTGGTATAATTATTTCAATATGCAAGCTTGAAAACAAAATTCTAAGCTTTAAATTAATCTTGCTTTCCAACCTTTTATAGCAATAATCTAAATTAATATGAATTCTCAGGAAAAGTAAAACAACCAACCATATTAAACCAGCCATCAAAAAAGCCAAATAAAACATATAATAAATAACCTCTACCTATTTGCTATTAGATCCATTAGTTATTAGACTATTATTCTGTTAGAATCACACTATCTAAACAATTCCCTGAAAATAACATTTTTATCCAATAGTTTGCCTAACTAATGCTTCCACTTCTATACAAATAGCATTGCCTGTATCCAGACTTTCTGATATAAAAAGATTAAAGAAATATTTTAAATTGAGGGAAGGTTAATAATGGACATATCCCTAGCTAGTTTCAGCTCAAATATAATTACAGCTCTCTATCTAGTGAATGTGTTATTTGCTTTTACAGTGATTTTCTTGGAGAGGAGAAATCCTACCTCCACCTTGGCCTGGATTCTTGTTCTTTTCTTATTACCTGCGATAGGGGCATTTTTTTATATCTTACTTTCGCAAAACCTTACCCGCAAAAAAATGTTTCAGCTAAGTGCTCAGGAACAACAAAGGTATTCAGCTTTATTGCATAAAGACATGGAAGATTTACAATCAGGCAGGTTAGCTTTTGCAGACCCCATTTTTGAGAATTATAAAGATCTTATTCATTTACATAAAAAACAGAGCAAAGCTCTATTCTCACAGGATAACACTGTGGAAGTAATAACTGATGGAACTGAAAAATTCAAAGAGCTTTTCAAATGTATTCTTAATGCCAAAAGCCATGTTCATATTCTTTACTTTATCGTGAAGCGAGACTCACTCGGCAAACAGCTCTTAAGAATTCTTACTGAAAAGGCCAGGGAGGGCGTAGAAGTAAGATTTTTGATTGATGCCTTAGGTAATCAACTTAGCGCAAACGACCTCCAACCACTTCGTGAGGCTGGAGGTAAAGTTGTCTTGTTTTTTCCCTCTTTCTTAAGTCTTATCAATCTGAAGATTAACTACCGAAATCATAGAAAACTTGTAATCATTGATGGCAAAAAAGGCTTTATCGGAGGCTTTAATGTAGGCGATGAATATATAGGTCTTAAAAAAAGAATGGGATATTGGCGTGATACACACTTGAAAATATACGGTACAGCCGTACATGACATGCAGACTAGATTCTTGCTTGATTGGCGGGCAGCCTCTGGTGAAGAAATCTCTCAATCTCCGAAGTATTATCCTGAGCAAGATAATAAAGGAAGATGTGGGATACAGATTGTATCGTCTGGCCCTGATTCTCCCCAGGAAGAGATTAAACAAGGGTACATTAAGATGATAAATTCAGCTAAAAAAAGTGTCTATATCCAAACTCCTTATTTCATACCAGATGAAAGTATTCAAGAGGCTCTTAAGATTGCAGCTCTTTCAGGTGTAGATGTCCGGATAATGATTCCCAATAAACCTGATCATGTGTTTATATATTGGGCTACTTATTCGTTCATCGGGGACTTACTCAATGCGGGAGTAAAAGCCTACATTTATAATAAGGGGTTTCTACACGCCAAGACAATTGTTGTGGATAAATTGATTTCTTCAGTTGGTACAGCAAACTTTGATATCAGAAGTTTTAAATTAAATTTCGAAGTCAATGCCTTTCTTTACGACAGGACAGTATCACAGAAGCTTTCCCAAGAATTTGAAAAAGATTTAGCTTTCTGTAATGAATTGACTTTCTACAAGTATCTTCGAAGATCACGAACAATCAAGTTTAAAGAGTCAATATCTCGCTTACTTACCCCAGTATTATAAGACTAAGATAACATTTATATAATGAAAACAAAGAGGCCACCGGCCTCTTTTATTGTTGTCTTCATATTCTAGATATCTTATTAAAGTTTTACTATTTATACCTTTAGCCTACAATACTGATTATACTTTTACTATCTATACCAAGTCAGCATACTTAAACCCTGTTAGCAGAAGTAAATCACGCGGATTAATACTAACCTGTAACCCTATCTTTCCTGCACTGATGACGATGTATTCATATTGGGAAGCGATTTCCTCAACGTATACAGGATAATCTTTCTTCATTCCAATTGGAGAACAGCCACCATGTATATAACCAGTCAATGGTAAGAGTTCTTTAGACTTGATCATTTCAATACTTTTATCTTCTGCTACGTCTGAGGCTTTTTTGAGATCAAGTTCGTAATTGCCGGGAATAACAAAAACATTTATTCCAGTTTTCTTACCAATGGTAACAAGCGTTTTAAAAACCCTCTCTTGTTCAACACCAATCTTACGGGCTACATTCACCGCATCTAGGAGTCCATCAGCAATTGAGTATTCAAAAACATTATGTTTGATATCCTGAGACTCTAGAATCCTGATAACATTTGTTTTTTGTTTGCTTAAATTTTTCATTATTAAAATTCCATATCTTATGTATGAGTTTTATTATTCTTTTCCATTATTTTCAGACATTTATCACAATATCCATAAAATTTAACCTTATGATTGGTAACCTTGAACTTGTCTTTTCTTAATATTTCTTCCTCTATGGTTCCGAGCAGGTCATTTTCACCTTCTTTAATAGAACCACATTCCAGGCAAATTAAGTGGTGATGGCGATGTTCCTTATCATCCTTGACAATCTCATATCTCCTAAAGCCATCTTCAAAATCAACACCATAAATAAGCTTCATTTCTTCTAACAGAGCTAGCGTTCTATATACAGTCGCAACCCCTATTTCAGGATATTTTTTTCTTACAAGTTCATAGATTTCTTGACTATTCAGATGTTCGCCATCATTTTCTACTACTACTTCAAATACATGCTGTCTCTGGCTTGTAAACTTATAGCCCTTTTCCTTGAGAACTCTATTAAATTCTTTCAATACACTCATATAGGAATATCTCCTAAATATTCGTTATATTTAGATTCTATCATAACATAAGTTAATTACAATAATTCTCTTACCTCAATCATTTAGATTTTAACATTTTTCCCAAAATAATGTTAAAGAAAGCAACCAAAATAGCCAAACCAAAAGCTGCCCAAAATCCTTGAATATAGAATCCTTCAATCAATCTTCCTACAAGCATAACCATCCAAGTATTTATAATCAAAGAAAATAAACCCAGGGTGAGCAAATTTATTGGAATAGTTATCAAGGTAAGAAGTGGACGAATAGTTATATTTACGAGCCATAGTATAAATCCCGCTACGACAATAGTAGTAGTTGTAGCGGCGCTTATTTCAGAGAAAAGAGCAGTTGCAATGTATATAGCAATAATATTTCCAAAAATCTTAATAACCTGATTTTTCATTTGACGTATCCCTCCCATATGACTAGTGACATATATTATATTATTACATTTGAGTGTCTTTTTCTATCATATTAGGATAATATTATTCTTCTAAGACTAGAAAAAGGTAAAAAAAAACCAGTTCAAGACAGGTTTTTAGACTAAATTATTCTGATTCTTTATTAAAAGTTGCATATGCTATTCTATAATATTTTAGTTGGAAGTAGCTTCGTAAACGAGATGAATACTCCGCTATGGCAAGAGTTTTATCTGCCAAGGTAGTAATCCATGCTTCAGAACTTCTGGGAAAACCAAGTGGGAACATATGATTTTGTATTATATCAATTTCTTTATCATTTAATTGAAAATACTTAAGTGCATTGTCGATGGCTATTTGAGGGTGATTTCTAGAATGTCTGTAACCCTCCATCAGTATATTCTTATCTTTTCCTTTTTTAAATTTGTATAGATAAAAATCATGGAGTAAGGCACCTCTAATAGTGGATTCAACATCAAGGCCAAATCTATGAGCAATTTTATAAGAGAAATAAGCAACATCTAAACAATGGTCGTAAACGCAACCATGATGATGTGGAATATGTTTCATTTTTTGATATTCTTCATGTTTAATAATTGGGGCAGCAACATCAAGAAAACAATTATCGTACTTAGATAAATTCTCCATCTCTCTTCTCCTCTCTCTTACAAAACTATCTCCAATTATATTACACCCCATGAAGATATTACAATAATATAATTATAGTAATTATAGGTAATCGCTCTAATTTAAGATTCCAATTTCGTATTGGTTTAAGCCTCGTTACCAATGACATAACCAGCTACATTTACCGAATGATCCCCTATTCTCTCCAGATTACTTAATATATCTAAATACACAGCTCCAACATTACCGTTACATTTTCGTGCATTCACCCTTGCGATATGTGCTTTACGTAGTTCTTTCTCCATTTCATCAATAATATTATCCTTTTCAATTACCTTCTGAGCTAAGTGCTTATCTTCTTTTTCTAAGGCTTCAAGGGATAGAAGAAGAATCTCTTTAACTTGTTCTGTCATTTTCTCCAAGTCTCCCAGAGCTTTATCCGAAAAACCTAGACCATGTGCACTAGCATAATCTGCTAGTTCAACAATGTTTTGAGCATGATCCCCTACTCTTTCGATATCTCCTATGGCCATCATGATGGTATGACTTCTCTTAGATAATACAGATGTGAGGTTTTTGCCTGAAATAGCTCTAAGAACATAAGATTCTATTTCTACCTGTAGTTTATCAACGATAGCCTCACAAGAATTGGCAGTCTTCTGGTTCTCATCTTTTCTAGTGAAGAAGTATTCAACTGCGTTTTCTAGCGTGTCATAGGCTATGTTACCCATTCTCAGCAATTCATGTTTGGCATTGGAAAGGGCGACAGGTAGATTGGTGAGCAGTCTGGGCTCCAGGAATTGAGGAGCTGCATCTATTTCTCCTTCCTTGGAAGGAATAAACTTAGTGACGATAGCCGCTAAAATGGTTACAAAAGGCAAAAGCAATATAGTATTGGTAATATTAAAAACACCGTGAATCTGAGCAATCTGCATTTTAATATTAAGAGTCTCCCATGACCCTGATCCTGGAATTAAGATATAAAATTTATCCGTAATGAATATAACAACCTTTAGAAAAATCCCTGTTAAGAATAAAGGAAGGAAAATCATGGTCCCTATGACGTTGAAGAAAAAGTGAGATAACGCTGCCCTACGGGCAACAACACTTGCTCCTATTCCTGCTAATAGAGCTGTGATTGTTGTTCCAACGTTTATCCCAAAAAGAATAGGGACGACTTGACTTAAAGTTACTGCTCCCTGATGAGCCAATTCCTGTAAAATACCTGTGGTTGCACTACTGCTCTGTACGATTCCAGTGAAAATTGTTCCGATAAGCACACCTAGAAAGACATTGTGTTCCACATCTGTCATAAGATTAATGAAGAAATCAGATGTTCTTAGCGGTTTCATACCCTGACCCATAACATCCATTCCAAAGAATAAAAGTCCAAAGCCAAAAATAACCTGGCCTATATAATTAAATTTTTTATTTTTCGAGAAGAAAATCAGAAATACTCCTAAAGCGATTATAGGAAGAGCATAATCCTTGAGATCGAATCCGATCAGATATGCGGTAACCGTGGTGCCGATGTTGGCACCCATAATTATACCAATAGCTTGTCTCAGACTTAATAAACCAGCATTGACAAGTCCTACAGCCAAAACAGTGGTTCCACTACTGCTCTGAATAAGAGCTGTCACGAATGTTCCAGTAAGAACCCCTCGTAAAGGTGTGCTTGTTCCTTTTTCTAAGAAAAGGCGCATTTTATCCCCAGCTACTGATTGAAGACCATCAGACATGGCTTTTATACCAAAAAGAAACAAACCTAAACCACCAAGAAAGTTAAAGAGAATTAAAGTAATATCCATCAGTTTTCCCCCAGAATAAACCTTTTTTCAGTCTTAAAATTATAATCTATTGAATTATGTACTTGCCTAGACTATCATAACATAATTCAAGTTACAGATAAAATAATTTGAAAAATCTAATTATTTTTTTTAATTAGATATAAATTCCCCAATTTTTTCATTCTAAAAGTCGGGCATCTGCCCGACTCTATTTCTTTAAAGGTAATTTACCTGGTCTCGAAATTAATCGTCAATCTCGAAAAAACTTTCGGTGTTAGGGTCCCATAACAATCGAAATGCGAATTCCCATTCGTAATCCGGTATTAATTGATCACTTTGCGGGAATATTTTTCTGGATAAGACTGTTAATCCGTCTTCTTCTATTTGTACGGCTTGATGTTCCCAAAAATCATTATCTTCAGGCCATTTTTGGGACCATTCCTTGCCAGCTTCCCAGAGGCCTCCTGTCCAGCTCGTCCATCCATTAAAAGTAGAATTCCCTGCAAAAAATATATATGTTTTTTCTTTTCCTGAGAACAGAGTGATTTCTCCTTCATCAGCAGAAAAGTTTTTGATACTACTGACAAAATAACGTCCACTCCCGTCAAATACTGCTAGATAAGCCTGATAAAATCCTTCAGCATGGGAAAGGCCTTCATTAATCTCGATTATAACAAGGTTCTCTGTATTGCGTTCCACAACGAAAGAATTTTCAA
>LOEZ01000017.1 GCA_001516055.1 Gracilibacter sp. BRH_c7a
TACGGGATTCGAACCCGTGTTACCGCCGTGAAAGGGCGGTGTCTTAACCGCTTGACCAATGGGCCAGAAAGAATGAGAACATTTGATAGTATAGCTAAATGAATAATGATTGTCAACCCGATTTTATGAAAAAACAATAAAATATTATACTAATAATACAATGTTTTTGTCTTGACTTTTTCACATTTCTTTGCTTGACAGATTATTTCTTAAGTTTTCTTAGGTTCTTTTGGCAAATAAATACAAAACGAGCAAAAAAGAATTAGCGATTTTCTTATTTAACTTCTTGTTTGACTTGTTGAAGGATTGGTAAAATCATTGGTCTACGTTTAGTTTTCTCATATAGATGCTTGCCTAATGTATCTCTGATGCTATTTTTTAATAGTGCCCATTCTGTAATACCATTATTTAAACATTTTTCAGTTATTTCTCGTATTTTAACTTTGGCTTCATCAAGCATCGTTTCTGATTCTCTTACATATACAAAGCCTCTAGTTACAATATCTGGCCCTGCTACAATCTGATCTGAAGATTTACTTAAAGCTATAACAACAATCAATATTCCATCCTGAGATAATTGTTTTCTATCTCTTAACACTATATTTCCAACATCACCGACTCCAAGTCCATCCACCAGAATTCTACCCGAAGCAACCTTGCCAGCAATACATGCTCTATTTTTTGTAAATTCAATTACTGAGCCATTATCCGAAACAAATATATTCTCCTTGGCTATTCCAAGTTGCTCAGCTAATTGGCCGTGTTTTATCAGCATTCTGTACTCACCATGTACAGGAAGGAAATATTTCGGCTTAACCATATTAATCATAAGTTTAAGTTCTTCTTGGCTGGCATGACCGGAAACATGCACACCCGACGACGGCTCGTAAATAACATTAGCCCCTAGTTTAAAAAGGTGATCTATGGTCCGAGCCACGGATTTTTCATTTCCCGGAATAGGACTAGCTGAGATAACAACCGTATCTCCAGGTTGAATTTCCATCTTCTTATGGTCATTCATAGCCATACGCGTTAATCCCGACATCGGTTCCCCTTGACTGCCGGTTGTGATTATGCAAGCTTGTTTTCCAGGTAGTTGTAAAGTTTCGTCTAGATCCACCAATGTTCCCTCAGGAATGTCTAAATACCCTAGTTCAGCTGCTATAGTTGCATAATTTAGCATGCTTCTACCAACAATAGCTACTTTTCTATCATTATTAAGAGCAGCTGTGATCACTTGTTGCACTCGATGAACATTGGAAGCAAAGCTGGCAAGTATGATTCTACCTTTGGCACTTCTGAAGACTTCATCAAGCATCTGGCCAACCCGTCTTTCAGACATAGTAAAACCAGGTCTTTCTACGTTCGTACTATCGGACATTAGACAGAGAACACCCTTATCTCCGAGTTCAGCGAACTTATAGATATCTAGAATCTCATTGGTTACTGGAGTATGATCAAGTTTAAAGTCACCAGTATGCACGATTGTTCCCAAAGGAGTGTGAATAGCCAAACCTAACGAATCAGGAATACTATGACTGACTCTAATAAAATCTACTTTGAAGACTCCTAATTTGATACTATCTCCAGGTTTCACTGCATTAGTTTGAGCATTGCGTATGTTATTTTCTTTAAGTTTCGCATTCACCAGACCTAAGGTGAGTTTAGAGCTATAGATAGGTGCTTCAATATCCCGCAAAAGGTAAGGGAGAGTGCCAATGTGATCTTCATGACCGTGAGTGACAAGAATTCCTAAAAGTATTTCTTTATTGTCTACTACATAAGAATAATCAGGAATTACTATATCAATCCCTAACATATCGTCTTCAGGAAAAGCTAAGCCAGCATCAATCAAGAGCATTTGATTATCATACCGGATTACTGTCATATTTTTCCCTATCTCTCCCAGTCCTCCTAAAGGGATAATCTGTAATTTATGTTCTTTGGGCAAATGCAGTACGCCTCCTTTTCTTATTAAATATATATACTTACCTTTAAAATAGACAAAAGAATATGAAGAAGTATCAAATCTGAGAAACGATCTATACCTCTAGAGTTCGCCTGATTAAGTTAGCCGTACAGTCATATTATTAATATTATAGTCGCCAATGATTGTCTCTGCAAGTACAGTATTATCCTATTTTTCAATACTTGTGGTTATTCCAAAGATAAAGAAAAACTTCGGCAAATGCCGAAGTTTTTCACCACGCGGTAAGTTCTTCAAATCCTCGCCTCTATATAAGAGAATAAAATGTCTTAAATATCTTCTGGTAATTCCTGAATCTTCTTAAGTAGTTCTTGTAAAATAGTTTTCTCCTCAGAAGTGGGTCCGGTTATAGGAAGACGGTAATCCCCAGCATTAAGACCTATTTGGTTAACCAGGTATTTGACGGGTACAGGATTTGTGGCAATAAACATTCCTCTGAAGATTGGGAATAAAAGTAGGTGCCACTTCAAGGCTTGCTCAAAATTTCCTGCCTTGAAAGCATCTACCATCTTTTTGATTTTGTTACCGACAATATGAGAGGCAACACTAACTATCCCGCCTGCGCCAAGAGATAACATAGGTAAGGTAAGTGAATCATCTCCAGCATAAATAACGAAAGAAGAAGGAAGATTACTTCTTAGTTCACTAACTTGATCCATCGTACCTGCGGCTTCCTTAATACATACTATGTTGGGTACCTCTGCAAGCCTACAGACAGTTTGGGGAAGCATATTGGCTGACGTGCGACCCGGCACGTTATAAAGCATTACAGGAAGTTCTGTAGCCTCTGCTATCGTTCTAAAATGTTGGTAAAGTCCTTCTTGAGAAGGTTTATTGTAATAAGGTACTACTGCCATAATACCATCAAGATTCAATCCATCTATCTTGCGGGTAAGCAGCACGCTATCTTTGGTGGAATTCGTCCCGACACCTGCGATTACTTTACAGCTATCCCCTACAGCTTCTTTTACAGTACGACATAGAAGATATTTTTCTTCCATGGTTAATGTGGGGGTTTCACCTGTGGTCCCTGCAATAACTATACCATCCGAACCATTGGCCGCAAGGTATTGAGCTAGATTAGCTGCAGCTGAGTAATTAACCTCTTGGTTCTCATCAAAAGGAGTAACCATAGCGGTGAGAATACTTCCAAACATTACATTTCCTCCTTAAATAATTATCTAAAACAGCTTGCTTCATTGAAGGAGGCTAAGTTCCAAGTTGGAATTTTTTATGCAGACTTTGAACTGCCGAAACCATGTGTTCCTTTCTTACTAAAACCCAGATAGTGGTGTGAGAGTCAGCTGACTGAAGAATTTCCACATCACTTTCAGCTAACGCTTCTACCAGATTGGCCATTACTCCTGGTAAATCGGCAATTCCACCTCCCACTAAAGCCACTTTGGCACAACTAGATAGAGTTTCCGGTTCAAAGCCCATATTCCTCAAAATATTTGCAGCTTTGTTGGCAATTTCATCTCTGACTGTATAGAGTACTGCTTCAGGTTGAACGCTGATAAAGTCGACACTAATATCAGCTAAAGCCATCCCTTTAAATATCTTTTTGACAGATTGGGTTTTCTGGTCTTCATTTTGTATATTTATTTTAATCTGTGTAACGTTAGGAGTATGAGCTATACCTGCTATAATTCGATCTCCTATCACATCAGAACCTTCTTCCATATCTGGCTGGATATTGGTTACTAAAGTTCCAGGAGCATCAGTAAATGTACCCTTTACTCTTAAAGGTATATTCTTTTGCATAGCTATCTCAACAGCTCGTGGATGGATTACTTTGGCTCCCTGATGGGCAAGGTGACAGATATCGTTATAAGTAACCACATCAAGTATTTTAGCATCTTCAACTATGCGTGGGTCAGCTGTCATTATACCTTCAACATCAGTATAGATATCAATTGCTTCCGCATTTAAAGCCACTCCAATAGCAGCTGCACTTGTATCACTACCTCCCCGGCCAAGAGTGGTAATCTGACCATCCTCTGTCATACCCTGAAAACCGGTAACAATTACTACTTTTCCTTCTTCCAGCTGGGATAGTATCTTTTCGGGCTGTACCCTGATTATTCTGGCATCGCCAAAACAATCATTAGTTACTATACCCGCCTGTCCTCCGGTGAAAAGCACAGCTTCCAGTCCGAGGCTCTGGAGAGTACTTACCATTACAGTGCCAGATATTACTTCACCACAACTCATTAATAAATCCATCTCTCTCTTTGGGACCTCAGAATATATACTCGACACCATCTTTATAAACGTATCTGTTGCATAAGGGTCTCCAGCTCGTCCTATGGCTGACACCACCACTACCGGTGAATACCCTTGACTAACTGCCTCAGATATTTTAGCTGCAACCTTTGTTCTGGTCTCTGGATTAGCTACTGAAGTACCTCCAAATTTCTGTACAAGTATTCGCAAACCAAACTCTCCTCCTTATGTTCTTTCCCTCTTCAATATTATAACAGCAACTCAGCAATTTGTACTGCATTAGTAGCCGCACCTTTTCGAATCTGATCACCGGCTATCCAAAGGTTAATACCGTTATCAATAGTTAAGTCTTCCCTTATTCTGCCCACATAAATCTCATCCCTATCCGAACTATCTAGAGGCATGGGGTATCTGTCCTTGATTGGATCATCTACTACTATAATGCCGGGAGCTTTGGCTAAAATGTCTTTAACTTGCTTGACAGAAAGTTTATCTTCAGTTTCTATGTTTAGTGATTCACAATGAGATCTAAGTACAGGAACTCTTACGCAGGTAGCAGTTATACCTATGTCTTGCCTTTTAAAGATTTTCTGAGTTTCTTTTACCATCTTCCATTCTTCTTTGGTATAGTCACCGTCGCCAAATACATCAATTCTTGGGATAAGATTAAATGCAATCTGATAAGGGAATGTTTCCAGCCCGGATATTTCTTCTTTATTATGCCAAGCTCTCAGCTGATTCTCCAGCTCTGCTATACCCTCTTTCCCTGCACCGGAGACTGCTTGATAGGTAGATACTACTACTCTTTTGATTCTAGTTATATTTTCTAAAGGTTTTAAGGCCACAACCATTATTATTGTTGAACAATTAGGATTAGCAATGATACCCTTATGAGATTTAACATCTTCTGGGTTTACCTCAGGAACAACTAAAGGCACATTAGGATCCAATCTATAAGCGCTACTATTGTCAACCACTACAGCACCACTTTGAACTGCTGAAGGTGCATATTCTGTACTGGCGGAACCTCCTGCAAATAATGCTATATCTATTCCCTGGAAACTGTCATGCGTTGTCTCCTGCACTACTAACTCTTTACCCTGCCAAGTAATAACCGAACCGCTCGATCTTTTCGAAGCAAGTAATCTTAATTCATCTACTGGAAATTTACGTTCTGTGAGAATCTTAAGGAATTCCTGGCCGACTGCACCTGTCGCCCCAACTATAGCAATGTTTGGCATTAAATACTTCCTCCTTCTATTTTAGAAAATGTTCGTTTATCACCTAAAAATAAGAGTAGAGAATTTGGTGTTCAGTCTATTTAACACCAAATTCACCATAAAACCTATTTTAACTTACATAATTAACTCATTAAGAAATTATATGTCAACTAAACAATCTTTTATTCATTGTTTCCTTAACTATCAGAATGGAATTGTACTAATATGGGTTGAAGCTGCTTTCCTTGCAGTGCCCAAGAAATAGTATCTGGAATCTTATTCATATGAGCTACCAGAGAATTGGCTTTATTGAGAGGACTATCCTGACCAAATGGTACCAAATAGATGTTCTTGGTAGATAATAATATACCTATATTCTTTGCATTCGTACCTAATCCATCGTTGGTAGCTACAGCTATAACAACACATCCAAGGTTACGCAGATGAGCTTTAGCCGCCATTAAAACGGGAGTGTCACTTATACCATTAGCCATTTTTGCTAATGTATTACCTGTGCATGGGGCCACTACCACGCAATCGAAAAGTTTAGAGGGACCAATGGGCTCTACTTCAGGGATAGTTTTAAGTGGATCCTTTCCTGTTATCTCTTTTAGAACTGTTTTCCAATGACTTGCCTCTCCAAATCTCGTATTCATTTGGTCAACGGAATAAGAGATGATAGGAGTAATCTCGGCTCCTTCTTGTTTGAGTTCTTCAATTATTTTTACTACTTCAGCCAAAGTACAGTGGGAACCAGTTAGGGCAAAACCTATTTTTAAACCTTCAAACCTCACTTGACCGCACCTCCCTTCCGTTCAGGGGATACGCATTCAAGAATAATAGGAGGATAGATTTTGGCAAGTATCTTACCCGCTGTTTTAGGAGCTACGATTCCTGGTAACCCTGGGGCAAGTTGGGCTTTAATCCCAAGCATCTGAGCATATTCGAAATCTGTTCCACCAGGAATAGAGGCTAAATCGATAATAACTGCTTCTCGAGACATTTTATCTAACAGATTTCTATTTAGAACAAGTGCAGGTGCTGTGTTAAATATTATTTCCGCTTGGCTGATTACACTTTCAAGCTCAGTAAAACTAACTGCTTTAACTCCCATTTCCACTGCTCTAGCCAAGTCGGCATGTTTCCGAGCGACTACAGTTACTTTAGCTCCCATTCCTTTAAGCATATTGACCAAGGTTATTCCGAATCTGCCAAGTCCTATAACAAAACTTTCACTACTATGGATGGTAATATTCGTTGCTTCCATAGCCATTTGGATAGAGCCCTCAGCGGAAGGTATGGAATTAAGAATTGCTACATCATCCCTATTAGCAATCTCTACTAACCTGATATCCATCTTTTGAGCTGCTGCCTTCAAGGCAGGACGAGCCCAACCAATAAAAAGTGGAACACACAAAGGTATGGATTCTAGAACATCACTGTTTAAAAAAATTGGTGAATTTGAATATTTTGCTTTAACTAGTCCCCGCTCATCTGTGCCAAACATCGGAAAAAGCAAAGCATCAGCTTTCTCCATTACTTCTTCGAATGAACTAGCATGTTCAATACTATGTCCTAGCGGAGATTTTTCTAGTCCAAGCCCAATAATGTAGGCTCCTTGTCTTTGTAGTTCGGGGATGAGGAAAATTTCTCGGTCATCACCACCGATCACTGCAAGACGTACTCCTTCAAGTACCGCTCCCATGTTTATGCCTCCTTATGTAGGATAGTGTCTGGTTTAGCTACTATCCATTATATGAGTAGGCATAGGATGCGGTGCAAAAGATAATTTCTTAATCTAGGAAATTCTCAAGTCCAACAACTAGTCCTGTCATCTTGTAAGCTTTACGTATAGCAAGGATAACTCCCGGCATATAGGTCTCTCGGGTGTAGGCATCATGTCTTATGGTGAGGGTTTGTCCATAACCACCAAAGATTACCTCTTGATGAGCTATCATCCCTGGTAGGCGCACAGAGTGGACACGTAACCCATTAATATCTCCACCACGTGTTCCCGGTATTTTTTCAAACTCATTGGGGTGTCCCTGGATCATAGGCTTGCGTACTTTAGATATCATATCGGCAGTTACTAATGCAGTTCCTGATGGAGCATCAAGTTTTTGATCATGATGGTATTCTATGATGTCAACATGCTTAAAATACTTAGCCGTTTCTTGCGCAAACTTCATCATAAGAATAGCTCCTAGAGCAAAATTGGGTGCGATGAATACACCAACCTCATGTTCTTTAGACATTTCGTCAAGTTCGGCTATCTCCTGCTCATCAAGTCCTGTAGCACCGATAACTGGAACAACTCCAGCTCTTATAGCTGTTTTTGCATTGGCAAAAACAGACTGGGGATTCGTGAAGTCAACAAGTATATCTACCTTTAACTTCTTAAGTTTTTTTACATCGAGTGTTCCAATAATCTCTAATCCCAAAGGCTCTGTCCCCAAGATTAAGCTTACGTCGGTTCCTTGATTCTGCATGTCTGAGACACCGACTATCTCCATATCATCATGGTTTAAAATAGTTCTTACTGTTTCTGAACCCATCTTGCCACAGGCTCCGGCTACAAATACTCGAATCTTATACAAGTTAACCCCTCCTGAATCCTATACGGCAAAACCCCGTGCTCAATAGTTCGGGGTTATAGCTTCTAATTATTTTATTATATCCAGGAAGAGCTGTCAAAGGGTATGCCTTTTAAACGAATTGTGCATAGTCGATATCTACAATAATCACCTCGGTACCAATTTTCCTTATTGCTTCCCACGGTATCATAATAAAATCGCTATCTCTATCGTTATTCCTACTAAAAAACCAACTATGTCCAGATCTCGAAGATATGATAAGAGCTTCTACTTTGCCATTAATATTGATTTTTATATCACTTTCCCCAACCAAGCCAAGCTTAGCGCCATCATGAAGGTTGACTATCTCTTTACCAGCAATTTCACTTAGGAGCATATCTTAACCTCCCTTTTGCGTGATACTTAACCATATTTTATATCCATAAGGTTGAAGTATCGCAATAAATATAGATAAAACTGCTAAGGGTTTAAAATAGTATAGGGGTGGATTCCAAAACTCTTCTGGTATACCAAGGAAAGTTAAGAGTAATTCAAGAGAGATATATATTCCCCCGGCTGTCCCTACAAGTTGAGTTATGGCTTTGGATAACTGAGTCTTACTATGGGGTGACCTGTACCTCATCATCTTTATTCTTGTTCTTAAGGAAACTACAATGCCTGAAATCAGAAAAATTGTAATTAGGGTTTTCATTGAGATACCCCCTCAGGGATATTTATGAAAATAAGGAAAGTTCTATACCTATTTTTCTTTCTATGAAAGACCGGTTGATCCAAATCCTCCCGAACCTCTTTCTGTATCTCCTAATTCATTAACGAGGACAAATGAAGCTAAGGCAACCTCGACAAAAAGCATCTGCGCTATACGTTCTCCATTTTTAATTATGACGTCTTCTTGTCCAAAGTTTGTTATTAGTACTCCAATCTCACCTCGATAATCGGAATCTATAACACCTACACCGTTACTTAAGGCAAGTCCTTGCTTAGCAGCTAAACCACTACGAGCGAAGAGTAGAGCTACCACGTTAGAGGACGGGAGTTCGATTGCTATACCTGTTGGGATACGTACCCTCTCCCCAGGTTTTATAGAAATTTCTTCATCAATACAGGCATAGATATCTGCTCCGGCGGCCCCTGATGTTGCATAGTATGGGCTGATTTCTGCTTTATTTTTAACGTTACCAACATGTTTAACCTTGACTTCAATTTTTTCCTTCATCTCTTCAACTCTTTCAATTTAAAGTTTTAATATAGTTTTTATATGAATTTTTCATAACTCTTCTTTGCTCTAAAGATTTGCTCAGTAATACGCAAATATTAATAATAAAATAAACTATATGCTCTGCTTAAAAGGATTATTTCTGCCTAATTGGCATAAAATCCTGCTATAAAAGAAAAACCGCCGTAGCGGTTTTAAGATATTGAATTTTCTATGATACTGTCAAAATCTAAGTTGAAGTCTTTTTGTCCAAGCGTCAAGATGCTTATTTTATCCTTGACCCAGAGACGTTCCATAACTCTTCGGACGTCTTCTACAGTGACTTTCTCTAATTGTTCTACAGCCTCTTCAGCAGTTTTTACCCTTCCGAAACTTAATTCTGTCTTACCAAGTCTACTCATTCGACTACTAACCGACTCGAGTCCTAAATACAGATTACCTTTAATCTGAGCTTTCGTTCTTTCGAGTTCATCTTGGGTGATACTTTCTTTCTTCAACTTATTCATCTCATCTATAATACACTTAATGGCTTCTTCTGTCTTATTAGGACTGGTTCCAGCATAGATAGCAAAGAGACCTGTATCTACATAGGTAGAATGATAAGAATAAACAGAATAAGCTAATCCACGTTGTTCTCTGATTTCCTGGAAAAGACGTGAACTTAAGCCCCCCCCGAGTATATTGTTAAGAATATGTAAAACGTACATGTCTTTGTCTTCCTGGCCAACCCCGGGCACTCCTAGGAGTAGATTCATCTGTTCCGTATCCTTACTTAAGGCTTTTCTGAAAGTGCTTCCAACCGGTTCAACCCCAACCTCATCAAAACGCTTTCTTTTAAAGTCTCCAAAAACAGAAAGTTTTTTTACTATTTCATCATGATTGATCTTTCCGGCCACGGCTATTACCACTTGGTCTGGTGTATAGCGAGTATCAAGATATTGCATGATTTTGTCCCTGGTAAGACTATTGATGGAATCAGCAACTCCGAGGATTGGTTTTCCAAGAGGATGATTATTCCACACGTACTGTGAGAAAAGATCGTGAATAAGCTCATCGGGCGAGTCTTGATACATCTTAATCTCTTCAATCACCACATTTTTTTCCTTGTCAATCTCCTTAAGATCATAACGAGAATTAAAAAACATATCACTCAGAACATCTATGGCCAAATTGACATCTTCATCTAAAACCCTCGCAAAATAACATGTAAATTCCTTTGTAGTAAAGGCATTGAGCTGTCCTCCCACAGCTTCAAGTGATTCAGCAAGCTCACGAGCTGTACGGTTTTCTGTCCCCTTGAAGAACATATGCTCTATAAAATGCGAGATTCCTTCATAACCTTCATTTTCATTACGGGAACCTGCTCCAACCCAGACCCCTAAAGCAACAGAATGTACATGTTCTATTTCTTCTGTGAGTAACCTTACTCCGTTAGGCAAAACAACTTTTTGATACAAATTCTTCACTCCCCAGGTTATTTTTGATCTTGCTATTAGTACATTTAGTTTATCCTTTAATATCCATTATATCCAAAGCCTTATTAATAAATAGGTTAAGTGTTCCAGAAAAATCTAGTGGATTACCGATACTATCCTCACCAGCTACCAAAGGTACCTCCTTAATAAGTTTATCTGCCATAAAAATATTATAGCTTCCTAGAATATCTCCTTTATTTATTGGTGGGTAAATCCCCTTAAGGAATTCTACCTGTAAACGAATCTCGTTAAGCCTAGCTGATTCCAAACAAAGTACAACATCTCTACCAAGAGCTACCGACAAACTCTCTTGATAGCTAGGGTGATTGGTAACTCGATCACCCTTTTTACCCAAACTTACTATCTCTGTATTATTGAAACCCCATTCTAATAATCTCTGAGCATCCCCAAATCGATCAGGAGCATTTAAGACAACACAGATAAGTCTTCTGCCATTTTTACTTGCCGAAGCAACTAGGCATTTACCTGCAGCATTCGTTGTTCCTGTCTTTACACCATCGGCTAAATAATAATTATATAACAATTTATTGGTATTGTTTATCACTCTGTTCTTTTGTGGATACTCATAATTAACTGTTGCAACTTTTCTTTGAACTATTTCCGAGAACTCTGGAATACCTAAGCCGTATCTAGCCATTACAGCTAAGTCATAGGCAGTGGTATAGTGATTCTTATCGGGTAAGCCATGAGGATTAGTAAAATTAGTATTGTATGCTCCTATAGATACTGCTTTGAGGTTCATAATTTTGATAAAGTTGTCGAGGCTGCCTGCTGTTTGTTCAGCTATGGCTACACACGCATCATTACCAGACTTGACTAATGCTCCCTCTATAAGTTCTCCTAGTTTTAACTTATCATTCTTATTAAGATAGAGAGAAGATTCGCCAACTTTATCAGCTTTCTCACTAACGGTTACTACCTCATCTAAGTCAGCAAGCTCTAAAGCAACAATAGCAGTTAATATCTTAGTTGTACTCGCAGGAGGACGCTGCTTGTGGGCATCTCTTTCATAAAGAATACTTCCTGTTTGAGCATCCATCAAAATAGCAGAATGAGCAGTAACGTAAGGAAGGGTCCATTTTCCGCTTGAAACCTTTGCAGTCTCAATTGTAATATCATCTGTTGATACAATAATCTCACCATAAGCAGGGTTTGCTAAGAATATACATAAAGCTAAAACGCCTAAAGTTTTCTGCGTCCATTTAGAAATCATTTTTACCACCCCTTATCTTTTACAAGGGGTAGTATTTCCCGCTTAGCCAGATGTTATTAATTTTTCTATTGAAACTATATCGAATCCTTCATTCTTCAAACGTGATAGAATCAATGGAAGTGCAAGGAGAGTATTCTCTTTAGGGTGCATTAATACAATAGCACCATTTTTTTCTGGTTTAACTCCATATCTAATCTTAGGTTCCAGGATTCTCTGAGCAATAACTTCAGGTGTACTTTCCGGTTTCCAGTCCACGGTATCTAATGTCCACAGAACTGTAGTATATCCCAATTCTGAAGCAGCCTGAAGACCGTTAGGACCTCTCTCTCCATAAGGAGGTGCATAGTAATTAGTTTTTTTACCTGTTATCCCCACGATAACCTTGTCTGTAGCCATAATCTCTTCTTGGGTCTTCGAGACTGGTAATTTATCAGGGTGTGAATGATAATAACCATGATTTTCGATTTGGTGCCCCTTAGAGTCTATTATTTTAATCATCTCAGAATTATTTTTGGCCCACCTGCCGGTAACAAAAAATGTAACTTTCGCATCATACTTTTCCAGCTCATCAAGCATGGCTGGAATAAATTCTTCTCCCCAGTCTACATTGATTGTCAATGCAATCACTTTCTCATTTGTAACTACTCTTTCTAGTGGGACAGGAAGATCAAGGCGACTCACTCCCATTGATCTAACATCTATAATAGTAAGGCTTATGAAAAGTACAGCTAGAGTAACTGCCTTAATTTTAACTTTTGATAATTGTAAAATAAACATCTGTCTCCCTCCCCTTACATACTTATGCAAATAGAGAGTAATACAGACGTTTATAGGTTTAGAAAAACTCCTAGTAAACATAATCTATAGCATAATACTGCTATAGATTATTATTAGTCCATCCGTGGACGTGCACCGCTCCTTGCCATCCTTGGCACCGCGGTATTAGTCCATCCGTGGACGTTATTGGTTTTGTTCTTGAGCAAGGGCCTCTTTCCTGGATAAATTAAGTCTACCCTGCTTATCAATTCCGGTAGCTTTAACTAATATCTCGTCACCCAGTTTAACCACATCTTCCACTTTATTCACCCTACCAACATCTAGCTGGGAGATATGAACCAGACCATCTTTTCCTGAAAGCCCAAGAACACCAGGAATAACCTCGACAAAAGCACCAAAGTCCATAATTCTAACAACTTTTCCTTTATAAATCTGACCAACTTGAACTTCTTGAGTTAGAGATTGCACAATTTTCAAAGCTCTTTCACCAGCTTCACCGTCAATAGCCGAGATAAATACTCTGCCATCATCTTCGATATCTATCTTCGCACCAGTTTCTTCAACTATCTTCTTAATGATTTTTCCGCCTGGGCCGATAATATCTCTAATTTTATCAGGATGAATAGCAAATGAAATTATACGTGGAGCATAACGAGAAAGTTCTTTCCTGGGTTCAGGTAATACTTGAAGCATTTTGTCTAGAATGAAATCTAATCCTCGCCTAGCTTGAGCCAGTGCTTCAGTCAATACTTCCCTGCTTACTCCTTTAATCTTGATATCCATCTGCAGAGCAGTAACACCTTTAGCGGTTCCAGCAACTTTGAAATCCATGTCTCCATCATGGTCTTCCATTCCTTGAATATCTGTTAAGATAGCGATATGACCTTCTTCCTCAATAAGACCCATAGCGATACCTGCAGCAGGTGCTTTTATTGGGACTCCGGCATCCATCAAGGCCAGAGTACTTCCACAAACTGAAGCCATAGAGCTAGATCCATTAGACTCTAATACCTCTGACACCAATCTTAAAGTATAAGGAAATTCTTCCTCAGAAGGAATAAGTGGTAAGAGTGCGCGTTCAGCCAGTGCACCATGACCAATCTCTCGTCTGCCAGGCCCTCTCATAAAACGAACTTCTCCAACACTATAGGGCGGGAAATTGTAATGATGCATGTAGCGTTTAGACTCTTCTAACCCTAACCCATCGATAATCTGTTCTTCACCTACTGCACCCAAGGTAGCGACAGTCATCACCTGTGTTTGTCCACGAGTAAATAATGCACTCCCGTGTGTTCGGGGAAGCCTTCCAACTTCAATTTCAATTTTTCTTATTTCGTCTAAAGCTCGTCCATCTGGTCTGATATGTTCAACAGTGATGAGTCTGCGCATAATCTTATGGACCAAGCCATTCAGTACTTTCTTTACAATATCCAATTGCTCAGGGAATTCCTCAGCAAAAAACTCTAGTGCTTCTTCTTTTACTTTATCAACAGCCAACTCTCTGGCTTTTTTTTCTTCTACTCTAATTGCCTGATCAAGTTTCTCGTAAGACCATTCGCGAACTCTATCAGCAATATCCGCCGGAATCTCCACGGGGGGGACTTCCCTATTAGGCTTGGCGAGTCCTACCTTTAAGGCTTCTTCTCGAAAAGACTCTATAAAAGTAGCTATCTTTTTGATTTCTTCATGGCCAAATAAAATCGCTTCCAACATCTGTTCTTCAGGCACTTCTTTGGCTCCAGCTTCCACCATCATGATAGCATCTTTCGTTCCTGCAACATATAACTGCATCAAGCTCTTTCCACTTTGTTCAACGGTGGGATTAATAATGTACTCACCATCTACCAGGCCAACTATAACTGCTGCAATAGGGCCTTCAAAAGGAATATCAGATATGGTAAGAGCTGCTGAAGCAGCATTAATCGCAGTCACATCGGGAGCACAATCTTGGTCTACGGACATAACCATAGTAGCCACTTGGACGTCATTCCGGTATCCTTCTGGAAAGAGTGGCCTGACAGGTCTGTCAATAAGCCTTGCCGTTAAAGTAGCCCTCTCACTAGGTCTTCCCTCTCTTTTGATAAAACCTCCGGGAATCTTACCTACAGCATAATAGCGTTCATCCATATCTACTGTCAACGGGAAAAAGTCAACACCTTCTCTTGGCTGATCAGTACCCGTTGCAAAAGCAGTCACCACTGTATCTCCATACCTTAGGAAAATAGATCCTCCTGCCTGGCGACCTATAGTCCCCGTTTCAAAAGACAATTTTCTGTTTCCAACTAATAGTGAGCGTTCAATCACTTCCTGAGTCACAATGAAACCTCCTTAACACAATCCATCTTTTTCTATTTTCTCTATAACTTAAATTTTATTCGACATAAGTCTATTATTTCCTGCACTAGCAGAAAAAAACCACTGTAATTGAAATTTTTGAATGTGATAAATAAAAAGCAAGGAGCGACTATTGCTCCTTGCTTTAATTGGTGTTGATAAACTTTTAACGGCGCATCCCTAAATCTGATACAATTTTACGATAACGATTAACATCATTTTTCTTAAGGTAATTGAGGAGAGCACGACGTTGTCCTACCAACTTCAAAAGACCTCTTCTAGAATGATGATCTTTCTTATGAGTTTTAAAATGTTCCGTAAGTTCGTTGATTCTTGTAGTTAGAATTGCGATTTGAACCTCTGGTGATCCAGTATCACCTTCATGTTGTTGGAATTTTGTAATAATATCTTTCTTTTTCTCCGGTGTTAACATTAAATTGCACCTCCATAAATTTTAAAACCCCTACTGCCAAGTTGAACGTTGGAGAATCGCTCGACCGAGTCAGCGGTTATCTTGGTTATTTTAACTTAAAAAAGCCTATTTGTAAAGGGAAGCTAGGGCCTTTATTGCTTCCTGTCTATCTTTATCTAGTTGAAGAATAATTTCGTCTTTGCCTTCAAACTTTTTCTCTGAACGTAACCTAGCCTGAATAGTTATAGTAAGTTCTTTACCGTATAAATCGCCGTCAAAATCAAAAAAGTATATTTCTACAGTTTGTTCCTGTTGCGAGCTAAATGTCGGCCTTATGCCAATATTCATCATCCCGCCATATTCCCGTCCATCTATTTTGGAGTTAACAGCATAGACCCCATTCTTTGGGATAAGTAAATCTTCTTTAGTCTGAAGATTGGCGGTTGGATATCCTAGCTGTCTACCTCGTTTATCTCCATGCACCACTATCCCACTAAGTCGAGGAGCATGCCCCATCATCGCTTTAGCTGCAGAGAAATCTCCATTTACGAGGCTACGACGGATTTCAGAAGATGATATAATCCTATCATTAAGTTTTGCGGCTTCTAAGATACTGACTCCAAAGCCATATTCCTGACCAAAGACTTCCAAATCTTGTGGCGTTCCTTTTCCCTTGGCACCAAAAGAATAATTGAAGCCAATAACCACATGAACAGCACCAATCCTAAGTAGAATATCTTTCACGAACTCTCTGGGAGATGTATTAGCAAATTCTAAAGAGAAGGGCCACAGAAATACCTTTTCTACTCCATTCCTCTCAAACTGCTCTAATCTTTCATTCTGGTCAGTCAGAAGGTTTAGCTTTCTCTGAGGATGAAGAATTTTAAAAGGGTGCGGATCAAAAAGGAGAACGGCAAAATTGCAATGTAATTCTTTAGCTTTCGACCTTCCACATTTAAATAACTCTTGATGTCCTAAATGAACTCCATCAAAGTTCCCTAAAGCTATCACAGATGATTCATTATTTTGATTCTGTTGTATAGTGCATATCTCCAAGAACATTTCCTCCTAAACAACCAGCCTTCTACCCCTAGATGACCCTACATTATTACCTTATACGGACATAAATAGCCATCCTTGAAGATCCCGATACCTATGAAGCTTTGATTGCAAAAAACCTGGACAGTCGATTGTTTGCTCAAATCTCCTCTCCCAATCATCCCTTCAGACGTGGATAAGCCATTTTTAAAAGCCTCCAATCTGCTTGAAGGAAGATTTACTATAGGTAATTCCAAACCCCATCCAAGATTAGTGAGAATACGAGTATCCCCTTTGGATAGACATTCCTCAATTTCTTCAAGGGTCTTACTATCTTGAAGCTTAAACGGTCCAGATCTCGTTCGTAATAGAAATGACATATGTCCACCACACCCAAGTGCCTGACCTAAATCGTCACATATGGTTCGAACATAAGTACCTTTAGAACATTCTATATCAAAAATGGCTTTGGGGAAAGTATCTTCATACCAATTAACTAATTCCATAGAATAAATGGTAATCAGACGTTTCTTTCTCTCTACTTCTATCCCTTTCCTGGCATATTCATATAAATGCCTCCCATTTTTTCTGACAGCAGAGAACATAGGAGGAAGTTGTTCAACATCACCAATTAATTTATTTAAGGCAACTTCAAAATCGTGTTTCGATACGTCAGGAACTATCTTGGATATTTCTTCACCAAACCCATCCTGAGTATCTGTAGCAATCCCTAAAGTTATTTCAGCTCGATAATATTTTTTTTGGCTTGTGTAATATTCAGCTAGTCTGGTTGCCTTTCCCAAACAGATTGGCAGAACTCCGGCAGCACCTGGATCAAGGGTTCCGATATGACCTACCTTACTTCCTTTTGTTCTTCTCTCAACCCATCTCACAACATCAGTGGAAGTCATTCCGATAGGCTTTAATATATTAACAATCCCGTTCAATATTTAAAGCCTCCTCCAAGGCAAAAATAACCTTCTGCTTTGCTTCCTTAAATGGTAGATTAATGGTACATCCAGAGGCACGTACATGTCCTCCACCACCTAATTTTTGAGCAACTTCATTTACATCCAGCCAAGAGTTTGAACGGAAGCTTACTTTAATATCTGAGTAGTCAATCTCTTTAAGTAAGGCTGCCGCTTCTACTTTTTCGATATTGCGGGCATAGTTAACCAGTCCTTCACTTAAGCTTTCCTCAGCACCGCTGGTCTCAAAATCACTCTTGGAAAGCGCGATAATGGCAATAGTTCCTCCGTGTAAAAGTTCAAGATTGGACAACGCCTTATATAGAAGTCTGGTCTGAGCAAGAGATTTTTCCTCAAAAAGAATATTATTGATATGCACTAAGTCTATCCCTGTTCTAACTAACTCTGCGGCTATCTTGAAGCTTTTAGGAGTTGTATTACTGAAGCTAAATCTTCCTGTATCTGTAATGATGGCGGTATACATGTTAACTGCTATATCCTTATAAATCTTGATTCCAAGCTTCCTAATAAGACGGTATATCATTTCCCCTGTCGCTGCTGCTTTGGAATCAACCCAGTTAATTGTTCCAAAATAATCATTGGAAATATGATGATCGATATTTAAGACTTTTTTGCCTAATAAAACATCTTTGGTTAATCCATTAATATCTATCCTGTCAAAATCCGCACAGTCGATAAAAATCAGTGTTTCGGGAAGCTGTTGGGGAAGTGAATCAGTAATCTGCTCAATGCCAGGAAGGAATTTTAGGCTATCCGGAATCGGACTTGCATTATAGAGAAATATTTTTTTTCCCATTCTCTCCAATGCCAAACCTAGAGCTAACATAGAGCCTAAGCAATCACCATCAGGATAGACATGGGAGAAAAGTGCCGCTTCTGTCACTTTTTCTAATTCTATCGCTACTTGTTTTAATGTGTCATTCGTTGCTTTCTTCTGCATCGGCATCGGCAGAGTCACCTTTCACTCCAACTTCTCGTAATAGTTTGGAAATATGGGCCCCGTGCTCAATCGACTGGTCATATCTGAATGATATCTCAGGAACATAACGAAGACGAATGTTTTTACCAAGTTCACTTCGTATAAAACCTGAAGCACGTGTCAGTACATCCATACTACTCTTAATTTCTTCTTCTTTGCCTAAAATACTTACGAATACCTTAGCATGTCGTAAATCCTCAGCGACTTCAACATCGGTTACTGTTACGAAGCCTAAACGGGGATCCTTGATATCTTCTCTTATCATTTTGGAGACTTCTTCTTTAATTGACTCACCCAACCTAGAAGCCCTGTGCTTAACCATAATATTCCCTCCAATGATGCTAAAGTTCTCTCTTAACTTCCTCTATGGTGAAGGCTTCTAAGATATCTCCTTCTTTAATATCATTAAAGTTTCTCAGTCCAATACCGCATTCATATCCTTCAGCAACTTCTTTAACATCATCTTTAAAGCGTCTAAGAGATTCAATATCTGCCTCGTTAATAACTTTACCATCTCTTACAACTCTAATCTTTGAAGAGCGGAATATTTTACCTTCTGTTAGATAACTACCAGCTACAGTTCCAATCTTCGGCACCTTGAATACCTGACGTACTTCTGCTTTACCTTGAACAACTTCTTTATAATCAGGATCAAGCAACCCTTCCATCGCTGCTTTGACATCTTCAATAGCATCATAGATAACTCTATACAGCCTTATGTCGACTCCTTGCATATCCGCTGTAGACTTAATATTGGAATCGTGACGAACATTGAAGCCAATTATTATGGCGTTAGAAGCAGCAGCAAGCATGACGTCTGATTCGCTGATGGTTCCTACTCCACCATGGATAATATTTACTCTTACTTCTGAAGTACTGAGTTTATCTAGAGATTGCTTTATGGCTTCAACTGAACCTTGGACATCACCTTTGATAATAATGTTTAGGTCCTTTATTTCGCCTTCTTTAATTTTATCAAACAAATCTTCTAAGTTTAGTTTTGATTTTTGTTTAATCTCTTCGGCTTTGCGTTCATCTAAACGAGCATCGGTGACATTACGTGCAAGTTTTTCATCATTAACAACGTTAAAGATTTCCCCTGCTTGAGGAGCGACTGACAGACCTTGAACCTCTACAGGCATGGAGGGGCCTGCCTTTTTAACATTTCGTCCTTTATCATCAACCATCGCTCTAATTCTGCCAAACGAATGTCCAGCAACAATAATATCTCCAATATTTAGCGTACCTTTAGAGACTAAGATAGTTGCCACCGGGCCCTTGCCCTTATCTAGTTTGGCTTCGATAACTGTTCCGGTAGCCTGCCTGTTAGGGTTGGCTTTTAATTCTTTTACTTCAGCCACTAAAAGAATCATTTCCAATAAAGACTCAATATTGGTCCTTGTTATGGCAGAAACAGGTACTGCGATAGTATCTCCGCCCCATTCTTCGACCACCAAGCCATGTTCAGTTAATTCTTGTTTAACTTTATCAGGATTAGCATTTTCCTTATCTATTTTATTTATAGCAACTACTATTGGTACATTAGCAGCTTTAGCATGATTGATAGCTTCAACTGTTTGAGGCTTGATGCCATCATCTGCTGCCACCACGAGGATAGCAATATCCGTAACTTGTGCTCCCCTGGCCCTCATTGCTGTAAATGCTTCATGACCGGGAGTATCAAGGAAAGTAATTTTTTGATTCTTTATTTCAACTTGATAAGCACCAATATGCTGAGTTATGCCTCCCGCTTCTGATGCTGTGACATTAGCTGAACGTATGGCATCAAGTAATGAAGTTTTACCATGATCAACATGTCCCATAACGGTAACAACAGGTGGACGTAGCTTCAGGTCTTCTTCCTTGTCCTCGATGTCATCTATTACTGCCATAGATTTTTCAATTTTTACTTCAACGGTTACACCCATTTCTGTTGCAACAATCGTAGCAGTTTCTGCATCAAGTTCCTGATTGATTGTTACCATAACACCTAGTTTCATCAATTCCTTAATGACTTCACTAGCTTTACGGCTCATCCTCGAAGCTAATTCCTGAACTGATATCGTTTCTGGAATAACGATATGTTTCGGAGTTGGTTCTTTCTTTTCTATTGGTTGAGGCTTCTCATTCTTTCTAAGGATATTATTAAAATCCTTTTCCATACCACGTTTCTTTTCGAACACATAGTCTTTCTGATGAGCCTTCTTCTTATCGGGTGGTTGACGTTTTACCGGTTGTTCAGCAACTGTTAGTTCAACTGATTTACCTTCAATCTTAATCTTTTGCATCTGAGGTGCTTTTTTGTCTTGACCAGGACGCTGGCCTTGACCAGGCCTTCTTCCATCACCCGCTGGACGTTGGAAAGGTTGCTGACGATCCCCGGAAGGTCTTTGTCCTTGCGGTCTAGCATCTCCAAACGGTCTTTGTCCTTGTGGTCTCGGTGGTCCGGGTGGTCTTTGACCTTGTGGTCTTCCGTCTCCAAATGGTCTTTGTCCTTGACCTTGTGGCCTTCCATCTCCAAATGGTCTTTGTCCTTGCGGTCTTTGCTCTCCAAATGGCCTTTGACCTTGTGGTCTTGGTGGACCGGGTGGTCTTTCACCTTGTGGTCTTGGCGGGCCAGGGGGTCTTTGACCCTGTGGTCTTGGTGCTCCGAATGGTCTTTCACCTTGTGGTCTTGGTGGACCGGGTGGCCTATCACCTTGTGGTCTTGGTGCTCCAGGCGGTCTTTGACCCTGTGGTCTTGGCGCTCCGAGTGGTCTTTCACCTTGTGGTCTTGGTGGACCGGGTGGTCTTTCACCTTGTGGTCTTGGTGGACCGGGCGGTCTTTGACCTTGTGGTCTTGGCTCTCCGGGCGGCCTTTGCCCTTGTGGTCTTGGTGGACCGGGTGGTCTTTCACCTTGTGGTCTTGGTGAACCGGGTGGTCTTTCACCTTGTGGTCTTGGTGCTCCGGGCGGTCTTTCACCTTGTGGTCTTGGTGCTCCAGGCGGTCTTTGACCTTGTGGTCTTGGCTCTCCAGGTGGTCTTTGACTCTGTGGCCTTGGTTCTCCGGGTGGTCTTTGACTCTGTGGCCTTGGTTCTTCGGACGGTCTTTGTTCCGGATCTTCTTTGGATTTAATTGGTCGTTGGGATTGTGAAACATCTTCTGCTTTTTCAGCACCCGTTTGTCCTTTTGGGGAAGTCTTTTTGGAAAGAGTATTTTTCACTGTTTTGGCATCTTCGTTGTTAATAACGCTAAGATGATTTTTAACAGATACACCCATATCCTGTAATTTATCTATAAGTTCTTTGCTAGATATTTTCAATTCTTTAGCCAGTTCATGGACTCGAATGTTGGTCACATTGTCACCTCCAAATAAAGAGAATAAAAATATAATCGTTCACTCCTTAAATCAAATTAAGTTCATTTTTCAGTATGGTTATTATAATCTGTATGTTTAAATAAAAGTAAACAGATATACCCCCCTACCTATATGGTGTTATCTCTTTCCTTTATAATTGCTTCTGCAAAACCTTTATCGGCAATAAGCACTATGGATCTGGGCGAGATACCTAGCGATGATCCTAACTCTTCTTTACTTCCGCCGATAATTATAGGTATTTTTAATTCTTGGGACCATTTTTCAAATTTAGTTAATGCACTTCGTGAATCTTCAGCAATTATTACTAAATCACCTTTTTTTTTCTTTAGTAAGGCTTCTACTTGAGATTCTCCTGAATAAATTTTACCAGCTTTTCTAGCTAACCCTAGTAAAGATTTCATTTTTGGGTTCAAGAAGAATTCAACTGCCTTTCTATTTCATTTAAAGTTTCATTAGAAAGCTTTATCCCAAAATTTTTTTCGAATCTTTTGTACTTTATAGCCTTAGTCAGGCAATCCTGTTGTGAGCAGATATAGGCTCCTCTGCCATTTTTTTTAGAAGTCAAATCAAATTCTAAAACTCCCTCGGGTGTTTTTACAATCCTCAATAATTCTTTTTTGGGTTTCATTTCCTGACATCCGAGGCACATCCTCAGAGGGATTTTATTTTTTTTCATCTGGATCACCTTCCAGGATTCACATATTTAGTATTATTAGTTTATCAAAAATTAATTACTTGATGTAAGCTAGGTTTTATGACTTGGCCTTTTTACTTCTGGTCTTTTTGGGCTTCGGTTGCTCTTCTTTATTATCATTGTCCAAGACTTCAGGTTCGATGTCAGCTAATTCGTCTGAACCTTGACCTACAACATACTCTTCATGTGCGCCTTCTTCATCTTCGTATACAACACCATCGTATTCTTCATCTGCATATTCTACTTGATCATAAGCTTCATCACTATACTCGGTATCTTCATACTCTTCTTCGGTATACTCTGTATCTTCATCATACTCTTCTTCAACATACTCTGTGTCATCATATTCTTCATCTGTATACTCTGCTTCATCATATTCTTCTGCAGCATACTCTGCATCATCGTACTCTTCTTCAGCGTATTCTACATCATCATACCCTTCATATTCACCCTCAGCATACTCATCATATTCCTCGTATTCGCCATCCTGATAGTTTTCGTAGTCTGAATCATAGTATTCATCATTCTCGTCGAGGGCTTCTGGAATTAGATTTTGAGCAATTGCCTGAGTTTCATTCTTAATGTCTATTTTCCAACCAGTAAGTTTTGCGGCTAATCTAGCATTTTGTCCTTCTTTGCCAATTGCCAGCGAAAGTTGGTAGTCAGGCACGATGACAAGCGTTACTTTGTCTTCTGGTTTAGGGTAAACACCTAAAACTTTGGCTGGCGAAAGAGCATTTGAGACAAATTCTATTGGATCGGTTGACCAATTAATAATATCCATTTTTTCGCCTTTAAGCTCATTTACGATGTTTTGAACTCTACTGCCTTTTGGTCCTACGCAAGCTCCAACTGGATCGACATTGTTATCTTTTGAATAAACCGCAATTTTAGACCTTGCTCCTGCTTCTCTAGCAACAGCTTTAATCTCCACAATCCCATCATGGATTTCTGGTACTTCAAGTTCGAACAATCTTTTAATAAGACCGGGATGTGTTCTGGAAAGTAGTATTTGAGGTCCTTTGGTTGTTTTTTTGACTTCGACTACATATGTTTTAATTCTTTCAAACGGTTGATAGTTCTCTCCTTGTATCTGTTCTGAAGCAGGTAACACAGCTTCAATTTTCCCAAGATCAACTATCACGTTTCTTTGTTCATAACGTTGGACTACCCCTGTAACAATATCCGCTTCACGATTGATATATTCATCATAAATCATCCCTCGTTCAGCTTCTCGTATTCTTTGAACGACAACTTGCTTAGCTGTCTGAGCCGCTATCCTTCCAAATTCGCGAGGAGTAACCTCAGACTCGACGATGTCCTCTAAAGAATAATTAGGGTCTATCTTCTGCGCATCTTCTAAAGATATTTGGGCTCTTGGGTCTTCAACAGTTTCGGCTACATTCTTACGAGCATAGACTTTGATCTCCCCGGTAAGGCGATCTATATGAATTCTTACATTCTGCAAAGAAGAAAAATTCTTTTTATAGGCCGAAATAAGAGCAGCTTCAATAGCCTCGAATAATATTTCCGCAGAAACACCCTTTTCTTTTTCTAATTCATGAATAGCTTCAATGAACTCCATGTTCATTTACTTCAATCCCCCCTTTTCAAATTAAAACTCAAAAGTAAGATGCGCTCTTTCGACAAGCTCTATAGGAATAGCTATTTCCTTTTTGTTATATTCCAAAACTACTTTATCA
This sequence comes from Gracilibacter sp. BRH_c7a, assembly GCA_001516055.1. Lineage (GTDB taxonomy): Bacteria > Bacillota > Desulfitobacteriia > Desulfitobacteriales > Syntrophobotulaceae > Gracilibacter. The sequence continues at coordinate 24,238 of LOEZ01000017.1, forward strand.
TCTATTAACCCTTTTAGTATTCCTGTAAACCGAGAATAACCCTCAATTTCTGTTGTCGAATTAACACTCACCAGCTCTCCTTTGAATTTTTCATAATCTTCTTTTTTGCGAAGTGGTCTTTCAATGCCAGGTGAAGATACTTCGAGCATATAAGCCTGGGATATTATATTTTCATTATCCAACGACTCACTAACTCTTTGACTGACAGCTGCACAGTCATCAATATCCACGCCGCCTTCTTTGTCTATGTAAATCCTTAGAAACCAGTGAGTACCTTCCTTGACATATTCTACATCAACTAATTCCAGACCCAGCTCTGTAACTTGAGGCTCAAGCAATTGTCTAGCTTTCATGACAAGATTTTTGCTCATATACTTTACCCCTTTTTTAGATGTACTGTAAATCTAAACTTCTTACAAATGAAAGAGTGGGGATTCCCCACTCCAAGCTAAAAACGTGCTTCAAATAATTCCAGCTACTTAAATATATCATATACTCTTCCGGTCTGCAATATTCGTCCTAACTAAAACAAACTTAGCTGATTTTTGTCAGGTAACCCTTTTAAGCATCCATGCTGCTGGAGTACTTCGATTACAGTCTTGCTCAATTTACCTTGAACTTGAAGGTCTTGGACTGAATTGATTACCCCTTGATCCCTTAGTTTAGCGATATTTGCGGCCGCATTCTTACCAAGTCCCTGGAGCGAGGAGAAAGGTGGGAGAATCCCTTCAGGTGTAACCTGAAAACTAGTGGCATCTGATTCCCATAAACTTACCTTACGCAGATTAATATTTCGACAATACATCTCTACAGCAATCTCTAAAATCGTCAATAAGTTTTTCTCTTTAGGACTAGCATTATTACCTTTATTATTTATCTCTTTAATCGCTTCTCTGCATTTAGTCAACCCTTGAACAATTAGATCTGCATCGAACTCATCTGCCCTAACAGTGAAGAAAGTCGCATAAAAAGCTTCTGGATAATGGATTTTAAACCAGGCAATTCTAAAGGCCATAGTAACATAGGCAACAGCATGAGCTTTAGGAAACATATAGCTAATCTTTTGACAAGATTCAATATACCATTCGGGAACTTCGTGCTTTTGCATCTCCTCGATATCATCAGGTTTTAAACCCTTACCTTTACGCACAGCTTCCATAATATTAAAGGCATGACTCGAATTTAATCCTTTTTGGATAAGATAGATCATTATATCATCACGGCAAGCAATAATCTCAGATATATCGGCCACTTTATCTAATACTAAGTCTTGAGCATTCCCTACCCAAACGTTCGTACCATGAGAAAGACCGGAGACTCTCACTAGGTGAGAAAATGTCTGTGGTTTGATATCCTCCAACATTTGCCTAACGAATTTTGTTCCGAATTCTGGGATACCCAACGTCCCTGTCTGAACTCCAATCTCTTTTGGGGTCACTCCCAGGGCTCCAGTTCCTGAAAATAAGGAAAGTGTTTTCTGATCATCCAACCTTATTTTCTTGGCATCTACTCCCGTGAGATCTTCAAGCATCTTAATAGATGTTGGGTCGTCGTGACCAAGGATATCCAGTTTGACTAGACGTCCGGATATGGAATGATAATCAAAATGGGTTGTAGTTATCTCAGATTTTGTATCATTGGCTGGTCTTTGCAAAGGAGTAAAATCAAAGATATCACATTCTTTAGGGATAACCATTAGTCCTCCTGGATGTTGCCCAGTGGTTCGTTTTACCCCAGCACATCCTTGGACAAGTCTGTTGATTTCAGTCTGGTTATATTTAACTCCTCGTTCTTCTAAGTAATTCTTAACGAATCCAAAAGCTGTTTTTTCAGCCACAGTAGAAATAGTACCAGCTCTGAATACATTTTCCTTCCCAAACAGTTCTTCAGTATATCTATGAGCTCTTGACTGGTATTCGCCAGAGAAATTGAGGTCGATATCGGGAACCTTATCACCTTTAAAACCCAAGAAAGTTTCAAAAGGGATATTATGACCATCCTTTTCTAATTCCTTACCACATTTAGGACATTCCTTTTCCGGTAAGTCTACTCCGGAACCCACACTACCATCAAGGATGAACTCAGAATATAAACACCCTTGATTTGGACATCTATAATGAGGAGGAAGTGGGTTGACTTCGGTAATGTCCGTAAATGTAGCAACCAACGAAGATCCGACAGAGCCTCTAGACCCTACCAGATAACCATCATCGTTAGATTTCTTAACTAAAAGATGTGATATCAAATAGAGCACAGAGAATCCATTGCCGATAATGGAGTCTAGTTCTTTTTGTAAAGCAGCACGCACCACTTCAGGGAGTGGATCACCATATAATCTATGAGCCTTCTCCCAAGACAGGGATATAATTTTGTCCGCAGCTCCTTCAATTTTTGGTTCAAAGAAATCATCTGGGAAAGGTTTTAATTCTTCTACTTCAGCAGCTATCTGTCTGGAATTAGTCACTACAACTTTGTAAGCTTCTTCTTTTCCCAAATAAGCGAATTCCTCAAGCATCTCCTCTGTAGTTCTAAAGTATAACGGTGTTTGCTGATCGGCATCAGCGAAGCCTTTACCTGCTAGAAGTATCCGTCTATATACCTCATCTGTGTTATCTAAAAAATGCACATCACAAGTTGCTACTACAGGTTTACCTATATCTTTACCTAATTGAACAATTTTACGATTTATTTCCTTGAGCTCATCGACATTTGCTATATCACCCCGGTTAACCAAGAACATATCATTAGCTATCGGTTGAATCTCTAGATAATCATAAAAAGAAGCTATTCTTGTTAGGTCATCAGGTGTGGCCGCTTGGAGGATAGCTCTATAAAGTTCTCCAGCTTCACAAGCAGACCCTAAAAGAAGCCCTTCTCTATGCGCCATAAGCAGAGAACGAGGAATTCGAGGGCGTCGATAGAAATGTTCGAGATGGGAATAAGTTACTAGCTTATAGAGATTTTTCAGGCCTATTTGGCTCTTAGCTAGAATTATAATATGATTTGCACGTTTACGGTTTAAATCATTTTCTTTTTCTTCTAAATCATCAACAAGGTAACCCTCCATACCTAGGATTACTTTAACACCAAATTTTTTCCCTGCTTCGGTAGCATCTGGGTAAGCCTGAACAACCCCATGGTCCGTAATCGCAATAGCCTCATGGCCCCATTCGCTTGCTCTCTTAATTAAGCTCTGAACTGATGAAAGTCCATCCATTTCCGACATCTTGGTATGAAGATGAAGTTCAACTCTTTTTTCTGAAGCATTGTCTTGGATTACCTTTGGCAAAACACTCATGATATCTCTAGGCATAAGGGTTAGTTCTGTGGTATAACGATCAAATTGGACCGGTCCTCTAATCTTGAGCCAATCTCCTTTGACTATTTTTATAGCACCCTGTCCTTCCTCCAAAAAAATCTTGCATCCGATAGAGTTAGTTTTATCTGTTATACCAAAAGTCAGAAGCTGTCTTCCACTCTTAAGCAGACGGATTTCAGCTTCACATACCTCACCTTCAACAATCACCTGTTTTTCTTCTTCCACAATATCTTTAAGTATACAAGGTGTCCCCTTGAATTCTTTCCCGTATAGAACGGTATTGGTCTTCAAATCCTGTTTTGCAGGCTTAGCTGCCAAGATTTCCTCAACAAATTTTCTCTCTTCTTTTTCTATATCCACATATATATTTTCATCATCAGCATCATCATCAATCTCCCAAATAACCTTGACTGTAAGTCTATATTTATCCTTGAAATAATCCTCAATAATATCCTTTTTTGTCTGACAGTACTCCATTGCCATAAGATTAGGCACAAATAATACAAGTCTGTTCTCTTCTACCTCATATCTAGCTTCAGAATTCAGCCATCCCTTGAGCGAAGGTACAATCTCCAATACCTCCAGGAGAATATCCTGCCAGTGATTATTACAGATATTGTCTAACGTGACTATTTCGGGGGAACCTGTTTCAAGTGAAGATATTTCCTGTTGAGCGATCTTAATTTCAATCTTTATATTATTATCAAGCCTTGCCTCTAAAGATTTAGCAATTATTTGAAGTAAGTCTTTCTCTATAACACAAGAAGAGGAAAGGTGGAGTAACCATTTTCCTTCATTTGGAAAAACCTCCACCTGCTTGATTTCAATGTTCTCAATATAAGGAGCTAACTTAACGGCCACTTCTTGTGATAGTTCTTCAAAAAATATTGTTTCCCTTAGTTTAACAGCTGTATTTAACACGTATGTCTCCTCCAGAATAAAACTAGCTACATATAAAAGTTAATCAATATTTTACTCTTATTACAGAGTGCCATCCACCATTGTTTTAACCTGGGCGCAGACATCTTCTACCTTAATCAACTCAACATTACCTGTTTTACGCTGATTCAATTCTACTTTTCCCTCAGCTAATGTTTTTTTACCTATTGTAATTCTTAAAGGATACCCCACTAAATCGGCATCTTTAAACTTCACGCCAGCACGATCATCCCGATCGTCAAGGACTGTTTCTACTCCGAGTGCGGTTAACTCTTTATAGAGAGCTTCTGCTGTTGTTACTACTTCCTCATCTTTAAGAGAGACAGGTACAATAATACAATGATAAGGCGCAATCGGCATAGGCCAGATAATTCCGTTATCATCATAGTTTTGCTCGATGGCTGCAGCCATTGTTCTGCTAACACCTATACCGTAACAACCCATTAGGCAATACTGTTCATTACCTTTATCATCCAAATAAGTCGCCTTCAAGCTTTCACTATATTTTGTACCTAGGTTAAAGACCTGTCCGACCTCGATACCCCTTGCTTCTTGGAGTTTTCCCTGGCATTTTGGACAAGGTTCCCCGGGAACGACCATTCTTAAATCCACTACTTTAGAAGGAATAAAATCTTGTCCACACTTGATATTTACTAAGTGATAATCCTTTTTATTAGCACCGCAGACTGCACTCTCCATCTCAGCAACCTCGAGGTCCACGGCGATAAAAATCTTTTCATCTATCCCAATCGGACCGACAAAACCAGGTTCGCAGTTAAGTATGGATAATACTTCCTCTGGGTCAGCCATTCTAAGGTTGACGAAAGGACCAAGAGCGTTATTAACTTTAATCTCATTTATTTCTCTATCCCCTCTGACTAGAACGAGGAAATATTTTTCATCACCTTTAAAGACCATAGTTTTGATAAGAGCTGTCTTCTTGATATTTAAGAAGTCAGCCACTTGGTCTATAGTTTTGGTACCAGGTGTATTAATCTCACCCGTTAATCCTTTCAGAGTGTCATCTTTAAGTACTGCTCTAGGTAAACATTCAGCTTTTTCTACATTGGCAGCATAATCACATTCTTGACAGAAGACCACCGCTGCCTCACCTGAGTCTGCCAATACCATAAATTCATGAGTCCCGCCGCTACCTCCAATAGCTCCTGCATCAGCTTCTACTGCTCGGAAAGTAAGACCACAGCGGTTAAAAATCCTCTCATAAGCTTGATACATCTTGCGATAGCTTTCTTGTAATCCTGCAACATCTTTATCAAAAGAATATAAATCTTTCATGATAAATTCTCTGCCTCGCATCAAGCCAAAACGAGGTCTTCTTTCATCACGGTACTTATTTTGAATCTGATAAAGTAATAAAGGTAGCTGTTTATAAGAACGGACCTCGCTTCTCACCAAATCAGTTATAATCTCTTCATGGGTAGGACCTAAACAAAACTCTCTATTATGTCTGTCTCTAAGTCTGAACATTTCCGGTCCATAAACATCCCACCGTCCTGATTCTTTCCAAAGTTCAGCAGGCTGCATTATCGGAAGCATGACCTCCTGGCCTCCCTTAATGTCCATTTCCTCTCGAACAATCTGCTCAATCTTTCTAATAACTCTCCAACCCAAAGGGAGATATGTATATATTCCGGCAGCAGCTTTACGAATGAAGCCGGCTCTTAGCATAAGTTGGTGACTAATTACTTCTGCTTCAGCAGGTACTTCTCTTAATGTAGGGTTGAGCAATTGACTGACTTTCATAATCTTCATCCTTTCCCAACTAGGGCTTATCCCAAGTATCTTATGTAAATATAGCATTTCTTCTAAGATATAAACAATATCTAAACAGAATTTCCTTTCAAATAAGTCTCGATTTTATCCATGAGCGCTTCTAGGAGTTGGTCTTCAGGCAACCTGGCAATTATTTCTCCTTTTTGAAAAAGTAAACCGGTACCTCTTCCACCAGCTATACCAAAATCTGCTTCCCTTGCCTCTCCAGGTCCGTTTACAACGCACCCCATAACTGCCACTGTCAAACGCTTGTCCAAGCCAGGAAGTTTTTCTAATCTCTTCTCTACTTCCTCAGCAAGTTGAGCAAGATTCACCTGTGTCCTCCCACAGGTTGGACAGCTAATAAGTTCATACCCATCATTTCTTAATCCCAAAACGCGAAGTATATTTAGGGCAACCGGTATTTCCTCTATTGGATCTCCAGTAAGGGATACCCTTATGGTATCACCAATACCTTCAGCTAACAGTGTCCCTATCCCTATCGCTGATTTCACTAGACCGGATTTAATAGTTCCTGCTTCTGTCACCCCGACATGGAGGGGGTAGTCAACTATTTCAGCTATTTGACGATAAGCACCTATCATGAGTGGAACATGAGAAGATTTTAAAGATATTTTTATATTATCATAGTTCTCTTCTTCCAGAATCCTTATATGACGCAAGGCACTTTCCACCATTCCCTCTACGCTTGGTCCATGGTATTTATCTAGAAGATCCTTTTCTAAAGAACCTGCATTGACTCCAATTCTTATGGGAATTCTCTTATCTCTGACCGCTTTAATAACTTCCTGTATTTTCCACCTCTGACCAATATTCCCAGGATTAATTCTTAAACCCTGCACGCCATTTTCAACGGATTTCAGGGCCAACTTATAGTCAAAATGGATATCAGCAATTACAGGCAGTGTGCTCTTAATACAGATATCTTTTAGAGCATCAGCTGCCTGATTATCCAGAACAGCTACTCTTACAACTTCACAACCAACATCAGCTAATTCTTTAATCTGAGCAAGAGTAGCCTGAACATCTCTGGTATCCGTATTGGTCATAGACTGTACAACTATCGGCTTCCCTCCCCCAATAGGGATAGAGCCAATCTTAACTTCTTTAGTATTCCTTCGCTGCAATACCCTAACCTCCCAATGCCACATATGTCAAAGCTTAAACTGAACTCTTCATCTGAGCTGTAGCGTAACATGTGCGACAAGCGGAGCACAGACAGCCACAACCCACAATGCTATCCAAGCTACACCGCAGCGTACACGACAAGCGGAGCACGGATGCGGAGCGCGGCAATTTACCGCTCCTTGCCCTCCATGGCACCGCGGTATTTGTCCATCCGTGGACTTTACGCCAGGAGGGCGTTACTGCCGAATAGTGCATGCTGCGGTGTAGCTCTCACTAGCATTAACCTAACTTTTATTCCGTCAAAATCCGAAGTATATCTTGATAAGTGACCGCCAACATGAGAGATATTAAGAGTACAAACCCAGCCAGTTGAATCCAACCTTTTTTTTCAGCACTTAAAGGTTTACGCCTTATCCCTTCATAGACTAGAACGGTCAGTTGTCCTCCGTCCAGAGCCGGGATAGGTAGAAGGTTCAATATTCCAAATTGAATACTTAATATCGCTGTAAGACCTAATAAATTTGAAAGTCCTTGCCTAGCCCCCTCACCAATAACTTGAGCCACGGCTACAGGACCGCCTAATTCAACAGGCATTTCACCTGTTATCATCTGTACTATATAGACAATAATCATTTTTGTAAAATCTACTGTCTGCTGTAATCCTAGTTTTGCAGCCTCAAAAACTGAAACTTTTGTATTATTTACCTCGGGCATTATACCTATAAGTCCTCTATCCGTCTGTTGATCATACTCAGGAATGATTTCCAGATTGACTATTTCCTTAGTATCTCCCTTCTCTATCTTGAAATCGATTGTTTCTCCTGGTTTAGAATGTATCTGCTCAGTTATCGATTTCCAATCAGGAGTTTCGATACCATTAATAGCCAAGATACGATCACCAGCTACTAACCCAAACGCTGCAGCAGGCTTATCTTCCATAACGGAGCCAATAATATTCTCATCACTTGCAACCGGCATTCCAAACCAAGCGAAGATAGTGATAAATAAAACTGCTCCCAATATAAAATTCATAAAAGATCCTGCTACTATAACAGACATTCTCTGGAAAATTGTCTTACTTTCAAAGCTTCTGTTATATAATTCCCCTTGGTAGTTTTTATCTTGTTCTTCAAGCTCTTCAGCACTAAGAAACCTAACAAAACCACCTAGCGGGAAAATTCTGATAGAATACAAGGTTTCTTTACCTTGTATTCCGAAAATTTTCGGCCCTATACCAAAAGCAAATTCCAAGACTTTTATACCTGCTTTTTTAGCAACAATAAAATGACCAAATTCATGAACCATGACCATTAGGCCAAAAACTAAAATTATTGAAATAGTAGTAAGCAAACGATTTCACCTCACACTTTATTGAGACCTACTGTAATTATTTCTTCAGAGCGTTCTCTAGCCCAAAGGTCAGCCGCAATTATTTTTTCCAGGCTATCTGCTGCTAGAACTTCATGCTCTCCGCATACTTGTTGTATAAGTTCATACATCTCAAGGTATTCTATGCGTCCAGCAAGAAAAGCATGTACACAAATTTCATTAGATGCGTTCATGACAGCAGGAAGTGTTCCACCTTTTTTTCCACACTTATACGCAAGTCTGATAGAAGGGAAAGCTTCTTCATCAGGTTGGATGAAAGTTAATGTCTTACCTGCCAATTCAAGTTGTTCAAAACAAATCGGCCAGCGCTCCGGATAACTAAGCGCATATTGGATAGGAAGTCTCATATCCGGAACTCCCATCTGAGCAATCACTGAACCATCAATATATTCTACCATGGAATGGACAATACTTTGAGGATGAATAAGAACACTTATCTCGTCATAGTCCATCCCGAAAAGGAATTTAGCTTCAATAACCTCTAATGCCTTATTCATCATGGTCGCTGAATCGATAGTAATCTTGGCCCCCATTGCCCAGTTAGGATGTTTCAAAGCCATTTCCTTGGTTACCTTAGAAAGCTTCGACCTTTTCCAACCCAGGAAAGGTCCGCCAGAGGCGGTTAATATTATTTTCTTAACTAAAGATTTCTTGTCATCTAAACACTGGAATACAGCTGAGTGCTCACTATCTACGGGAATAATTGAACACCCATTATCTTTTGCAGTTTTCATCACCAATTCTCCAGCAGCGACTAACGTCTCTTTATTAGCTAAGGCAATATTTTTTTTTGCTTTTAAAGCAGCTAATGTCGGTTCTAGGCCAATACGGCCGCTAACAGCTGTTACAACAGTATCAATATTATTGGCAACTACTGCTTCAACCAAACCGTCCATCCCTGTTAAGACTTTCACTGGGAGATCATTTATCCGCTTTTTTAGTTCTTGGGCAGACCCTATATCCATTAAAATAGCTATTTCTGGTTTAAACTCTCTTACTTGCTTTTCTAACAAATCAACGTTAGAATACGCTGCCAGAGAATGCACTTTCAATTCTCCGGCTGAAGCTCTAACAACCTCCAAGGTCTGAGTACCGATAGAACCGGTAGCCCCTAAAATAGAAATAGTCTTCACTAGTTATTCTCCTTAAACATTCCCGCTTTGCGTACTGCCTCATAAATAACAACAAGAGCTGGTCCTAGTATGAGACCGGCTGCCCCAAGAAGCTTTAACCCAACATAGATCGAAATCAGCGTCGGCAAAGGATGTATCCCAATATTCTGAGACATCACCTTAGGTTCTAAGGCAACACGGATTACAGTGACTACGAGGTATATAATAAGCACTTTTAGAGCAAGGGCTAGTTCACCTGTAAATAAGAGAACAACTGTCCAAGGTATAAAAATCAGGGACGGTCCTATTATCGGCAATAAATCAAGAAGGCCTGCGAGTATGCCTAGAGTCAGAGCATACTTATTGCCTATAAGTATTAACCCAATAGTTGAGACTATAGCCGTGACAGATACCAGGATAGTCATCGCCCTTAAAAAGCCTACTAAAGCTGACCCAAGGTTAGAGGCGACAATTCTTGTTTTAGCATTATGTTTCCCTTTAATTCTTTGGAAAAACCATTCCTTAACTAGAGGAAAACTGAAACTAATGATTAACGTAGCCACTGTAGCAACAACGATTACGATCATAAAACCCGGGAGTGCCCCTAGAAAACTAAGTAATCCCATACTGCCTGTCTTAATTATTGTCTGGAGGGTGGAAAGTAGCTCTTGAGTTGATGAATTAATAGCATTTTTAATCTCTGGATTAAGTTCGATATATTTTTGAAAAACTAAGCTCTTCTCTGCTATTAATGTAACGGTTTTTTCATACATCGCCGGCATGCTTGTCGCTAGTTCGGCAAGCTCTCTATACAGCCTGCTTCCCAAAAATATTAATAATAAGACCAAAGATAAGATTACAAGCGTTAACACAATAATGGAAGCATATACTCTTTTCAAGTTAAAGGTTTTTGTCAGTTTAGCAACTAGAGGTTCAACAAGAAAAGCTAAGATAAAAGCTATAATGAAAGGGAATAAGGCTGAAAAGATTTGGTGCATAACTAAGGCTAAGACCGGAAGGAACTCCTGAACAGTATAAGTAAATAGCTTAAGTAACAACAGGACAGCAGCTACAACAATTAACCTGTTAAGATTAATTCTTAAAGGGCTCTTTTTCGTATCATCCTTTTTATCTTCTCTCATAGAATCATCCCACCAATCCAATCATTAAAGCAAAATAAACTACCGGTATAGCAAAAAGAAAGCTGTCAAATCTATCAAGAACGCCTCCATGTCCTGGTATCAGATTCCCAGAATCTTTGACCCCGGCACTTCTTTTAATAGCTGATTCAAAAAGATCACCCATCTGGGAAACAATACTAGTTAAGAGAGACAACATAAGTATGACTAAGAGTGAGCCTAAATCTGTCCACATCCAGAAAAAGAAACCTGACACAATTGCAACGATTAAACCGCCTAAAGCACCCTCCACCGACTTATTGGGACTGACCCTAGGGGCAAGTTTCCTTTTGCCTAAGGCATTGCCTGTTAAAAATGCTCCTGTATCGGTAAGCCATACTGTTACAAAGACATAGATAGCCCATAAAAAACCATTCGGTAGTTCCCGAAGATAAAATAAGTATGTAAACAGGAGTACCGGATAAATCAAGGCTAAAAAGTTATAAGAAGCTTCAGTATAGGATCTATCCGGATAGGCTAAAGCATAGCCTGCAAAAACTATTATAAACCAAATAACCCCTAACGGTAGTAACCACTGTGTGTACCCTATAACAAATATAAACAGCCAAAGGGCACAGAAAAAAAATGTCAAACCAGTGTTAGAAGCTATTCCAGCTTGTTGTCCTATTACTAAGAACTCTCTGAGAGCAAGCAAAGCAAGGATTAGAATTGTTACGGCCAAATAGGTTCCCCCTAGCCAGGTTATCCCCAGCAAAAGCGGTGCTCCAATTAAGGCGCTCAATACTCTTTTAACCATTTATTATTCCTCAACCTTCTTTATCCCGCCAAATCTCCGTTCTCTATTTTGATAGATACGAATTGTATCGAGGAGGGATTCTTCATTAAAATCCGGCCAGCATTCTTCAACTACGACTATTTCGGAATATGCTGCCTGCCAGAGTAAGAAATTACTTAATCTCATTTCACCTGAAGTCCTGATTACTAATTCTGGATCAGGACAATCTGCTGTATCCAAATATTTTGCAAATACTTCTTCGTTAAGATCTTCTCTAGCCAGATTATTATTTGAGATATCATGAAGTATTCCTTGGAATGCCTGAATAATCTCCGCTCTGCCTCCATAATTAAGAGCCAAGTTAAAAACTAGACCGTTATTATTTTTGGTTTTTTCACAAGCATAAATAACTTCCTCACCAACATCTTTCGGAAGTTGATGGATATTTCCTAACACACATATTTTGACGTCATTTCTATGCAGTTCTTCTAGCTCAAGGCGTATGTATTCTTTCAACAAGGACATAAGTATCCCAATCTCAGATTGGGGCCTTTTCCAATTCTCAGTAGAAAAGGCATATACGGTAAGATACTTTATTCCTATCTGCGAAGCGCATCGTACTATCCCTCTTAGAGCTTCTACTCCTGACCTATGACCCATTGTCCTTGGTAAACCTCTTTGCCTTGCCCATCTTCCGTTCCCATCCATTATTATAGCGACATGGAGAGGCAGCCTATCTTTATCTAGGTTATCCAATATTATCTTATTCTGATGCGTTTTCCAAATCTTAATCATTTACCACACCCCAAAAATCGATGATTGATATTCGACATTCGATGGATGACATCTTTTTCAGGCACATTTCTCCATCACTTGGCTCACTTATCCAATAATAATTCAAAACTAAAAACCCCTGAAATACGATTACTCCTTTTTGTGGAAAGACCCCCTTCGACAGGGGGCCATCTTTTGTTGGCTTACTTTATAAATCTATCATGTAGTACAACAAATTTCAATTTCCCTTCCACCTGATTCCATCTAACTACACGCAACTCTCCGCTTGGTATCGCCTTTCCAGTTGGGTAAGTAATAACGTAGCTATAATCGATTCTTTCATTCATTAGCTCTTGAACAACATCATTCCATTTTATTCCTAGCCAGCGCAAGATATTACACTTCCATTATTTCTTTTTCTTTTTTGTCTAAAACATCATCTATATCTTTGATATATTTATCTGTGAGTTTCTGCGCCTTCTCTTGTCCCTTTTTAGCTTCATCTTCGGATACTACTTTTTCTTTCTCTACCTTCTTAATATCATCAATCAAATCACGTCTAATATTTCTCACTGCAACTCTATTCTCTTCTGCTTTCTTTTTAACAGTCTTAACAATTTCCGTACGTCTTTCCGCTGTTAATTGAGGAATAGTCAGCCGTATTACGACACCATCATTCGAGGGAGTCAGTCCCAAATCAGATTTTAAGATTGCTTTTTCAATAGCCGGCATTGAAGTTTTATCCCATGGCTGGATAATAAGCATCCTTGATTCCGGAACAGAAATATTAGCAAGCTGGTTTACTGGAGTAGGGGTTCCATAATAATCAACTGTTATTTTTTCCAGCATACCGGGATTAGCTCGCCCAGCACGTACTGAGGCTAATTCCTTACGAAGTACCTCAACAGTTTTTCTCATCCTGTCTTCAGCTTCATTCATAATGTCAGTAATCATGATTATTCCCTCCCAACATAGGTTCCAACAGGTTCTCCCTGAAGTGCTTTTATAATATTACCATTTTTATTAAGATTGAAAACAATCAAAGGTATATTGTTATCCATACACAAGGAAGTTGCGGTTGAATCCATCACCCCTAAACCTTTACTTAGCACATCAAAATAACTCAATTTAGAGAACTTTTTAGCCTCAGGATTCTTTAAAGGATCAGAATCAAAGACTCCGTCAACTCTTTTAGCCATCAGGATAACTTCAGCCTCTAGTTCAGCAGCTCTTAAGGCTGCTGTAGTGTCAGTAGAAAAGTAAGGATTACCAGTACCAGCTGCAAAAATTACTATCCTGCCCTTTTCCATATGGCGAATAGCCCTTCTTCGGATATAAGGTTCTGCTATCTGCCTCATTTCAATGGCTGACAATACTCGAGTTTGGATATTATACTGTTCGAGTGCATCCTGCAAAGCGAGAGCATTCATTACCGTTGCCAGCATCCCCATATAATCAGCAGTTGCCCTGTCCATCCCTTGAGAACTACCTGAAATTCCTCGCCAGATATTTCCTCCACCGACTACTAGAGCCATTTCCACTCCGAGTTTTTGCACTTCACTAACTTGTTTAGCCACCGAGACCAGCATATCATGAGCGATACCATAGCCTTGATCCCCTGCAAGTGCCTCCCCGCTCAATTTAAGCACAACTTTACGGTAACGTGAAGTAGTCATGAAAGAACCTCCGTATATTTGTTTATTTCTACACTTAAGATAAAAATCCTTTTCCCTGAAAAAGAGAACACCGAAGTGTTCTCTTTATTAACGATTCATTTCTCTCATAACCTCGTCGGCAAAATTGTCTTCACGCTTTTCAATTCCCTCGCCTAACTCATAACGAGCAAATCTGCGAATAGAAATTTTCTCGCCGATTTTGGCTACTTTTTCTACAAGCAAGTCTTTTATTATAATATCTGGATCTTTAATAAATGGCTGTTCCATAAGACAGATTTCCTTATAGAACTTATCAATACGACCTAGCACCATTTTATCTACGATCTTTTCTGGTTTACCTTCGTTCAATGCTTGAGCTCTTAAAATTTCTTTTTCGTGTTCTATAGTCTCCGCCGGAACCTCTTCAATATTAACATAAAGAGGTTTTGCTGCAGCTATTTGCATAGCAATATCTTTAGCGAATTGTTTAAAATCATCACCGCGAGCAACGAAATCAGTCTCACAATTGATTTCAACCAAAACTCCAATACGTCCCTCTCCATGAATGTAAGATTCAACTACACCTTCAGCAGCAATACGTCCTTCTTTTTTAGCAGCGGCTGCTAAACCTTTTTCTCTTAAGTAATCGATAGCTTTTTCTAGATCCCCATCACATTGAACTAATCCTTTTTTACAATCCATCATCCCAGCTCCGGTTCTCTCCCTAAGTTCCTTAACTAGAGCTGCTGTGATTTCTGCCATAAACTAAACCCTCCTTTACATAAACAATACTCTTGATTCAGGTAGAGTTTAACCCTATCTGAACGCCAGAAGATGTTATCAGGAAGTTAGCGGCCGTTATCCCCACATCTTCAAAAGTGGGGGTCTACGACCGCTTACTTCGTGATAAAGGTTTCAGGTGGTATTTTACGCCACCTGAATTTTTTCTACAAACCCTTTTCTCACCCTGAATCTCTCTATTCCTCAACAGTTTCTTCACTGTTGTCTTCTTCAGCAGCAGCATCAATACTACCTTGTTGTCCTTCAATTACTGCGTCAGCCATCTTTGCAGTAAGCAGCTTAACAGCTCTAATTGCATCGTCATTAGCAGGGATAACAACATCAATCTCATCTGGGTCACAGTTGGTATCAACTATGCCTACGATAGGGATATTCAGTCGTCTGGCTTCAGCAACTGCAATTCTCTCTTTACGAGGATCTACTATAAACAGTGCGTCAGGCAGTTTTTTCATATACTTGATTCCACCTAAGAATCGCTCAAGTTTGCCCATCTCATGGCGAAGAGAAGCGACTTCTTTCTTAGGAAGGACAGCAAAAACTCCTTCAGCTTCCATCTTTTCAAGTTCGTGTAGTCTTTGAACTCTTTTTTGGATAGTTTGGAAGTTAGTAAGCATTCCACCTAACCAACGTTCGTTGATAAAGTACATACCACAACGCTCAGCTTCTTCTTTAACGGATTCCTGAGCTTGTTTTTTAGTACCGACGAACAAAATGCTTCCACCATTGGTAGCTATATCTCTAACAAAATTATAAGCTTCATCAACCTTCTTGACAGTTTTCTGCAAGTCGATTATATAGATGCCATTTCTTTCTGTAAAGATGTAGCGAGCCATCTTAGGATTCCAGCGACGAGTCTGGTGACCGAAGTGCACACCGGCTTCTAGCAGTTGTTTCATAGAAATTACAGCCATTGTGTTACACCTCCTCTCATATATTGTTTTTTCCTCCGCAGGTTCATCCTCGGTACCCCTTGTCATTTCTGACAAGGAACAATGTACACTAAGTCCCTCTGCGTGTGTATTCTAAATTAACACTGCGAATAGAATATCACACCCGATTATCTATTGCAACAATTATTATCTAGCAAACACGAAGCTTAATCTGTCCCGTAATGGCTGGCAAGATTGGAGCGTATATGATGAGTCATTATGAATTGTTCCAAATCTGTCAGTAGTTCATTAAAGGGAAAATAAAGATTCGAAAGATAATAGACTTGTTTACTAGTCTTAATCTGAACTATCTCTTCATTCTGAGATACCCAATAAAAAGATGCTTTGCGAATATCCTTTGGTTCTAGAATCTTCCGCCCAAATAGCGAGCGAAAAACAATATTATTTCCTTCAACTATAATTCTCTTACTCTTGGCTGTTAGCCATGTTAATAAAAGAAATATTGTAGAAACTATATAAATCCAGGAAAATATACTTAAGTATAATTCAGGAAGATTGAACAGATAACTTAGCCCTCCGACTATAAGGGGATAAAGAATAATGAACACTAATCCAGGGACAACCAAAGGTCTTATACGGTAAACATATTCGTTTCCTTCCATAATATCAAACCCTTATCGATGATGTTTAACATATTTATCTAGTTCATCTAGAAGGTAGTCATTCAGTACCCTGATATAGGTGCCTTTCATTCCTAACGATTTTGATTCAATAACACCAGCAGACTCAAATTTTCGGAGAGCATTAACTATAACAGAACGGGTAATTCCTACTCGATCAGCTATTTTACTAGCAACAAGTAAACCTTCACCGCCACCAAGTTCAGCAAATATATGTTCTACTGCTTCGAGTTCAGAATAGGAGAGAGTTCCAACCGCTATCTGAACTGCTGCCTTCCTCCGAGCCTCTTCTTCAGCCTGTTCAGCCTTAACTCTAAGAATCTCCATCCCTACCACTGTAGAGCCATATTCAGCAAGTATAAGATCAGCTGCAGTAAACTGTTCATCATATTTAGCTAAGACTAAGGTACCTACGCGTTCACCACCACCGAGTACCGGTACAATAGTAGTAATTTTATTACTAAACCCACATTTTTCGTGTTTATTAAAAACACAATGATTTTCAATCTGATTAGAGTTAGCCTTTGTTTCAGTAATTCTTAACAACCCTTCATTATAACTCTCGGGAAAACGTTCAGTATGCAGGACTATTTCTTCCATCTCGTCACAACTGAAGCCCTCAAGAAAACTATAGCCAAGAATTTTCCCTCTACGGCCGACAATATAACAATTAGCTTGGATTTTGGAACTCAAAACTTTCGCCATCTCATCAAAATCCACAGGTTTGCCCGCAGCTCTTTGGATAAGTTTGTTAATCGCCCTGGTTTTATCTAGTAAATTCTCCATTCTATTACCCCCTTTAAGATAGGAACATTTTCTTACCAAATATTTGTAATTTAAGATCTCTTTCCAAGTATATATGAATTATTAGATAATTTAAAGTATATATTTAGACAAATCTTGATTCTTTGCGACATCTCCTACTCGTGTATGAATATATTCTTTATTTATGGTGATGTTATAGTCTTCGGGAAGCTCTGAGGCTTCATATGATAGTTCTTCCAAAACCTTTTCCACAATAGTGTGTAGTCTTCTAGCACCAATATTTTCAGTTGAAGAATTGACATTATATGCTATTTCTGCGATTTCTTCTATAGCATTCTCCGAAAAGTTAACGTTTATCCCTTCTGTAGATAGTAATGCACTGTACTGTTTGATAATCGACGCTTCAGGTTCTGTCAGAATTCTTTTGAAATCAGCAACACTAAGAGATTCCAGCTCTACCCGAATCGGGAATCTTCCTTGTAACTCAGGAATTAAGTCAGAAGGCTTGGCAACATGAAATGCTCCTGCTGCAATATACAAAATATGATCGGTCTTAACGGCACCATATTTAGTCATGACAGTCGAACCTTCCACAAGCGGCAGAATATCTCTTTGCACCCCACCTCGCGAAACATCAGGTCCTCCACTATTCTCTTTCCCAGCTATTTTATCTATCTCATCAAGGAAAACTATCCCTTCTTGTTCTGTCCGGCGAATAGCTTCCTGTACAGCTTCATCATGATCAATCAAGTTCTGGGCCTCTTCTTGAATGAGTATTCTGCGTGCTTCCTTAACCGCGACTTTCTTTTTCTTGCGTTTTTTAGGAAACATTCCAGCCATCATATCCTGGAGATTAATTCCTAACTCCATCCCTGATGCTCCTAGCATATCTGAATAAGCCGGATTCTCTTCAACTTCTATCTCAATCATTATTTCTTCGAGTTCTCCGTTTTGGAGCTTTTGATGGAAGAAGTCCTTATCCTTTTCTGTTTCAGGAGTATCAGGATTCTCTTTCTCTTTTTCTGCTTCCTGGCCAAATAAGAATTGGAAAGGGTTCACACTAGGTGAGTCTTTTTTCTTACCAGATATTAAATCCAGAAGCCTCTTCTCCGCATTTTTCTCAGCCTGGACCTCAACTTCTTTTACTTTTTCACTTTTAACCATTCGTAAAGCGACCTCGGTTAGATCACGAATTATAGATTCTACATCCCGACCTACATAACCGACCTCCGTAAACTTAGTCGCTTCGACTTTAGTAAACGGAGCTTTAACAAGCTTCGCCAAGCGCCGGGCTATTTCAGTCTTCCCTACTCCCGTAGGACCTATCATCAAGATATTTTTGGGCAGAACATCTTCCTGGAGAGCAGAAGGCAGAAGAGAACGGCGATATCTATTGCGCAAAGCAATAGCTACAGCCCTTTTAGCTCCTTTTTGTCCTACTATGTATTTATCTAGTTCAGCTACAATTTGTCTTGGTGTCAATTGCTCCATCAGTTAACCCTCCAGCTCTTCGACAATGATATTATCATTAGTATATACACAAATTGAAGCCGCTACTTGCATGGCTTCTCTGACTAATTCTCCAGCACTTAGATCTGTATGATTTACTAAAGCCCTTGCAGCAGCTAAAGCATAATTACCGCCTGAACCTATAGCAACAATCCCATCATCTGGTTCTATAACTTCTCCGGAGCCTGAGACAAGGAGAATACTATCTTTATCCGCTACGATTAAAAGTGCCTCAAGATTTCTTAACATTCTATCAGTACGCCATTGTTTAGCTAACTCTACCGCAGCTCTCTGTAAATTACCGTGAAACTCTTCCAGCTTGCCCTCAAATTTATCGAAAAGAGTAAAGGCATCGGCTACTGAGCCTGCAAAACCAGCTAATACTTTACCATGATATAGACGCCTAACTTTACGAGCTCCGTGTTTGATCACTGTTGCCTGACCGAGAGTAACCTGACCGTCACCGGCCACTGCTACCTGTCCATCTTTTTTTATGGCAATAATAGTTGTTGCGTGAAACATTGTACTACCTCCTTAATTGGAAGTTTACTTGATGACAATCATAAGAGTCAAGTTAATTTTCTAAATTGCGTTTACTTTTCCGAAAATTTAAGTTAATTTAGCTCGCGGGTGAGAGTCCATATAGACATGACGAAGCTTTTCTCTAGTTAAGTGGGTATAAATCTGAGTTGATGAAAGTTTCTTATGTCCGAGAAGTTCTTGGACACTCCTTAAATCTGCGCCCCCATCGAGGAGATGGGTGGCAAAGGTATGTCTGAGCATATGAGGATGAACATGTTGGTTAAGGTTCGCTTTCTTCTCCAATTTATCTATAATTCGACGTACCGAGCGAGAAGTAAGTCTTAAATCTTTATAATTAAGTATCAGTGCTGCCTGGGAATCGGTTCTAACATCTAGGTAGGCAGAGATAGCTCTCTTCGAGGGCTCTGTTAAAGGCACTATTCTTTCTTTGCGCCCTTTACCCTTTACCCTCAGGAGACTACTATTCAAATCCACATCCATAATATTAAGTCCAACCAGCTCACTAACTCTTAGCCCAGATCCATATAATAATTCGATTATCACTTGGTCTCTCCAGCCATTTTTGGTTTCAGTCTGGGGTGCCCCAAGCAGTTTCTCCATATGCTCACGAAAAAGAAAGCGAGGTAAGTTCTTCCCCATCTTAGGAGTGGTAATTTTTTGGACAGGACTTTGAGGAACTAGCCCCTGTCTACACAAGTATTTGAAAAACGAGCGTAAGGCAGCCAGTTTACGAGCAATGCTTTTTCTGTTTAATTTCCTATCTGTCATAAAACCTGTATAGCTTCGTGCTATGTATTTGTCTATTTCTCGTACATCGAGCTCTTCAATATCTTTTCCAAGTTCATGAGCAGCATAGCCTAGAAACTGAAGAAGATCAGTTTGATAAGCAGAAATAGTTAATTCTGAAAAGTTTTTGGCGGTTAAATAAGCAGAAAAATCATCTAGGGTCTGGTATGCTAACATCCTTTTTAGCCTCCTCTTATCGGATTTCGAAGTTCGAGGTACGATACTCGGTTTTTCAAATCACGAGCATCGAATATGGCCGTACTTATTACATTCCCTTTTTTCCTCAGGTATATGTTTAGATTTGAAAGTTTGCACGGTAAGAATCTAGCACTGCTAACGCTCGCTCCGAAATCCTTTTATTCTTTTCTCTTTTTCCTTTGACCCTTTCACCAAGTGGGAGGATTAGTCCGAAGTTAATATTCATGGGTTGAAAATTAACGCTTGGTGAACCGGCTAGATGACCGGCTAGGCCACCAAGAGCCGTCTCAGGAGGAAATACTAAGGTATCTTTGCCCAGAATACGTTGTCTAGTATTGAGTCCTGCTAAGAGTCCGCTGGCTGCTGATTCCACATAGCCTTCTACCCCTGTAATCTGACCTGCAAAGAATAAATCAGATCTGAGACGGCAACTGAAATCGGCATTTAAAATATGGGGCGCATTGAGAAATGTATTCCGGTGCATAATGCCATAACGAACAAATTCAGCGTTTTCTAATCCCGGAATTAATCTAAAGACTCTTTTTTGTTCCCCCCATTTAAGATGGGTTTGAAATCCAACTAGATTTAAGAGTGAACCCTGAATATTTTCTTTGCGCAATTGAACAACCGCAAATGGATTCTTACCAGTATGCGGATCAACTATCCCTACGGGTTTTAGAGGACCGAAAGCCATCGTTAAATATCCTCTGCTAGCCATTGTCTCAATTGGCATACAACCCTCAAATACTTGTTGGTTCTCGAATCCTTTAATCTCAGCTACTTCTGCATTTATTAACTCGTGATAGAACCTATCATATTCTTCCTTGGTCATTGAGCAGTTAAGGTAATCAGCATCACCTTTATCATAACGTGACGCCCAGAAAGCCTTATTCATATCTACCGTTTCTAGTTCAACTATAGGAGCCGCAGCATCAAAAAAAGAAAGAGCTTCTTCTCCGGTAACACTGATGATATTCTCTGCTAGATCATCTGAAGTTAGCGGGCCTGAAGCAACAATTACATATCTGTCCTTCGGTATTCTTTTTACTTCTTCTCTAATAACAGTGATATTAGGATGGTTAGTTAAAATATCTGTTATTCTTTCAGCAAAAAGCTGGCGGTCAACTGCCAAGGCCCCACCGGCAGGGACAGCTGTCTCATCTGCTGTTCGCATAATAAGAGAATCTAGTCTCCGCATTTCTTCTTTCAATAATCCAACTGCATTTTCTAAACCCGCAGCTCTTAACGAATTACTGCAAACCAGTTCTGCAAACCTATCAGTACAATGAGCAGGGGTGGATTTCTGAGGCCTCATCTCATAAAGTTCAACCTTAAGTCCTTGCTTAGCTAACTGCCAAGCAGCTTCAGACCCTGCCAGACCAGCCCCGATAATGAGAATACTACTATCCATAATCATAATCACCTTTATCGCTTATTAATTCTGTCCAATCTCTTTATTCTCTTCAATATGCCGACAATCTTTATTTGTACACACATATTTCTTTTCTTTTCTGGTGTTTTTTTCTACCATAAGGCTGTTGCATTTTGGGCAGGGATATGGTGAAGGTTTCTCCCAAGCGATGAAATTACATTCAGGATATTTACTACATCCATAAAATTTCCGTCCTTTTTTTGATCGCCTAACTACTAATTTTTCACCACAATCAGGACAATCTACCCCAATCTCTTCAAGCAAAGGCCTGGCATTTTTGCAATCCGGGAATCCAGGACAGGCTAAAAATTTACCAAATCGCCCCATTTTAATAACCATATTTCGACCACAATTCTCACAGATCTCATCTGAGACTTGATCCTCAACTTTAATCTTTCCAATCTTTTCTTCAGCTTTTTCAAGAGTCTCAGCAAAAGGAGTATAAAACTCTCTAATAATATTTTTCCAAGAAGCTTGCCCTTCCTCAACATCATCAAGCTTTTTTTCCATATTGGCAGTGAATTCTTGGTCTACAATATCAGGAAAATGCTCTTTTAGCAAAGAGACAACGATTTCACCAAGCTCGGTAGTAACGAGTTTCTTTTCTTCTCTGACTACATATCCTCTGGTCTGGATAGTTTCTATGGTAGGAGCAAATGTACTAGGACGCCCTATCCCTTCTTCTTCCATTTTTTTAACGAGAGAAGCTTCAGTATAACGTGGAGGCGGCTCAGTAAAATGCTGTTTTTCATCAAGTTTAAGCATTGTTAATTTTTCACCTGTTTTGAACTCTCCTGTTATACATCCTTCTTCATTATCTTGCTTTTCTGGATTATCGGAGCTTTCTTCATATACAGTAAGGTATCCTTGAAATTTGACTGTGGAAGCATTAGCTCGAAAAGTATACTCTCCACTCTGGACATCGACAGTAACTGTATCATAAATGGCTGAGCTCATTTGACTAGCAATGAATCTCCCCCAAATTAAACGATAAAGTTTAATTTGGTCCCTACTCAAAAATTCTTTTATAGATTCAGGAGTTCTCCAAACAGAAGTTGGTCTAATCGTTTCGTGTGCTTCTTGGGTTCTTCCTTTTGTAGAAAACTTTCTTGGTTGTTCAGGATAAAACTGTTCGCCATAATTATCTACTATTAGTTCTTTAGCCTCTTCTTGGGCGGTATCCGAAACTCTTACTGAATCCGTACGCATATAAGTAATAAGACCTATTGTTCCAGTTTTCCCTAAATCAATACCTTCATAAAGTTGTTGCGCAATAATCATTGTCTTTTTAGGACTAAAATTAAGTTTCCGATAAGCTTCCTGCTGCAAGCTACTCGTCGTAAAAGGCGGTGCAGGTTGCTTCTTCTTTTCTTTTGTTTTGACTTCCCCTATCGTAAACTCTGAAGCTTTTAAATCTTGGAGTACTTGTTCCATTTCTTCATTACTTGAAATCGTAATCTTCTTACCTTTTTTATGAAGAAGTTTAGCAGTAAAACTCCCACCTTGACAGCGTAATTCCGCCACAAGTGACCAATACTCTTCAGGGTCGAAGTTCCGTATCTCCTCTTCCCTGTCATATATCAGGCGTACAGCAACAGATTGAACACGACCCGCACTGAGTCCCTTTTTTACTTTTCTCCAAAGTAGCGGGCTAAGCTTATATCCTACCAGCCTATCTAATACCCTTCTGGCTTGTTGAGCGTCGACACGATTCATATCAATCCCTCTGGGATTCTTGACAGCATTCTGAATAGTATTCTTTGTAATCTCATTGAACTCTACCCGAATATTCTTGGTTGAATCAAGCCCGAGTAAATGTCCAAGGTGCCAAGCAATAGCCTCCCCTTCTCTATCAGGGTCTGACGCTAACAGAACTTTATCAGCAGACTTAGCTGCTGCTTTTAACTCTTTAACAAGATCCCCACGACCTCGAATAGCAATATACTTAGGTTCAAAATCGTTATCAAGATCCACACCAATCTGACTTTTAGGTAAATCGCGCAAATGACCAAGCGAAGCCTTAACTTGGTAATTTCTAGATAAAAACTTACTTATAGATTTGGCTTTAGCTGGAGATTCTACGATTACGAGAGTCTTGGTCATAATTCACCTCAATAGAACTTTCTTTTTAATCTTCTAATAAAGCTATCGAATAAGTTAAATATTCTCATTCGTTAAAAATAATAAAACCAATATACCAATTTTTCATTCAAATCACAATTAAATTTATTTCTTCTGTATATTATGAATAAAATATCGAAGTCTTAAACAGTTCAACGCTGTAAAACATAATGCTGTCCGGGAAGCTGGACTAATCTGCCGGAAAGTTGCATCTCAAGTAAGCTAAGGGCTACTTCCTGGGGAGAAAAAGTGCAAAGTGATGTCAGTCTATCAATGTGAAGAGGAGTATCACTTAAAAATTGCATTATTTCTTCCTCACATTTATTATCAGCTGTTGAGGCACTCGAAACTGGAATAACTCTTTTTTGATTCCTACCAGCATTACTTATCTCCGGTTTATCCATTACTGATAGTTCGGCAATAATGTCTTCCTTAGTCTCAACAAGTTTGGCACCCATTTTTAATAGTTGATGTGTCCCTCTACTCATTTCACTAAATATGGGACCGGGAACCGCGAAAACTTCTCTACCTTGCTCTAATGCAAAATCCACAGTGATAAGTGCTCCACTTTTCTCAGCTGCTTCAACTACTATCACACCCCTGGAAGAACCGCTAATCAACCTGTTGCGGGCAGGGAATTGTCCAGGTTCGGAACACATTCCAGGTGGATATTCGCTTATTATAGCCCCTTTTCCTTTCTCCATAATCTCCAGAGCAAGTTTTAAATTCTCGGGTGGATATATCTTGTCTAAACCGCCTGCCAAAAATGCCCAAGTCGTCCCGTCCGCTTCAAGCGTACCTTTATGAGCGGCGGCATCTATTCCACGTGCTAGTCCACTTACAACTACGAAATCTTCTAAAGCCATTTCTTTTGCTAAGAATGAAGCTGCTGCTTTTCCATATGGTGTCGCTTTTCTTGCTCCTACCATTGCAATACATTCTCGTTTAGGTTCTAGCTTACCCTTATAAAATAACAAAGGAGGTGCACCAGGACATTCTGCTAATAAAAAAGGATAACTATCTTCTTCCCTTGCTACCAAAGAAATTCCTTCTTTTGTTAGATTCGACTCAATTTTTTCTGGACTAATTCGCTTACGAGCTTGAAGAAAATCTTTGAGCCAAGGATTTATATCTACTAAAGTAAAATCCGGAGAATCCCAGGCAGCTTGAGCACTTCCATATCGAGCAATCAAATGGCGCAGTCGTTGACTACCGATACCAGGGATAGTTAAGATACAAGCTCTGATAATCTTTTCTTTACACAGATCCATCCTCTAACCCCTATTCCTTCTAAGGTGATTCTTTATAAAGTAGAATATTCCTGCAAGCGTTCTGTAATATTCTACCATTAATTCAAGCTATAAATATAGACCCTTTATAGGGCCTATTGCTAACTTCTATTTTTAATGGCTCATAATGCCCAAATGTTAGCATGCATATTTTCATAGGTTTTCTTAAGCAAAAGTGTATCTTCCTCAATATTAGGGCTCTCACAAATTACTGTTCCTTGAATACCAAATGCCAGGAGAGCCTTAAGTATTTCGGCATATCTTAACTCCGATTCCTCAAATATAAGATGCTTTTTTTCTCCTTTTACACCATAATCTATACCGGAGATATGAAAGTGGGCATTTTTTGTCCATCTATCTCCTAACTGTTCTGCAATTTGCTCCAATACAGTACAGAATTCATCATATGTATTATACCCACCATTTGAACGGGCATATAGATGACTAAAGTCAATACATGGCAATACTCCATCAATCTCCTTAGACAAAAGAATAGTTTCTTTTAAATCACCAAATTGAGAAGGCTTGCCCGTTGTTTCTGGTCTTAATACTACTTTGTTACCTTCCTTATCAAGTTCTTCCCTCACTTCAGCTAGCTCTTGTATTACTTTTTGCAAAACAATAGATGGTTTATCTTCAGTATAAAAAGCAGGATGAAAAATAATACTTGTTGCTCCTAGGATATTAGCAATTCTTGCCGTATCTAACAAGCGGTTTTTACTAGCTATGACTTTTTCTTTTTCGCGTGAGTTCAAGTTAATATAATAAGGGGCATGGCAGGTAAGAGCAATATTTTCTGTTCGAGCGGTTGCAGCAACCTTAGCTGCCTTTTCTTCCTTCATTCTTACACCGTGGACGAATTCTACTTCCATAGCATCTAACCCAAGTTCTCTAACCCTTTGAACACCCGCTTCCGATGACCTTTCTCTCGAAGATAAGGGAACTCCGGCTGTACCGAACAGTATCATTAACATCTCCCCTATTCAGTATCAAAATTAATTTTCTTAACCCCTTGAATACCGATTAATTCCTTTAGTTTATTTAGTACTGAACACTTAATTTCCCCTTCAACTCCAACAATCATGATATTCGTCCCAATAGCTGTGGTTTTCCCTACCTGCATACTCGTGATATTAATATTATTCTCTCCCAAAATGGTCCCAACCTTACCCACCATACCTGGATAATCTTCGTGAGGAATGAGGAGAAGCCAACCGATAGGATCCACATCAACTCGAAAATTATCTATTTCAACTATCCTGCCTTCTTTTTTTCCAAAAAGAGTGCCGGCAACCCTATGCTCACTCTTATCTGTTCTGACCGTAACACTAAGAAGATCCACAAAATCCTCTGTATCCTGGCTTTTAATTTCTTTTACAATAATCCCTCTTGCCTTCGCAACTTCCGGAGCATTTACATAGTTCACAGCTTCTTGAAGAATCGGGTTTAGTACTCCTTTGACAACAGCAAGTGTTAGCATCTTCGTATCAATCTTACTTATATAACCGTTATACTTTACCTCAACACTTTTTATCCTTCCCTCAGTAAGGTGTACTGCCAAAACACCCATTTTTTCAACGAGGTTAATATAAGGTTTAATCGTATCCATAACATCCTTGGCTACAGGAGGAATATTGAGAGAAGTCGCTACCGGCTCAGATCTTAACGCAGCCAAAACCCCTCTTGCTACCCCAAGGGCAACTTCATTTTCAGCTTCTTGAGTGCGTGAAGCAATTCTTGGAGTACATATAACATTTGGCATTTTCAGTAAGGGGCTATTTGAATCGACTGGCTCCTGGGCAAAAGCATCTAGAGCTGCCCCTGCAACTATTCCTTCTTGGAGTGCCTTGATAAGAGCAGCTTCTTCAATAATACCCCCTCGAGCACAATTAATTAAATTTACTCCCCTTTTCATTTTCTTGAAAGCATCTTCATTCAATAAGTTTCTGGTATCAACAGTAGTAGGTAGGTGCAAAGTAATATAATCCGCATTTTTGAGCAGGAATTCGTAATCCACAAGATCTATACCAATCTCTTTTGCTTTATCTTCACTTATAAAAGGATCATAAGCTAGCACTTTCATATCAAATGATTTCGCTCTTCTAGCTACACCTGCACCAACTCGTCCTAAGCCTATAATACCTAAGACTTTTTCTCTAATCTCTGTACCTGTATATTTATGTCTTTCCCATTCACCATTTTGGACCGAACAATAGGCCTGGGGAAGATTTCTACTAAGAGCTAAAATCATACCTAAAGTATATTCAATGGAAGAAGTGCTGTTGCCTTGAGGTGCGTTTAAAACTATTATCCCTCTTTTGGTTGCAGTTTGGATATCGATATGTTCAACCTCAAGACCTGCTCTACCTATTACTGTGAGTTTTTTACCAGCTTCAATAACGTCTGAACCTACCCTGGTATCTCCTCGTACAACTAAAGCATCATATTCAGGAATAATTTTAATCAACTCTTCCTGAGAAAGCTCACCATATGTATCAACATTATGTTCTTCTTCCAGCAACCTAACACCAGCGCGAGCAACTTTTTCACTCACTAAAATTCTCATTATTTTTACCCCCTAAAACTTCATCCCAATACATAATACCAAAAAACCTCCACATCCCTAACAGGGACGAGAGGTTATCCCGTGTTGCCACTTCCCCTTCATTGCGCTTACTTGATTTTTTCCCGATTATAAATTTAATTTCTCTTTCTGTCAAGAAGTTCTGGAGGATAAGTGTCTCTATTCAATTACTCTTCTACTCGCATGGTAAGTCTTAGCCCAGTAAGGCATATCTAAAGGTTGGACTTCCACACAATTTTTCGTTGCAGAAATAAACTGGGAATCTCCTAGATAAATACCAACATGACTGGCAAGCGTCCCATTAGTATTGAAGAATACCAGATCACCAGGCTCCAGCTTCGACTTAGGGATTCCTACACCTTGTCTAAACTGTTCATATGATCCCCTTTCTAGTTGAATACCGTTTTCTCTAAAAACTAACTGAACTAACGCGGAGCAATCCACTCCCGCCCTAGTAGTCCCTCCATAGTTATAAGCCACCCCTTGCCATAAGAGAGCAGAAGCGACTATTTTTTCCCTAGTCTGGATTAACACCTTTTGGCTTTCAATTAATTGTATATTACTTACATTATTAATCCCAAATATATCTGCACCATCATTATGCTCCATGGTTTTTAAATTGAGTGGTTGCGGATCTAACACTTGCTCCATTTGCTTTACGCTAATTGGATTTAAATTAAGTGTTGCCAGATCAGAAACATTCTGAACAGCAAGCATATTCATAGGAGTTACTGCAGTACTTGCTAAAAGCACCGCTGTCAGTCCTAATATTTGTCTAGGTATAACTACTTTTTGTTTTGGTTCTTCGAAGATAAGTGCAGCCTCCATTTAAAGCAAACTCCTTCCCTTAGATATTTATACTATATTCTTTATGCTCAAGGAAAATAGATTATTCTATTACCAAGACCTAAAACTACTTTTGCAGCTAATCATTATTATTCTATTCCAACATTGGTCATATTGGTAATTATAATTTTCTCATAAATTTTACTGGTAAAAAATAGATATGTTTTTTATAATAAACTTACTGCTCAATGTGATAAACAATATTAGCCTTAGCAAAATACAATTTGGAAGGTAAAAAAGTGAGCAATTTTGATTACCTTTTATTAGCCCATTTGTTAGGAGATTTTTTATTTCAGACTAAATGGATGGCCGATAACAAAGCTAACAATTGGTTTCCCCTGCTTATCCATTCTTTCATCTATACTCTAATTATCTGGATAACCTCCTATTTTGCTTTTGGAGGTTTATCACTCGAAGGTTGTTCCTTGCTCTTTGCCGCTCACCTTATTCTTGACAGAAGAACATTTATCAATTTATGGACTTCTAAGATAATGAGATTAGATAACAATGCCCCAGTATGGATAAGAGTAGTTATCGATCAAACATTTCATCTGATTATTCTAGCTATAGCTCTACACGTATAGTTTTTTCATCTGAACAGACATTATCCTATTTTAAGAGTTAGTCCATACCCTTTTCAAGGTATGGACTTTTTTTAGCATTTATTTCACCTGCTTCGCTTACTCCGCTATTTCTCCCTCCACTTCATAGATCTCTACTAAATCTTTTTTCCCTTTGACAGATATGGGGTCTAATTCTCTACAGCGAAATCGCTCGCTTATTCTGGCAAACGTTTCCCTGCTTATAAGAATCTGTCCTGGTTTAGCATTGGATTCTAGTCTAGCTGCCAGGTTCACTGTATCACCAATCGCAGTATAGTCTAGACGGTCATGCGAGCCGATATTCCCAATTACAGCAGACCCGGAATTTATTCCTATACCTAGATTAACATCGAAACCATATTCTTTCTGTATTTCTTCAGCCAATAATTCGTAATTGCTTTTTATCTCCAAAGCAGTTCGTGTAGCACGGTCGGCATGGTCATCTTGGGCTATTGGAGCACCAAATATAGTCATCACTCCGTCCCCAATGATTTTATCAAGAGTTCCTTCGTATTTAAATACAGCCTTCGTACAAAGGTCAAGATATCGATTAAGGATTTTAATAACTTCTTCGGGTTCCATCTTTTCAGACAGAGGGGTAAACCCTCGAATATCAATAAACATTACTGATACATCTTTCCGAATACCCCCCACTTCAATTTCCTTAGGATTGGCAAGAATCTCGTTAACCACCACTTTGGAAACATATCTACCAAAGATACCGGTTATTCTATTTCTCTCCTTAACTTCTTGTAAGTACTGTAAAATGGTTGAGCAGATATAACCTATTATGAGTGCTAAGATAACATAAAAATAAGGGAGAAGAATTGCAAATGCATGAAATATGTAATAAACCACTGCCGAATAGCCGATAACCAGAATAAACAACAAAATAATTCCCCATCTAGCCCGTACCAACTCAAATAAGGCAAAACCTAATATCGTCAATAATACTACTAAGAGAGTGCCGTAAGAATCCCCAACTCTTGTGTACAGCTTGTTATCCAGAATGGCTTGGACTATATTGGCATGTATCTCCACACCGAACATCGGTGTCTTTCCCATAGGAGTAAGATATTGATCTTGAAGTCCACTTGCATAAGGTCCAATCATTACAATGCTGTTCTCGAAATATGCAGGATCTATCTGTCGCTCTATTACTTTCCATATTGGTATAATTTCAAATTTTGATTCTACTGCTGAAGAAGCATAAGAAAAACCAACCTGTAAGTTGGAATCTAAATTAATACTTTCTCGCCCCCTGTACCAATTATGATTATCATCCCAACTCACCCTACTCTTTTCTTCAAGAAGAAGATTTGCTATCCTCACATCAATAATGGGTATGACCTCTTCTGCCAAAGTAGGAATCCCTAAGTTTATTCTGCGTATTATGTTATCATGATCTGGCAGAACATTGATATGTCCTATTCTCATCATAGGTATGCCAACTACAGGGCTTTTGAGATCTTCATAGTCATACACAGATTTTATATTCTGAACAGATTTAAGTTCGAAATAAACTGGCAGATACACATTATCGTATTTGTCTACAACATCCGCTAAGGCTTGATCAGCTAATGGTTCATCGCTCTTCTCCGTAAACAGAATGTCCGGCCATACAGCTATTGCACCTTGAGAAGCAACTTTATCAATTATGTCAACCATAATACTCCTTGACCAGGGCCACCGTCCGACCTTCTCCAGACTATTTGTATCAATTGCCAGAATCTTAATTCTGGGATCAACAGCCCGGGTTTGCATGGTAAGTTTATCCGATAATATATTTTCTATCATGTACAAGCTGTCAAATCTAAATAACAAAAGCATAAAACAACCTAAGAATATTGCAATTAAGAATCTTCTCAACTTACAACCTCCCTTACCATCTTAAAAGATTTATCCCTTAATCGAGAAGTTTTCAATAAAGTTTTGTACAAATTCCACAACAAAGGTGTAAAACCTGCAAAAACTTAAACCTTTCATATTTTTAAAAATAATATTATTGGAATAATTATCATATTTTGTTAGAATAAAGTAAAATGTATACCATCCCTAATCATTGAACCTACCCGGGTAAAAAGTTAGACTGTTTATAAGAACTTGATTTTAACCAAATGGAGATTACTATGGACATATCTAATGGCACTTTTAACTATTCAGAGCTGACCCCGGAAAATCTTATTAATATAATTTTTAATTATATGGGGAGAATCGCTTACACCCGAGACTTGGATGAGCTCCTCGTCTTAATGGCTGACATGGGGAGGCAACTGGTAGTGGCAGACAGATGTACACTATGGTTAGTGGATCAAGAAGCCGGGGAACTATGGACCAAAGTTGCCCATGGTATTGGCCGTCATACTGTGCCCATGGACAGTGGTTTTGTTGGTTATGCGATTAAGCATAATCAATATCTGCTTATAGAAGATGCTTATGAAGATTCTCGCTTCAATCATACCATCGATAATCAAACCGGCTATCGTACCAAAGCAGTTTTATGTATCCCTATTGAGAATTCAGAAGGAGAAATAATAGGGGCTTTTCAAGCGATTAACAAAGTAACGCCTGAAGGCAAATTCTCCTTAAAAGACGTAGCTTATATGACCCTTGTGGCTTCTTATAGTGGGAAAGCCTTAGAATCGGCTCAGTTAGTGTATGAAATAGAACAAACTCAAAAAGAGATTATTTATGTTATGGGTGATATCGCTGAAAGACGTTCTAAAGAAACAGGTAATCATGTCAAAAGAGTCGCAGAATACTCTAAACTACTGGCTCTTAAGATAGGGTTAGGAGAAAATGAAGCCGATCTAATAAATATGGCTTCTCCCATGCATGATATCGGAAAAGTTGGTATTCCCGACTCAATATTAAAAAAACCAGGCAAATTAACCACTGAAGAGTATGAAATCATGAAAACTCATGCAGAAGCAGGATATAATCTATTAAAAAGCTCTCGTCGAAGAATTATCAAAGCTGCCGCTGTAATATCTCACCAACATCACGAAAGATGGGATGGGAAAGGCTATCCCCAGGGATTGAAAGGTGAGCAAATTCATATCTACGGCAGAATAACCGCTATCGCAGACGTCTTTGATGCTCTAATCAGTAGCCGGTGTTATAAACTTCCTTGGGATTTAGATAAGGTAGTACAATTATTTCAAAATGAAAAAGGCAAACAGTTTGATCCATTACTTGTAGATGTTCTACTCCAGAATATCGATGATATACTTTTAATCAAAAAAGCTTATACCGATATATCGGAAGATTATTTATCATAAAGTCTAAGCCTTCTATACCTATAAGAACAAAGCCAATTATAAAGGAGCGCAAACCGAAAGTATTCGTTTTACGCTCCTTTTATCATTTTTACAGAGCCTGTTTAAATAACATTTCCTTTAAGACCCTTACGTTTTGCTAAATATCGCTCTATTATGGAAGATCCAAAAGCAAATAAGAGCGCAAAAATCGTATAGGAATAAGGAAGAAGTACTTGAGATACTGAGTAATAATAAGGTACAAAAACTGTATACCCAACAATGGATAAAATCAAAACAATGGCTCCTACCCGTTTACTTAATAATTCGAATATCGTAAAACTAAGCATGCCAACCAAAAGCACTAAAAATGCACCATAAGACGGAGTTAACTTATTATAAAGCTTATCTTCTATAATCGCTTGGATACTGTTAGCATGTATTTCAACGCTATTCATTTGTTCCTTGCTAAACGGACTCAGGTAGTGATCAGCTTGGTCTGTCGCATATAGACCAATCATCACAATACTATTCTCAAAATGTTTAGCATCTGTCTCTCCCTCGATAACTTTCCAAGCAGGGATAATATCAAATTGCGGGTCCTGTGGAGGGGATGAATAAGATAAACCAATTTGAAGTTTTTCATCCAGAAGAATAGGCTCTTCTCCTTTAAACCAAAAATAATCTTCGTTCCAGGTAATTCTCTTTGATTCGGGAAGTAGTAAATTTGCCAAAATAATATCTATGCTGGGAACAATCTCCTCATCTAAAGTAGGAACCCCAGGAAGTAGTTTTCGAACAACATTATCTTTATCCCCCAAGACATTGATATGTCCGATTCTTTCCATTGGTATATCTACTACTGGGAGCTTAAGATACTCCTGTTCAATTTCTTCTTTTGTTTTTGTAAGAACCTCAAAATCAAAATAGACAGGAAGATAGATGTTATCATACTTGGCAATAACCTGGGCTAGTTCCTTATCTTGGTTAGGGTCAGCACTTTTCTCAGTGAAAAGCAAATTAGGCCAAACAGCAGTTGCACCACTAGAAGCAAGAGTGTCAGCTAAGTCTGCCAGATCACCTCTAGACCAAGGCCAAGAACCTATCTTTTCTAAACTTTCTTCATCGATTGCAATAATTTTGATTCGAGGATCAACTTCCCGTGTTTGAGTGGTAAGTGTATCTGCGAAAAGATTCTCTATGAAAAATAAACCTTCATATCGAAACAATAAAAGCATAACCCACCCGATGATAATCGCTATTACTAACTTTCTCAATTTTCTACCTCCCTAAAGTCCGTCCACGGATGGACTAATACAAAAATTCTACACCAATCATGCAAAACCTTCTCAAAACCATAAATTTTTTACTAATATAATTGTTATAAGAATTATTTGCATTCTTGAATAGGTTTATTAAATATTTTTAATTTCTTACTATTCTGTAATGTTTTGTAGGACGACCAATAGAACCATATTCCAGACTTACTTCCACTTTTCCTTTGTCTACGAAATACTCAAGATAACGCCAGGCAGTAATTTTAGATAAGCTGAGACCATCTGCTATTTGTTGACAGGATAATGCCGTATGTTGATCGTCCAAATATTTTAGAATCTGTTGTAGAGTTAGAAAGTGAACCCCTTTTGGGAGTGAAGAAAGCGTATTCAAGTTCCCAAGCTCTGAGGGAAAATGCCAGTAATCCAATTCATCTTGACTGATATCAGCATGTTCTTTGATTAATTGTCTCAGATTAGAATAGTTGGTTAATGCTTGCTGCAGCCTTTCGAAATCGAAAGGTTTGATGAGATAATCTACAGCACCATAACGAAGAGTTTCTTGTATAGTAGCTGTATCCTTGGCAGCTGTTACAAGGATAACATCTAGAGAGATACCATCCTGCCTGATTTGCTTGAGAAGGCTTAAGCCATTACCATTGGGCAGGAAAATGTCAAGTAACACAAGGTCTGGTTTCAACTCTTTAATCTTCTCCAGAGCCTCCGGTTCGGAACAGCATGTTCCAACTACCCTGAAACTAGGTAATTTTTCAGTAAACTGCCGATTTATACTGGCTACCATTGGATCATCTTCTACAATTAAGACTTTAATCATTTCCAACCATATTTCCCCCTTGCCTTTCATCTTCCAATATATCATGTGGAATAATAACTTTAAAAATAGTTGATTCTTCGATAGAGAAGAAAGATATTTCTCCTCCAGCTAAATCTACTCTATTTTTAACATTAGCAAGACCATAACCTGTTCCATTATCCTTAGTTGTAAATCCCGGTTCAAAAATCAAATCACGGATGTTTTCAGCTACACCATGTCCATTATCCTTAACTTCTATTGCAATCGATTTCTCTGATTGCTTGATAGAAACAGATACTTTTGGCTCTTTAGCATAAATCTTAGTTGAATCAAAGGCATTCTCGATTAAATTACCAAGTACAATCACACTAGCATGTTCGTCAAAGCTTTCGGGAAGGGAGAATAGATAACTTTCCGGATCTATAGAGAATATAATTCTCTTTTCTTCCGCTTCACTGGCTTTTCCCATTAACAGTCCAGTGACAGCATTAACTCTAAAATTACTTAACAGGCAACTAAGCAAAGACTTTTCTTCACTGGCTACACTTGCTACGTATTTTTGTGCTTGTTCAAAAGATCCTAATTGTAGCAGTCCCGAGATGGCATGTAATTTATTAGAGAATTCGTGTGTTCTCGCTCTAAGAGCTTCTACAATCTTCGTTACACCAGTGAGTTTTTCTGCCATTTCATTTACTTCGGTCATGGTCCTAATCGTTATAACAGTTCCAACAACTTTATTTTTGATAAATAATGGGAAACAATTAGATAAAACAATATTATCATTCACTGAAATCTGTATGTTGTGTCGAGGTTCTTTAGTATTAATGACTTCGGTCAAGGGATAATCCGAAATAAAATCTGTCACTTTCTGACCGACCAATAAGTTTCCCTTAGGAAATAATGCTTTGGCAGCATAATTAATTACAGTAATATTCAAATCTCTATCTGTGGCGATTATTCCTTCACTTACAGAATGAAGTATGCCGTCCCGCTCTATTAGCCTTGTAGCGATTTCACCAGGCTCCATACCAGAAAGACGCTTTTTAATATTATTAGCTAGGAGAACAGATAAGATAATTATCAGTAGCAGGACTAAAGGAACTATTGCATAAACAGCTCTATACATTTGAGATAAGATATGTTTAATATCCGGCTCTAAGAATGCAGCTACTACTCCCCCTACAAGTCTATCCTCAATATAAATAGGAACGTAGCCCTTAATCGCCGGTCCTGAATAACCTTCTGTTCGAGTAACAGTGGGTTCTGTTGCGAGTGGCTCCCCCTCTTGTCTTCCTACAATCTGATAACCTATACGAGAAGGAAAGGGATGACTTAATACAATACCATCCGTATCCATAAAAATTATATATGCTCCTGTACTATTTTTAATACTGTTACAAGTTTTCTGTAGAATATCTGTATCAAGCACAGAATTGGAATAAGCTTGTTCTACTTCAACGTCATTAGCAGCCCACATAGCAATTTCAATGACCTGTTTTTCCATGTGATTGATGAAGAAATGCAAAAAATTATAATGAAGCAGCCAAATAGTTAGTAGTAAAGGGATTAACCCCGATATAGCCGTAAAAAAAAATACTTGTGTTCTAAGTGAAAAGACTTTTTTCTTCTTCATTTACTCTCCAAAATAACACATTGTGATTTTCGACTACATATTAGCAGATTGTTTTCGGAATATCTATAATTTTTTACAGCTAAAGAATTTATATTTAATTAATCTATAATAAATTAAATGAAAAAAACAAATACTATATTTTTGTCCCAAGTTTTTTTCCATCTATGTTAGTTATTACACGGTATTTTAATTCTGAAATAAGAAAGAATAATAATGAAATCATATTTAAAGGAGTGAAGTTAGCTTGAGTAGAAATAAGAATAATTCTCAATTGGATCAATTAAAATATGAAGTATCTAAAGAATTAGGTTATATTAATAGTGGCCCTAAAGAATATCAACAGTTTATAAACAATAGTAAATTTGAAGTGGCTAATGAATTAGGAATACCACTGAACCAAGGATACAATGGTGAATTGAAATCAAGGGATGCAGGCAGAATCGGTGGTAGCATTGGTGGCAAAATAGGCGGTAATATGGTCAAAAAAATGGTGGAGTTCTCAGAGAATAATATGAAAAATAACGGTGGGAAAATTTAAATAACCTAAATTTAAAGTGCACCCCCAATATTAGAACCAAATCAATATTGGGAGGTGCACTTTTTTATCTCTTTTTAGGCTTTAAGGCCAGCAATTATACTCTAGATAATCCTTTCGGAATGGGAATAAATATTGAGCTTACCTTTTCTCGCAAATCCAATAGTAGTAATGTTCAGGTCTTCTGCCAAATCAATGGCTAAATCAGTCGGGGCTGCACGAGATAATACTAAAGGTATTCCTGCTCTTGCTGCTTTAATAACAATCTCTGAAGAAACTCGCCCACTTAGCAATAATGCTTTATCCTGTAAATCTATATCCGAGATAAGGGCAGCACCAATAGCTTTATCAACGGCATTATGCCTGCCGATATCTTCCGACATACAAAAGATTACTTCTCCTCCCAAAGCAGAAGCATGAATACCTCCAGTTAACTGAAAACCTTCTGATTTAGTTTCCATCTCTTCCATAAGCTTACTAAGCTTACTTCCTTCAAAAAGATGATTAGAAATAATACCTTTGACCTGACGTGCATCATTGATAAAATATAAACCTGCTCTTCCTTTACCACAGCAACTGGCAATATTTCTCCGCAAAAAACTATTCAAAGCAATCGGAAACGCAGCTAGTTTAATATTAATCAGACCTTCTTCTTGGATTTCCATGCTGGTTATATCTACATATTTTTTTATTAAACCTTCACTTAAAAGAAAGCCAACTGCTAACTCCCGCAGGTATTGAGGTGAACATACCAAAGTTACAATTTCTCTTTCATTAATAAAAATAGTTACAGGAAATTCTCTAGCAATGACATCACTAATCTCTTCTATTTTATTTTGACAATATTTATGGAGGGATCTCTTAATATAATTAGACAATTATTCTCTCTCCTTTCATGTTAATAGTATTACAGAGGTGATAATGAAAAAAAGTCTAATTATAGATAAATAGAGAAGATTAGAGGCTAATAGAAAGTTTTAACGCTTGCCAACAAAATGTCCTCTACTCTATAATGGTAGAGAGTAATCCCTACTATTTTAATCGGATAAGTGCAACAAGAACTGGAGTGGAAAGTATGAATTTTATAAAAAACCTTAAAGAGGATATCTATACAGTATTTGAACGAGATCCGGCTGCCAAAAGTACATTGGAGGTACTTCTATGTTATCCCGGTCTACATGCACTTCTTGTTCATCGCATAGCCCATCTTCTCTACCAACGTAAATTTTATCTTCTCGCACGTATTATATCCCATACCAACAGATTTCTGACAGGGATAGAAATCCATCCTGGAGCTAAAATCGCTCGCCGCGTGTTTATCGATCATGGACATGGAACTGTTATTGGTGAAACAACTGAAATAGGTAACGATGTAACCATCTACCAAGGAGTTACTCTGGGAGGTACAGGTAAAGAAAAAGGAAAACGACACCCTACTATCGGCGATAATGTAGTTATAAGTGCTGGAGCTCAAGTATTGGGTTCGATCACCATCGGAGACAGTTCTAAAGTTGGAGCAGGATCAGTTGTTCTCCAAGATGTTCCCCCTAACTGTACAGTTGTAGGTATCCCAGGCAGAATAAAAGCTGGTAAAGCTAAGACTACAAAGGGTGTAGATTTAGAGCATCATAAGTTATCAGACCCTGTAGCAGAAAGTATTACTACTCTCCAGGAGAGAATAGCCAAGTTGGAATCTATAATGGGACTAAGCACTTCACTACCAGCGGAACAAGAATCATTGCTTCAAACAGAGCCCAATCATACAAACAACGTATCAGACAAATAAAGATAACGAATTAAGAAACGAAGCACCTAAAGTGCTTCGTATTCTTTTACAAGTCTGTTTATTATTTCACCAGCTGGGAGGATCTCCGTAATCTTCTCTATATACTCACCAGAAAAGACTAAACCTTGCTTAAGATTACCCTGCTGGGCATTATTTAAAGCATCCATAATACAAAAACTTTGTTTGCATTTTTTTAGACAACCCTCACAAGCTTGTGGGGGTTCAACTGTTCCATCAAGTATACTAGAGGCAAATTCATTTCGAATAGCCCTACCAGGTAAACCTACGGGACTGTCTATAAGCACGATATCTTCACGAGTTGCCTTTAGGTAGAGTTCC
The DNA here is from genome assembly GCA_001516055.1 of Gracilibacter sp. BRH_c7a. Taxonomy (GTDB): domain Bacteria; phylum Bacillota; class Desulfitobacteriia; order Desulfitobacteriales; family Syntrophobotulaceae; genus Gracilibacter. The sequence continues at coordinate 62,946 of LOEZ01000017.1, forward strand.
TTAAGAGAATCTGCACCATTGGATTCAACGCTAGCTGCGAACCGTATTCCCATTTGTACCCCGTCTGCTCCTAGACTAAAAGCTTCCTTAAGATCACAGGCATCCACGATTCCTCCCGCGGCAATTACAGGGAGAGAAACAGCTGCTTTAATCTTAGGAACGAGAATACGCATTGACTCATCAGTTCCCAAATGTCCACCTGCTTCCTTACCTTCGACCACCAGGGCTGCAGCTCCAAGTGTTTCCGCAATCTTAGCTAGTTTAGGAGTGGAGACTATGGAGACAAAAGGAGTTTTGGCATCAGCACACCAATTGAAAATATCTCTGGAAAACCCAGCACCTTGGACAATTAAGTCTATACCTTCTTCTAAGGCTGCGAAAACAAGCTCCTTAAAACGGCTAACAGCGAACATAATATTGATGCCAACTATGCCTTCGGTTTTTTCCTTCGCCTTTCTTATCTCTTCTCTTAATTCCTGCTGTTCCATCCCGGAAGCCGCAATCAGTCCAATTCCTCCTGCTTCAGCTACAGCAGCAGCTAAGCGGGATGTTGACAACCTAACAGCCATGCCTCCCTGGATAATTGGATATTTCGGAATAAGATCTCCAATTTTCAATTCGGGAAATTTCAAATTAGACCCTCCAAACTTTCTATATGTCATTAATTACAAGGTATACTACGACATAAAAATCAAGGCCCTACCAAATATGTTTTGATAGAAAAAGAAGACAATATTTAAATTTTACCTTTTTTCTGTTTTTTGTTCAAGTATATATATTGTCGTCTAATATTTCATTCATGCATTAAGACCTTCTATTTAACAAATAATAGCTTAAAGGAGGGTAAAATTATGCATACAATGTGGAAAGGTTCTATAAGTTTTGGTCTAGTTAATATTCCGATTAAGATGTTTACCGCTACTGAGGAAAAGGATATCAGATTTAGATATCTACACAAGGAGTGTAATACCCCTTTAAAATATAAAAAGATTTGTCCCACCTGTGATAAAGAAGTCAGGGAAGATGAGATTGTCCGGGGATTCGAATATGAAACTGGTCATTTCATCATCATAAATGAGGAAGATATTGAAGCACTAAAGTCAGAAGTGGATGCTAAGTCGATTGATATCTTGGATTTTGTCAACCTTGCAGAAATTGATCCCATCTATTTCGATAAGTCATATTACCTTTCTCCGCAAGATACCGGAAATAAAGCATATAATCTTCTTCGCCAAGCTATGAATGACACAGGGAAGATAGCTATAGCTAAAATGACCATCCGTAACAAACAAACCTTGGCGGCACTTAGAATATTTCAAAATGTTCTCGTGTTGGAAACAATCTTTTATCCTGATGAAGTTAGATCTGTCAATCTCATTCCAGGAGTTTCAGAGAATTTAGAGGTCAATGAAAAAGAACTCTCTATCGCTACAAAGCTGATTGAAAACCTTTCAGCTCAATTCGAACCTGAGAAATATAAAGATGATTACCGAGAAGCACTGCAAGAACTTATCAGCAAAAAAATACAAGGTAAAGAGATTGAAATAGCACCAGAAATGCCACATAAAAACGTTATAGACCTTATGGAAGCATTGCAAGCAAGCCTTAAAGAAACTAAGAAGAAACCCGTTAATAAGAAAGCTAAAGCTACTACCAAAGAGAAACAACCATCGGCAGTATAATTCTGAAACGCTTTTAAGGTACAGTTACGATTCAGGACCTATTTATATAATTCTTTAATCTACAATTATCGGGCTTTGGGCTTCTGGTCTCGAAGAAAGAGGTAGGTAAATGGAAATTATCCAAGTTATGGAGCCTGTACTTTCTAGAAATATACAGACAGGGACCGAATGGGCCCATCAGGTTAAATGGGATGGTATCAGAGGTATTACTTATATCGAAAATGGTAATTTTCATGTTCTTACAAGAAGCGGTAGAGAACGTACTGATTTTTATCCTGAAATCAGTGATACGGTTAATCTCTTAAGCGGCAAACAGGCTGTCCTTGATGGGGAAATTGTTGTGTTCGACTCCGAAAATAGACCTTCTTTCCAGAGAGTCTTAACCCGGGAACGATTACGAACAAAAAGTAACTTACCTGTCTATCTCCAAAAGTATCCGGCCAATTATATTATCTTCGATATTCTCTTTTTCAATGGTAGAGATTTAAGAAATCTTCCTTTAGAAGAAAGGTTAGAAATTCTACAGACCAAAATGCATAAAAATGCTCACATCACTCTGACAGACAGCTTTCCTGATGGCACTCAGCTTTTTAATTTAATGCGGCAGAAGAATTATGAAGGTATTGTCTCCAAGAAAAAATCAAGTAAGTATCTAGCAGGTAAAAAACACAATCAATGGTTTAAAACTAAGATTCTTAAAAAAACATTAGCTGTCATAGGCGGATTATCCTGGAGGGCAAAAAGTCCTAATTCTCTTCTCTTAGGCATTTATGAGAATAACAATCTCATTTATATCGGAAATGCCAGTCTTGGTCTTACCCAAAATGATTTTCATTTGCTTAAGGATTATTCATCCACCAATGCTCAGCCCCAAAGCCCTTTTGCAAATTTATCCAAAGCCAAAGACACTACTTGGTTACAACCAATATTAACTTGTTGGGTAAGCTATTTGGAATGGACAGATGGCAAGAGCCTCCGTCACCCTAAGATCTTAGGATTTAGTAAAGAGCAAGCACAAAATGCGGATGGAAAGGAATTCAGTATCTGATGTCTTTAACAATAGAAGGAAAAGAAGTCAGAATTTCGAATGCGGAAAAAGTTCTTTGGCCTGAACAGGGAATTCGGAAGATTGACTACATAGGCAAACTGCTCGAGTTAGCTCCCTATCTCCTCCCTCATGCCAAGAACCGTTTATTAACTTCAATTCGCTATCCCGATGGTGTACAAGGCAAATCTTTTTATCAAAAAAACTTGCCTCAATCTGCTCCTTCCTGGATTCCAACGTCTACTTGGCATGAAAACAACTACATTATCCTCAATGATACAGCTGTGCTCGCGTGGTTAGGAAACCAGGCAGTCCTTGAATTTCATACCACTTTTAACTTATATACGAAAGAATCTTATCCCGTAAATCTTGTCTTCGATTTGGACCCTTCCGAGGGTCAAACATTTGAGGATACCGTAGAAGTAGCACTCCTCATCCATCATGAGTTACAAAACCTCAACATATCAAGTTATGTCAAGACTTCGGGTGCTAGTGGTCTCCAAATATATCTGCCTGTAGGTGGAAGATATGACTATGAAACAGCTAGGAAGATAAACGAATTCTTCGCTGTTTTTTTCAGTCAGAAATACCCTGGGAAGATTACTATCGAGCGCAGTGTACCTAAAAGAGGGAAAAAACTTTACTTTGATTATTTACAGATGTGGCAAGGAAAAACCATTATCAGTCCCTACTCTCCAAGAGCGACTCAGAGTGCAACAGTAGCTACCCCACTAGATTGGTATGAGCTGGAACAAGGAATCAAGCCCGAAGATTTCACCATTCTGAACATTAGTGAAAGATTAAAAACAAAGAATGATCTATTTCAACCTCTTTTAAAAGAGAATACCGGACAAGACCTTGGATTTCTTATCGAACTAATTGATAAGAGTAAAGTGCATCTTTAAAAACAATTAAATCATTGGTCTCTTCATTTTTATACACCTTTTCTACATATTTATCCCCTTTTAGGAACAAACTTTGATTAGAAAATACTTGGAGGTATTGCAATGACTGAAACAATATTAGAAAAAACTGAAGGACGCGTGAGTTATCATGACTCCGTAGAAGAAATGCTCCTAAGAATCAGGGAAGACGGCATGTCTAATGTATTCGATCGATGGATAGAACAGGAAAAAATCAGATGTAAATTCTGCCTTCAAGGGTTAAGTTGTCAACTCTGTACCCAAGGACCATGTAGGATAAGCGAGAAAAGTGGTCAAGATAAAGGTGTTTGTGGCATTGGCCCTGATGCCATGGCTATGCGTAATGTTCTTTTGCGTAATATTATGGGAGCGGGCACCTATAGTCATCATGCCTATGAGGCTTTTCGAACTCTTAAAGCTACAGGTCAAGGGAAAACTCCTTTTAAAATTACTGATGTAGATAAGCTAAAATGGATGTGTGGAATGGTAGGAATCGATACCAATCAGGATAACAATCAGATGGCTGTTCAACTTGCTGATTTCTTGGAAAAAGAGATGAGCAAAGACCCTGAAGAACCAAGCGTGATGGTAGATGTCTTTGCCCCTAAGAAAAGAAAGCAGGTCTGGAAAGACCTGAATATTTATCCAACTGGGGTTGTCCACGAAGAGCAAAACTGTGTGGCCAGCTGCTTAACAAATGTAGATGGAGATTATGTCTCTTTAGCTAAAAAAGCACTTCGCCTCGGACTTTCTACTATCTATACTGCGCAAATCGGTCTGGAGATGGCTCAAGATATCCTCTTCGGTACACCTTATCCACATGAAGTAAATGTTGATTTAGGCATCATGGATCCCGATTATGTCAATATTGTATTTAATGGTCATCAACCATGGGCTGGTGTAGCTACTATTCTTAAGGCACGAACACCGGAGGTTCAGCAAAAAGCCAAAGCGGCCGGTGCTAAAGGTTTAAGAGTGGTTGGTTCTATCGAAACCGGCCAAGAACTTCTCCAGCGTTTCGATGTTGACGATGTTTTCACCGGTTTGATGGGGAACTGGCTAACCATTGAGCCCCTTCTGGCAACAGGAACAGTCGATGTCTTAGCCATGGAAGAAAACTGTTCACCACCAGCTATCGATATGTATGCGGAACAATATCAAATTACCCTTGTGGCCGTAAGCACCATTATCAACCTGCCTGGCCTTAATCATCTCATACCTTACAACCCAGGAGAAGTTGACGCTATGGCTGATAGGCTTATTGAGTTAGGTATTGAAAACTTTGGGAAGAGAAAAGGCAAGATCACTCCAAAAGTACCTGTTAAAATTCAAAAAGCCATAGCCGGTTTCTCCACTGAAGCTGTCTTGAAAGCACTTGGAAACAAACTAGATCCCCTCGTTGAAGTTATCGCAGCAGGCAAGATTAAAGGCGTTGTAGCTCTCGTCAATTGCGCCAGCCTTAGAAACGGGCCTCAAGACTGGAACACAGTTACTATCACCAAAGAATTAATCAAACGAAATATCCTTGTGGTGAGTGGAGGTTGTGGTAATCATGCTCTAGAGGTAGCGGGTCTTTGTAGTTTAGAGGCTTCCGATTATGCTGGAGAAGGATTAAAAGAAGTATGTAAAGCACTAGGTATCCCACCTGTTCTTAGCTTTGGCACATGTACTGATACAGGCCGCATCTCCATGCTGGTTACAGCCTTAGCCGATCACTTGGATGTCGATATTCCCCAGCTCCCTATCGCCGTAACTGCTCCAGAGTGGATGGAACAAAAAGCAACTATTGATGCAGTATTCGCCTTAGCCTACGGTGCATACACCCATCTCTCTCCTACTCCTTTTGTAACAGGAGCTCCAAAGCTGGTTAAACTTTTGACCGAAGATATCGAAGGCTTAACCGGTGCCAAGTTAGCCTTAGGAGATGACCCGGTACAAGCAGCAATAGATATTGAGACACACATCATTTCCAAAAGGAAGGGTTTAGGACTGCAATAGGATTCAGCATTTAACAAACCTTTAACATAAAGGTTCATCAATTAAGATTTATTGATATCTAATTATCAACGAAGGTATCCCCAAAAAAATGTTTTAAGATTTGGGATACCTTCGTTCTTTAATTATTTACTTTAAAATTCAGAACCCGCATCGCATTGAGTATCGCGATCACCGCTACCCCCACATCAGCAAAAACTGCTCCCAGATGGTTGCAATTCCGAAAGCACCCAGGATTTTTGAAGGTTCGTCAGTCATTAGAAGAACCACAGGAACAACCACAGGGACAGGTACATGGGTTGACCTTAAGTAAGTTAACCTCTGCCGGAAAGATCTTCAACTTCCAATTTGACGAATGCGGCAAGCTGAAATCCAGATTGAACGCCAACCAAACCCAAGACACCCTAAGCTATGACCATGCAGGGAAAGTAATTACCTTTAATAAATATTGATATCCTTTAGGGAGATAATAAGAAATCTAGATATTTAGGAGGTTTGATTGATGAAGCCCTCTTTTAAAACTTTGGTGTCTTGTCTATTATTCTGCATGTCAATGTCTTTATTCCCTAATTCCGTCTTCTCCGCAATCACTAAATCAGAGACGCCAACTGAAGCTTCCTTTGGCCAGAATGTTACGAATCTAGTGTTCACTTGGAGTACCGATGCTCATAGAAAGGGTAATTACAAAAGTGCAGTCATGGGATATAGCTTAGTGAGTTTCAGCCCCTACCTCAAAGAAAAAGAGCAAATGTTCATAGAAGCGCATAAGGTATTAGCGGATAATGGCATCAGCATTGAAACCGTAAAGCCTTACTATGAAGAAAGTCCAGCCATCATTAACAAGAAGCACGAGGAATACATGAAAGCGAATTATGCCATTGAACAAATGCCTGCATATGATCCGCTTGGTGATTATCAACTGATGGGGTTACGGAAGGAATATAAAGAAAGTGGTGAGGCCAGATTTGATTCTAAAGGTCTACCGCTTATTAAATACGATGACGGCTTCTTCTACAACCCCGTTACAATCTCACAATATTCTTTAACCATGTATGGACGATTAATGAATAAGTTCAATATTGAAGTCTCTACACAAGCCATGCTCAACGGTGCAGATAAACTTCTGGAGTTACAGAATGAGCAAGGGGCATTTCCCTATAATTTTCGATACCACCACTACATACAGAATAGCGAGTTACAGCCAGGCTGGGTATCCTCAATGGCACAAGGACAGGCCATTAGCGCACTGCTTAGGGTGTATAGCTACACAGGTGATCCCAAATACCTAAAAGCTGCGGATAAATCCTTCGAGTTCATGCTGACATCGGTGGAGGAAGGCGGCGCTTTAGATTCAACCCAAGATCTTTTCTCAAAACTCGGTTTAGAAAATGAAGGAAAAATATTTCTTCAGGAATATGTGACTACACCCAAAAATTATACATTAAACGGTTACATGTTTACGATGCTGGGCGTCTACGATTTAAGCCAATCACCAAGCCAGTACGCCGAAACTGCCGGGAAATGCTTTACTGAATGTAATGAGACACTGATAGAAATTTTAAGGTTTTATGATATGGGCAAGATTACAACCTATGACTTGGGACATCTTATGAAAGAGATAGATCCTATTATCAATCCTCCATATCACACAATCCATATCCATCTGCTTCAAACCTTATATTCCATAACAAATGAACCGCTTTACCGGTATTACGCCCTGATGTGGGAAAATTACGTGACTTATCACTCATCTTAAAATTCAATATACGCATAGCATTGCGTATAGCGCGATAAGGGCTACCCCTACATCGGCAAATACCGCGTAAACCTCATCAAACCCTAGCTCCTGAGCTATCTTCTGACTGACCCTGTTGTTGTCACCAGCATAACCAATTTGTTAATCCCTAACCCCCTTAATCCTTGCACGGTAATCAGTATATCTTGCTTGACTCGATCTGAGATAGTTATATTACCTACATAAAACTCCCATCTTTAGCGAGATATATAACCGTGCCTATATCCTGGACAAGATCATAGGGTATATTCTCTCTCCATAAATCTTGCGTTCCCTGCCATGATCAATCTCCCCCTGATTATAGCTTTCACGCCATATCCAGCTATCTCTTCATATTGGGAGATACTACTCTTATCTATCTCTTTCCATAGCTTTTTCAGATAGAAATTGCTAAGGTTTTAGGATTGCAATAGAAATTGCATTTAAGATTAAAGGAGGTATCCAAAGCCTAAAGATATTCTTAAGACTTTGGATATCTTCTATCTTTAGCCTTTAATCTTTACGTCAACCTTAAAACTCAGAACCCGCATAGCATTGAGTATTGCAATCACTGCTACACCAACGTCTGCAAAGACTGCTTCCCAGATGGTAGCAATTCCAATAGCCCCCATTATCAGGACTATAGCTTTAACTCCCAGAGCAAAGAATATATTCTGCCATACGATTGAACGAGTCTTCCTGGCAATCTGAACAGCACTGAGGATTTTTGAGGGTTCATCTGTCATCAGCACAATATCCGCAGCCTCAATAGCTGCATCGGAACCCAGTCCTCCCATAGCCATTCCGATATCAGCCCTTGCTAGTACAGGCGCATCATTAATTCCATCACCAACAAACATCAACTTTTCTTTACGAGGCAACTCATTTTCCAGTCTTTCTAGAATTTCAACCTTCTGATCTGGAAGTAACTCAGCATATACTTCATCAAATCCGAGGTCTCTGCCTATCCTCTCACTTACTTTCTTGCTATCTCCTGTCAGCATGATCAGCTTCTTAATCCCTAATTGTTTTAACCCTTGAAGCGTAGTCAAACTATCTTGCTTGACCTTGTCAGAAATTGCAAGATTGCCGATATATTCACCATCCAGAGCAATATATACTACCGTCCCTATATCTTGATTAGAATCATAAGCGATATTCTCCCGTTCCATTAATCTGGCATTACCTACAATTACTTCTTTAGCTTGAATAATCGCTTTCACTCCATATCCGGGGATCTCTTCGTACCGGTCAATTCTACTCTTATCTATCTCTTGACCAAAACTCCTTAAAATGGACGTAGCGATGGGATGGCTGGAATAACTCTCCGCCAGAGCCGCATATTCAAGAAGTCTCTCAGAAGCTAGGTCAGCGATAGGATTAACTGAAGTTACCTCAAACACTCCTTCAGTAAGGGTTCCTGTTTTATCGAAAACAGCCGTTTTAACACTATTAAGAGCTTCAAGATAATTACTTCCTTTTATCAAAATCCCGCTCCGTGATGCTCCCCCTATGCCCCCGAAGAAACTGAGGGGAATAGAAAGAACTAAAGCACAGGGACAGGAAACAACTAAGAATACCAAAGCTCTATAGAACCACTCGGTAAACAATGCTCCTGGAATAATCAATGGTGGTACCACAGCTAGAAGAGCAGCTCCAATCACAACCGCCGGAGTATAGTACCGAGCAAATTTAGTAATGAAATTCTCGGTGGGTGCTTTATTACCAGCTGCGTTTTCTACTAAATCAAGAATCCGAGCAATCGTAGATTCTCCGTATTCTTTCGTCACTTTTACAGTTAATAATCCGCTTTGATTGATGAAACCTGCCAAGACTGTCGACCCTGCTTCAACCCCACGGGGAACAAATTCACCTGTAAGTGCTGAAGTATCTAAGAATGATTCACCATCGACAACAACACCATCCAAAGGTATTTTCTCTCCAGGCTTAATGATTATAATCTGTCCAACAGCTATTACTTCAGGAGATACTTTTCTTTCGAGCACCCCTTCTTTCAGATTCGCATAATCCGGACGGATATTCATTAATTCACCGATTGAACGGCGGGAACGGTTAACTGCACTCTCTTGGAAAAATTCACCTATCTGATAAAAGAGCATTACTGCCACTGCTTCAGGGTACTCTCCAATCCCAAAAGCCCCCACAGTCGCTATGAACATCAAAAAGTTTTCATCAAATAACTGACCTTTAGCAGTATTTCGGAGTGCTTTATGGACAACGTCTCCTCCAATCAACAAGTAACTCATTAAGAAAATAATGACCTTAGGAATGATTTGAAGGTCGAAGAGGAGAGCCGCTCCGAAGAGAATCACTCCCAGAATAATTCTAATTATTTTATTTTTGTTAACCTCATCTAAAAAACTATAATTCTGCTTAGTTTTTCTTTCATCAAGACTAGCCCCTATTTCCTTGTTGACATCTATGCTTTCAACTATCTCCACATGTGGCTCATGTTTATTGACAATTTCTATTATCTTCAGCTTGATTCGCTCAGTATCCGTTGAACTATTAACTTCATACACTAGCTTTTGAGTTAATAGATTCAAAGAAACAGAAATGATATCTGGCAAAAGCTCTATCTCACCGGAAATTTTCCCTGCACAATGAGCACAGTCTAGTCCTTGTACAATAAGCTCTTTCTTTACAATTGCCATCTCTTTTTTCTCCTCATTCTAATGTATTTAAAACTTATCTCTCTCTTTAACTTTTCCAAAAAATAAACTACATAGCAAAAATCTTAGCTAGCAATTATTTCATTTTTCATTAATATGAATCATTCCTTGATCAAGAATACCCTTGATATGTTCATCATCCAAAGAATAAAAAACTATTTTACCCTCCTTTCTGTTCTTAACCATTCCAACTTGCTTGAGAACTCGTAACTGATGAGAAATAGCAGACTGAGTCATATTTAATAAAACCGCTAAATCACAAACGCACATTTCTGATTCTGATAGAGCCCATAAAATCTTAATCCTTGTCGTATCGCCAAAAACCTTAAAGAAATCGGCCAAATCATACAGGTTCTCATCTTCAGGCATCACCTTTTTGACTCTCTCAACGATTTCCTCATGAATAACATGACAATCACACTGTGTTGAAATCATTTCCCAATCCCCCAGTAATTTATTCTATATGAATAGTTGAATAAGTATTCATACGTTTATAATATACTTCTAGTTCTTACCCGTCAATACCTATCAAACATTTTTCTCAAAATACAAATGTATTAAATATGGTTTGCTAATAAATGGTAATACCCTATAATGGTAATGAACATGTTGTGATAGAATAAGGAGTGATCAAAGTTGAAAGGTATAATCACTAGATTAGAAGGTGACGTTGCAGTCGTAGAATTAGAAGGCAAAATCATGAAAAATATCTATCTTTCAGTTCTTCCCCATGCTGTTCAAGATGGGGATGCAATAGAATTCGTTCACGGTAAATGGCGGCATAATCACGATGAAACTCAAAGACTTAAAGCACAGGCAGCGAAAAAAATAGATGAGCTATCCGAATAAGCAGAATTCTATTATTAAATAGATACACGAATTGAAATCTATGAAGGAGGGTTTCCTTTGCCATGGTGTCCTAAATGTAAAACAGAATATAGAGATGGTTTCTACAACTGCAGTGATTGTGGATCTGATTTAGTCGACGAAATTGATATCCAAACACCTACTGAAGATATTACTGCAGGTCCCCCTCAAGACATCGATTGGGAATACCTAGATATTTTCATCGATGAACAGGAAGCCAACATGATTGAATCCTTCTTAAATTCAGATAACATTCATACCTGGAAGAAGTATCCTGGTTTTAGTGATATCTCAAAAATAGTGGGAGGTATGACTAGACTCGGGATTGCTATCTATGTCCCAAAAGCCCGCTTAGACGATGCAAGGCTAATTGTTGAAGATATTCTCGGTGCCAAAGACGAACAACTAAACCAAGCTGAGGAGTATTCTGAGAATCTATCCACCACAGAACCTGATATTAGTCTTAGTTCTTCTTTTATCAAAATATTATTTATTGGAACTTTGATAGCCTTTATCTACAAATTCTTTCTCTCTCCCTGAATAATCAAGACTTATTCGCCGCAAATATGGTAACAACTATAATTGAGGTGATTTAGTTGAATAGTTTTTTGGGATTATTGACAATTATCATTTTTATACTCATTATCCACCTAGGCCTTGACTCTTATTTAAAAATTAAGAATAAGCACAAGGAAGACTTAAAGAGTACGATTGATGTTCTAAAAGTAATCACCAAGCATGAATGTTATGAGAAATTCTCCGGGGATTCCACTGAGTTTGAAAAGTGGATAGCCGAATTCCTGACACTCAAAGGTTATCGGAATGTCTTGGTAAGCCCCAAGGAGAGTGACGATGGAAAAGACATTATTGTTCAGAATAAAAATGGTGAGACTGTCTATGTAAGTTGTAAGCTGAGTGACCCGCAAAACTGGGAAAACAACGTCAGTAAATCTGAAATCCAAAAACTTGTTGGTTCAATGGTTGGTGATAGCATTAAAGCCGGATTAGTTATCACCACAGCTGCTTTAAATTCAGAGGCTAAGGAATATATTATGAAGCTCAATGGTCTTGGGTATAGAATGCAGATTATTGAAGGGGATGTCCTAGTTAAAGAATTATATAACCTACGGAAAAAACACCTCATCCCCCTCTACAACAGCGTTCAAGGTTAACCATGAATATAGTTTCTTTAAGAAAGACCTAACATAGAAAAAGGGAAGAGTATTACCTCTTCCCTTTTATACTATTTGGTATTAAAAAACGATACCTAAGGCAATTAACAATAAGATTATAACTGCAATGATTCCAATCCCACATGCACATTTTCCATCGAAACCTGTGCCAGCGTAGCCATCTACTACTGCCATCATGACACCTCCCATTTTCTATTTTTCATATCATAGTTAAATTAGAAAATTATACCTAAAGCAATCAGAATAAGAATAGCGATAGCAATAATGCCTGCACCTACACCACCATAAGCAGTTCCATAACCATAAGCATGCATATTTCACACCTCCAAGGAAATTATTTCCATTTATACTATGCATCTTAGCTTGATTTTGTTTACAGTCCTACTCCCTAAATAAAAAAATCCTTTTGAATTCTTTTTATACTACACGTATTATTAATTAAAGGCAGAAGTCTTAACCAAAGATATAAATAGTTTAGGTGTTAATTCCTCTTTCTAATAGATTATGATAAGATGAATACATACAAAATCAATACTAGGGTGGTGATTGAGATAAACAATTATAGTACCTTCGGTTTTGGCTATGACAGTGATACTCAATATGATGTAGCTCAGATATGCCTAAATGGACATCTTGTAAATGAAGCTACCAAAAAGTCTCCCCAATTTTCCAGTAAGTATTGTGGAAAATGCGGTCAACCTACGATTGACAAGTGTCCGCTATGTAAGTCCCCTATTGCCAGCCGCTATCAGCGGTCGCGAACACCAAGCATGAGTTCGTCTCCGGAATCACCTGTGCCTTTCTATTGTCATGATTGCGGCAAACCATATCCTTGGACTCAAACAATTATAGATACGACTATCGAGCTTATCTCAGGAGAAGACGAGCTTACACCTGAAGACAAAAAAATTATCACCGAAAATTTACCCGATATAATTAGTCAAACTCCACGTACCCCTTTAGCAGCATCCAGAGTTAGAAAAACATTGGAAGGAATGTCTGGAGCTGGTAAGGAAGTTTTTAAACAGTTACTATCAGATAATGTTACTGAATCTGCTAAGCTTTTAATCTGGCCTTAAGAAGTGTTAATCCACATAAAATTTATTATCAAAATAACGGCCGTTGCGGCCGTTATTTTGATATACCATAATCTCTATCTAAGCTAGAAAGTGTTACCAATGAATCCGCCAATAACGGCAGCAGTTAGTAATGAACCTATTTGAATCATCAAGTTATCCCATTTTTTTCCTGGTTTTGCTTCCATATTTCTAATTCTCAGCTCGTGATCTTCAAGCTCGCTATCATGTCTTTCTATTAAAGTCGTAAGGCGTACGATAGCCTCTTTAATATCCATAATTTCCTCTGTCTGTTTTTCAAAAGCATTTTTATTGTAATCCAAGTAGGTTTCTACTGCTCTATGCCTCTCATCACATACTTCCTGGGATACCCATTTTGCTTCCATACATACCTCCATTAATGCCTGTCTGCAATGACTATTATAAGATATAAAAAAACCACCGTTTAGGTGAATTTTTAAAGGAGTTTTTTATGAAGAAAGTAACAGCTGCCTTGTTATTTTATAACAACAAACTCTTGATATCTCGTAGGAATAAAGAAGATATTTTATCTGGAAAATGGGAGTTTCCTGGCGGCAAGGTTGACCCAGGAGAAACTCCGGAAGAATGTCTAGCCCGAGAGATGAGAGAAGAATTCAATATCGAGGTGTCTGTCGGTGAATTCTTCACCTCCAGTATCTATAAATACTCCCATGGAGAATTTGAACTCCTAGCCTATTTTGTGACCTGGTTGGCTGGAGAACTTTCCCCCAGTGTTCACGACGTAATAGCTTGGGTAGATATTAAAGACTTACTTCAATACGATTTCTTACCGGCGGATATCCCTATTGCAGAGAAGTTGATCTCTGAACCAAGTCTTCAATCATACTTCGAATGATAACGCTTTAAGAAATTCTTCTTGAAAATTCTTCTGGTTAGATAATTCAATATGCTCAGTACAGCGGGCTAACTCCTGGGCCCGTTTTCTTTCTGGTACAGAGAGTAAGGCCATCTTGGCTCCCTCCCCGGCAGCATTGCCAATGGTCATGATCCTATCCGGCGGTAATGCCGGCAATAATCCAATCCTTACAGCACTCTCCTTTTGAACATAATTACCAAAAGCACCTGCCAACATCACCCTGTCTATATCTTGAAGGCTAACCCCTAATTCTTGCAGCAAAATGTTTACTCCGGCCCTAATAGCTCCTTTGGCCAGTTGCAATTCCCGAACGTCTTTCTGGGTAAGAACGATATCCTCACCGTTAGCTGAATCTTTACTCCAAGCAAGTACGAACTCACCGGAACTATCGTTTCTACGGCAGCGTTTCTGCACTAGTGGAGGTAGTTTCGCTACCTGATTGTCAGATTTAATAATTCGTCCGGAAGTATCGACCACTCCGACCTGTAACATTTCCGCTATTGCATCGATCAGACCCGAACCACAAATACCACGAGCCCGGCCTCCGCCAATTATGCTCAGTTCTACATCTGTGGTGATGCGAACATTCTCAATAGCCCCTTCCGCCGCTCGCATTCCATGCTTAATTTCAGCTCCTTCAAACGCTGGGCCAGCCGCTGTTGAACAGGTAAGAATCTTACCCTTACCGGCCAGAATGATTTCCCCATTTGTACCAATATCTATCAATAGATTAATTCCAGCCAAGCGATCTACTCTAGCGGCCACCATTACCCCAACCGTATCAGAACCTACATAACCTGCGACATTTGGTAATACCACCACTTTTGCTGTAGGCAGGATATCTAGTTCTAGTTCCCTAGCCTCGACTTCTACTTCCTTACGGTAAACTGGAACAAACGGGGCCGGCGCCAAGTATGTAGGATCTATTCCTAAGAACAAATGACTCATAGTTGTGTTCCCAACGACAACTGCTTGATATATTTCTCGCTGCTCTATCCCGTTTTCCCTGCATAATCTTCCAATAATCTCATTCAGACAATCAATAACCTGCTTCTGTAATTGACCTAATCTATCTGGACCACTGGCAGCATGGGTAATGCGGCCGATTACATCCGCACCAAAAGACTGTTGAGGATTTGTCGCTGACCCACTGGCAATCACTCTTCCTTCGTTTAAGTCCACCAGATATACCACAACGGTTGTAGTTCCGATATCAATCCCTAAACCAAAGCTGCGTTCTAAAGTGTCCCCAGCTTCCACCGCCAGCAAGCGGTTTCCATCCAAAACTGCCGTTACCAGGAAATTTTCCTTCCGTAAAATATGTGGCAGAGTCATGGCTACCGAACGGCTAAATCCTATTTCTTTTTCAGGCAAAGCCGATACCAGACGCTCCCAATCGGAAATTTGGTCATCAATCCTTGGTTGAGCTAACTCGATTTGGTATTTACGGACACAAGGAGCGACAATAACCGGCATATTATGTTGAAACATAATCTTACGGCTATGTGCATCTAGCTGCTCATCTACTGTGACAACTAAATCGTCCTCGACAGTATGCTGACAGGCAAGTACCAAGCCCTCTGTGCTTTCACCCGGCAGAGGGATTTTCACTGTACATTTAAGACAGGTTCCTTTACCCCCGCAAGAGCTCTGCAGTTGCACCCCAGCACGAGTTGCCGCCTCTAAGATCGTGCTCCCCACCGGTACCTCTACTGCTTTTTGCGACGGTAAAAAAACAACTCTACTCATCGATCCTCCTCCTTGTGAACACTATAGCCAATGTGTACCGGTACCCCAGGCGGCACCTTCAAGAAATCCTCGTCCCATTCTCCTCGTAACGCTTTCGCTATCAAAGTTAAGTTGCCGGATATCACTTCTTGTTGCAAGTTGGCAGCGGTCGCCAGTTCAGCAGTTTGAGCCATTAATTGTTCTACACTATACGTCCCCGTATCAATAAAGTTTAAAGTGGTGTAATGCTCCAACATAGCTCCAAAAATTCTTTGGGTACGTACCGAACCATACTTCTCTTGGCAATGAAGGTATTCTTGAAAGATATTATATTCGTATCGCAGCCAGCCATCAGTCAAATAATATGACGGTCTTTGCCTACTCACTTCTAAGCGTACCTCATTACCTCCTAACAGCATAGATATACAATCATCAACCTTAGGTATAACCAACTGAGCATTAGTAGAAAGTAGCCCTTCAACGCTGTTGCCACAATAACCAAAAATAAGTACTATATTATCCACATCAGTCAACTTATCGATTTCCTCTTGCAACCTGTCCCTAAGTCGGGAGGGATAATTATGCAGGCCCGATTCTATCCATATCAGAGGACAAATGTCCGATAAAACTTTCCCCACAGAATTAATCTCATCCTCGATGGTCCTACAAGCGATACCAACCGTGCGCATAAACTATTCCCCCTCTGCCTGCTCCCCTACACCTTAAATTGGAATTACTCTTCCAAAAACTCTTGACGATAAGCCTTCAAGTATCTGCGCGAAAATGGGTCCTGATTCAAGAGCAAATTAGTAGCAATTACGGTGCTGGTTAGCTTACGATCTGTCGAATCCATAATTGCAGCATCCATGCCGTGGCTCATACAAATGGTTAAAAAATAACGATTAACAAGTTTACGCTTCGGAAGTGAATGGGAAACATTACTAAGACCTGACACTGTTTTTACGTTATATATCTTTTTAATATCGGCAAGGCATTCGAAAAAAATAGCCGCATTATCGCTACTCACCGCAAGCGGAAGTACCAACGGATCAACATAAACTTCGTCTAAACTAATGTTTTCCTTAACCAGAACATCAATGAGTTGCCCAGCAATCTTGATCCTCTCCTCTGCGGTTTTAGGAATACCTTGGTCATCCATTGTCAAAGCAATCAACTCACAGCCATATTCCTTAGCAAGCGGAATCATACCTTTTAGCCTGCTTGTTTCCATACTGATTGAATTCAGCATAGCCTTTCCCCTATGATTTTTCAATCCTCTTTTTATAGTGGCTGGATCGACACTGTCAATACAGAGCGGAACATCAACAACTTCCTGCACGATCTTAACCATCCATTCCATGTCTTCTTGCTCGTTGTTCCCTTGGGCAGTATTTACGTCCAGAAAAGTTGCTCCACCCTCAACCTGTAAGCGAGCTAGGTCTTGAATAAATGTTTCATTCCTGTCTTGGATGGCTGTCCGAACGGAAGGAATTGTGCTATTCAGTTTCTCTCCGATAATCAGCATATAGGGGACCTCCTTTATGGTCATTCAGCAACGCTGGGGCCAGAAACCGGCCCCAGCGCTTAATTATAATATTCTTCTAGATTTAAAACTGTGGTCTTAAGCACAGACTATTTTGTAGTAAATATCTTTTCTGCAATCTTGACAGCTTCACTGGCGTTGGTGGCAAAGTAATCCGCACCTACATAATTTCTCACAGTCTCGTCAACATAGTTCCCACCGATTACAACCGTTACTTTGTTCCCAATTTCCCTCACGGCCTCAATCGTATTCTTCATACCATCCTGACATCCTGTAAGTAATACGCTCATGCCCACCATTGGAGCGTTACTTTCTTTTATAGCTTGAACAAATTTTTCTGCCGGTACGTCCACTCCGAGATCAATTACGTTATATCCGGCACCTTTCAACAGCATAACAACGATATTTTTTCCTAAGTCGTGCACATCTCCTCGGACGGTTCCGATCACAATATTGCCACGGTATTCCTGATTCTCACCGGCTAAGTGCGGTTCTAATTCAGCCATCGCATCTTTCATGACCTGACCGCACAATACAAGCTCACTTAGAAAATATTCTCCGGTCTCGAAACGACTGCCCACCTCTGTCATTCCTTCTTGCAAACTGCGTACTATCTCCAGTGGACTCGTTCCGGCTTGTAACCGTTCTTTAATCAAATTTAAAACTCGATCATCTTCCAACTCAGCCATCGCACTCGCTAATTGGTCCGATAACTTTGCCATTACACACCATCCTCTCGTTGCATTCTCCTATAACCTTACGCCAACTTTTTAATTCTCAGCGGTGTACCCAGGACCACAGGTATATATAGGCAAAAGCGTCCAGTTGTTCCCATTCTTTTTTTAAGATGTCTGGATTACCCGCAATGGGCCCTGCAGCTTCCGCTACTTTTTGTTCCCACGGAACACATACTCCCGGCGGCAAGTTATTGGGATTTTGATTTTTCTGGGTTTCCGTCATTCTTTTTACCTCCCCTGTAATAATCGAAATCCACGTACTAATAAACTCCGTATTGTCTGGTAGCCTCAATCAGAGCTTCCACATTTTCTGCTTTCAAATCTGTTTGGGCAACCCCCGCCAGATCCATAATAAATCCACCATCTCTGGCATACTGGTCAAGGAGTCTCTTGACGTATTCCTTAACCTCTTCCGGCTTACCATAAGCCATCAAAGTATTAGGAACGTTGCCGCTCAGACAGAACTTTCCTCCCATAATTTCTTTTGCCTTGGCCATATCCGTTTGATCAACGTGGAAGACAATACTCTTCTCCGGTAATTCAGCAATGCTCTCTAGATATGGTGTCCAATTGCCCTCGGCGTAAAAGAGAGTGCGTTTACCTTGTGCCCATAAAGCTTCTATAACTGCTTTAAGGGAAGGCCAGTAGAAATTATCCCATTGTTTACGGTTCAAGAAGGGGTAGCTCCCTCTATGCAACGGCATAAATGTAGGTAATGTAGTATCACCGCCTGCAGTCGCCAAAGCAAAGAAAATATTGTGTCCGATCAATACATCTAGGGCAGCTAATACCTTATCAGGCCGTTTGTGTAAATCCATCATAATTCCATGTAGACCACGTAATGTATCCCCTAAGGTGTCAAAAGGTGCTTTACCAAACCCACCAATGCCTAATGGTACCCCGAATTCTTTAGCCCACATAGCCCCAGCTTGTTGGTTTGCTCCATTAAACATCACCGTAGCTGCAGCCCCTTTGATTAATGCGATATTAGCTCGGTAAGATCCTGGCTCGGCAAACTCAGAGTGCAGGCGCGGTAAGTATACATTAAGAATCCACTTTGTGGGATCGGCAATAAATTTATCATAATCCTCTGCCAACATGTATTCTTCTTCTACGTATTGAAACTGACGGTTTTCCTCAAGTTCCCACCCAGAGAACTTATAGTATTTCGCTCCCACTGCATCATGAGGTGTAGCCCACCAAACACTGGGTGGACAAAATAAAACATCCATCTCAAAGTCAGTTAAAACTTTGCTTGCTGCCGCAAAATTTTTATTCATGTCATAATAGATTTCCTGTAGAGTGAACCCGGCATGTTTGGCCATAAATTCACTTAGTTGCAGTCGAATAGGAACTCTGTCCGGTTTTCCTACATTCATGGCAGTAACATAGCGATTGAGATTTTCCTGATAGATTTTTTCTTTGTCGCTCATGTGGTCCCTCCTCTTTGTACGATGTTCTTTCTGCTTAGTAATTCTTAGTAATACACTTAAATTAGTAATTCACCCCCAAATCCTAAACCTCAGTTATATATTTCAATGCATAAAAAATAGTTAAAATTTGTTATGTTGTATATACAAATTTTAACTATTTTTCTATAGTCTAGTCAATGTTTACTTTTCTGTTTTTTCTGACAATAATCCCCTAAAAATTCTTAATCGTCCTGACTGCGAAGCATTGGCAGTAAAATCTTCAGGGCTTCGGCAACATTATCCGCATAGAAATCTGCACCACTAAATTCTTTAACTAGCGGATTTGCCTGGTAGCCCCCTACAATAATTTTAACCTTTTCCCTCAGCCCTGATTCCTCTAATAACTCGACCACTTTCTTAACTGATCCTACACAGAACGAGAGCAAGACACTGATACCAAGGATGGATGTTCCCGTTTCATTAACAGCTTGCACAAATTTCTCCGGGGGAACGTCTATCCCCAAATCATATACCTTAAAACCGTAAGATCGGAGTAAGTAAATCATAATATCTTTTCCTAGATCATGGATATCTCCTTCAATTGTCCCAATCACAATTGAGCATCTATGGTTACATTGGCTTGCAGGAATATACGGTTCTACAATCTTCATAATACCTGAAAAGATTTGCTTGGACATTACAAGATCGGACAAGAAATACTCGCCATCGCTATATTTTTTCCCAACTTCCTCTACCCCTTGGCGGCAACATTCCACGATTTCCATGGCTGAACTACCTAACTTTATCTTCTCTCCTACTAGAGAAAGTACTTTATCTTCATCAAGTTCAGCCATCGCCTGACGCAATTGATCATCCAAAACAAACAACTCCCGGCTAAATTATTCCTTCTTGTACCATCCGTCGTAACTCGTTAATTTATATCGATCCCCTCTGTAAACCGATCTGCCCCAACCTATCGGCTTCCGATCAGGGGCATAAATTGTTTGCTCAATCACGATAACAGGGGTATTAGGTGGGACTCCGAGGATTACCGCCTCTTCTTCTGTGGTTATACTTACTTGCAAGACTTTCTTCGCTCCTATCGGCACATAATCACTATGGGCAGCAATGATTTCTGGCAAAGAAGGATCTTTTAACTCTTTTTCTAGAATGGGTTTACTTTTGGTATAGAAAACATACTTATTCTCGCAAGCAATACGTTCGTCTTCAGCAGACAATACCGTTTTAAAATACAGAAACTTTGCATTACTATCAACTATCTCAAATTTTTCTTGAAGAAGTTTATTCGCTCTAATGATATCAGCTTGAACAAGGGTAATTTTTTGTTGAAGGCCTCTTTGTTCAATCTCCTCATTAAAATTGTTCAATTCGAACACGATATTATCTAATTTAGGCCGGGCAACAAATGTACCTCTGCCTTGCTGTGTTGAAATCATCCCAGCAGATACAAGTTCGGCTATCGCCCTGCGTACAGTCATCCTGCTAATTTCAAACCGTGCAGCAATCTCCATCTCAGTTGGCAAGACTTCACCAGGCTGAAATTCGCCACGCCGGATTTGTCCTTCAAGAAGTTTTGCTAATTGATAGTAGATTGGAATTACTGAACTCTTGTCAATCCACGCTTCGTCACCCATCTAATTTAAACTCCCGTTCCTGGCTATCATTAATTACAACCTCATTCTGTCATTCTTAGATTAATTTAAGATTATGAGACTGTCAACACTTTATGCTTAGATATCAATTCATCTTGTCCAACACCCTATACTGCAAGGATTCAGCCAGATGCTCTACCTGAATATCAGGACAATTATCCATATCAGCTGCAGTTCTGGCTACTCGGAGAATACGGTCGTGCGCTCTGGCACTGAAGTGCTGTTTATCAAAAACCCTTTGGAGAAGAGATTCTCCTTGTCTATCTAAGCGACATATCTCCTTTGTTTCCCGGCCTGTCATCTCAGCATTAGTCTTAATCTCTTTAAACCTTTCCCACTGTTTTTCCCTAGCTTTAACAACCCGTTGAAGGACTACTTCCGAAGTTTCTGTATTATCACCATGTTTCAACTCCTGATAATTAAGACGAGGAACTTCAATCTGGAGGTCAAAGCGATCGAGTAAAGGGCCGGAGACCCTACCTCGGTAATTATTTATTTGAATAGGACTACAAGAACATAGCCGTCCCTTATCTCCAAGATAACCGCAAGGACATGGATTCATCGATCCTATAACACTGACTCGGGCAGGAAAATCTACTCTTCCCCGAGCTCTAATTAAGGTAAACGTTCTATCTTCCAGAGGTTGCCGCAAGGACTCCAATACTTCTCGGGAAAACTCAGGCAGTTCATCAAGAAATAATACTCCATGATTGGCTAGAACCAATTCTCCAGGAATAATTTTTTGACCTCCCCCGATAATCCCTGCCACTGTAGCGGTATGGTGAGGGCTCCTAAACGGTCTGGTTGTTATCAATCTGCCTTCTCCTTGCAGCAACCCAGCAGAACTATACATCTGGGTGACTTCCAAACTCTCTTCAGAAGTAAGAGGAGGTAGGATACCGGCAAATGCTCTAGCCAGGAGAGTCTTGCCGGAACCTGGTGGACCCATCATTAGTAAGTTATGTTACATTGTCATTTTCTAAAATATATGGATATTTCTCCATTTGAATATATTTGTATTACTGCCTCTTCACTAACATTGGTCATCACAACCTCGTTCTCGTTAATATCTTTAAGATATTTATCGGTTAAAGATTTAATCTGATCATTCATTTTAAACTTAAAACCTATTTCTGGTATATTAACCTCTTGGTACATCCTATGGATATCTTTTGCTTTTCTAATTTCATAGGAAATTATTTCTTGTTTTATTTCCTCAATTTCATACTCTTTTTTTGCTCCTATATTCTCTATCTTATTGATGATATTCTCTATTTCAATTATCTCATTTTTATGCTCATCATCATTTATACTTAGTGTTCTTATTTCATGCTTTAAATCTTCTATCTGTATATCGAAGCGTTCTTTTGCTGATAGATAATATTGTTCATCAATAGAATTTTGAAAGAAAAACATATCATTAAGTTTATTAAGCTTCTCAATTAATACATCTAGTTCTCTTGTTTTACAGCTTATTACCTCTTCATTATCTTGGTCTAATTTCTCAAATATCTTTTTTCTTACTTTCTCACAATAAGCTATGAGAATTTTTTTACTACTATAAACATAGTTATAATATTCAATTGCGATAAGTGTTATAGCATTTTCAAGATAATCTAACTTCACATTTATACTGTTGCATGCAATAGTTCCATTTTTTTTCTTATTACCACAATTATAAAATATGTTCTCCTTATCCATATTTCTAGTAAAATTACTTCCACAATTATGACATTTAATTAACTCGGCATACTCTGATGTTCCTTTATATATTCCCTTTTGGTTCTTAACGCTTATTTTGTTTTCTCTGATGCTTTGGCACTGGTCAAATAATTGACTAGTAATTATAGCCGGAATCTTAACATTCTTCTCCATTATCCATTCGCTTTTATCTCTTTTTTTTGGGTAATGCTTCCCGATAATGACCATACCCGTATCATATTTTTGCCTGACTGAATACCCCGCATATTTTTCATTATCAAGAATTTTGCTTATTGTACTTTTTTGAAAGTCTTTATGTTTTCTGGTCTTTATATCATTTTCTTTTAGATAATTAATAATCCTTCTAATCCCTAATCCCTCACTATATAATTTAAAGATTTTCTGAATTACTTCGGCTTCATGGGTGACTATTTCAAGTCTATTTTCAGCTTGAATATATGTATATCCATAAATATTGCTATTTGTCATGATAATCCCTTTTCTTGCACCTTCCTGATGTCCCCAATGTACTTTACTACTTTTATCCTTGCTGTCTTGCTCATCAAATACTTGCATAAGTTTTAGCAGAAAATCTTGAGATAAATCTTTAGTATTAATATTCTGTTCAATGAAATTTATATATACATTTTTTTGGCGTAATTGATCTATTATTTCTGATGATAATGTATTTCTTGCAAATCTGCTAGTATTCTTAATCCATATTTCATTAAATAATGGTTTTCTTTCCGATACTTGTGAATATATATGTTTTTTACCGTTTGATTTTGTTTCGATAACATCTAATCCAGCGTCATATAACATTTTATTAAATTGTGGCTTATTATAAAGTTTTGTCCCCGTTAATCCTTCATCAGCGTAAATTTTAGTTAATTTATATCCTGATTTATTGATTTCCCTACTGAAATATGACTGTTGGTTCTCAAAACTATTTTGTTGTTCCTTGCTGTCTGTTGATACTCTAGCATAAGCACATACCTTAATCAATTCGCAGGTATTTAAATTTGTTTTCAAAATCTTAGCCTCCATATTTTAACGCCTTGATAATGTTCTATTAATTATTTTAGTACATTGTCATTATATCAGTCATATTGCAATAGGTAAATGTTTTATAAAATTATCATAATCTCCCTGATCTTTTATAACCGAACCCTCTTTTGTGTTGATAAAGAAATGATTTATATCAAAGTAGTCATTATTTAAGAGTATGTAATCTTTAATAAATGGTAATTTTCTTTCTATATACAATACTTCCTGTGATAAATTTTCCGATGATCCAATACAAATAATAACAATCTCATAATGCTTGTATAATCTTTTTAACTGTTCGTATAGATTTGATTTCATCACGTAACCCAAATCTATGTAAATTTTTGTTTTACTCATTTAATCCCTCGCTTCCTATATTAAAAAAGAAGTACAAAATATGTACTCCTAAAGATATTATCGCTATGTAATTTAAAAAGGTTTTCACTCCATAGCTACAGAATTTAACATTAGAGTTTATAGAATAGTTATGGTGTGTTTTTATGTTTAAAATGATTTTGCTATTTCCCATAATCTTATTCATCCTCAGTATTATTGATGGAATTTTAACTCTTTGGGGATTACGACTTAATATAATCGAAGAAGTTAATCCTATGATGAAATTTTTTATCAAGTTAAGTCCTGTAGTATTTATGGCTATCAAAATATTTCTATCACTATTACTTATTGCCCTTCTTTGGAGGATAGGAGATAGGCTACATAAATCTATTATTTATTTGTTGTGGTTTAGTTTTGTTGTTTATTCCTTGGTGATAATATTTCATATTTACTGGATTTATATTGCATTTGTATAACAAAAAAGCGGGTAAGAATAAAAATAAGGGATGTACTATTCGGTACACCCCTTGTTTAACTCTATCATTAAAACAAACTAGCTAATTTAATCGACTTTTCAACATACTGTGAAGAATCTGCCCTATCCGCTGCCCTCAAAGTGATATAGTGAGTTTTTGAGTTAGCCATTATATTGCATTGAGTATTATTTGTAATAGTTAAAGTATAAGCACTTGTCGGAGTGCTACCAGGAATAATCGTAAAATCAAACTCTGCATCTGGTACTAACATTCCATTATTGTATTTATTCACTGTATACGTTTCTGAGTAGTTTAAATATATTTCTGGTTCTCCAACCAACTCATAAGAAAAATTATCTTGCGGAACATCATCAATTATAACTGCAATGGAATCGATTACAGATTCATCTGATTCTAAACGAACTGAAATAGTGACGTTACCAATGTCTTTAGGAGTTACTAATCCGTTAGAACTAACCGTTGCAATGGCTTCATTAGAAGTTGAGAATACTACAGGTAATGGTTCAGTAAGAATTATATCTCCATCCTTTTGCTGAGTAATTAATTGTACTGGAGTATCAATATTTGTCGTTGCACTCTCACCGTTTAATATCTCAATAGAATAATTCGGTAATACCTGTTCTTCTGCTGTAAATATCATCTTGATATATAGCAATCCTGATTGACTTAAATCATCAATATTTTGTACAGAATAGTTCAATTTACCTATTTTATAAATGTCATTTATTTTGATATTGCTATTGATAACATTATCTTGAAGCAAGATATAAATCTGATTATCTAAGGTAGAAATATAAGTTGACGAATCAATATTAAGAGAAATTTTATCCATTACTATACATTGAACATTATGTAGAATTCCTCCGATGTTTACGGTCAAGATATTATTGCATTTTCTTATCCTAACCCTATATATATTCACATCATGATTATTATTATTTTGTATTTCACTAATCATAAGCCAATTCTGATTTTGATAGTATATCAATCCACCAGATTCATAAGAAAATTTAGTGGTTAGAATTACTTCGTCATTTTTTGATATTTTATCTGTGGCCTTTACGAAAAGACCTTTGTGTAAAATTCCATTCAATAAAAAAGGCTCTCCCTTTTCATAAAGTAAAAAATCCATATTCTTATTTGTGGATAATCTCATTAGACCACCTCTGACTGTCTATCTAATAAATATAGCCAAAATTCCTGGTATGTTATGAAAGTTTGTATTTTCAAAACTTTATACAGTAAATCTCCAATTCTCAGATAACCGTCCATGTTGATTAACGGCTCTATATAGTTTATAAATAACCGCTTCGTTATTTCAAAAGAATAATCTCCAATTTCAATTGTTGTACTATACTCCTGAAAATCACCTAAGATCGTTTTTTCCGTGGCATTATTTTGGCTATTACCAAGTATCAATACTTCAGTTTCATTCATTAGATCACTTCCTTTTATGTTATCAAGTTTTCTTGTAAAAAAGTAAGGGGTAGAGTGAAAAGGATACGCAGATTGTGCGTATCCTTTCCCCCTACCCCTACTGTCGAATAATCCTACGACCAGTTACAAATGCGTCTATAGAATTTCCATTGATAAATTCCACAAAAACATAATCACCATTAATAAATGTTACATCGGGATTAGTGGGAATAAGTTGAGATGTAGTGTTAGCATCTACAAATACGTAAGCACGTGCGTTATCTACAACTGAATCAATTACTCCATAATGTGTATTACCCACTTTGAATTTAGCTAATTTTCTATTAACTACTGTTTCTATTGCTCCGATTATTTCATTTTGAAAAGAAATAATTTCTGAAGTAGAAGGACGATTATTCTGTCTCATATATTCACACCTTTGCCTCCCCATACATCTATTTCTTTGCAACGCCAACAAAGGCATTTGATAAACTTCGGATTGAATACAGATAAACTTCATCGCCAGCCGACAAAGTTTGATTAGTTTTGTTTTTTAATTTTTGAATTACTTCTTCTTCCATCGGTAGCGTTACATTTACTGTCCCGTCTGCGTTGACACTTTCAACAATTGCACTATTTGTACATAGTACCCCAAGCTTCTTAAACTCTTCTCTAAAAATTCTTCTTGTCGTTCTTTCGACATAATATTCTATTGCTTTAATTATATCGATATCATTCAAAATCATTTTTTGCACCTCTTAACCTAGTCTTGCACGTTGTTTGAGTTGTCTTGTAAATTGTGCTAGGTTATCAACCTGATTTATATTAATATTACCGTAAATATTAAAGGATTCTCCACTGGTATATAAAGCGTCACTTCTTCCAGATTTATTTGCAGGATTATACGGATTATACTGGGCAGGTACGACCATCTCTCCAGCATGAAGCAAAGCTAATCCAGTTTCAGGGACAAATGGCGTGCCCTGTGCATATGCAGGAGTATTACCGTCAGTATCACCAGCAGAAGACATTTCCGACTGACTGGAACGCCAAAAAGATAATTTGTCCTGTAACCAGTTTACTTTTTCAGTAATCCATGCAGATAAATTTCCCCAAACTGATCTAATACCATCCCAAATAGCTGTAAATATATCTGAACCCACAGTATAAAAACTATTATATAACTCCTTAAACCAGGTTAATAATCCACCTATGGCTTGACTAAACCATGTAGTTATCAAATTCCAAATTGCCTTAAATGAATTAAGTAAGGCATTCATGATATTCGTCCCTAAAGTTTTAAAACTGGTAACTGCATTTAGCAAAATTGTTGTTATCACCTTAAACCCAAGATCAAATATATCTTCAATGAGTTTAAAAACGTTCTGAGTAATATTATTTAACTCTTCCCCAAATGCTGTCCAGTCACCTTTTAGTAATGCGGTCACGAGTCCAAATAAACTCATTATCGTATCGAATGCCGTACTGATGATACTTACGATACCATCAAATATTTCTTTATTATTTTCATATAGCGATATAAGTCCATTTATCAAAATCTTAAGCAAATCAATAACTACAGAAATAACTTGACCAACAACATTTAAAGCACCTTCAACAGTGCTTTGGATAATCGGCATATTTACTACTACCCAATCAGCCATCTCTGCAACTGTAGGAGCAAGTTTACCACCAACATCTAAAACCATTGTAGCCAAATTAGCTTTAATCTTATTAAAGGAGCGACCAATTCCTCGCTCCATAGTTTCATATGCTTTATCTGTAGCACCTGCTGATTCAGCCATTTCAGCTAAATTATTGGCAAATACATCTGTTCCTTTACCAGTTAAAGCAAGTGCCGAATTTCCAGCTTCAACTGAACCAAACAAATCATTAATTCCAAGATTACTTTGTATTGAGTATTGCTCCATGAGTTGAAGAGCGTCTTGAACATTGTTGCCTTCATCAATAAAGTCTTTAAATGATTTGCCAGACAACTCTTGGAATGTTTGAGATGCTTTTCCACCTTCTTTAGATAGCTCTACAAATAATTGTCTTAGCTGAGTTGTTGCAACACTTGTAGGTGTACCCTGTGCTGTCATAGCTGCTAATGCTGCCGTAACATCTCCAAACTCAACACCCAAAGAAGAAGCTGTAGGGATGACATTATATAGACTTTGGGATAATTGAGCAAAATCTGTTTTACCAAGTTTAACAGCCGTAAACATTAAGTCACTTGCTTGAGTAGCATCTAAAACATCTGTTCCATAAGCGTTTATGACTGAACTAATACCATCAACAGCCGTTTCTAATTCTGTTACTCCACCTACAGCTGCTTTCTGAGCAGTTTCGAGGAAAGAGAATACATTATCTTCAGGTACTCCAGCCGATATGCTTTGATAAAGGGCAGGAACTACTTCATTTGGAAGTGTCCCAAACTCCTTTGAAAAGTCTTTAACCTGTTCGGTCATATCGGACATAGCTTTTTCAGAGATATCCGGTAAAAGAGTAAATACTTCATTCATCTGGGTTTCAAAGCCAACAAAGTCTTTAACCCCTTTTACTGCGACTCCTGCTAAAGCAACACCAACGGCTGCAATTCCGGCTACTACAGAAGTTTTAAGGAAAGAAGTTAATCCGCTTGCTTTTCCTTGAAATCCATCAACTGATCTCTCGGCATTTTGCATACCGGAAGTAAAACTCTTATCACTTAATTCAAGGTTGTATGAATATGTTGCTAAATCTATCGTGGACACAAATTAATCACCACCTAACAAAAAGGGAGCAACAAGCATTAACCTGTTACCCCTTTATAGAACTTAGAATTCTTTATTCTCTCTATTTCCGGTTCTGTTTCATATAATATCTTTGCTTTAGCCAACATTTTCCTGCCTTCAGGTGATTGTTGTATATCAAATATCCTAAAATGTTTAAGGAGAGATAGAAATACACCATAGGGTAGATGCATCACTTCTGGAAAACTCATTTTACTTTTTAAGATTAAATAACTGATATTTTCCATCATTTCAATATCGTCTGAACCCCTAGAACTACCTTTTACCCCTTGGTAGATTCTAGGGAAACGGAGTTTGGGTGGTTAGCAACCTCTTGAATAAATGCCATAGTATTTTCAACAATGGCCTTTAGATATCTAATATCATTAAATCTTTCCCTTACAAATTCCAATGTAATAGTTTTTGACACATCCAGACTGAGAATATCAACAACTAATTCCTGCATTTTTTTAATTGCATCAGCTTCGCTCTTAATCTTTTGAATCTGATCCTTATATAGAGTAAGCTTCATTACAAAACCAAGATCGATTTCGCCTGGAATCGTATATTCTTCGCCTTTTGTATCTCTAAAAATCAACGGTTCACGAACCAATAAGCCAAGATCAATAATTTTACTCATTTATTTAGTTCCTCTCTTATACCTCAAATGTTTCAATAATATCAACTAGATTACCGCTTGTATCTGCCAACGCACTAAATTCATATCCTACAGATAAAGGATTTTCTTTATCAAATGAAAACTTAAACCCATTTGTATTCTGAGCTTTTGAAATATTAACGGTTAATGTTCCAGAGCCATCCTTCTTAGTGTGGATAAACCTGAGATAATTTACTGGTAGCATTCCTTTAGCACCAATCTTAACCGTTTTTGTGCCAGTAGTTCCATCTGTAGCTACTGTTGCAGGAGCAAGTAAAGCAAGATTATCAACTTTCCAAGTCAAGATTCCACAATCGAAAGTAACTTCTTCCTCACTTACAAATCTCATTATGGTTCCTCTATTTGCACTTTTCACTTCTTGAATTGAAGGCTTATAAGTTAAAGTTGCTCCGCTTTCAATAGCTCCAATATTTTTTAATGCTGCTTCGATTTCTATTTCAGTTGCTGTTTCTGGATTGGCTACTGTACCAAGATAAAGTTCACCACTTCCCAATATAATAGGATCTGCTTCCTGAAAATCTAAAGCCATCTATATACACCTCTTTCATACTCTCAATAAAAAATAGACAACCATCTCAAAGTTGTCTGTTTCGGGGTTCCTCCATGAGCCACCGCCATTTATAAGTTTTATACTCCTTATAACAGTTTCCTCATCTTTAATTATTATTTCCCCTCTAGGGTCATCGAGTAGTTTTATCAATCTGCTCTGTATGGCTACAATCTTACTTAAATCGTAGCTGATAACCCTAAATTCTAATTGCCAGTCCTTCACAAACCCACCTGATAAGGGTTTTAAAAAGAAAACAATATATGTATCATTTTTTATTTCTTTTGGTTTCTCAATTTGGTATATTGCTTCCTTATTGTCTAGCAATATCTTTAATTGAGCATCCGCAAGCAAATAATTCCTTACTACTTTTGTCACGGCCTTAACACCTCTGCAATTTTTCGTTTAATTGCTTCTAAATTTTGATCTACAGCAGGTTCCAGATATGGCTTTTTACGTTCTGCATATATCGCATATTCAACAGGTGTCCCCACACTACCTTGAGTTGATTTTTCGTCACTTTTAACTGCGTGGGTAATTGAACGTTTCAATGTGCCTGTATCCACAGGAGCTAATAACTTAGCATCAGCTTCAATCATAATGCACGCTTCCTCAACAGCTTGCTCCCTGCGTTTAGACATATCCTTTATTGCCCTTTGAAAAGGGCTATTCATCATCAAGCATCACATCCAAGTAATCATCCCAAGGGATATTCTTTTTTATTACATATCTTTTTCCTGTCTCATCTTTAACAATTCCACCATTATTAATATCTGAGTCTAAGTCACAAAAAACCCTTTTACTGACTTGATCCTGAAAACCATAATCACGATACAGCAATTCAGAAGAATATGGCTGAATATCACAGGGAATAGTTTTTAATACAGTTTCATCTTGACCAATATGATAAATACCGCTTTCATCAACATAACCTTCACTAGTAGTCATTAATTTCAAAGTTTTATCATAAAACATATAGCATCACCTAACCCATCAACTTGACTTTAGGTAATGGTAAACAAGATTTTATCGACTCTGGAATTCCATCAATTAGAGTTTGACTTCTACTGCCTTGAGATGATTGTCTTAATCCTTCTGATGTTCTATTCCTATAAAAAAAGACAGCTAAATCAACAATAATATCATTGAGAGATTCGGGTATTTCATCGATATTGCAATATGTTTTAATTGCGATTTGGGACTTAGAAAGAAAATGATTAAGAATGTTATCTTTAGTAATATCAGTCAGGTCTAATCCCAAAAGTTCTTTCATTAATTCAAGCATTTAATCACCACTTTTTGTTTTAGAAGGTGTCTTCTTTCCTTTTGATTTAATATCTTTAGTGTTTTCTTCCCCTTGATTTGCTTCAAATTCAATAGGGGTCTGCACTATAGCAAACCCCATATCGATAAATTTGTCACGTTTAAGGGAAGAATCAACGATTTTAATCACGTTTTCCTTTTGTAATTTAAACATTGATTAATCCTCCATAATAATTAAACAAGTGCTTCCTTAATATTTACATAGATACCATCCACTTTATTATCAGGAATAAATAGGTCATGGTATTTTCTGTAGTCAATCTTCCAAGCATTTGCAGTCTGATTAGTCATAGGATCAAAAATCCTAGGAATATCAGTTTTAGATACTGCAATAACACTATTTCTTGCACTAATAATCCAGTTGATATTTTTAGCTGCAACATCTGCAACAAAGCCACCTGCTTCTTGACCAGCAGTTGTCCCATCATTAAACACATAAGCAGTTTTCATTCTTGCAGACGGAACACGAACAATGGGAATACCATCAAGTGCTAAGGTCTTTACCGCAACTTCGCCCTTTTGAAAGTCAACTACATCAAGTCTCTTAGTAATTTTGTCGGACAAATCTAAAATTGGAGAAATCCCCATATTAAGAGAAATTACGAGCGGAGTACTTTCGCCTACCAGATCATATACTTTGTAAATGTCTGCTAACAATTTGTCCATTATATCTGTGGAAGCTGCAGTATATCCACCTGTAGCCTTACTTCCGGTAATCGCTTTAGTAGCAATTTTAGAGTAACGATAAGCGTCAACTTCCGGTACAACTTTAGTTCTTTGGAATTCTCCAAGGACTGAACCAGCATTAACCACAAAATTAGATTCATTTACATCCATTGCATCAAGACTAAAAGTTCTACCTCTATCCTGAGTCAATTGATGGGTTTCAAAAGATAGAGTTACAGAACCTTTTACGAATCCATTTTCTCTATCATAATCTGCCATACCATCCATAACTACTTTTGGAATTTTCACTTCATTCCCGCCGTTATACTTAACCATGCTAGAATTCAATTCCATATATCCACTCGTAGCACCAGCTACCATCTGAGCATCAAGTTCACTCTGAAAAATCTTTGCATATTCGATTACATTTGCCATTATAAAATCACCAATCCTTTTTCTTTTTTAATAACTTCCATTTAAACTCTTACGAATTTGGTCTTTAAGTATTTCTGTTTCATCTGTATTACCACTAGCAGGAGGCTTATATCCACCCTTTAGTCTCTCTTCCACTGCTACAGCAATTTGTTTATTCAAAACTTCTTCTAATTTGGTTAAGTTTTGAGTTGTGTTCTCTTCATCGTCTCCCAAGAAGTAGTCAATGATGTCTACAGGAAGCTTCTTACTGTTTGCATGCGTAAGAGCATGGTTTTTTACAACTTGTCTTTTCTCATCTGCTTCTTTTTTATTAAGCCTCTCTGTTAGCTCTCTGATTTGTTTCTGTTCTTCAGTTTCTGCCGGATTGCGTTTGGCAACCTCTTCACTAATTAGCTTTTCGAGATTATTTTTCTTCCAAGATTCTAGCCCCTTAGAAAAGTGACCATCAATCTTTGGTTGAATTACTTTTTTACCCTCTTCAGTATCCAGGAAACTATTAACTCTATCAGGTGTTAATGTCAAACCCCCGATATAATTTTTTATTTCTTCGTTGTCCATATTTGTTTCGATAAAACTTTTTACTTCATTGAAATCCATTAAATATTTTCTCCTTCCGTCCTTGTAGTTCTCGCCTACAAGTCCATAAATATATTAAAAACAGGCTATTTAAGCCTATTTCTTACACTTGTTGGTTTTTTACATCACGAATCGTGTTAAGACAAAACTTTTTATTGTCATTGTAATTTTTTAACCAAGAGTCACTTTTAAACTTATTAAACATCTCCATTGTTTTTTCATCCTTCGAAAAAACGAAAACACATTTATTTTCTTCTTTTCTTGCTTCGATGTATTCAGCACCATTGCATAATAAGTAAGCAGCAAGATTCGTGTCCAGAGTTTTAAAAACATTGTTTTCCATAAGTAAATCTCTCCTTAATTTTATTAAATCCCTTTTGATTTCGCCCAAGTATCATATGAGGTGTAATCAATAATAGGCTTATCACCTTGATTTTCTCTTTTCTTGGTTGGTTGCCATCCTTTGACAATTGGTATGATTGCCGATCTGCACCCAACATGAGTATCTTCTGGAATCATAGGATGGTCATTTAAAGGAAATCTCTTACCATCAAGGTTTTGACATATATCTGAAGTCTTATCATCTAAAGTAGCATCAAATAAAACCTCTTTAACTACGCCTGACTCTTTGTATATCTCGTCTTGAGCATTACCAACGCATCTAGCAACCTCGTTTGAGATTAATCTTCTGCTTGCATATGCCGATGAACCAAAGTTTTTGGATATATCTCTAGCTAACTTATCAATTGATGTGCCTTGGATGATACCCCTTTCAACCGATGACCTCACACGATTAACTAGCAACTCTTTATTTTTCCATATCCTATCACTGAACATTTTCCCCTCAATAGGAACATTTACAGCTGCTTCAACCATTTTAGGATTAAGCAATGTAAAATTAAGAGTTGTTTCTATACCCTTATCAATAACAAAAGCAGTCTGATAATACGACTGCTGATAGAGGTTATTTAATATTTTGCTAGTATGATCTAAGTCAATACTTCCTAATACCTGAGCCTGTTCTATCAATTGCTTTTCCAATTGTTTTAGGAAAGTATATCTTTGTTGTTTAGACATCTTTAATTGTCCATCAATCGCATATTTGATATAGAGCTGGGCAATTTCTTCTCTTGTTTCTGTTAAAACCCTTTTATATGCTTGTAGGATTGGTTTCATGTCCTTTTCTGCTTGCTTATCAACCAATTGCCGGATGTATAGAATTTCCTTTTGCAGATCTTTACTCATCTAAATCAACCTTATCCAGGTCTATGTTCTCTTCCTCGCTAAGTTCTTTTTTAACTTGCTGATCTTCAAGAGTTACATTATCGATAAAGGAGAATAGTCCTCTAGCAGTTTTCTTACTAATTAAACCTTCTGGAGCTTGGGACAAAGTTTGAGAAATCATTAAATTATCATTAGGGATTGATTCAGTGAATCGAACATTAGCCAATTTATAATTATACTGCTTGTTTTGAAGTACATAAATATACCTAAACAGATATCGAATCCTATCCATAATCAGGTTGTGCATAGCTGCAATATTAGATTTAGTTTTATTTCTCATTGCTAATTCTCTAGCTTGGACGGCAAGAGAAGAATTATTGGAAGGGATCGCTTCTGCATGATTGATATGCCCACTAAGTGTATATAAATTATCTTTTAGCTCCTTCAAAATTGACATAAAGAAATCACCATTTATATTTTTGATAAGCCAATCAATATCTACGTCTTTCCCCTTCATTTTTAGGATACCTTGACGCTTCATTTTTGAAAGGTCTTCATCATCAAAGTCTAGGTTAATCATTTTTAGATAGGCGTTCCTATATTGAGATAGCTCATGCACGCCGTCTGAGATATTCATGGTATACCCATCTTGGATACACTTTAAGTCATTAAACAAAGTATCTTTCTCGTTATCATCGACTTGGCATATACCAACAGGGACACCATTAAATATATGGGGAGATGTGCTAATTAACTCACCATTTTTATAGTTATAAATATTATTTTCATCATACACATCCATATAAACAGTATTTTTATCTAAAGTCTTTTTGAATATATGAAGAAATAGCTTTAATTCCTCATCCTCAAAATAGGGGTAGCCATTTAGGGGAGATATTATTCTACTGCAAAACTCTGCATTTTTGTTCACATAATAAAGCTCAAAAGACTTCCCATATAATAAAGATCTCCGAAAAATCTTCTTATCGTGGTCTTTTTTCCAGTGAGCAAATTGCATATTGATTATTTCTTCTAAATTATTGTCGGTGTCATTGTTAATATAAGTAACATCATTAGCCAAAATAAAATCACATTCTTTTTTTATAAAGAATTTAATATAATTGTGTTCTATTTTAGATACATTAGCCCTATCAATATCGGACTTTTCCAAGATAACATCTGACTCACCCTGATAATATTTTTGCATCTTTTGGTAGTAATGCAAATTGGATTGATAGTCCTCATAACATTGTTTTATCAATTGTTCATCTGGCATTTAATCACCTCTCAAAATTACCCTTAAAAGAGTTTTCTAATGTCTAAAAATTCTAGTTTGTTAATAGTTTCTACCTCATCAATCAGCCTATCGAGTTCTGATAACACATCCGGTGCATCATCATGTTTAGCGAATTCGTTATACTCTAAGACTTGATTATTAAAGTCTTCATCTTCATGGTTAAAAATAATAAAACCGGAATTAACTTTTCCGGCTATTGCTACAATTTTGTTATATTTGTTCTTTGACTGTCTTTCACAATCAATAATGATATCTCGCTTACTTAATAAATCATCTGATCGAATACGCTTAATAATCTCCCTCTGGTCTGTACCATTATAGGTGTTTTTCTCAATCCATAAATAATTGATATCATCGTATAGATGAAGTAATTCTATTACTTTATCTATGTAATCATCAAAACTAAACTTTTGAATAATACCTTTGCGAATATATCTAAAGCCATTAGAAAATTTTGAACCAACACAAATGGCTGTGTAGTCATTCTTGGAACCAGTTTCGACGGCTGGATCACAACAAAGGATTGTTTTAATGTATTTATCTCTCTGAGATTCCATTTCATTTTCGGGTATGCTTTTAATTTGGTGGAATATTTTCTCACCAATTTTACTAGCATCATTCATAACCTCTGATTTAAACCCTCTTGGATCTGAGTAGTACATTAAGGCTAAGTCAAAAGAAGTGTACTTATCAGGCCATAGTACAGTAAAAGACATATCCTCTTCATTAGAAATATAAAAATCCTTTGCATCGATTTGAGCATAAGGATTCTTTGCATCAAAATATTTAGTTTTAAATTCTGTCCAAAGTGGATTATTAATAAAATAATCGTCTACATCGGTATAGCTGTTTGGTACTTCCATACCCCTTTTTAAGATATGTCGAAATGATTTATCTTTTAACAAGGACGATATAAAATCATTTTCTGCTAAGACTGTTCCTAGGACTATGAATTTTGTTCCTGGCTTTATCTTTTCACCATTACGAAATACAGGAGCGTCACCAGCATAGAGAACATCTTTTTGGAATGTTTCAAGCTTTTTTAGTTTTGCTTGTTCTGATAGGCAATCATCCAAACCAGCTATATCATCACAAATTATATACTGAGGTCGCTTACCTAAATGCTTACGGCCACGCAAGGACGATGTAGATGATAGACATTCAATTTTACAATTATTAGATAGATGAAGCTCGTTTTTGTTAATGGTAAACCGTTTAGTATCAATTTGATTACCAAATGATTTTTTTATATATTCATTGTTTTCAAAGGCTGCCCGCACATCAGATAAAAATTTAATACCATCATTCTCAGTTTTTCCCTGAACTATGGTATAGAATGATTTTTTATAACAGGCTAACCATATTACTAAGGCAAATGTGACCACGGTACTTTTAGCTGATCCTCTTGGAAGGCATAAGACTAAACGCTCACATTCATCCTTAATAATCATATCTTCTAAGGTTTGCCAAGTTTCATAATGAAAATCTGCTAGTTCCCTTGCTTCATTGTCTGGTTTTATTCGAAAAATATCTTGAAGATAGTGCAATGAAAAATATGAAAGACTCCTTGCCCCTAATGACCAAGCTAATCCATTTTTGCCGAACAGGTTTTTTGCATTAGTAACCATTAGTTCTTTAGCTTTGTCTTGCCCATAAAATTTTGTTAGATATGTAAAAAGGAGTTTTTGATCTTCTAAACTATTGTCATATATATTTAACCACCTACTTTTTTAAAGGAAATATTATTACGTATGTCGTATTCTATTTATAAAACAATGAAATACGAGGTTTTTACCATTATGAGTTTTTGGGATTTATTGATTGAATATAAAGCTATCTTCGGAACTGTCCTAGGGTCAGTTTCTACATTAGTAATTACCTATTTATTGCGAAACTTAGGAAAATTACATTGGGATATTAAAGATTGGGAATATGATCTTTACGGAGCAAATAATATCGGGGATATAGTTGTTGTAAAAAACTTTAGCCAAGCTCATCGATTCGTTTATAATTTTGAATCCGTAATTTATAACAGTTCAGAATCTCAAAAGTCTTTAAAGGATGTAAGAATAGAATTTAAATCAAATACTACTTATATCACTCATGGATTAAAAGATTCAGAAGAAAAAATATTCGCTGGATGCGGATATTTTATGATACATAATGATTCAACTGTATTAAATTTGTCTCCTAAGCATATGGCTAATTTCCGTTTTGAAGGTACTTTGGGCGAGGAGGAACTAAGAGAACTTGGAGTAGATTTTAAAGTTTTATTATTTGCCAAGGACTATAAAAATAAAATTCACAGAATCCCAATAGCATCAATACATTTAAATGCTTGAATCTAGAAATTATATAAAAAATTGCAGAGCTAGCTACCAGCCCCTCTACTCATTCTGATTTAGAAAGGGTACGGATAATAAAAAAAGAACGATATCATTTACCGTTCTTCAAATGGTCTGTCTAATTTTTATTTAAGTTATCATTTATAGACTAAAATCATCCATTGCATTATCCATAATATCTTGATTGATACCGATATATCGAAGCGTTACTGAAGGTGCTGAATGATTGAACAATTCCTGTAACAAGGCTACATCTTTTGTCTTCTGATAGAAATGATATCCAAATGTTTTCCTTAGAGTATGTGTTCCTATCTCATCTAATCCTATTTTCTTTGCAGCATCATTTAAAATCCTATAGGCTTGAACTCTTGTAATGGGTTTATTATCGCCCTTCTTACTCTTAAATAAATACTCATTATCATCCATACCTACAATGTATCTATTAAGCTCATCTCGCAAGCCATTATTCATCTTAAATCTTTTATGTTTATCTGTTTTCTTTTCTTTGATAGATATATGAGTCTTATCTTGAACATCAACTACTTTCAGTTCAAGAATATCAGATATCCTTAAACCTGTATTGATACCAGTATAAAACAACAAATAATCTCTCGTACCATTTTTAAGTAATTGTTGTTTCATATCCTCGATCTTATCTTTTTCTCTAATCGGTTGAACAAATTCCATAGTGATATCCCCTCTTATATATAACATTTATATATACACTATATTACATTATATGTTATAAGTCAATTCAATATGTTACATATAATCAGAGATTTTTTTAATTATTTTTCGAAGTCCTGTATTACCAACGCTTTCACCACTTAACGCTATGTAACAGAATATCTATTGTGTTACATTAGTATTCATCATAACACTCTTCTTCAACAGCAGGACTATATCTAATAACCATTTCATTTAACTCATCATAATTCTTTTTTAGTTCCTTAAGCATTTGATTAGTATGATACTTTTCAAATGCTTTTTGTTCTTGTTGACCAAAGTTAAAAACATAATAAGTTTGATTATCATATATCTTAGTGCTTTGGCATTCTATACCCTGGGACAATAAAAAAGCACCTAGAAGAATATCTGGTGTCATTAGTTGATCCATATGTAATTCCTCCGATTACTTTACTAATTTCAAATTTGAATCATTATTTTCATCATCATTAAGAAAAGATTCAATATTTTCAAGGACATCCTCTGCCTGGGTTTCTTCATTGTTTTCTGATACTTCAAGTCTTGATGTGGGTTTGCCAAGGCTTCTGTCAACCCAATCAACTAATAACTTAGCTCTAGTCCTTTTCTCGCAGCTCTCATCCATCATCATCTTGTACCATTCATCAATAACATTATCTAATTTAGCATTGAACATTTTGTTTGCATTGGTTTTGATTTCCTGTAACAGCCTGTCGTACTCAGCAATCCATTCTTCCTGAGCCATCCACTCATAAAGTGTTTGCCTAGCTACTCCAATTTGTTTTGCCATTTCAGTCTTATTAAGGCTTCCTTCAATTATTAACTCAATTAATTTAATCTTTCTTTCATCTAACAATATCTATTAACCCTCCTAACAACATTACATTTCCACAATAAAAAAGAGCCGTTATTCAGGCTCATTAATCCATTCCTTTAACTTATCATTTAAACCAGGATAAGTTTCATTTAACTCGCTATGGTTTCTAATGAATTCTAAAGCCTTAGGCTTCACATCTCTATATGGTATTCTTATTTGTTTATTGCCTATATATTTCTTATATATATATACATTTTCCATCTTGTTAATTGTGATGTTCCAAATAAACTTATTATCAACAAACATAGAACTATCAAGTACAGTATTATTATCGCTTTGTTCATCTGGAAATATTTTATGACCGTTCTGTATTTCTCTTATAATACTGTAAATTAATCTTTTCTCATTAACCAATTGATCTCCACCCCTTTCACCTACTTATATTCGACAAAAGGAATTATTTACCTGCATAGCATTAGTAAAAGTAATATCCCATTTTTTACATCATAATGCACCTTGAACACTATTCATTTTATGTGCTATAATACGAACAAATGTTCGCAAGGGGAATTGATCTCATGAAGATAATTCATAAACCCATTGAAGTAATTGCTTACTTCGATATCCAAGGTCTACCTACACCTAAGAAATTCAAATACCAAGATATAGATGATTTCCCCACAACTATTCAAGTAGATAGAGTATCCTTCAGAGCAGAAGAGAAACTGGCCGGAAATCGTATGCTTATTTTCCGCTGCCAGAGTTCTATCAATAATTTGGTCAAAGTCTTTGAGCTTAAATATGAAATTCAGACGTGTAAATGGGTTTTATGGAAGATATGATAAAACCACATTTATAACTTATCAAACTCATGCTCTGGATTTAAAAATAGTTTTACTTCTGTACTAGGTTTAGCGGAGTATTTTCCATATTTAGATAAATTATAAGATACGTCATCAGAACGAATGATTATCCTGTCTCTAATCAGATTGTCAATCGATTTATTAACAGTGCTTTCTTCGTAATTATATTTGTCTCTTACTTTTTTATTTAGAAAAAATTGTGTCATTTCTTTGTATTCGAGTAATACCGTAATGATATCAACTTCAATATTTTTCATGATAAAATCATTCCCTTGCATTTTTCTTTTAATATCATACCATTTACCTAAACAACCTTATCAATATCCTAAATAAAGATTTATTCTTCGCCCTACTAGCAATCCGACCAGGATTACCGCTCACTAACACTTCGGCATCCCTGACCTTAGAATTCACCTTATTCATTGTCCTAGTAATCTTATTTAATTGTTTCATGGCATCATCTCCCATTTGTTCTATTCTCCAAATGGAAAACAATTCCTGCTTCTAACGTTCCTCAAAGTTTTCGTAATATCCAGTCCACCATCTTCTCATTTCACTTTTGAAGGAGTTATACATCCTATAATTATAATTTTCCATTTTTTGGTCTATCATTTCTTCCATTCTAGTATAATGATCATCCAATAACGCCTTTAATTTATCCTCTACTGATGCTTTTGTTTTCTTTGGCTTCTCTTGTGCCGGAACAGCAATCAGTTCTTTTTCTCCCATTATTTCAATCCCTCCATATATATACAACTTTCTCTTTGACAAAAATATGTATCATTATAGAAACATCGAGGATGCTCCCCTTCAATGACAATACACGGCAAACTTATATATCTAAACAACCCTAATCTCCTATCCCTAATCTAAATCTTAATCCATACGGTAATTGACTCAAATCTTCCACCGGAATCAGCTTTAATTTTCCGTCATCATAAACCAATTCAAAAATTTGGTTAATTATTACCAGTCTGTCATTATCATTAAACTGAAGATCCATCAAATAATCATCATATAATACGAAAATGCTATCATTTGTCATCCTATCAATTAATTCTGGGAACGAATCATCAACGCTATGAAAAATTAAAAAATGTTTATTTAAAAAATAACTAGTTATACTCATTTGCAAAACCTCAACTTTTCCGTATATTTTCCTGTATATATCAAATATTTCTCTCCTAAATAAAATCGATAGACAACCAAGCCGTCTATCAGGGCTGCTTAAATAAATATAATAATAAAGGGGGACTTTAAGTAGCCTTATCTCTTTAACGTCCGAGGTCTACTTTGCGACCGTAGTGCTAGGCCGATACGGACAAATATGTTAATTAAACGATTTTCTAACTTCATCTAAATCCAATCCAAATACTTCTTTAAATACATCTTCTAAGGTTAAAGGATTATCTATATCAACTTCACCTTTTGTCAGCTCGCACACACCATAACCGCAACAATCAATGCAATCCAACCTAGCGTCCCCACAGGGCGTTAGATTATCGTTACTTCTTTTCATAAATCCACCCCTGGGAAACGTTACCATACTCACAAAAAATATAGACAAAATCACCTGCACTCAATATTTGATTTGTTCTATTTAGAAATGAGCAAGATTGGTTTATATTATCAGGTGGGAAATAAACGGTTGCAGTATTGAATACACCATCATAAGAAGCTACGGTTGCCACTTTTTTAACCAATACTTTATTCCTTCTGCCCCAAGAATCTATCAATTTATCAAACAACAGAGAGATTGTTTTATCCATTTCGACTGCCAATTGATAATCATTCATAATTTAACATGTCCTTTCTTCTTTATTGAAAAGTCATTTGATCTTCAATAACACCACCACAAACATCTTCCCATTTATGAATTAATTCAAGGGCTTCATCTACATCTTTTTTTATTTGTAAAACATATCTTGTGAAAATATATTTTTGTGGCGTATCCATTTCATCCCAACTTTGAATGTTTCTTTTTTCGAGTTCATCTAAAAAGAATTTAAAATCATTATAATTAGTGACGCATTTTAAATCATCCATTATTTACCCAACTTTCTATCCTATTAAAAAAATATTGGTGCATCAGTCTTAACCAATGCACCTCAACTTGCATTCTCACAAGCTTAGTTGCTTAAGCTTTTGTTTTGGAGGCGATCGGATTGACTACCGACAAGTAAAACAACAACTTTAATAATTATGAAAACTCACCTATGATGACTATATTAAAACTTCCCTTAAAAAGAAAAGGATTAATCAATAAATAATTTTGTAATCTTTAAAATGAAAGTCGCTTTAACCGAATGAATAGTCAATGCGATAATCATCCAATATAACCATATTCAATCTCAATTAAATCACCGGCTCTGCTATGAACATAGTCCCTTTTTACCTAGTTGGGGGAAACGCAATTTTGCCAAGGCAAAAT
This sequence comes from Gracilibacter sp. BRH_c7a, assembly GCA_001516055.1. Lineage (GTDB taxonomy): Bacteria > Bacillota > Desulfitobacteriia > Desulfitobacteriales > Syntrophobotulaceae > Gracilibacter. The sequence continues at coordinate 105,864 of LOEZ01000017.1, forward strand.
TCCGCTAACATTTCCCCCAAACCCCCTTTGTATTCATTTATACTAAAAGGTTACAAAAAATAAATAGGTTACAAATTGGTTACAAAAAAAATAATAGAATGTAACCTCTAAAACCCTTGATTTTACTACGTTATAACTCATTCTTTAGTAAAGTTACAGAAGTTACAAGAAATATTCATCTCAGAAAATATCCTACTTTATTTTTATTACGATAAAATAAAATGTAACCTGTAACTTTGTAACTTTGAGCTTGAAACCATTGATATAAGCCGATTCTAACGGTTACAAAACAGTGTAACCTAGTAATAATTTTGTAACTTTATTTTACTAGAGATAGAATTCTTTTATCATCAGAATATCCTAGCCCTTCATATATTTCTTCTGTTTTACCGCTTATTTTCTTTACTCTTCTTTCCACTGGCAATTTGAAATTTCTTTTAATGATCTTTTTGAACTCAGTATTTTTAATATATTTCTCATTGTTTTCATCACAATAATCAATATATTTTTTATAAACTTCATTAACCTTCAAATATGAATCGGAGCCTCCGACACTCAAATAAAAATACGCAAATTTTTCAGCGTTATTACTTTCAAGTCGATACTCCTCCAACATATTTTTTGATTCTTGGGAATATGTAAAATCTTTTTGTTCTGCTAATCTCTTCAATCCTTTTATAGCAAATTGCAGTATACCGCTCATTTCATTATGTAATTTACCTTCTTTAAGCTCTAAGTCGATTTCATTACCACGAAACTTTTTGTTAAACGGAATAATTATAAATCTACGCTGCAACGCATCATCAAAGTTTTCAATTTGAGGAAGGTCATTCATCGCAAATACTAGCTTACAAAAGGGTTTAAAGTTGAAAGTATCTTTGTTTTTGAATTGTGCTTCAATAGAATCCCCACTTGATATTGCTTTAAGCCAATTGATAGCAGAGTCCTTTACTAATCTTGGACATTCTTCTGTGGAGAAATTCAATATCTTATCTTTCAAACCAGCTCTTAGAAATGATTTATCTAACAACGACATCGGGACACTAGCATAATTTGAATCAGTAACCAATGTTTTTAGTGTATCAATTAATACACTCTTTCCGCTGCCACCTTCACCATAAAAGAAGAATATTTTTTCATGCTTTGTGCTGCTGGTTAAACAATATCCAAACATCTCTTGGATCGTCTGTATGTTCTCTGGATTACCTTCAAATGTAGACGATAAGTATTTATAAAAATTAGGGCACTCCGCATTTATGTCATACTGGTAATCAAAATATATTGTTGAAAAATCATCTCTGAAATATGTATCCTTATGAAAAATTGGATTTCGCCAATCAGATATGTCAAGAGTTCCATTTGACAGGACTATTTTATTTCTATTCTTATTGATTTCATTCAACTCGATATATTCTTTGTAACTTATTTGCTTTAAAACTTGGTCTGTATGATAAGGTTTTGCAATTATGCTCATTTCATTAGTTATTAATTGACCAATAAAATTATTATCAACATTTTTCCAGTACTTTCCGTTATAAACAAAATACCCCTGTTTAGGACTATGGATAATATCGTATTTAGATAAGATATACCTCGTTGATTTTTCAGGGTCAAAACTTATGTTTCCATTCTCATCTTCACTATAAAATTTATCTTGATATTCTGTTCTTAATAATTCTTCTTCTGTTGGTATTTTTCTTGCCATTCGATCTCCTTTCCGCTCTCATTAAATTCTATTTCTATAATTATGTATCGCCTGATCTAACCCCTCATCGTTACGAAATATAAAGACTGTAGCTCTATGATCATTCTTGTGAGGCTTTATATCAATGATATTAAAATTCTTTGCCAACAGATATTTAGCAACTTGAGGACTAAATATTAATCTTGCTTCTTGTGTAATTTGTGTAGTATTCATTCTTCCGTTTCTCCTTTGGTAATAAAAAAGCGACCATTCTATAAAGCAAATAGCTACTCATATTATTTATTTTTATTAATTTATCTCTTGACGATTGATAACTAAAAATGTTATAGTATATTTGGTTATATGTTTACATTTTTGCAAAAAATTATTTGTGCTGGATTAGATAGTTTAAAAGGCTGTTAAATTGCTTATCCGGTAATTGCATACGAGATTTTCTCCAATTTGATATGATTGTTTCGCATATATTCACTTTATTGGCTAAAAAGCGAACTTTTACCCCAGACTCTGCTAAGTAATCTTCAAAACTAACTCTAAGCCCGTCTTGGTCTTTTATAGAATATGCCATTTTTTTATTCTTCCTTTCTATAGATTTTATTTTAAGCAGGAGCAACACAGCTCCTGCTTTTTTAATTTTTTTACTTAAATTAACTTGAAATATTATCTCTTTTCATTATTAATATTTACCATACCCCTATAGAACTCTTATATATCAATAGTTTTAAGCAAGTCACTTTTTAATTATTTTGAAATATTCTTTACTTTTATTAAGGTTTTCAATTTTTATTTTTCCCTCTCCTCCAGTTTGAGATTTAACTTTACAAATTAAATAACTCTTATTGCTATTTACACTGAGATTAATGATCTTTTTTTCTCGAAATTCTTTCATATATTTGTCATACTGCTTGTGGTTAATTCTGGCAAGATCACAAATACTTTTCTTAGTAATTCTAGTTTTATCTTTAGTACCATGAAAGATTTTAAAGTCAGCGGCATGTTTAGTACAAGATTTATCTAATAGAAGCAAAATATAGAGTAATCTTTCGGCCTCGTAGGTAACAGCGTTGACTTTAATAAATTTTATTTCTGCCTCGGTCAACATCCTATCTTTATCATTAACAATATCAATATACTCACCATCTCCGATATATAACGCAAAATAGACTATTCTATCTTTAGCTTTGTTTTTGGTTAATTTCTTTTTATTCTTTTTTGCTGTTTTTACATAATTATCTATGCTCTCGACTGGGAGATCTTTGGCCTTGCCTTCTAATCTATTTCTCAGTCTAGTACCAAAGCAATTGAACAATATAGCTTTATCAGGATTATTTTTATAGAATTTTTTATCCTCGTAAAAAGCCAATACCAAAATATCGATCAATTTATCTATGTCAGGACAAATAGAAAACAAACCCTTTTTACAATAATCATAAAAAAGTCTATACTGATTCGAATTTTCTACTTTTTCATCCTTATCAAGAAAGTTATTGCCAAGCGAATAGGAATCATGCTCTTGTTTTAGTTTTATTAACTTATCTAGGACTGGCTTATAATACTTATCGTGATATTTGTCTGGTTTTTTCTTATATAAAGTTGCATAATCATATTCACCTTCAGGTGCTTGTTGTTTAATACTTGAAATTTCATTCTCTAAATAATGGCATATATTGTTCATGGTACAAGGCGTATCAATAAAGAAGTTTTCTTTTTCTTCTCCGATTGTAGACAGATTTGCATTAATTCGATTTTGCTGAGTTATTTTTTCAGGATAACGATACTTCATAAAATAAGGTAACTTCTTATTTTGTTCTAGAACTTCTTTTATTTCTGATGGGATTTTTGCACGAATTCCTGTCTTTGCAAAGTCGATTACCTTCGAGCAGACAACTGACATTATTTTGATGTACTTATTTATTTCTTGAGTTTGCTCTAGGCTCCACAATTTAGTAATTTCGTTGACATATATTCCTATAGAGCTAGACATAGCATCACAATCTGTTTTTATTAGCTGCTTAATATCATCAATTCTATACGTTTTTGTTGATTTAGTTTCTTTGTTATCTTTCCATGATTCAACATGCAAAACAGTATTCTTATTGTCATTTTTTTCTGCGGCTTTAATCAGTTCGATATTAAAAAGACTAATCACATGGTCATTATCATGATCTGCCCCACCCAAGCGCATATCAGTACTATCATAAATTGAAACACAAATAGTAGAGCGTTGATATTTTAAATATTTTACATCTTCACCCTCTGGATTAACTACATTACTAATCTTCCATTCATGCGACACATGCGGAAATCTGACCAATGCAATTTTATTAAGTTCTTGTTCTATCCAATAACTAGAATTTATTCCCTTTTTCACCCAATAATTAGAATAAACCTCATTTGCGTTTAATACTCCTTCAACTGGCAAATTTAATGTCCATTGGAGCAAGCTTACGACATCAATTCCTAATACCTGATAGTTGCCATTAACAAATATTCCTCCAAGATAAGCACGTTTTTTTATACCATTTATATCTTCTTGAATTTTCTTTTGGAACCAATGGTCATGAAATAAGTGTTTATTGGTCTTTAAAATCCTATAGTATTCCGGCAAAGCTTTTAACTTATCTTTATCTTTAGTGGCAATTCCACGGAATTTGATAAATTCATCCACATTAGTTGATATCTTTTTTATTGTGTCGATTGTGTTTTCGCAAAGAATCTCGATTTGATCATCTTTAGACAAATCAAGAGATTGCAAAACCTGATAACTCAAAGGAGTGGTATCTTTTAATTCTGTTGGCTTTTCGCTCCACTGGCAAACATTAAAGGTTCTTTCATAATCTTTTACCTTGGTATTAAATGCATTAAGCCATTCTTCAAATGAATTATATTTATCCCAAAACTTCACCATTGAAGCGGTTAATATACAGTCAACTAATAAATTACCATCTTTATCAACTAAGTCTCTTTCATCTCCCCAAACATCAACCCTTTTCGTGACACCTTTTTCTTTAATATACTTCTTTAAATCTACAGTGTAGATATTTCCTTTAATACCAGGTAAGCATCGTATCAACAAGGAGCTAGGAACATAATCTAATCCTAATTCTTTTTCATTTCTGCACCATTGAATAACACGTCTTACGTCAACTAATCCAGCCCCATCATGTGGTTTGATAGTTTTTTGAGTTTTTTGATCTGGAATAACATTATATTTATCCCTCTCATACTCATCTACAATATCAAAGTATTCTTCAATTACGTTCTCATAGTCTGGAATTACTAAGATTTTTGGCATACTAACTTTTATACCATCGGTTGTGCATAAACCAAAATAACTGTTGAATTTAGCCATAACTTTGAATTCCATATCTTTAGGCATACCACAAAGCAGAGTCTCCAAAACATCATCAAACATTTTCTCATTGATATAGATTATTTTCTTATTGCGGACATGGCTACTAGAAGCCAATAATCTTCTATAGGTAATAATGATTTCTTTTTTGGATTCAGTGTCTATATATTTGATTTTTACTATACCATCACCGTTTTTATAATATTCTTTTGTTCCTTTGTTAATATGTACGGATAATAAATCTTGGATTAATGGATACGTTTTGTTATCTTCTATACTATCTTCAATATCAATATTGTTTGTCAGATAATGCTCACGTAGATGATTAACGATACGAAATAATTCAGATTCTTTCCCTAACGCTTTTAACTTTCTAAAATATTTAGTGTTTACATCAATGCTATAAATTCCATCGTTATTTTTGAAATTACTCATATTTATTTTCAAGATGCAATATTGATCAAGTTTGCTCATATATATTTTCTTTCCTCCTAAATTCTTATCTATCTAAATAAAAAAGACAGCCATATATTAGACCTGGCTGCCATCAGACCAAGGTAGAGTATTAACTTTTATTAACCTATTTCTATTTAAGTAACCGGATACACCAACTCATGTATATCTACTCAAATTCTCAATAACTATTAAGGGAATTGGAGCTTAGAATTGATATTAATAAAGCCAGACTGCGATAATTGCAGAGTGGTTTACAGTCACTCAAAGTGACCGTCAAGATGTATGGGTGAATTGGAACATCTGAATTCTAAGAGTCGCAAATTTGCAATACCTTATTATTTTGGCTAGGCAGAGTGGGATAAACCCCTCTACCTAATCTTTTTCGCCTTATAGTTTTTATCTTCTAGTTAGATTTACTGGATAATGCTCATATAGTTTAACGTTTAATAATTTATCCTGATAAAAATTTGGTGACAATTCTTTTTTAAGTATTCTTTCAGGTTGAATTGATTCACCCGATTTGATTAAGCAAAGGGGTAATGTTTGTCTATATGTATCAATTGCTTCTTGAGTTACTCCTAGGCCTTTTAATTCATTAACTGATAAATGAAATTTCTTTATATCATCACAATCAAAGAGCTTCCAATCTTCAGCGATTATATCTTCATCTTTATGCTCCCAACTTTCTCCCAACATGTTTTGAGTATATATAATAAAATTTTCATCTTTTAACTCAAGCCATTTATCACCCCATACTGCTCTGCTCACTAATTGATTTTCTCTTAGATGCTTCAACGCTTCTTCGAATTTCATAGACACTTTTCCTCCCTATTTTGATCTTTTTATCTGTTTATGTTGACTGAGAACCTTGTGACAAATATGTACGATAGCTGCTTTTTCTTAGCTCGAATCATAAAAAAATAAAAGCATCACATTCTATTCCTCCTCTCTGTTTGTTTGCCTTTAAGCTGTTCATAAGAGACAGCATAAAGTTTTATATTTATTGTCACCGTTATGAAATTTCTTTTTCATCTGCTCTTGACAGCATACTTTTTGTTCACTATAATAACTACTGAATAGGACATAAGTATGTTATATGCTATTTAGCAATATTAGGAAATTAACTGAAAGCAAACAAAAAAATTGGTCTTACCGACATAGGTATACCTACTTCATACAATACCATTGATTTTATATTTGTCAATGGTTATTAGTGTTTTATCTGCCTGTTATTCATGCAGGTATTTTTATTGTATCACAAAATCCCTGAATGTCAATAATGGTCAGATTAGTTTCCAAAGATCAATTGATTTATATAATAGAGGCTCCTACTGCCCTCTCTGGAGATGGGTATCCCACGACCTCCCCGACATGTGCCGGATCATTGGTTTCGATCTGCTCCCAACAGATCCAAGGCGTAATTCGCTCATCAGGTGGGTTAGAATATTCCTAACTAATCTTTTTAAAATATTCTCTCACGTTATTTCGGCACATAAATTTAACCAAACCCTCACCAAAAATAAACAGACAGCAAAATCTTATTCGCGGATTGAGTCGTTTCAAGCTAACAATATCAACAGCTTTGATATTGGCTTCTTTGTTGTAAGCTACTAAGACTGGAGCATATGATTGAAGATAATCCACAAACAGCAAAGGCATTATTTTATTGATTGTAATGGTATCAGCTTCGTCCATGGCTTGTTGGAGCAAATGTGTCTGGAAGTGATTTAACATACCTCATCACACTCCTTTATCCACTCGTGTTCAATCTCTTTAATTATTGGCTTATAATGATTTACGATTACATTTAATGCTTTCTTGTGCTTGGTTTTCATTCCTTTGGGTATATCAATATTTGTAAAAACTGTCTTTTGCCTATCTAATTTATCTAAGCCCCAGCCTATAACCCTATCACAGTTCAAATATTTTACTTCCCAGTCGATATCTTTTAACCCACATAGATCCCTTAAGTCTCTAAGTTTTTTTACGATTATTTCTGCTAGTTTCTCGTTCCCGTGCCAGGAGTTTGGAACTACGTTACACGCATAAGTCCATTCCATCTCATTTGCGTTTTCGAGACTCTTGCGTGATAAAGTTATGCTGCCGTTGTAGTGACCATTTGTGTCAACAATGAAGAAGCCAAATTTTTCTTTACTTGTATAATCCTTTTTCATAAAATAACATCCTCCTCTTATTTTGTATTTATGTATATATTCTACACCATCATGTAGGTATTGTCAAGAGATACTCTACATACATACTATATTTTCTTTGACATCATGTAGTTATTATACTATAATACAAATATAATAATTTATGGGAAAGGACTTATTTACAATGTCATTTTCATTTAAACCTTTATGGAAACAACTTATAGATAAGAATATGTCTGCCGAGGATCTACGGAAAGCTTTAAATTTTTCATTTTCTACAATGTCAAAGATGAAAAAAGGCGAAAATGTAAGTTTAGAAGTGTTAGATCGGATATGTACATACTTAAACTGTCAACTGCAAGATATTGTAGAGCATATCCCTAAAAAAGAATAAAATAATAATATTCGAAATGACACCCCTCCGGTGTCATTTTTATTTTTGGCTTTAACGACAGACCAACACTTTCAAGCCTCTATAACTAAACAAAAAGTACTTTCATACTCTAAACACCAGTAAACTGAATTGTTTAAGGTAGGAAAACACTTTCTTTGGATCAATTTCTATTTTATCAGGACAAGGAAACATTATATTTATTTTGTTTGATAAAGGATCGGCTCATCACCGTCCTTATTTGTTATTTGTTGTTCATGATTCCAGTCTTAAGAATCAATTAAAGGAGATTTCCCTGTTCTAAGTCTTCACTTTTATATATCATCTCTGCGAGCGTTTTGGCTATCTGTTGTTGAGCATAATGTAGATTTGGTGTAATTGCCTGAAATTTCGTCCTTGTTTTTTTCTTCCTGTTAACTATTGTTCCAGAAATATCTTCGGTAATTTTGATCTTTATTAGATCGGTTGTTTCTAGTTTCTCTCCTTGAATTGCAGTAAGATTTGTTTTTATTTCTTTTTCCTTTAGAACTAATAGCAATCTGTTTAACTGAGTACTCAATACATCATGTACAATATCAGCTTTAGTACCTTTATTGAATATACTCGGCTTTGGTACATAAAAAGTATCAAACCTTGGGTCATTTAATAAATTTACATGAAAGCTGGCGGTAAAGTCATATTCCTTTTCCTTATCAAAAATCTCTTTGTCAGGTTCTATAATTTCTTTGAATTTTATGCCAATATCTTCATCAAATAAATCTGTGTTTAAAATGTATTCCATAAAGAAATTCCACCTCCATAAATCAACTGTTTTTTATTAAAAATTCGAAAATCGCATCTTTTGCTTGCTTTATCTCTTCCGGCGTACCAGTGTATGTTATTTTAACTTCAAAACCATTTTTATTCTTTTTCTTATATAAAACCTTATCTCCATTTTCATCTAGGTACGTGTCATATTCTTCACCACAGAACATTTCTTTTTGTGTTGTTTCATTCATTTGAGTCACCTCACTTATACTTTTTAGGTTTACACCCTCTGGCTACTAGGGTTATAATCCTTATACTTTTTTGGAGTATTACTTGTTCACTTATCCTCAGTGAAAGAATTTATTCCAGTGAATATTCAGATATCATTGTTCTTCTTTCTGATAATTATATGGCTTTTAACTTCTCAAAATTATAAACATAAGCTTTTTTAACTTTTAAAATATCAGCTAAGTTCTAAACCATCCCTAATTCAACTTCATTTTCGACATTCCAATCCTCCTCATTATATAATTTTATATAATTAAGCTATCATATTAGCAGTCAATCTTCAATAATATTATTATAATTCAATATATTAATTTATTATTTGAATCTTTTTGTATATTATTATATTTATCTAATAAGAGCATGGTTTATTAAGTATTATATTTATCTTATTTTTCATTTTTAAATAACATCTTGACTTTATTTTATATTTAATAGTAAATTATTGATAACAATTCAATAAAAAACCGGACAAAAAAATGGTATTTTTCCGAATCAAAAAAGTATCATTTTTCAGGGTATTTAGAAGGAAGTGATGGTATGGGGAAGAAAAGAGAAACTAAATGTGTTTTCATACGTGATAAAGACATGGACATTAGAGTCATCGAGAGATTATTAGAAGGTTTGTATTATTTAACGCTAGAAGAAAAAGAAGAGCAAAATCAAATCAAAAATATTGTTGCTTCTAATAAAAACCAATAAATTCTTCATTATTAAGCACCCATCACAGGTGCTTTTTATTTGGTCAAATAAGAAGAATTGTTCGTTTAGTATTTTCTGTTGATAAGGATAGGAAAACTTGTTATGATTAATTATGGAAAATGTTGTGTTACATATTGGGTCTCGGCAGAAAGTGAGAAAAGATTTGTTCGAAAAATATGTATCGCTGATTGAGATCCTAATCATGTTTCTTGCCCTTGCTTTACAGCTTCTTGAGTTTCTAACAGCCCAAAAGAAATAGAACTGGATAATACCAGTTCCATCTCCAACAACAATATATTGGTTTAGCTGAGGCACAATAAAGTACCACAACTTAGACTCCCCTGCTGGAACAGGGGGTCTTTCCTTATCATTAATAAAATAATACTATATAACTTCAACCATCACAAGGATAATTTAGTAGTAAATCCCCCTTGTCAAGGAAAATATTTACTCTATAAGTAAAATAGTTACCCAAACGGCATTAACTAGCATAACTCAGGAATTGATTCTGTCTTAATTGTTATAGTATTGCTACAACCTACTAAAAACATGGACTTAAACCAACTAAAGCACGCCTGTAAGCCCTCTTCAAACTCAGTTTAATAGATTATACCATCCCATATGTTGAACGGCTTAAAACCTGTTTTAAAGTGAGATAATTATTGTCCGCACACCACAAACAGAAAAATGCGATGAAAGATAAAAATAATGAAATATATACAGTAGTGCTGAAATCAACAAATTTGAAAAGTAAGTTAAACACTGGCTTAAATCTATATTGTACAATCGTATACCATGGTCATTCGTGTGAACGGATTTTGAATAGACGTGTGAATAGACATAAGGGGTTAATTTTATGAATCGTGTGTCCTCTGGAAGGACATTCGGCTGTAGATTCCGGTAACTCCTGAACAGTAATTTCGGTAAATTATAGACAGGCAGCACCGTCAGCAGTTTTTGAATATTAGTAAACTATCACACTTTAGGTTTTAAAAAATCATAAATAATTTGTTCATTAGGATTATTCCTTTGAACAATAATTGTGATTGTTTTCGGCTCTATTTCCTTTACTTCAGCCTTAAAAGTCATTCCCATATCTAATTTTTCAGCATAAATACTTGCCCATTCCTTAGCTAAGTAACCGATCATTTTGCCAGTGTCGTTTATAACTCGTATAGCATTTCTATCATATTGATTATCTAATTCTCTCTCTAAAAATACTTCACTGCCAATATTCAATAGTTGAACAAACTTAATTCTTTCTGGCCTGTTTATTCCAACAACAAGCATTCCCTGAGTTACATTTTTACTGTTCAATATTTCCCATTCAGGTATTTTTTCAGAATAGATTTCTTGAAGAGTATAATAAATATCAGCATCAATAATATATAATTTTCTTCTAAAATTGTCGTTTGAACTATCCAGATTTTTAGTTCTGTAAGAATACACCTTATTTAAGCTATGAGAATTCCAAAACCCTTTCACTTCTATTAGAAAATCGTCTTGTATTGTAAAATCGGGGATATAGGTACTGCGATCTAGAAGCAAATGCACATTTTCATATTTCCAATCTAATTTATTGTAGTTCAATACTCTTGCAATATTAGCTTCCCACGATGATCTGAAAACGTGTTCTAAGTCATTGTAATATTTTGGTTCTGAATAAATATCGTCTATTTTATAATTTAAGCTATTAGCAAGACATTCGATCTTAGCTCCATTATTTAAGCAGATAAACAATGAATAAGGCAATCCATTTAGTACATCACAAAGCTTATAATTAATCGTACTTAGAATATTCCTTAAAGGTGTGTGATCAATTATAGAATTGAACCTAGGAAGATTAATTGTGGTAAAATAACTTCTTTCTGGATTTAAAATATCAGGATCTATATCTAATGATTTTCGCTCAAATTTATAAAGGAATTCATAGAAAATTAAATTATCATGGTAATGTTTCTTACAGCAAATAATATTTAACTGCTCAAATAAATTATCAAGGCCAGATTCATTTCTACTCTGAAAAACAATTATAATCTTTAGTACTATCTGCGATTTATTTTCTAATTCATATACACTGTTTATATTGATAATATCGGGATATCTAAGATATACACTATACAAATTTTCACAATAATTCGCATATGCAACAGTTAATCTTTTTCCTCTTTCTTCAAGTGATATCTTGCCTTTTTCATATTCTTCAATAGAATTATCTTTTTCTTTAATCCATTTTGTATTTTTTATTTCTATTGGTAAATCCATATCTCAATCCTCCATTAATATCATTAATTTCCTCAAACACTGCAGTTAAAGCGTTTTAAACAAACCATAAACTATTTAAAAACTGGGTTAACCACTTAATTTGTGGTTAGAAAGCTCTTATTATAAAAAATACCCACTCCCAGGGTAATAGAATGAGCATTTTTTATAATAAGTTATAAATGGACATCGTCACATAATCTGAGGAGATTATGTCCGCCTGCAGCAGCCAACTCTAAGGCTCTCTTGGCTTGATTCTGCCCATTGATATCCGACCAATCTATTTGAGGTTTAGAGATATTACTTACTTCTTGCTCAGATGTAACGGTTACAGAGAAACTCTCCTCTTTCTTGAGAATTCTTACAAGTCGAGCAAGGCTTACAACACTTTCACTCATAATACCTGGAACTATCCTCGCTTCAGCTAAGTTACCTGGAGGTATGACCAGAGTGAAGGGTTGCTCTGGTAAAGACTCATCCTGGACAGAATCCCAACTTTCATCCTCTATTTGCAATTGTCTTAGGCAAACAGCCATAGTAAGTATCCCGGTTATAGGCCGTAGTAAACCTTCTAAAGATAATTCACCTGCAAAAATATAATTTCTCAAAAGAGAAGAATCTATTTCATTCATTGCCGCCAATATTCCAAGTGCTATAGGTAAATCGAGGCCTGACCCTTCTTTCCGTAAATCTGCAGGTGCCAGATTAACCGTAATCCTCTGAAGTGGAAAACTAAATCCGGAATTTCTAAGAGCTGATCTAACTCTGTCTTTAGCCTCCTTAACAGAGGTATTGGCTAAACCTACGATATCAAAAGCGGGAAGCCCGTTAGAGATATCCACCTCAACTTTAATAAGCTGGGCTGATAATCCTGCTACCGACATCCCGCTGACTGAAGCATACATAAAACTCACCTCGAGGGTAAGTTTCGACCCTTTGGTAGTTTTTACCTTCTTCATTATCCATTTATTACAAAATCTTTTCCCTCAAATCATAGGGACCTTTCCCTGATTTATTTTTCTATAAACTCAGATAGTTATTACACTAACCATTTAATATTAGCTTGGGATATGGTTTTTATTTGGAAAAGATAAGACAGAATTAGCTAATATCCCCACGGGGGACCGTAAGCAGCTCCAGGGATATAACCACCCCCCCAGCCGCCTCCCCAGCCCCACCAGGCGAAGAAGATGATGACGATAATAATCAACCACCACCAGCCACCACCCCAGGCACCGCCATAGCCGGGACCATAAGATACTCCGTTGTATCCTCCGTTTCCACCGAGAAGTGACACAATATTCCCTCCTTTCTTTTTTAATAAACTTCTCCGTCCTATTTTATGAGGCTTTCTGGGAAATGTTTCCTTTTCAAGAGGGAGGATCAACCTCTTCCTAATCTTCACTTTATGTAAAGTAATATTAATTTTAAGGTTTTAGATACTATGTAACTAACAGCGAGAATCGAAAATATTATAAGGTGAGAGGGGGGATAATTTAATGGTTCAATATCCTAACCCAACACTAACTTCAAATACAACAATACCACCGAATGTATTAAAATTATCCGGCCCGTTGGCTCGTACCGGTAATATTTTATTGTGGGTTGGCGAAACAATCATTCTAATTTCTAGAACCAATCAGAAAATGAAACTAAGAGCGGCTGAGATTAAATTAACTGCAGGCGCAATATTAATTATCGCGGCGATTATCGAAGGTCAGGAAGCAAAATCATATACCGGTGTCCTTCCGAAAGAAAACCCTTCAAAGGTTATCGGTTCCGTAATCAGTGAAATAGGTGCTATAATATTGACTTTGATACTTTTCTATGAAATATCTTTAGCCGGAGCTTCTTCACAAGAGCCGACTATTTCTCCGGTTCTAAGTGATTAAACTGATACAAAATATTGGAGATTTGCACTCACTACTGAACTGCACCTATCCCTCCGATAAAAGGTGAGATAATAGGAGCTTGAGAAGGCTTTTTCGTTCTTGTTACCTCACTGGTAATTACAGAAGTGAGTATCGCTGCTCCTGCTTCACTTATTAATGAGCCTGCCACTTTAGCAGGATTTTCCTTAGGTAGTTTTCCTGTATAAGATTTTACTTCTTGTCCTTCGATTTTTGCAGCAATAATAGTTAGAATACCAGCAAAATACTTGAGATCGACTGCCCTTAGCTGGAGCCAGTCATTTTTCGTAAATATGATGATTGATTCTCCAATCCACAGTAAGATATCTATAGTTTTCACTAAAGGATGAGAAATTGATAAAACACTTAACGGTATTTGCTCACCATCTATACTTATGGACTCCGTATTTTTTTGTTTCCTGTTTTCCTGATTAACATTCTTCTCTTTATTGATTGCTTTTTTATTCATTCTGAACCACCCAAATCTTTTTATTCACATTAATACTACTATAGCCCTCAGCACTATTAACAGTAATTATTGGATAGTATAGCGTATTCCGATTACAATCCTTTCGCTACGCATCAACCCATCTTCCTAATTTTTTATTGGAGACCGATTAAACTACCAAATTAGAAGTTGAAATGTGATGGATGGCAAAAGAAAGCTATCACTCAAATGTTTTCGAGTGATAGCTTTATTCTTTCCATCCCCAAAACGACATTGCTGGCAAGCACAGCAAAATCCTCTGTCGGCAAAATTGCAGGTGCAGACGCATCGAACAGAATATTCCCCGACGCAGGGAATTCATCATCTGCTTTCCAAAGGACGAAAGTTACTGGAATCCGCGGAAAAACTCGAAGTGTAATCCCTACGTCTCCAAGCCTATTTGACTGTCCGCCTAGAAGGGCTGCTACTTCTAGAAGGCTTTCCGGATTAGTGCCGAAAATGCGAACCAATGGATCAATGGCCCTACCCGTAAACGGTTTAATATACATCAATCCACCTGGCAACTCTTTAAAAGAAATTAGTTCCCCCACTTCTAATGGTTCAGCCAGGCTGGTTAGGTAGTGAAGAATCAGTAGTTGAGCAGCGATTGGCAACTCTGAGTCCGAAGTCTGTGCCGGCACGAAATCCCCGTTTGGATAACCCACCTTAAAATGCTGTCCTAAGAAATCAATGCAGATCGCATTCTCCTCCAAAGGATAGCCTGAGCAACGTGACATATCTTTTAATGAACAAGAACGAAACCTTTCCAGTGCTTGCTTATGAGCAGCAGCATACCTCCCGCTTTCAGAAGCATACATATCATTTCACCTCAAGGATAGTTTTCGCCCCTTCACTACTTTTTACCTTCTACAAAGTCTGAATATTTCAATTTCTTTTGATTCTTTTATAAAGCAGCTTGAATCCATCTAATCTCGGGTTTTTCCTCTTCCCAGTTTATTGCTACAATATCAAATCTCACAGGAGGCCAGTCAATCACTCCCTGCTGTAGAAGATAATAAGCCGCGATATTCTGTAATCTGTATGCTTTTTTAGGGTTTATGCTTTCTTCAGCATAACCCCTAAACCCAGATGTCCTTAATCTGACCTCGACGAAAACCATGAGTTCTCGTTCTTGGGCAATGATGTCTATTTCTCCTTTGGGACAACGATAATTACGCTTAACTATTTTCAAACCAGCTTTTTCAAGATGGCTGACTGCTAAGCTTTCCCCCAAGTCACCCAGTTCTCTTTTGTTAAAACCTTTTTTCATGTTTACTCTTCCTAATGGACACTCTTCCTAATCCATGCTCATCCTTATACTTATCTCTTCCGAACTATAAAGTTTTCCTCAATCAGAAGCCAATTTTGAGGAAAGCCTCCGCGTAAGACCCAGTAGAAGAAACCTCTAATACCCAGTTCCTTAACAAGATCGAATTTGGCTTGAATACTTCTGGCGTCCTCGAACCAGACAACATGATCTTTACCTTGTTCATCCTTATATTCGAAGAAAGGAGCTTGTGATGTCGTATCATATTGGATACTGACCCCATATCGCACAGCAAGTTGAATAGCTTGATTAGGGGTTATAGATCTAGCCCAGGTTCCACCTCTTACATATGGAAGAGTCCAATCATAGCCATAATGAGGGATACCCATCATAATCTTGTTCTTAGGAACTACCGTTAAAGCATATTCCATGACTTTTCTAACTTGATTAATCGGCGAGACTGCCATTGGGGGTCCTCCCGACCATCCCCATTCATAAGTCATGAAAAAGATAAAGTCTACGATTTTTCCTATTGCCTCATAATCATGTCCTTCATAAAGCACACCTACTTGATCTCCTGTAAGCTTAGGTGCTAACGCTGCTGAGACCAGGTAACCCCTGGGGCGTAATCGTGTCACTGCCTTCTGTAAGAAACGATTATATCTCTCCCTGTTTTCCCGGCCTAGATATTCAAAATCAAAATCTAATACTCCATATCCTTTCGTCTCCATAACTTGGAGAGCTTCGTCTAATACTTTATCCTGAAGCGATTCGTTGGTAAGTATAGTGGTAGCAAGCTCTGTACTGAATGTTCCTTCTTCGAAGTTAGCCAAGACCATCACCGGAATAACCCCATTATTGAATGCTGCATTCAAAGATGGCTGATCTTCCACCGCAACGAGACTGCCATCTCTACGTACTGCATAGGTAAATACTGATAAGTAAGTAAGGTATCTTCCAGCTTTCTCTACTAACTGAGCTGTTGCAGTCCCTGTCATCCGGGGATCGACATAAGTATTGGTTTCTACAATCGGTCTTGGTTTTCTTGGTAACCTTAAACGTTGGCCAACAGATATCATGCTGGGATTTTGAATATTATTCAACCTTACAATCTCATTGACAGATACTCCATAACGACGACTGATTACCCATAAACTTTCTCCAGCCTGAACCGTGTGATAGCGCTCTGCTTCCGGAATTACTAACGCTTGCCCTACCACGATTAGATCAGGATTCTGGATTTCGTTAGCCTCTATAACTTGCTGCATGGTTGCCCCATAAGTTTGAGATATTCTCCAGAGACTGTCCCCAGCTTTGACTACATGAATACTCATATTAATCATCCTTCTCCCAATTGAGTTTTATTATTTTATGAAAAAGGAGAAAGATTGGTTAATTTGAACCTAACAAAAAATGTTGTCCCTCTAGGACTTGTATCTACTTCAATACTGGCATTATGCCTCTCAGCAATACTGTAGCAGACCGGCAAACCTAGGCCTGTACCATTTTCTTTAGTTGTGACGAAAGGCATCCCTAATCTACTAAATATACTAGGGTCTATTCCCTCGCCCTGATCCTGAACTTCCAGAACTGTTTCTTCTCCAGCCTGATACGTAGCTAAAGTAAGAACACTCCCTTCAGTCATAGCTTCCAGTCCATTTCGCACAAGATTAATAATAAGTTGATGAATTTCTTTTTTATCTATAAGTAAATCAGGGATCTCGGATAGTTGCAGATCAATCGTTTTATTATGATGGAGTGCATCTGCAAGTATTAAAGGGAACAAGGATTCAATAATACTATTTAGATTATGTGTCTTTAACTCAATAGGCTTATCCTTAGCCAAAGAAAGGTAATCAGAGATTATGGAGTTAGCCCTATCCAATTCCTCTATCATAAGATTAAAGTAATCCTTGAAAGCAGAACATTCTATCTTCCCACTGAGCATCTGTAAGAATCCCCGGACAGTTGACATAGGATTTCGAATTTCATGTCCAAAACTAGCTGCCATCTCTCCTATCAGGTTGAGCCTGTCCAAACGGGCCATTTCTTTTTCCATCTGTTTGCTTTGAGTTATATCTTTAGAGATTTCCACTACACCTATAACGTTACCATCCTGGTCATTGACTGGATAAGATTTAATCGACGCTATAGTTCCACTGGGCGATAACATTTCTTTTTTGTGCATCTCTCCTGTTTCAAGGGTTTTCACAACTGGACAGTGCTGGCAGGGTGTACTTCTACCATGCCAGATTTCATAGCAATGTCTTCCCAACATGTCATCAACAGCTATCCCAAAAAAATCTTCAACACTTGTATTGGCCCATTTAATATTCATATTAATATCATGATAAACAACTAATTCAGATATTGAACTAAGTATAAGGTCTTTTTCCTGCTCAGCTTTTTTCATTGCTTCTTCCATCTTCATACGCTGCGTAATATCTCTGGCAATCCCCTGAATCTCCACTGGTATTCCATTTTTCTTCATTAAGCGAGCAGTAAATTCTAACCACACTTCTCTCCCATCCTTGGTCAAGGAGAGAACCCTATAAGGAACTGTCGAACAATCTTCCATCAGTAATTCTGATAGGGTATTAAGACATTGATTCAAATAGCGAGGATGAATAATTTGTTTTACTGCAATGTGGGACACTTCCTCATGAAGATAACCAAAAGTCTCTAACCCTGCTTTATTAAGTGACAAAAAGTTTCCATTCAAATCAATGGTATAAATAATATCATTGGAATTCTCAACCAGATGCCTATATTTTTCTTCACTTTCGCACAGGGTATCAATCGCTTTCGCCCGTTCCCCTATGTATTCATTCTTTTGAATAGCTATTTCCACTAATTTGGCGGCAGAATCAATAAACTCTAATTCTTTTTGGGATAATTTTTTCTTTTTGTTCACCTTTTCTAAGGTTAAACCGTAGTATCCATTATCTCGGCAGGAGAAAGGATAGAATATCAGGTTCTCCGTACTAAAAAAACGAGGATTTTCACTAAATAAATCATCATTTAGTAACTGGACTTTTAATTCATCCTCTAGAGTTTCCCTAATTATTGTCATCATACTGTTTACAATCTCATTGGTATCCTTACTGCCAATCACAACTTCAGCTAGATTATTAAGTGCTTTGGCAAAGACAAGTTGACGACGCAATTGCTCCCTATGTTCCTGCAGTATTTTCTCAGTCTTTTTACGTTCTGAAATATCTCGAATTATACCGATGTAATTCCCATCTGTCATAACACTAGCGTTAATCTCTGCTGGAAATCTTGTTTTATCCTTCCTCATTATTATTTCTTCAAAAAAAGATTTATTTATCTTGGCCTTAACTAAATTGTACTTAGTCTTATTGACACTCTCCGGAGGAGTAACATCAAGCATGTCAATTTTTAACAATTCGGGATACTCATAACCCAGCATCTCACAAGCAGCTTGGTTAGCATCTATGTACTTTCCTTCTGGAGATAAGACTATCAGTGCTTCCTGAATTTGTTCGATGAGCATCCGTGAATACTCTTCACTTTGACGAAGCTTATTCTCCGCAGCTCTTCTTTTGGAGATATTCCGTTGAATGCTAGCCCAAGCCACGATTTTCCCTTCGCTTTCGTAGACAGGGAACATTTCAAGTTCGGCATAATATGTACTGCCATCCTTACGACGTTGAAGAATATCTCCTTGGTAGCTCTTACCCTGTTGCAAATTGATAACAATCTGCTGTTGAATCTCCGCAGCCTTCTCTTCGGCATTGAGAATATCTGGAGCTATGCCTAGCAACTCTTTAAAAGAATACCCGGTAAGTTCTTCAGTAGCTTTATTGACATAGATAATCTTCCCATCAAGACCTGTTACTATAATCCCGTCGGGCAAATATCGCAGAACAGATAGTAATCTATCGTAATGAGTATTTTCATTATAAGTCGCTAACTCCTTATTTGCCTGCAGAATAGATGAATTTTCGTATATTACTGCTCTTTTCCCCAAAAACTCTCCTCCTAAGTTGATATTACAAATAAAAAGACATTTTACGTTAATTCTCTGTAATAAACCAAAATTCCTTGGGATTTTTTGTCATATTTTTGTAAATGGAAATTTTATTTTTGAGTTCCTTGTAAATCAAAAAATGCCCAACATTTCGTCAGGCATTACATCATAACTATCTCTATTTTTCTTCAGCTTAATACTGCCGTTATAATACTCTTTCACTCTCTAAGCCTTAAGTTAAGCACTCTTTAAGCATTATCCCGTATAATCCACCGCTCTGGAAACAATTTCCTTAATTGGAGAGAAACTTTGTCTATGTATAGGGCAGGGTCCGAATCTTTTAATCGCTTCTAGGTGTAACCTGGTTCCATATCCTTTATGTTGGTCAAAGCAGTATTCAGGATAAATCTCATGCATCTTGTACATCAACTCATCTCTAGTAACCTTGGCAAGGATAGACGCGGCAGCAATACTGGCACTCAATCCATCTCCTCCGATTACCGCTCTCTGAATAACTGTAATATTGATTGTATCTCTACCATCGATTAGAACATAATCCGGATTAATCGCCAAACTATCAAAAGCCCTTTTCATAGCTAATTTATTAGCTTGAAGAATATTTAGCACGTCTATCTCTTCAGAAGTGGCACTACCTATAGAAAAAGCTAGTGCTTGTTCCTTTATCTTAGCTGCCAGAAATATTCTCTTCTTTTCAGACATTTTTTTAGAGTCATCTAATCCTGGTAAATCAAATTCCCTTGGGAGTATACACGCGGCCGCCATCACTGGCCCTGCTAATGGGCCTCGACCAGCTTCATCTATACCGGCAATCAAAAGGTATCCTTCATCATATAACGCTCTCTCTATATGCAAAAGCTCATTTATTCTCTGGACTTCATCCATAGAACAGGCCTCCTGATAGACAGATTCTTAGTCCATGGTCACTTTAGCTATCTTTCCTGTGCGAAATTCTTTGAGGACTATTTGAGCTGCTTTAAAAGTATCGATTCTGCCGCCGCTAACCAGACAGCCTCTTTTACGGCCAATACCTTCTAAATCAATCTCCTCCTCGGGGAGCTGATAATACTTAGCCACTTCCTGACTATAATTCTGTTTCAGCCAGTCGAGAAGCCAGATTGCTAATTCCTGCTGGTCGAACACTTCATCTTTGATCGCACCGGTAACAGCAAGTTTCCTACCAACTATTGGATCGTCAAATTTATGCCAAAGCATTCCCGGGGTATCCAGAAGTTCTACTTTATTATGAATACGTATCCATTGATTACCACGGGTCACGCCTGGCTTATTACCAGTTTTGGCCTGAGCACCGCCGGTTAACTGATTAATGAGAGAAGACTTACCGATATTCGGTATACCAACAACCATTGCTCTTGTAGGTCGGTTGCGAACTCCTTTGGCGGCGAGACGTTCCATCTTTTCTGCAATTATCTCTTCCAATAAGGGAACAATTTTTTTAATCCCTGCACTAGTCATCGCACTAATAGCTAAGACAGGACTCTCTTTAGATAATTTAGTTAACCACTTCTCTGTGCGAATCTGATCAGCGAGATCTACCTTGTTAAGCAAGAGAACCCGTGGCTTATTTCCAAGTAGATTCTTTAGAAGAGGATTACGACTACTTAAAGGCAGCCGTGCATCTCCTAACTCAATTACAACGTCTACCCACTCAATTTGTTCTATAAGTTTTCTTTTGGCTTTCGCCATATGTCCAGGATACCATTGAATACTCATATTTCAACTCCAAGGATAAGAGTCTTTTATATGTATAAGAGAAAAAGAACTGAATTCCTCCAGCTCTTCTCTTATCTCATTATCTTTTATATCACTAGCGGCGCTCACGAATACGAGCAGCCTTCCCATAACGATCACGCAGATAATAAAGCTTTGCTCTGCGAACAATCCCTCTGCGAGCTACCTCAATCTTATCAACCCTAGGGGAATGCAGCGGGAAAGTTCTCTCTACACCTACACCATTGGAGACACGGCGTACAGTGAAAGTCTCTCTTAAACCGTCACCTTTTCTCTTGATGACAACTCCTTCGAAAACCTGAATACGCTCTCGAGAACCCTCGACAATCCGCACATGTACTTTCACGGTATCTCCAGGACGGAATGAAGGAATATCTTTTCTTAATTGTCCCTCTTCTACAAAACGTATATAATCCATTACCTATTCCCCCCTTCCTTGCCTAGATGTTCTTAACTTCTATCATTAAGCTAGAGGACCATCCGTTTTCACACTGTACTATATTATCATAGACAGTAGAAATACGCAATAAATACATAATATTCAACAGTAATTTGTTCTAAGTACCTCTAAGGCGATCTAAAATTATTGCTGCTGCCGAACGTACGGAGAGATGGTTATACTCTCCAAACCCATAAATAGGTTTTAAAATATAGTCGGCCTTTTCCATATCTTCTTTTAAAAGGCCCCAGCCTGTTCCAAAAAGAAGCAAAAATACATCTTCAGTCTCCTCTAATCTCCGACGCAACTCTCCGTATTCTATGGTATTCGGATAAAGTCGGGCATCTGTAGCCACTGTATAAATTGTTTTACCCTTTTGCTGTGTCTGGATATCTTCTATCACTTCTTCTAACTGCGAAACAAGACTGACTCTGGCAAAGGCTTCAAATCTATCCGGATTATATTCAGCTCCATACCCTTCCCGCCAAAAACCCATAATCCTCCGCGCCAAGTCTTGCTGAGCCTGCGCTGGATGGACAATATAATACTTATTGACTCCAAAAGTACTGGAACTTCGAGCAATATCATGAAGATCCAGATTGGTTATCGATGTAGCGACCTGTTCCATATTTTTATTATATACCGGTGCATGGATTAACGCTAAGTAGAGTTCCCCCATATACTTCCCCCTATGTAAAAAACGTATCAGAAATTATTCAAGTGTGTTATCTGTAGAAATGTTTCTTTTTTTTGATCGACGCTTTATCAAAGGTTTTAGGTGTTCCCACCTCTCCCTATGCTCTGCAATTTCCGGATGTTCTAAAGCTATTTCCTCTAACAAAGGATAATCTTCTTTCTCGAACTCAATACTCTGGAATAAATCCGGCCTGCGCAGAAATGTTCTGCGTAGAGATTCTTTCCTCCGCCACGCCATTATACGTGCATGATGTCCAGAAAGCAGAATTTCTGGAACTTCAAGTCCTTCGTATTCGGGTGGACGAGTGTATTGTGGATATTCAAGCAGTCCTTGCCTATGAGAGTCCTGCTCTGCTGAACTTTCTTTTCCAAGTACTCCAGGAACAAGACGGGCTACGGCATCTATGATTACCATAGAGGCCAGTTCACCACCTGTAAGAACATAATCTCCTACAGATATCTCCTCATCTGCCAAGACCCTTATCCTCTCATCAAATCCCTCATAATGACCACACAGGAAGACAAGCTCATCATAATTTGCAAATTCAATAGCTTTTTTTTGGTTGAACACTTCTCCCTGCGGAGTAAGTAAGACAATTTTTCGTTTACCGTTACTTATTCCTAAGTCTTTAACAGCTCGATAGATAGGCTCAGGCTTTAATACCATGCCCGCACCTCCACCATATGGAACATCATCTACATTTTTGTGTTTACTTAGGGCGTAGTCACGAAAATCAACCAGTTTAATTTGTATTAATTCTGCTTCTTGAGCTCTCTTGATAATACTTTCCTGGAGCGGAGTAAACATTTCCGGAAAGATGGTAAGCACGGTAAACCTCATCCTGAACTCGGCCTCATTTCCTACTAATCGGATTTAAGATAGTATTTTACTGGATTCTATCTAATCTAGTAACCCCGGAGGAAGAACAACATCCATCCTTTTCTTAGGCACATCGACGTTCTTGACAACAGTTTTTAAGGCGGGGACTAGTATCTCCCTATCATTATCTTTCACGATATATACGTCATTCGCACCTGTAGCCAGAACTTTTGTTAGAGTTCCTAAAAGCACATCATTTTCATAGACCTTCATACCTTCGAGCTCAAAATAGTACCACCTATCCTTAAGGGGAGGGACATCCGCAAGTTTAACTCTGATTGTAAAACCTCTGTATTTTTCAGCCTCTTCTCGCGTGTTTATCCCTTCAACAGTTAGAAAAACTAATCCTTTAGGATCGACCCTTACTGCTTTAATAGAGAGACTTTCTGTGGTCTTGCCGTCGGATATTAGTACTTTCTTCAGTTGCTTAAACCTTGTAGGATCATCAGTAATTGGATAGACCTTAAGTTCACCTTGGATACCCTGAGGTTTTAATACTTCGCCGATAATAATACTATCCACAAATCTACACCCTCTTAATTATACTTCCTTCTTATTCTTTCCCATAATAATCTATTAAAGTCAAAAAGGGCCTACGCCCTTTTTAACTTACTGGTCAATATCAACAATAACCCTACGTCCGTCTTTGACAGCAGCAGCTTTTACTATTGTACGCATAGCATTAGCAATTTTTCCATGTTTACCGATAACCTTGCCCATATCTCCAGGAGCAACCGTCAACTGAAGATGCACTGTTCTCTCGGTAGAACTTTGGGCAACTAATACCTCATCAGGCTGGTCAACCAATGCTTTGGCAATGACCTTGATAACTTCCTTCATAGGAGTCACCCCCCAAGCTTTCTAATTCTTGGATTGATGGAATTTTTCCATAATCCCGGCCTGACTGAACAGAGACTTAACTGTGTCAGAAGGCTGTGCACCTTTACTGAGCCAGTCTAATGCTTTGATCTCGTTAACCTTAATATCATGGGGTTTCTTAGTAGGATCGTAGTAACCAATCTCTTCTATGGGCTTACCATCACGACGGGTAGCTGAATCAACTACTACCAAACGATAGAAAGGATTCTTCTTAGCTCCCATACGATGTAAACGAATTGATGTTGCCATGATTTTTCACCTCCTTGTAATAGTCAGAAATTTATATCAGTTATCGGATAATTAATCCATTCACTGGCTGTTTTGATGCGATGAGACGCGTACTTATTAAGCTTAGAAAGGGAAAGGTAACTTGAAAGGAGATTTTTTGCCTTGTCCGCCTTTTTTGCCCTTCTTGCCTTTCTTTGATCCCTTGGGAGCTGATGATGCTCCACCGCCACCCATTCCAGGCATACCTGAGAGCTGTTTCATCATTTTTTTGGTCTGTTCATACTGTTTCAGAAGTTTACCTACATCTTGAATCGTCGTGCCACTTCCACGAGCAATACGTTTTTTGCGAGAATCTTTGATTACCAATGGCTTCTTGCGCTCTTCGGGGGTCATGGATTGGATAATAGCCTCAGCCTTGTTAAACTCATTCTCATCTATTTGAACATCTTTCAGTTGTTTCCCCATCCCGGGGATCATTTCTAAAACTGAAGAAAGGGGTCCCATATTTCTTAACTGTTTTATTTGATCCAAGAAATCTTCTAGACTGATTTCCTGCTTGCGAATCTTTTCTTCCATCTCTTTGGCTTTTTTCTCATCAAAGTTCTGCTGGGCTTTCTCAATGAGGGTAAGAACATCACCCATACCAAGAATTCTGGAGGCCATCCGGTCAGGATGGAATACTTCTAAAGCATCTATCTTCTCACCGACGCCTGCAAACTTTATCGGGCAACCGGTAACAGCTTTGACCGAAAGGGCAGCTCCGCCCCGTGTGTCTCCATCTAGTTTAGATAGAATCACTCCATTAAGTCCCAGCTGTTGATTAAAAGCTTCCGCCACATTGACAGCATCTTGACCTGTCATGGCGTCCACTACCAACAAAATTTCATGTGGTTCTACTTTTTCCTTAATGTTGGTTAGTTCATCCATCAGTTCTTCGTTAATATGCAAACGTCCAGCTGTGTCGATGATTAGCGTATCATTACCATTTTTCCTGGCAAATTCAATACTTTCTTGCGCGATTTTAACGGGAGAGTCTTGTCCCAGTGAAAAAACCGGCACCTTAATCTGTTCACCTAATACTTGCAATTGTTTAATCGCGGCCGGTCTATAGATATCACAAGCTGCCAGCACAGGCTGTTTTCCCTGCTTCTTAAGCATATGAGCAAGTTTAGCTCCATGAGTAGTCTTCCCTGCTCCTTGTAAACCAACAAGCATGATTACTGTTGGAGGTTTGGGAGATATCTCAAGCTTGCTTTCATTTGCCCCCATGAGATTGATTATCTCTTCGTGGACTATTTTAATAACTTGTTGGCCTGGGGTAAGTGATTCCATTACTTCATGACCAACAGCTCTTTCTTTTATCTTGGCTACAAGGTCTTTAACAACTTTAAAGTTAACATCAGCTTCAAGAAGAGCAACCCTGACCTCACGCATAGCTTCAGTAACATCAGCTTCAGTCAGTTTTCCTTTTCCCCTCAAGCGTTTGAAAGTAGCCTGTAGTTTTTCACTTAAGCCTTCAAACATTGCCATCCTGGCGTCCCTCTTTCTACCTCGGTTTAAAAGGTTTCTAAGATTTATTTAAGGACAGAAGAATCATCCTCTTGTCCCAAGGTATCTGTGATAATTTCCCTAATACTTGAATTGATATTCTGTTGACGTTCCCAGGCTGAATCCCTAACAAAGTCTTCTTTGGTAACTCCATCAAGCAGGGACTGAATCAGCAACAGTTTTTCTCTTTCATGAAGAAAACGGTCAATCAATCCCAATTTTTGTTCATACTCTTCCAGAATCTTTTCCGTCCGTTTAATCAGATCGTGAACAGCCTGTCTACTAATACCCTCTTGCTCAGCTATCTCAGCAAGAGAATAGTCTCGTTGATAATAAAGATCCCATATCTTCCCCTGCTTATCTGTAAGCAAGGGACCATAAAAATCAAATAACAAAGCTTTTTCAGCAATTTCTTTCATCTATATCTCACGGTCCCACTGTAAAGTATTTTTGCTTTACACTTAAGTATTTTATCCTTACCTCTTAACTTTGTCAAGGAAGGCTGTAAGATCTTTAGTGACCATTCTATTTTAATCACTATACTTCCCCAGCGATTCTCTTGGCTCTCATTTCCACTTCAGCACAAATTCTTTGTTCATCGAGCGTCAAAAGCTTGCCATCTTGCATAAGGATTCGTCCATCTACCATCACCATGCTGACATCCCCACCACGAGCACAATACACCAGGTGGGAAGGTATAGAGAACCTAGGATAGAAATGAGGCTGATCGAAATCCACCGAGATTAAATCAGCTTTGTATCCTGGAGCAAGTTTGCCCACATCATCAAGTCCCAATACCTTGGCACCACCAGTGGTGGCCATTTCTAAAACATCGTAGGCTTTTAAGCTTTCTGGTGAGACGATGAGTTTCTGCAAGAAGGAAGCAGACCGCATTTCCCCGAACATATCCAAATCATTGTTACTTGATGTCCCATCCGTGCCGATACTTACGTTTAAACCCTTAGCTAACATCTGAGGAATAGGTGCCGTCCCGCTATTTAATTTCATATTGCTTTCAGCATTATGAGCTATTCCTACATTGTACTTTTTCAGAATATCCATATCCTCATCATCAACATAGACACAATGAGCGGCAACTACCTGGCCACCGAATAGTCCAAGGCTTTCAAGCCATTTCACTGGAGTAGTACCGTATCTCTCTTTGATAGTTGCTATCTCCGCTTGAGTCTCAGCTATATGAATGTTAATGCCTGAACCAAGCTTCTCCGCTTCCTGCTTAATTTTCTGGAGGAATTCACCGGTACAGGTATAAGGTGCATGGGGACCAAGTAATACTTTTAATCTACCTTCACCAGCGTTATGAAACTTTTGAAATAGCTCAATCCCTTCTTGAAGAGACTTCTCACCAGCCTCCATATCCAGTCCTACCATCCCCCGAGATAACGAAGCCCGAGTCCCTGCCTCTAAGACTGCTTTAGCTGTCTCTTCCTGCATGATATACATATCTAACATGGTCGTAGTCCCAGAACGGATCATCTCGCAAAGGGCAAGGGCACTTCCCCAATAAATATCTTCAGCAGTCATTTTAGCTTCGAAAGGCCAGACTTTTTGCTCCAACCAAGGCATAAGAGGCATATCATCTGCATAACCACGAAGCATGGTCATAGCTGCGTGGGTATGGGTATTAACCAGACCAGGCATAACGACATGATTGCTCAGATCAATAACTCTCTCCGGAACGAAATCAGAAGGGGTAGACCCTCTTTCTCCAACCGCCACAATCCGGTCACCATCGATAGCAATCTCCCCCTGAGGATAGAAATCATCCGGACCTGTAATTGGCAGAATCATAGCTTTGATAAGATATTTAGGCATCTGGCTTCCCTACCTTCATAATCAAATTTAGTTATCTGTAAAACATAAAACAATATACTATTATAAGTCATCACAGTCCCATAAATTAAAAATTCCCTTAGCATTGCCAAAAGAACACATAATATATATTTTAAATTCAAACAAATTTTTATATAACTATCTTCTTTAGTTTTAGAAAAAAATACTCCTCTAATTTAATTATACCACAAGCTTTTTCTAAATAATATTCTTATAATTATCGTTATTTATGTGTAACATAGGATTGGAAATCATTAGCGCAACCCGCTAAAACCATGGGTCATAAAGGTAATTGAACCAGTGGTCAAAGATTTACTTCAAATAGGGGGATGTATATTGGAGCAGAGTCAGTTGGAACAAGATTTTGAAAACAAGCGTTTGGAGCAAACAATAGTAATCGCCAAGGAACAATTGTCTTTGGCCAGACTAAGGTGCGCGGATAATAAAGCCGCCATTATTTCTGCTAAGAAAGATATGTGGGAAGATAGTTCTCATTCCATAGGAAACCTTTGGTCACTGGAAAACTTATACGAGCTTGCAGAGTTAAGCCAATACGCCAATCAAGTGTCGGAAAAGCTCTCGGAATATGACCGGGATGCCGATAGGATACTGGTTCTAGAGAGATTGATTAATTCACCCTACTTTGCGCGGATCGATTTTAATTTCGATGGCGAGGATACCTTCGAGAATATCTATATCGGAAGGTCTTCTCTCAAGGATGACAAAACCCATGAAATTTATGTATATGATTGGAGATCTCCCATATCAAGTGTCTTTTACCGTTTTGGCACAGGGAAAGTGTTCTATGAGTCCCCCAGCGGAAAAATAACAGGAGAGGTTAATTTAAAACGTCAATATGAGATCAGAAAGGGAAAATTAAAATATTTTTTTGACGCAGAGATACAAATCATAGATGAATTTTTGCGAAAAATGCTTTCTCAAAATGCTTCCTCTAAAATGAAAACCATAGTAGAGACCATACAGAAAGACCAGGATATGATAATACGCGATATGGAAATGGATCTGCTAATGGTCCAAGGAGCTGCGGGAAGCGGCAAAACCTCAGTTGCGCTCCATCGCGTAGCCTATCTGATGTATCAGGGGCTGTCGGCTAAGTTATCTTGTAACGATATCGTCATTATCTCCCCCAATACGCTATTTGAACGCTACATTTCTAATGTCTTGCCTGAACTGGGAGAAAAGAATGTCAATTCTTTCGTATTTGAAGAAATACTTAGTAAAGTTTTGCAGAGTGAAACTATACAAACCAGGAATCATTTTTTAGAATGTCTACTCTCTTCTGACAATCAATCCGACAGAGCTATCTTAAAAAGCAGCATGGCGTTTAAGAGTTCCAGCCAATTTGCAGAAATATTAAAACGGTTTATTAACGACCTTCCACATCATTGGATCCCTTTTGATGATATCTTTTATGATGAAAACTGTGTTGCAACCCGGCAATTATTAAAAGATAAAATACTAAAGGGAAATAAAGAATCTCTCTTGGGCTTTCGTTTGAAGCAATTGGAAAATTCTATTTTGAAATTAGTCCACAAACAGAAAAAAAATCGTTTAGAAAAGTTAAGAATACTCATAAGGGAACAGTCAGCGTATGACTCTGAAGTGGAAGCAGCAGCTCGTCTGTTATCCATTCACGAAAGCTCAGCTTTGATTAAGAAAATACGACATTTTACAGAACTTGACTGTATTGATCTTTATCGAAAGTTATTTAGTGATAAAAACTGCTTTTATCGTTTAGCTAAAGGTCTTCAGTTACCAGATAATATTGAGGAGATTATTGACTTTACCTGTGGAAATCTGGAAAAGGATTATTTGAGATATGACGATGCCCTTGCACTTGTTTTTCTCCATTTAAATACGAAAGGCTTTACGGACTATCAAAATATTAAGCAGGTCGTCATAGACGAAGCTCAGGATTATTATCCCCTTCATTTCGAAATACTTAATTCTCTGTTTCCCAAATCCCGCTATACAATTTTAGGAGATATCCATCAAACTATAGGAAAACAGGAAGATTTATCACTCTATGACCAAGTAAGCAAAATATTAAATAAAACAAAATCCACACTCGTGACTTTAGATAAAAGCTTTCGTTCAACCAATGAAATATTGATGTTTAGCACTAAATTCCTTAACCCAGGATTTAACCTCAATAGTTTCAGCAGGAAAGGAGATGTGCCGGCAGTCTTAACAGCCCAAAGCAGATCCGCTCTCGATAATCTAATAATCACTGAAGTTGAAACTTGCAAGGAAAAGGATTATCAATCCATAGGGTTAATCTGTAAAACTGAACGAGACGCTATTTACCTATATGAGCGGTTAAAGGACCGAATCGATATTCAGCTGATAAAAAGCAACATTGAAATTGACTTGAAAGGAGTATTCATCATACCCGTGTATATGTCGAAAGGGCTAGAGTTTGATGCTGTATTGATCTGTGATGTGGACAAAGATCATTTTAACAGCGAAGATGACAAAAACCTCTTATATATTGCCTGTACAAGGGCTCTTCATAGAGTCAACCTTTTTTACATCGGAGACATCAGCCCTTTGTTGCAGTCCAAGTAAATTCCAGCTATAACGAAGTTAACTTGTCGACCGTCCCCACGTGCGTTTTATCGGTAAGTATCCGTACCACTCTCACCTATTAGTAAGATGCATGAAGATGATGAGGCTATAAAAATAGCACCTGCTCTAATCAGCAGATGCTTCCTGTTTCTTCAACATCATTTCTTGCAATTAATATGTTTTTTTAGGCTTTTTCACTCGAGCTGTTGAAGTAGATGTTGGGTCAATAGTACTTGTTTCGGCCTTCTTCTTTTCTTCCTTTTTCTTAGGACTTTTATCTCCCATGTAAACTACCCCCTATCACTCATTAGCTTAAGTATACTCTATTACAGATATTACTGCCAGCAGCCGAACAGCTAAAAATTATCTGGATCACTCAATAAACACTCGTAGGATCCCTTTACACAACCCTACCTCGTTATTGTTACCTATATAAACGGATTCCAACTATCTTAAACTAGCACTTCAACTGGTAAAATAAATTACTTTAAAAGGAACCTTTTACCTATTGTGAGAGATTCCTAAAGCTGATATCACGCCGCATTCTTTCAGTTCCCTTATCGAGCGCAAGATGATGTAGGTAAAGAAAAGCACTGAGTATAATGCGGCTGTGAGGTTTATTGATGACCTGCTGCCGTAAAGGACCGCTGGCATGAGGTATAAAAGAGCGTGTATAAAGATGAGAAGAAAGAAGGGATAGGCAAGACGCTGCACATGTTTCCAGCTTCTTGCCGTCATTTTCTTCCTGACAAAAGTAAAAGAGGTTATGGTTAGCACAGCAAGCATTACCACCACAACGAATGACAGGAGGATCATAGCAACCATTTTGGGTGATGCTTCTACAAATCCACTCCTAATGTGTTGGATAAAGGGGGAGACATAACCAATGACATGACCGCAAGCAAGTATGCTTCCAATAATAGAAAGCTCGCTTCTGATTGGATTAAGGTACAATCTGATTTTGGAACTAGGTGATAATACACCTATAAACATGACGATTGTAAAAAAGCTCGTGGCTAAGTGGCATTTTTTAATAAACGTAAGCAGGTATTTCCACACCAAAACGGGTGCTCCATAGGCACAGGCATACAGATACCAGCCTACCAATGCAGCCCCGAGCAGATAGAATACAAGCGGGTGGCGCTTTATTGCCTCTTTAAAAATTACTGTAAACACAGATGTATAAAATAGCGCAATCAAGAAATCCATTTCATTACTCCTCTCTAGAAACACAACTTCCCCCTCAATTGGGAACTTCTTCTTGATGTATAATGCACTATGTTAAAATTTATATTATATTTTCTTTCTATTAATATATTTAATTATTTTTCCACTAGTATTGCTCCGAAGGGTATCAAAGATAGATATGCAATTCAAATATATTAATACCTCTATGAAATGGTATTTTAAACATGTAAAAGATATACCCTTCCATTATATGTTAATTAGCTTCTAATAACAAAGAAATTAGCTTTTTAGCTATTACATGAATCAAAATAGGAATAATATCAAATTTCAACCAATCCAGCAACCGCATACATTGAAACTTTACTGGTTTCCGAATTAAATGCTAAACTACAAAGTGAATTTAGACCCTTAGCGAGCCACGGAAACCCCTGGCTGCATAGTAGGATTCTGCGCCATTGTGGTACATAAAGACAGTGTCGTAGCGACGATCACAAAAGACGGCTCCTCCAAGTTTTCTAATATTAGCAGGTGTTTTCACCCAACTCGATGTTTTCGTATCAAAATTTCCAAGTTTCTGCAGATCCCGGTATTGTTCTTCCGTTAAAAGCTCAATGCCCATGGCAGCAGCCATATCAATAGCGTTATTCTCTGGCTTATGTTCTTTCCTCGACTCCAGCGCTTCACGGTCGTAACAAACACTTCTGCGGCCTTTAGGACTTTCTGCCGAACAATCATAAAAAGTGTATTCGTCCGATGTTTCATCATAGCCAACAACATCCGGTTCACCGCCGGTTCTTTCCATTTCATTGAGTGACCACAGTTTTTCAGTATTAGCTTCCAGCTTTGTTTGTAATTTAGTCCATTCAAGCCCTTTATGGCGGTTAATGTTTTTCTCAAAACGGGCTTGCAACTCTCCAAGTAGTTCTACGTTTGACATAGGTAGTTTCCCCCTTTATGTTCTCTTTGACTAAACCACTTATGTTCTAAGTCCATTTTCATTTTTCTTCGTAACTGTGGCATACCTACCATCATTTACACTTTTTTTAGTTATTGTTCCTGTAAAGAAGATAAGTATTCTTTTCATTAAACTTTTCCTATTGCTTTATTTCAATTGTTATTTCAAATGTTTTTCTTCCTAAATTGTCAGCCCCCTGATATATGCCTATATTGCTATTGGTTCTTTTACCTCTGGACATGTATTGTAAAGTTCTTCGGGATCTAAGTTCAGACAGTCATAAGGATCAAAATTTCCTGATAAATCCCACGCCAAAGTATCGTTTAATACAGTACAAGAATTCTTGAATAAATCTAGATTTTGGAGTTGCACGAAAACTTCCTTTTTTATTAGCTCTGAAGCATCAAACAATTTGATCTTCCCGTCCGCAAAGTAAATATACACTTTGTAGTCATTAGTTGGTACTACTTGTAAGACCTTATGAAACATAGCACCTCCTTAAATCAATGGACTAATCTTAATAAACTGATTATTGCCACGTCCATTTTCCCAATTAGTCATCAACTCATCTTTATGAATTTGGCACCAAGCAAGTACAAGTTTGAGCTGCTTCGATGGAAAAATCCCTTTCAAAACTGTTGTATTCTGAACGAAAATAATCCTTACTCCTTGATAACTGTTAGGAGATTATAAGGTTTCCAAACTTGGATACATTACTCTTTTTTATTGTTTAGACTATCATTTATCTTTTGAAGTTGTATTTCAACGATTTGGAAACCTGTTTTGATGTTCCAAGCAATTATTATTAATAAGACCAATATTCCCAATACAATAATCTCCACGTCTTATTCCTCCTTTTTATCTTCTATTATTTTAATGCAGAATTTGTTTATAAACGCTTATTGCCAATAAAATAATGTATAAGGCTAATCATCCAACAATGATTGGTATTCATTAGGTAGTAATTTTAATATATTAACTGTAAATGGTTTTGAATATTCTAGAAGCTGTAAAATAAATCTCATAGTCGATAGATGAACTTACTAGTTAAATGATTGATGGTTATAACAGAAAGACAAAGGCTTAAAATTGAAGCAATTATGAATTTCTATTTCATGTAAACCTCCAGAAGCGACCAGTGCGTGTTTCTTGGTTGTGCTTATAATTCCTTAAGTATCCATTCCGAAATTATTGTTAGCACCTGTTCAGGTAGTTTATTTAAAATTGATACTATTATTATAGAGTAAGAGTAGATAAGTTACTTGAGGGCAGAACGGGCGGCTGCCACGCCACTTTGACGTGGTCTTTCAAGAGATGTAGGGTTGCCAACCTACCAAGTAACTTATCTTTCGATAGATTATTCGTATGCAGTTGCCCCATCCCTTTCTTTTTTATTTTTTGTTTAAAATAGTCAAGCGAAACACGATGTTGAACTTGAATTAATCCAGATATAAGTATGCTTAAATGCCGCCATCAGGGGCCAATCGGAGCGGAGCAAAATTTATAGTACAGTGAGCGAGCGAACCACAAATTTTATGCATCGAAGCTTGGTCTTTTGCATGGTTTTGTTATGCGTGTTTCTCAATCTTAATCACATTAAATCCCTCGTCTAATCCTGGCTCTACAAAATATTTTGTGACTTGATTAAACATCTCTTCTGTATCCGTCGTAGATCTTTCTGGTTGCTCGTCTCGCCTATTAGATATTTGCTTAAGACATATTTCATTTGACACATCCAGGTATATTAGCTCATGAGGAGCGTTAATCTCTTTATATATACTTTTAATCCATTCTCTCTGCGCAATTGTATTTGCAGGAAAGTCCAATACAACATTTGTTCCTGTAACGAGAATACCTTGAACAGTGTTTTTTACTAACGGTTTAATCCTGTTCGAGTATTTAATATAATCATTTAATGAACGAATTTTATTCGGGTAAAGTGTTTCCAACCACACATCTTCAGACAATAAAACTCCGTTTCTTTCCTGCGCTATTTCTTTGGACTTAGTAGATTTCCCTGCTCCCATTTTCCCGCAAAAAAAGATCAACATTCCAACTTCTCCTATACCACCTGTCAAGATACATGACCTCCTATTAAACTACCTTCTACAATATGGGAATTATTTACTTACCATCTCAGCCCCAATGTACATAACAAAAACTCGGTGTGCCTCCCTGACACTTTTGAAAAGACCTGCAAGCTTAAACATTGTCCGGTAGCTTTTGGGCAGCATTTCAATTACGTTATCATCAGTCAAATATAGAGTCTTCAAATACTGTGCACCCTCTATGTAACCTTCTATTTCCAAAGGGTTATCAACACCCCATTTAATCGAAGCACCTGTTTTATTCAAAGACGGATGATTCTTCGAACTTCTTGCCGTCAGCTTGGAGAATGCGTCGAAAACTATTGTGTAACTCTCAAACTTCAATTTAAGAGCACCGAAAAGTGCTTTTATCTCGTTTTCTGAAAGATACATAAACAGCCCCTCTGCGATAACAAGCACCTCATTCTCAACCTGTTTAATGCTATCTATCCATTTGAGGTCTGTAACAGAGGAAGCAATGTATTTAAATTTTTCTGTTTCTTCATACAGCTCCTTCTTTATATCAATGACTTCAGGAAAATCCAAATCGTACCAAATTCTTACATGGGGTTTAAGACGCATAAATCGTGCATCAAGCCCGCAACCAAGATGCAAAACCAAGCTGTTTGGATTTATACTAATGAAGTCCTTGGCAAAATCGTCGATAATTGCTGCACGCATTGCAAGCATGACCTGTGTTTTTTTATGGATTTTCAACTTAGAGTAATCGTAGCTTAACTTGTCTATCGCTGTTTCAGCATAAGAGTCCTTAAAAACACCCATTTTACTCATCTTAGCTTTACCATAAAGAGGTATTATCAGAGTTTCCATTTCATTTTTTAACTGTATATTCATACGATAACCTCCACAAATAGAATAACTTACATCGCAATATCCTATACAACTGCGAAGAAATACTGCAAATTCTTTTTGTCCGCGTCAAGGATGGCGCTGCCTTAAACATACTAACAAGCACCTGAATCACTATAGAATCGTACGATATGAATACTGATTATGCTCATTTTTATCAAGATAGTATTATCCGAAAAAGTAACCGATTACGGGACCAGCAAAAATGGCTAAATAGATAAGTGTAATCCATGGCTGATAATCAATGTAGAATTCTTTGAAAGAAAGACTCCACGGATGTTTAATTATCACCCAACCAAAAACATCAAATACAATACAAATTCCTGCCCATATTACACCAGTAACAAGAGCTTCTTCAAGACTTGGTGCAGATAAACCTCGCATATATAGCCAACCGAATACAGAAAAAAGCGATGGGGCGATGGTACGACCCAAACAAATGTTTAACTTCTTCTAGCAATCATTTCGATTTCGACTTGTGCCTCAAGGGGTAATTCTTTAACTCCAATAGTAGTTCGTGCAGGATAAGGGGATGAAAACTGTTTTGCGTAAACCGAATTCATAGCTTGAAAGTTTCCCATATCAGTTAAAAATACATTCACCTTTATTACATCATCGGGAGTCAAACCGGCAGAATTCAAGACATTAAATAAATTTCTAAAGGACTGCTCTGTTTGAACTGTAATATCACCCTCAACAAGATTCCCGGTTTTGGAATCTATAGGAGTCTGTCCCGAGAGGTAAACCAGATCACCTGATTCCACTGCGTGTGAATACGGACCAACTGAAACTGCTCCTTCTGCGTTATAAGCCTTTCTATGCATTATTTATTCCTCCTCAAAAAAATTCTGCTTCTTGAATGTATCCATTTATATTACTCAAGACTCCAGCCCTGTCTCTAACGTTCCCGGCAGTTCCCGAAGCGTCATATTACATTCATATATTCTAAGTACCGGGAACCGCGTGTTCTAGAAGTTATCTGAAGTTCGACGCTCCCGCTAGTCCTTCTTGCAAACATATTGCGCAAGAAAACCTTGATCGTACTCCACCTGTTGAATGGTAAAACCGGCACGTCTTAACAACTCTTCCATTATCCAATCGCAAGTTGAAAATTCCTCTCTAACTGCGGTTGTAACATCTTGGGCTAGTTCCTCCCCTGCCAACGCCTTTGTTCCAGATATCCACTGTTCAAAAAATTCTTCATACTGATTTGCATCAAAGGAATAAACCGTATCTTTTAGATAAAACGTTCCACCTTCTCTGAGAATAGCATAAATCCTGTTCAATGCTATTTGCTTCCAAAAGTCAGGAAGATGATGTAAAGCCAACTGCGTTATCACAAAATCAATAGGGGTACCTGAGTGCTGGTATGTTAAGAAGCTTCCGTGGATAAAGTCAATATTAACTATTCCCCTCTGCTTCATCTTATCCCTAGCATATTCAAGCATTTTATCAGAAACGTCAATACCGATAACTCGTTTGCAATGTTTAGCGACTTCAAGGCAAAACTCCCCAGTTCCGGTTCCGAATTCAGCAACTAAATCGTCAGGTCCTATCCCTAATAATTCAATTGCGTTTTCTGTTTCTCGTTTAACATCACGCAGTTTGGTCATCTGCTCATCGTAGGCTTCAACTTCACTTATGCTGGAATAGTCTACTCCAACTTGTTTCATATCGTCATATTGCCAAGGGTATTTTCTTTTCATTTTAAATTCCCCTTTTCCATCATGCACGTCGAATTTCATATATACGTCCAGGAGTTTCCGCACCGTCATACTACATTCATATTAGCAAAGTTGCGGAAAATCCGTGTTCGTATTATAGGTTCATAACCAGTCATCTTACTTCATGGTATTAGAAAGACTTCGAAGAAAACTCCTAAAACAGATTTGGATATTTCCTTAAAACGAATGACCAATTATCTTAAAGGAAGTGATCAAAGTGAATCATGATCAAGTGAAAAAACAATTACTTCAAAGTCCAGAAGTTCAAAAAGAATATGAAGTGCTTAAAGTTCTCTATGAAATCAAGCGAGAAATTATTAGACCCCGATTGGAACAGGGGTTAAGCCAAAAAGAACTGGCCGATAAGATAAATACAAAGCAATCCGCAATTTCACGCTTAGAAAGTGGTGAATATAATCCTAGTATAGAGCTTTTGGCTAAAGTAGCCAATGCACTAGGCAAAGAACTTCAAATTAGCTTTCAGTAACAGCGGCTTTAAAAGACCCGCTGTTTTTTCTTGCAAGAGTTATTTCGCCTAACGTTCAGGAGTTCCCGCAGCGTCATACTACATGCATATATTCTAAGTTTTGGGAACTGCCTGTTCTACGACGTATCGTGCCCCGTGACTCAGCAGCGCCACGGATGGCACTGCCTTAAATATAATCTAAGACTTCTGCGTCAGAAAATACCAAAAATACACATTAACTTAACTACAAATTATGTTCATAATTTCACCGTAAATTCAAATTAATCATTCTCTTTTCAGATAAATCATATCAACAAGTTGTTTGCCGTTTTCATATATCGGATGGTCATAGTTGTCAGTAAAAAAGTTCTCGACACGATGCGACTCTGTAAAGCCGCACTTCTTATAAAAATTCAGAATAGCAAGGCTATCGCCTGTTCCGACGAACATAGTTCTGCAATCAGGATAGTAGGAGAACAGAAACTCTATCAGAGCTTTTCCATAGCCTTTTCGCTGACAATCAGGCTGAACTGCAATGTTTTTTAGCTCGTAAATTCCATCGGCTTCTTTTGTAACCACGCATTCGGCTTTTACCTCATTGTCATCCAAAACAAACATTTCACCATGTTCAATATATTTATCTACCATGTCTTCCTGCTCATCTGCAAGCAATAGCAGGTCTATATATTCTTTTTTGTTTTCTGTGACTTTTATGATTTTCATAAGCAAATACCGGCTTCTTCCATCTTTAGGGTTTCATATTTTTCTTTGCGTTTTTTTATTATCTCAATTTTCTCTCTTAGTTCTTCTTTTGTTATGGTTTTTGTGTCTTCTTCATTTTTATCATTCTCTTCGATTTCCTTCATGTATTCATCTATCTGCTTCTCGATTTCTTTTATCCTTGCTGCCGCCTTTTCTTTTACGACGTTTTGTTTTTTAGAATTTACCGCTTTAAACTTGCTTCCATCTACTGATACCAGTTCTCCGCCAAACATAGATAGTTTCTTACAGAGCAACGTGAATTCTTTAAAGACTTTTGGAATTTCTTCTTTGTTGTCTTTCCTGAAGTTTGCTATCGTTTTGTGATCCGGCGTTAGGCTTTTTATAAGCCACTTTACCTCTAAATTTCTGTGACATTCCTTTTCAAGCTTTCTACTCGATCTTATCGCATTGATATATCCGTACAGGTAGAGCTTTAGCAGATCCTTGGGGTTATATGGAGGGCGACCAGCTTCACTTATTTTGGAATACTTAAATTCTGTTTCTATATTATCAACAAATGCGTCGATAAATTGAACTTCATTATCCTCTGTTATATAATCATCAATGGTTTCTGGAAATAGCGTTATTTGTCCACGGTTTATTCCGCTTTTATATGGCATAATTATTCTCCTCACAAACTCATCTCCCTACTTAATTATACCATATTTATCCATAATGCCCTGTGTTTTTACACAGTCTGTGGACGGCGACCCCATGAGCCAAAGTATCACTCTAGTTGTTCAATGTTTGAATTTCAGGGTATTGTAAGAGTAATCTTTCGTTTGAAATCTCCATTTGCTTATAATACTCAGCATAAGAAGTACTTAATTTTTTCATAGCAGGAATAAATACATCATTATAACCACTTGTGTTATTAAATTCTTTAAAAACTGTTTGGATTTTATAGACTGGTGATTTTTTGTATTCTTCAGACTGCTTATATGCTAAGTATTGTTCTAACACTTCCTTGTTTTCAGATAAGAATTTATCAGGATTTTCAATAGATCGCTTTGTTTTATCTATCATGTCACGAATAATTTCGTTACTCATATGCTTAGTGCTTTCCACTAAAAAAGTTTGTAATTCTTCAGTTAAATGTATTGGTGGTGCATTATCCAAAAATGCTATTACTTCTTCATACGCAGATTGCTGTTCATCAGTTGTAATAGGTTCAT
>LOEZ01000018.1 GCA_001516055.1 Gracilibacter sp. BRH_c7a
TGGATTCATCAGACGCAAGTATCCTTAAGATCTATAACAAGAATAAACATCAAGGGCTGGAATTGCTATATGAACGGTATAAGAAATACATTTATACCATCGCCTACCATTATGCCGGCAATCGAGAAGATGCCCTTGACTTAACCCAAGAAGTCTTTGTATCCATTTTTAAATCTCTGGATAACTTCAAGGTTGAGTTTTCCCTCCTTCCGTGGATAAAGAAGATAACGGTCAATAAGAGTCTAAACTTTCTGAGAGATAAGAAGGAAGCCGTGTCCCTTAGCCAAACCAATGAAAACGGAAGCTCCATCCAAGATCTAATCTGTTGTCCTGAAAGTACTGAGAACCAATTATTTTATCTGGACACCAAACAATCGTTGGAGAAAGCAATTAGAGATCTGCCACCCAAAGAACGGATGGTTATACTTCTAAGACATATGAAGGGCATGAAATACGAGGAAATCGCCAAAATCATGGATATCCCGTTGGGTTCAGTCAAAACGTTTCTACATAGAGGAAGAAAGAACATCAAAGACAGCATGAAGCAAGATGGAATATGGGAGGGATAGAAATGAATTGTCAGCTTGATGTCACACTACTCCAAGACCTTTTGGAAGGAGTTATTGATCCGGTAGAAAAGATATTTGTCGAAGAACACTTAAAGACTTGTAAACAATGCCGCAAGGAATTAGCCGAATTGAAACTTCTTTTCTGGGATCTTAACGATAAGGCAAATTATGATATAAGTATGCCGCAAGAACTTGACAGAATAAAATACACTCTCCTAGAAGAATTTGCACCTATACCTACCAAGAAGACCGCCGAAATCATTCTCGATGTTCACCGTAATAATACCAAATCCATAGGAATGTTTCTTGACTATATACCAGGGGTCAAAGCAAGCAATAAGCTGGTGAAAAAAGGGGTGCGGACTGCTCCCACCGCTCTTGGAAAGGTATCTAAAGCCTTAGTTAAAAGCACAAGATTTCTGCTGGCTGAATAACGAACCCGAAGAACCCACTCCCACTTCCAGAGATGGGGTCTTGAAAATACAGCACTAGAGGGAGGCCGCCATGTTACTGTTATCGCTAGTAGGCTATATTCTGCTCATCCTCGGGATACTTCTGACAGCAATCATCATAATTCCCTATAACTATAATGTTTCAGGAGAAAAGCATGCTGAGTTAGCACTGAAAGGCTCAGTATCCTGGCTCTTTGGCGGAATCAAACTGATATTTTCCCGATACTCCAAGCAAAACAAGGAAATGACTGTAGTGTTCATGGGGATATCCAAGAAACTAAATATCCAGGAAAAGTCGAAAAAAGAAAAAGACAAAGCTGATTCCGAAAAGGGTAAAGATACCAAGTCAGCTAAACGCATAGGTTTTGATTCCAGTTACTTGAAAAAAGATGTTATTCAAAAAGCGTTTGCTTTAGTTTTTAAGATATTAAAACATTGTTTACCGAAAACTCTATCTATCCATGCCAGAATTGGTTTTAATGACCCGATGTATACCGGCTTCCTCTGTGCTTTGAATAGCCAACTCTGTGTTTTGATTACCAAGTTAGATATTAATATCCAACCCGTTTTCGACGAAGAAGTCATTGAAGGAAGGTTTTCAATTGGCGGAAGGATCTGGCTGCCCTATCTAATACTAGTAATGATTGGGTTCCTTATCACCAAGCCAATAAGAAATATATTATTTTTAAAAATGAAAAGGAAAAATAAAGGAGGACCCCAACATGCCAGATAGTTTTAACATTAGTGAAAACATGAATCACATCTTCGACAAACTAGAAAGCTTTCTCAAAACCAAAACCGTTGTCGGTGAAGCCATGCAAATAGGAGATGTAACCATTGTTCCCTTCATCGATATCTCCTTCGGTCTTGGTACAGGCGGTGGAAGTGGAGTCGAAGAAAAAGGCAACCAAGGTACCGGTGGAGGTGCAGGCAGCGGCGGCAAGATTTCTCCAACAGCAGTCTTAGTTATCAAAGGAGATAAAGTCGAACTTCTTCCTATAAAAAAATCAGGCGGTCTGGATAAACTCATCGACATGGTTCCTGACATAGTAGCCAAAGCTAACGAACATCATAATAAATGCTGTGAATAGCCAGATTAGGTTATTGCTTCAAAAAGCACACACCACAAATGCTTGTGATGTGTGCTTTTTTCTTAAATAACTCTTATGCTCTTCATCATTGCATAGTTATAACCAATTCTCCAAACCTATCGTTTTATTTCTTCCACTGTTTTTTGCCCTATAAAGGTTCCTATCCGCATGATCAATTAATTGTTCACAAGTCATTCTTTTGGAATCTATAGTGTACGTACCTAAGCTTGCGGTGATCCGAATAGTGTCTTCATTATACTGGAATTCTGCATTTTCGATAGCTTTTCTAACTTTCTCAGCAACCGTATAAGCAATATTCTCATCAGAGTTAAGCAAAACAATTAGAAATTCCTCTCCACCATATCTTGCAATCCAATCTAAACCGCTTCTGATATTGTATTTTGCAATCTTTACAAATTCTTTTAATACATAATCGCCTGCCAAATGCCCATAGTTATCGTTCACTTTTTTAAAATGATCTATATCCACTAGAATAATCGATATTGGTTGCTTCTTATCTGAAGAATTAAAAAGATCAACAAGAAGTCTTTCTTCAAGATAACGCCTGTTGAATGTATTCGTTAAACTGTCTTTGATTATTTCTTCATTCATTTTGTCAATTATTTGATTAATCTCGGTAATTGATTTGTTGCTTATACCAATGCCCATATCTGACGTAGTGATATCTTTCATTAACTCAAGCGCACTATCACTCGTGTTATTAAAATCCATGCATAGTATATATTTTTTATTATCAACATTCGTAAATACTTTAGAAATAGTTATACATAGATTACCTGTAGCAAGAGAGACATAGGGTTCGGTAACATATTTTTTCAAGCTTGCACTAATCAGAGGATAATAATATTTTTCCATGGAATGGTCGGTTCCCATCTTTGCTGAATAAAAAATCAGGTTCTCTTTAACTTCATTTTTATCGCATATACGTATCGTATTACTTAGCTGAATACCATATTCATCAAGGATATAAGCACACTCGATAATCTTATTTGCCCAAATAATTTGCAAAAGTTTATTATCAAATTTTTCACACGATACCGTTACAAGTTCTTTAATGGAACTATTAACGATCATATTCAATTGCTTTTCTCTTTTTCTCTCTTCTCTAATTTTGTTGTGCATGTATTCATTAAAACGTTCGGTTAGCGGTTCTATTCTGTTATTGATGAAAATATGTGATCCGTTATAAACTCCTTGAGGCTTTCCAAAGAAATATCCCTGGATCATATGTCCGCCAAGTCTCAGTATTTGGATAGCTTCTTCCTCTGTCTCCACTCCTTCGGCAATCACAATGGCTCCAATCTTATTGGACAGGTTTACCAAGGATTTGAAAACGCCTTGTTTGTAATAATCATTTTGAATATTTCTAACGAGAGAAATATCAATTTTAATAATATTAGGTTTAACGAGCAGTATCCTATCCATATTGGAAAATCCAGTACCTACATCGTCTAAGGCCACCATAAAGCCAAATTGTCGGTATGTATCAGCAAATCTCTTCAACGCTGTATTATCTTGAACTTTTGTTTCATTAATTTCAATTACAATATTCCTTGGGTTTATTTTATATGTCTCAACC
Organism: Gracilibacter sp. BRH_c7a; assembly: GCA_001516055.1. Taxonomy (GTDB): domain Bacteria; phylum Bacillota; class Desulfitobacteriia; order Desulfitobacteriales; family Syntrophobotulaceae; genus Gracilibacter. The sequence goes on from LOEZ01000018.1 coordinate 3,713, forward strand.
TGGTGTATTAAATAATTTGAACCTTCCACCTTATCTAAGATAGAAGCATCTACATTAATAAACAATAGTTTTTCCTTATTCTGGTGATATATATAGCTAAAGGCTTCAATAACTTTATCCCTGCATACCCTGTCGAGTTCCAGTGTTAATCCTTCTTTAAGAGCAGCATCAAACAAACGTATTGGTGAAATAGTTTGATTTGTATGTGGGTTTATACCACGAATCAACCCCTCTAGTCCACTCACCATTTTCCTGCTTACAGATATAACTGGCTGAAAGAAAACAATTAACCTTTGGTTTTTGATTATTTCTCGTATATCCGAAATTTCTTGTTGTTCGAACTCACAACCTCTTAAAGGGAGCATAGGCCCACCTCCACCTTAAAACTCTTTAAGAATAAAAAAAACCTTTCAAAAAGTTAACATAACGAGTTAACTTCTCAAAAGGCTACTCTGCCAGTTACAGAAATGCGACACACTTTACAATATTATACAATATTAATATTATAAAGACAATCTTACAAAACAAAATTCCTATTCTGCACTAAACTCTATCCCTGCCATTTTCATAAGAAATTCAGCATTACGCGTTTTTGAAACACCAGGCCGAAGCTTAAAGTCAAAGTGTATCTCATCATTCTCATAGTATTCTTGGAAATGATAGTTTCTCACCTTATCGCTTTCCTTTTCCAAATCCCCAAGTTCAAGGTCATGGGTGGATATAAGGCCCAAAGTCTTTTCCTGGCTCAACTTCTTGATTAGAGCCTTTGCTCCTGTATGCCTGTCTATGGAATTCGTCCCTTTGAAGATCTCATCCAATAAAAAGAAAATATTCTCCCCTTCTTCTACCGCTTTCACTATCATCTTAATTCTCAATAACTCCGCATAAAAAGAAGAAATATTCTTTTCGAGATTATCACTTACCCGCATGCAGGTATATATCTCCATAAGGGAACATCTGAACATCTTAGCACAGACAACAGTCCCAGCATAAGCAAGAACAAGGTTGATGCCGCTCGTTCTGAGCAGGGTACTTTTACCGGACATATTTGAGCCTGTAATCAGCAATATATTTTCAGGGAATTCAAACTTCAAATCGTTGGCTACACTGGAATTTGCTAATAAAGGATGTCCCATCTCCTCCGCAGTGAAGGATGGTATCCCTTCTGACAATTCCGGCATTGTCCATTCAGGATAATCATGCTGTAAGACTGCAAGACTGGCTAAACCCTCGAATTTCCCTATAGTATAAAGCCAATTCTTCAAATTACCTCCGGACTTCTCTTTCCATTTCTCCAACTCAAATATGAATTGGTAATCCAACAAGAACAGGATATTGAATAAAACATAAAACAAACTATGCCTGTTGGAGATCCCATCAACTATTTTTACAAGCTTCTGGATTTGCTCACCGGCTGTCTGTCCTTTGTCAACTTTCAGACTGTTTTTTAAGCTTTCCAAGTATGGTGAATTGTATTGTTCTTTTTCAAGTACACCTAACATCTTGTCATAAGCTTTAACATTTGCCATATACTTAGAGGCTACTTCTAATGCTCTTACTCTCTTCTTAGCGTTAATCCTCAGTATGATAAATTGAATAAGCAACATAGCTATTAGACTATAGTATCGAGGCTCGGGATCTATATAAGCAGATATTCCAATAACTATCGTAATGATCGGAATAAGACGCAATGCAAAAATAACCAGCGGCTTCCGGTAGAATCTCTCCATACTACTGGCCCATGAAAAGAGTGCTTCAGGATCAAGCATTTTTGAATGATTCATACCCTCAGCCATATATTTTTGCCGCCAATCAAGTCTCTGGGCAAGATCGATTACTGCTTCTTGCCTGGCGGATATTTCTTCCACCCTCTTTGTAGGTGAAGTAAGTAAATCTCTTAATTCGAGCCTTCCCAGATACGTACTGGCTGTGTTGATAAACTGAAAAAGCGATGATTTGCCGAAGATATCTAAATCCTGCGAATAAGGGTGACTATCATCAATAAATTCCTCGCCATCATCGGTAAAAGTATTCCACTCACCATGGATCCGTTTTAGGGAATCCTCGTTAATTTTGAGAAGAGTAATCGAATGCTTTTTTTTGTTAAAATATCTTTCGTGAAACACCATTAAGGCTATAAACAAAGCCGAAAATAAAATAATATCAAAAACGACTAGCCCATAACTCTTTTTTACATACAGATATATCCCTAACCCAGCACCGATAGTGAAAACGATTAGTCTAATATTGCTGATAAGGTTGATGATACGGGTTTGTTCCGAGATGAGTGACTGGTATCTTTCTATACGTTCGATGTATCTTTCTTCTGCCTGCTTCAAATTTAATTCCATCCTTACACTATTTGAGTTTTATTATAATTTCTTTTTATCTTTAAGCATAGTAAGAGCATAATCTTCTCTATCCGACCAACAATCTGCCAAATTAGATTCTATTTAATAATCATAAAACCATGATAAGGGATGATGTAATGATTATGTAGTATTCTACTATTTTTTACAAGGAGGTCAAATTGTGTATCAAATAAGTTTATTAAAACCCACTGTTATTCAAAATCAAAATACAGTGGGTTTTTTGCTTAATTTTAATATTTTCTACGACTTGTATCTTAAATTATATTTTATAAATGAATTGACTAGCAATTACTATAGCTATTATGCCTGCGAGTATTAACCAACCTTTAACGCTGGCGAAATTAATAGTCCAGCCTATTCCAAAACGCTTTTCTATAAAAATAGTAGGGTCATTGGGATTAAAATAGAACTGACCCAGTTTCCAGTACTTATCATCATCTCTATCTATTTCTTCTGTTGCTTTCCCCTCACTTACTTTTACTCTACTTCCTCCTTGGCCAGTAGATACAGACAATATGATGGCATAAATTATAAGCATTCCTGTTAATAACCCACTAATTAACAACGTTACCTTAGGATGCACATTGAAGATGAAAGACATCTGAATAGAACCAAACAAAATTACCATAGATATCGCTGTAACTACTATATAAGCTGACCATCTAAGGCGGAATATTTGATTTTGGATAAGAGACTTCTCGGGATTAGCCGCGTTTATCTGCTGCTTCGCTCTGGATATAATGCTGTTGATCAAAACAAAGAGTACAATCATAAAGAGTTGTTGAACAGGAATCCACATTAACGCTCCATATGATTTGTCAGCCCATCTAGTCACCTCACCCGATAAATCATACTGTAAAGCTATTCTGGGAGGTATTTGATCAAAATAAATGACTGTTATAGCAAGTGTTCCAAGCATTATCAATGCCGGTAACAGAAACCATAAATTAGAGTATGCTAATTTATGATTTCTAAAGCTTGTGTCTATTACAACCGCTTGTGGTTTCTCAGCCTCCCATTGATTATCCTCTTTTAATCTTTTCATAGTAAAATGATATTTCAAGTAGAGTCCAAATAGGCAAGCTATTAACAACGTAAGACCTATCCCAAAAATAAGAGATGCACGCTCGGGTGTTATAGCTTTATAAGATAACACTGCAGAGCCAATGGACAACAGAATCAGAATTATAAGAGCCTGAACAGAGTACTTTTTCCTCATGTTCTTCAATCCATCACTATGATATATATCCTCAGGAATTGTCACCCCAAAGCTTTCTGTTTTTCGAGTCAGGTAAGGCATAAATGCTAAAACCATTCCCACCATAAGAAAAGAACTATACATAACTCCCATCGCAATAATACTATTCATTACCACTTACCCCCTTTTCTCCTGCAAATTATTAAATACCTCTTGGCAAAATGTACTAAAGTCTTCTTCCTTCATCCCTCTACATAATGCTTCAGCAATTATTGGCCTAATCTCTTGTTTAAATTTACCCAAGTATTCCGAAGTCACTTCAGGCATACCATCAGGATTGATAACAACGCCTTTTTGTCTATGAATCTGTATAAAGCCATCTTGTTTTAAAAAATTATACGCTTTATTAACTGTATGCATGTTTACGCCAAGGTCAGAAGCCATTGTCCGAACCGATGGAAGTGGTTCACCAGCTTTTAGATCGCCCGAGACAATCCCTTCAATGATCCTGTTTTGCAACTGAGTATAAATAGGGATTTCTGATTGCAAATCTATCTTAATAAACATTACTATCCCCTTTCTATATATGTTATAAACATAATAACTGTTATACATAATATATAACAGTTATTATGTAGTGTCAATATTATTATCATTAAGCCGGCTCAAGCTTACTTTCTGGACTCGAATGGTTTTGATTGTATGAATATAAAAGCATATAATCAATGATATAAATACATACATTATTAAAATTTGAATCGTATTACAAAGTAGGAGGAAGCATTCATGAAAACAGATAATAAAATTGTAAGCGATAATCTCAGAGAAGAGGCTCTGGATTTTGCTCTCTTTGAACAAGCAAAAAACTATGCCCTTGATTATATGGAAAATATCCTTAATCAACCTGTATACCCGGACAAAGCAGCTTTAGATGGCTTAAATGCTTTTAAAGAGCCTCTCCAGGCAGAATATGGGGACCCTTATGAGATTCTCGCTAAGTTACATAATAATGGTTCGCCGGTCACAGTTGCCCAAACGGGTGGAAGATACTTCGGATTTGTCAATGGTGGCATTATTCCTGTTGCCTTGGCTGCCAAGTGGTTATCTGACACTTGGGATCAAAATGCTGCCCTGTATGTAATTTCTCCCATAGCATCTGTATTAGAGGAGGTCTGTGAAAAATGGCTTATTGATCTTTTACAACTTCCTGCAAACACTGCTGCCGGATTTGTAGGCGGAAGTTCTACAGCAACCCTCTGCGGGCTAACAGCAGGACGAAATCATTTATTAAACAAGCTCGGGTATGATGTCAGTAAGAAGGGTCTCTTCGGAGCACCTGAGATTCGTGTCGTTTTGGGTGAAGGTGCTCACTCCACTGTATATAAAGCACTTTCTATTCTCGGACTAGGAAGCGAGCGGATAATTAAAGTACCTGAAGATAATCAAGGAAGAATCAATCCAGACCTAGTCCCTGAGCTTGATGAAAGAACATTACTCATTCTTCAGGCTGGGAATGTTAATTCTGGGGCTTTTGATGACTTTAATACATTATGCCAAAAAGCAAAAAAAGCAGGTGCCTGGGTTCATGTGGATGGAGCTTTTGGGCTATGGGCAGCTGCTTCAGATAATCTAAATCACTTAACCAGCGGTGTCGGATTAGCTGACTCATGGTCAGTTGATGCCCACAAAACTCTAAATGCCCCTTACGATAATGGAATTATTTTGTGCAGTAACAGGGAAGCTCTGACAAGCGCGCTTCATATGACTGGTTCTTATATTGTTTATAGTGAGCAAAGAGATGGAATGCTTTATACGCCAGATATGTCCCGTAGAGCAAGAATAATTGAATTATGGGCAACATTAAAGTCTCTAGGAAAAAGAGGTGCCTCAGAACTTATTGAAGATTTGCATGATAAATCAAGATATTTTGCTGCTGCTTTGGAGAAGAATGGGTTCCTGATAAAAAACGAAGTCTGTTTTAATCAAATACTGGTGTCTCTGGGAAATTCCAAGACAACAGAAATGGTATTACAACACATACAGAATTCTCAAGAATGCTGGTGTGGTGGAGCTAAATGGAAGAATGAATCCGTTATTCGTATCAGTGTCTGCTCCTATCGTACTACTTACGAGGATATCGATCGTTCTGTTAACGCTTTCGTAAAAGCAAAAAAAGAGGTAACATCTTATTCATCATGAATTTTATCAGTTACCCCACAATTAACTTATTCGTCTTTTTCAAATACTTAGCCCTGGGTTTAGCATTTTGTTCACCTTGTATCTTCTAAAGATTAGCCCGTTACAATACAAAAGGAAAAAGCTTTTCCTCTACCCAATATTAACCCCGGACCGAGGAAGTATTTCATAGATTATTGCCTGCTTATGCTGATTTGCTGCTTGCATATATTTAACCCAATGAGAATCATTGAACCCTTGTTTTTTGCTGAACTTATAATAGTTATACAATCTATAATGCCAACGATTACGGAGATCTACCTTTTCCTTTTCTACTGCTTCATTGAACCATTCTCTAGGGTCATAGCTTAAACTTTTATCTGTCTCATCAAAATCCTCAAAAGAAAACCCATCCAGATGAATATGACCTAACCAGTTCCTATGCCTTTCTTCGGAATCACATTGAAATGACAATAGTTTTTTGAATATTTCTTTGTATTCTGTAAAAGGTCGAGCGCATACTCCTGAACTATATTTAGAATGCCGAGAAACATAGGATACCAGATATTCATACATCTTCTGCAAGCCGGGTAGGAACCTTTCCTCAAGATTATTTACTTTGATAGCTTCTCCATCCCTGATATATGACCAATTTACAAACGGAATATCCGGATTAGCTAGAACTTGTCCATGGCCAATGGCGAAGGCATCACTTCTAAATATATCAAGTAATTGAAAGAATAGTAGAGATAATTTATCCTTTAGGTTAGTTTCGTCCCAGTCAACCGATAATTCAACATTATTATAACTATCATAGAAACCTTTAAAGTCTTGATGGGAGAATGTATCTGCAAAACAATGTAATCCAATCCCCAGCCTATATAAAGCAAGGTCTGATTCCTTGTGCAGATCTTCCAACAACAAATCTAATGCTTTTGAATCGGGAGTTGTAACGAAAGGATCTTTTCCATTTGTCTCATCCGCACTAGGTAAGAAATGAAAAGGCATCCAAACTTCTAAGGCGTCACTCACATCAGTATTCTTCTTGGATAAAGCTTTATGAGCAGTCATTGTCTGTCTGAATACGTCTCCATTAGTGAATACCAAGACACGTCCATGGGTAGCGTCATCAACTTGCTGAGAACTATAGGCGACTATTCTAGCATATGTACTCTGCATACCTGCTAGCCTGCATAAAACATAAACTCCTGTATGATGAATATCAATCTGCATAGTTTTTCTCCTATCATAAAAAAGAAAAGATGTTTTTACTTCATTTATATTAAATTTCAGTAAAACATCCTGTTTTCCAATATATTCTATTAATTTCTTCTTTTTCCTTTTATCTAAACAATTAATTAAATTATCCTAAGACTCTAATACGTTCCAGAAGCTGAGTAGCTCTGGCCGGGTTAAAGACACCACACAAGCAAGGCTTGGCCAAAACTTTGGCACCCTCTTCCGGGGTCATCTTCCCTAGTTTGACATAATCAATGATCTTCTTAATTAGATTAAACGATATCATCCCGTGACCGCACATCGTAGTGATTTCCAAGATATCTCGGTTTGGAAGGCGATCTGTAGCACCGTGAACTCCAAGGGATTGTTCGATACTGTGTCGGGTAATCCCTACTTTCTTACAGCATTCATGGATCTCTTCAACCAGACCGCTGATATTAATCGAGATGCCAAAGTCTTCTTCTTTGACTTCTTCTAAATATTTAATCAGATCATCGGTGTTATCAAATACCACAGCAACAATCGAACCGTCTTCAATAGCTGAGTATTTCTGGTCGATTGAAGGATTCTCTGATCCATAATCATGATTAACTCCAACATTGACAGGATTATATTTTAAGGACATCTGGAAGAATTTTTGCAGACGCGGCTTGGAACCTTTGACATTTAATCTATCAGTCTTAGCAAAAATAATAAAATCGCCTTTTAAATCCTCAACTGAACCTCTTCTATGAAGTGAATTCGTCATTATTCATTACCTCCTCTTCCCAATCCCAGATTTGTTTTTCCTCCGGTAGAAAGGGCCAGACCAGCAGTCCCGACAGCATCAATATAAGGTATGTCGCCATGTTTGTTGCAGCGTCCAGCTACAACCAGGCTACATACTGTTGGGAAATCCTTTACAGTCTCTTTTATTTTCTCTAGATAAACAGGGACTTTATCCAGATCGATCTTGATCTCTATAATAGCTGATAATACTTTTTCATTAAGGATTTCAGGATTAAGCTGACCTGTCTTAGCATCTGGCATAAGAAGGGTTATAGGATTCTCAGGCTTGAAATCCACTCCTAATGTTGCCAGGGCAGTAGTGATCTTTTCTAAATCTCTGAGACGGGCTCCGAGTCCCGGGCGCCCTACTTCTATCAGCAGGAGAGCCTCTCCTTCCTGGAGCCAGCCGCTGACATCATTAGTTTTAATCTCTTCTGTTCCTCTTCCTGGAATACCGGTAGAGGCATGGACAGCGGCAGGATCACTAAAATCCCTGCGGACACTTCTCGGCCATTCTAGTGTCGGCTGATACAATGCTCCGGCAACACAGACGCCTACAGGGGCATCGTATTGCAGGCTAACCTTCTTCAATACTTTTCTCAGTCCCCGCACCAGGGTTGGATTTCGTCCTTCCACTTCCAGAAACCGTTTACAACTTCCGCATTCCACACATTCATCCTCGTTAACTTTAGAGTGGCCGTTCTCGATATATATTGCACCCATGGTACAAACAAGAACACAGTTACCGCACCCTACACATTTTGTTTCATCTACTCTCAACTATAAACCCTCCTCTTCGATCAGTACTTGAATTCTGTATAACACCTGAGTACCATGAAATCTGAATAATCTAAATTTTCTTCTTAATAATTTCTTATTTTATATTAATTGCCGAGCTTTTACTACCCTCAATTAAAATTAATAAGCTATCTCGAAGGAATCCTTTTGAGACAATTTTCATTAAAAATAATTCCCTCAGCTTGCTTGTCCTTTTTTTCCATATATTAACATAGCTGGACATAGGTACATATATTACATTGACAACCATTAGAATTTGTTTTGGAGGTGAGTAAGCGGATGTACGGGAACTCGAGTTATACAACCAGAGTAGGTTTAGGGCAAGTACTTGGACCCGGTGGAGTTGGTACCCTGCGCCCCTGGGTAACAACCACAAGAGGATATTACGGCTGCGGATGTTGTGGGGGGACCTATACCACTACCAGAGTTCACGGTTCCGGATGGGGAGTTGGAGTAGGTATAATCTCGATAGCTATTTTAATCCTTATCGCCCTTGGGGTAATTTTTTAAATTTTGATTATTAGAAAGGAGGAATTTTCAGATGGCTTTTGACGGATTAGGCGGAGCCGGATTAGGCGGCTATAGAGGAAATTGTTTATGCGGTATTGCAATCGTAGTAGTTATTATTCTTCTTCTGATTGCTATGGGTATCGTTTTTTAATTGTTTTGTAAAAAATCTATTGGAAAGGAGTGATCTTATGTACGCATATGGCGGCAGTTATGGCTATGGCGGAAGCGGGGTTGGTGCCGGAATTATCGCGATTGCAGTGCTGATTTTGATCGCCTTGGGAGTAATATTTTAATCATTGTTATATGAACAATCCGTACTGACACCGTTTTAACGATGTCAGTATTTTCTTGCAAACTTTAAATGCTTTTCTATGCCAAATAAAGTAAAATATAAAATAGACCGGGCTATAGTAACTATTTCATAAGTTGGATCGTACTCCCGGCAATATCTTTCTTAATAACAACCTTTTTATCGATCCGGTCTTTCAATTCACTGACGTGAGAAATGATGCCCACAAGTCTGTTCCCTGATGTTAAACTATTGAGCGTTATAATCGCCTGTTCCAAGGATTCGGAATCCAGAGCACCAAAGCCCTCATCGATAAACATGGTGTCGATCTCCACTCCCCCAGCGAAGCTTTGGATAACATCAGAAAGACCTAAGGCCAGGGCAAGGGACGCCTTGAACGACTCCCCACCAGACAATGATTTTACGGTGCGGATTTTTCCTGTATAGTTGTCCAGCACATCAAGTTCCAGCCCCGATTGTGACCGGTGATCCGTGGCATTTTCTTTACGGAGAAGTTTATAACGCTGGTTGGTCATGGTTGAGAGCCTTTTATTTGCTTCGGTGATAATCTGATTAAAATAGGATGCCTGCACAAATTGTTCAAAAGCAAGTTTTTGCTTTCCTGCAAGTTCACCATTGGCGGTTTTGGATAGGCTCGATACAACCAAAAAGTCTTTTTCCAATTGGCGGCGTTCTTTATCCTCCTTGATTATTGCTCTGGCAATTGTTTCGTTATTCTGAAGTCTGGCCACGACTTCCTGTATTTTATTATCTAATTTTTCTTTATCAAGCTGTAACCCACCTTGCTCTTCTAAAACTTTAGCAGTATCCTTCGGTTGTTTATCTTTTGTCTCAACACTGAGCCTCGCTATCTCTGCATTTGTGCTCTTACAGGCATCATGATAATCACGAATACGATCTTTGAGCTCTGCCAGTGCTTGTTCCGACAGCAATGAGGCCTGATAGGAATCTTCGTCGCCAAAGCCCGCTTCCTTATACTTTGCCGTATACTCCGTCAAGGCTTGTTGCACGGCTGCGCTAACATTTTCCTCTCTCTGTTCCTGATCATTCAGCAGGGCTTTGTTGCTGTCCAGCAGCTGCTTGTTTTCCAGATAGGCTTGTTCTGTTCTTTGCAGAACAAGCTTTAATTCTGCCAATTTTTCTGTCGTGTCTTCAATAGTTTGCTTGGCCTTTTCAATTGACGGATATTCCAATCCTGCTTGAAGTGTAGTGATTTCACTCCGGATTGAGCTAAGTGAAACCTCAAGAGTCCCTTTCTGGTCCGCTTGCAGAGTGTAAGCCTCATCGGTCTGCTTTATCTTCTCTTCTGTTTGACGTAGCTGCTCTAGACATTCTTTTCTTCGGGTACTCTTAGTTTCCAGATTAAGTTTTACTGCTGTTAGCTCCTGCTTATTCACTGCCGTCTTCTTCAGTTCGTTTTGTACAATCGACTCCAATTCGAGAAGAGCACCCGGGATACCTTGGTCGAACACATCTTTGGCGGTTTCATATAAATGGTTTTCGGAGGTCTCAATTTGTGTTCTCTTCCGTCCGGTACTTTCGCCAGCCTGATGCATGAGCTGCTGTTTCCAATCTCTTTCTACTTTTAATTTCTGAATTTCCGCCTCGCTTGGTGCATCAGCCGTGGGCTTGGTCTTGTGCGGATGTTCTATAGAACCGCAGACAGGACAAGGAAGGCCATCTTCCAGACTTTCAGCCAAAATACCAGCCTGCTCGCGGAAGAAGGCATTTTCTTTTTTGATGTATTCTTCATTGGCAGAGTTATATGTTTTCTCCGCAGTAAGGTAAGCATTTTGTAGTTCGGTGTATTCCACCTGCATCTTCTGAACTGAGGAGATACCTGAGACAAGACCGTTTAAATCGGTTTCAAGAGTCCCCAATTGAATCAGAGAATTTTTACACTCCAGGAGACGTGTTTCCACATCGCTTAACTCATCGTATTCCTTGCTTAGCTTATCTTTGCTGTCTGTCAGCTTCTCCTTTTGCATTTTCAGAGATGTCAGGGAATCTACTAGGGTTTGTAAATCTATCTCCTGCTTATCCTTTTCCTGCCGGAGAGTCTCCACCCTGCCATATTGGGGTAAAGCATGGTTAAGTCTTAATATATCACCGGCCAGCTTCTCCCTAATGGGTTCTTTTTTCTGTTCAGTGTGCCAGGCGGCATGAAGTTCTTCCACCTTGGGAGTTTGAGTGGTAATGGTCTCTCTTAAATTTTGCATAGTGTTCAGGAGTTCATCGTAGCCTCTTTTTTCGCGTAAATAGATATCTTCAAGCGGTTTTACCCCATATAGTGCTTTTTCAGCTAACGAGGCGGCCTTTTCCTTCTGTTCCATTTCATCTGCCTTGAGCATTAGTTCTTCGAGCATTTTCCGGGCAGTTTCCAGATCGGCAAAGGATTTATTCACATATTCAGCATCTTTCAGTTCGGAAGCCTTGGCTAGGATTGAATCTGCCAATTTCCCGGCTTGTTGTTTGTCCTGCTCCTGAATCGATTTATCTTCGGCAATCAAGGCTTGCAATAAAACCATGACTTGTTCCGTTCCATGAATACTGCGTTTAGAGAGCATTTCGGTGATCTGCTGATAGGCTCCATGATCTTCAGCACATTGAATGCCGTCCAAGTATTGCAAAATGCTGCGGATACTCTCATCACACTGCGTTTTTAAGTCTTTCTCTCTTCTTTTCATTACATCCTGAATGGTCAAATAAATATCGGTATTAAATACCTTGCGGAAAATGCCGGCCCGCTCACTGCTTTCAGCTAGGAGCAGTTTCAGAAACTCCCCTTGGGCAATCATGGCAATTTGTTTGAACTGCTTAAAATCGATACCAAGCAGTTCGACGATTTTATCGGTCACCTTATTGTTTCCAGTAACGACCTCGCCGGTGGGCAAAATAAGCGTTCCATCTGCATTTTCATTGGTGAAGCCTGTCCCATTTTTCTTGGGACGCTCATACTTAGGATTACGGGTGATTTTGTATGTTTGTCCCTTATGTGAAAATTCCAGCTCAACATAAGTTTTGGTATCAAGGCTGGCAAAATCACTTCTGAGAGTATCCACAGTCCTTACTGAACCGCTGGCACCGTCAAAAAGAGCAAAAGCAATCGCATCAAATATGGTTGTCTTGCCGGCTCCCGTATCTCCGGTGATCAGGAATAAACCTTCGCTCCCGATTTGATATAGAGGAAGTTCAACCTTACCAGCGTAAGGACCAAAGGCACTCATCACCACTTTAAGAGGTTTCATTTGCCTGCACCCCCCACCTGCTCTAATACTTCCTGTATGATAAGGCGTTGTTCTTCCGTCATCTCTATGTTGTTTTGCTTGATATAAAATTCTTCAAATAATTCCAGCGGGCTTTTACGGGCAACATCCCCGGATGCAGACGACTTGGAGTCCGTATCCTGCCTGCTGCGGCTGTTTTCAAAGTCAATGCGCATCACATTGGGGTACACTTGGCGCAGCTGCCCGATCGCATCATAGACCTCGTCCTCATCGGTTAAGATCGCCCGGATATAATCTAGGCAAACACTCTCCTGAGAGGCTCCCACCCGCACCAATTCTGTCAGCGGTCCCTTGATCTCCCGCATATCACGCAATGCCGTTAGGGGAAGAGTCTGAATATCCAATGTGCCTTTTTGGGCAAATTCCAATAAGGTCACTGATTTATGCTGACGAACCTCGGAAAATGAATATTTAAGCGGTGAACCCGCATAACGAATGGTTTCCCTGCCCATGGACTGCGGACCGTGTAAGTGGCCGAGTGCGACATAATCAAAAGGTTCGAACACGGAAGCGTCGATGTTATCTAAACCACCAATCGCAATGGTTTCGGAATCGGAACGTTCGGGTTGTTTAGTACCACTAGTAATAAACTGATGGGCTACCAAGATGTTCCGTTCCTTGGTGTCAATCCGAGTATCATTAATCACTGCCTTGACCCCATCCTCATAGGACAGAATCTCCTGATCCGCATAATAGGGACTGACCATAGCGGGTTTAATAAAAGGTAAAAGATAAATATGGACTGGACCAAATTCATCCTGAATTGAGATATACTTCAGCTTCCCATCAAACGTCCCTGCAATATGGACGCCGTTCTTTTCCATAATGCGACTGCCAAAGCTCAGGCGTTCAGGAGAATCATGGTTGCCGCTGACCATGAACAATTGTACCTGACGAGCTTCAAGTTCGGTTAAAAATTCATCGAGGACTTCCACAGCCTCTCCTGCAGGGACGCTTTTATCATAGATATCCCCTGCCATGAGGATGCCTGCGGGCTTAACCTCATCTACTAGGCGCAGGATATCTTTAAATATGTACTTCTGATCCTCCAGCATGCTGAATTCGTTTACGCGTTTCCCGATATGTAGATCGGAGATGTGCATAAGTTTCATAGGTAGGCTCCTTTTTATTTAGCAGTAACGCTAATATTCACTAGCAGAATAAAGTTTATTGGTCATAACAAGATTAAACTCATGTTCTTCCTGTTAGCGGAACTAAAGGATTCCTCTGCCATGTACTGATAATTCAACTCCAACTCCCCAATCTCCTTCATTATTTCAGGATCTTGAGTCATAACATACATATTGATGAGCTTATCCTTTTGGCTTCCCAATAAACCCTGAAACTCCTGTCTAAATATCTCAGGCAGATTGCCAGGGCTGGCTATATAGTATAAGTTCCCTTCACCCGCTTCGGCAATCTCCACTAGAAGGTCTTCCTGAAAAAAACACCTCCGCCAAGATTAAACAGTATAACACTGCATAAGTTAATCTTGGCGGAGGGTGGTGACAGGTGAGTGTCAGTTATTACATGGTATTATGATTTTTTCGTAATAGGCAGCCATACTTGGCAGCGGTAGTCAGCAGCTTGTTGATCTCCCTCATAATACACTTCAATGTCGGGTGCATTGGCATACTCGTATCCCGACGTCGGCAGCCATTCGCTGATAATCCGTTTTTGAAGTTCCTGGATCGCCGAGGGCATCGCACCAATACATTCAAAAACTGCCCAGGTACAAGCAGGGACCGTATATCCTTCCATTCCCTCAGGTGTTTCTTGACTGGTAGCCGCTGCAATGTAGTAATCAGAATCCTTCCCGTTCATGCAAGTGCTCACGCCGAGCAATCCATAGGGTTCCTGGTCTATGAGTCTAACAATATCAGGGATAATTCCACTTTGCACTGTCTTTTGCCAGAACACGGGCACCTGGGCAAAGCACTCTTCAATACTCATATTGTAATGTTCTTTGACCCCAACGATTTTGAAGGAATCTTTAGTAATAATTTTGTAATTCATTTCAGCCTCTCCTTTAATTGTTATTTTGAAGCTGATACGTGGATAGGCTTTAAGCGGTACCCCTTTACTTCGGGCTTCCGTCGGAGACACGCCATGCACATTCTGGAAGGCACGGTTAAACGAAGTCGGAGAATCGTACCCATACTTCAGAGCTATATCAATAACTTTCTCCTTACTGCTCTGTAAGTCGAAGGCAGCCAGGGTAATTCTCCTGCGCCTGATGTATTCGGCGAGCGGAACATCGGCAATATAAGAGAACATCCTTTGAAAATGATAAGTAGAACAGCAAGCAATTCTTGCTGCCTGATCATAACTGATTTCCCCGGCAAGATTCTCTTCAATATACCCTAACGCTTCATTCAATCTTGTTATCCATTCCATCGTATCACCTCCTGACAATTAAAGTATAATGGGCCAATGAAATGTAATCCTCTCATTTACTGCACAAAATAGAGAGCTAATTAATCCACATAGCATTTCGCCAAACACCTATATTTTACCTTTACAATTAGTGGTAAAATATTAATTGTTTCCACACAAAATTGTTTAACGAACATTTTTTGGCTCATAGGCTGCGGAACTCAAAGAAGGTGCGTTAACAGGGATCAGCGGCCGCTTTTTAGAAAGTACGGCCTACCATATGGATGAGAGCGAGGCGGCGACTTTCGACGCCACATTCCCCCCGAAGGAAAAATTCGTCACTGAGAGCCAGCACAGATTTGCCAGGCTTGCCGGCCTTCCTGTAACGGAATAATCGTTAATAACCCACGATCCTTTCGAAATTTAACATCAAGAACTAAGTGAAGAGACGCCTCATAATGACAACCAACACCATAACTTAGTCAAGCTCAATCATTTCCTCTTCGATTGAAAACCGGTAATTATCTTCAGATTTAAGATATTTAATCAGCAGATTATTCTCTCTCCTATCAACTAGAACGGGGGTTGAAGAAGAATGTTGCTTAATTGGCTTCTTGGAATAAGTTAAATCGTTTTCCATACGGTAAACGCTTAACTCATTTCTATAGACTAATAGGAAGTGCTCTTGATCAACCCAATACAAAATACCTTCACCAGGGATACCGATCTCTGCTCCGCTTCCCTTATCCTGAACAATGATCTCCTCGGCATGCGTATAATAATTGGCAACTGGGATAAATGATAGAAAGCTGCTATCCGAAAAATTTCTGGGGGACCACGCCTTTGATCTTATTGTCTCAACTTTTTCGCTGGTCAAGGAATACTGAAATACTGTCGGTTGTTCATCCAGATTTCCATCAAAAACAAATGTTTGATAGTCAGTCCAGGCTATAGAAAAGAATATGCCGGATGTCCAAACTTTTGCTCCCGGAAAAAAATACACCGTCTTGTTGCTGAGGTCTTCAAGATCAAACAGTCTGATTTCCATCCCGAATTGGCTGCTATTGTCGCTTTTCTCACAGCGTGCCAAATATCTCTTATCCGGGCTGAAGGAGTATGTATAAATCCAATCGAGCTTGGGGGCTATCTGAGTCAGGCTATTATTGCTTTGATCAAATATCCATTCTCCATTAATAACTACGCGATTCTTACTTATCCAGACAACAGGATCGGCTAACATTAAGTCCTCACGATCAAACACAATTGGCTGTTGGAATGGCTCTTCTTTTTCATCATTAAGCAGCATAACCTTAAAGCCGGGTAACCTGCTTTCAAAGGTCTTGGTGTATAAACGTACCCCCCAAGTATGATCCGGAGAAACAAAATCATGGACTCTAACCTGTTGGGAATCAGCTCCATCTGATTCTGGTTCTTTAAAATCTGACTCCAGGTCGGTTGCCTCGTTGGAGTGCTCCGTGTTTATATCGTTTTCTTCCTTATTCACTATGTTGGAACAAGCAATTAGCGACATACAAAAGAAAACAAGAAGAATAATAAGAACAAGAATCCTTAAAAATTTCGGCATAACGCTCACCTTTCACATTAATTCGTTTACACGCGGTATTTTTTTGGAATATTTTTCGGATAAATTACTTCTACATAAACAGACAATTTCAAGCACTTTTTGCAACATCTTTTTGGTGTAACAATCAGCAGCAAACTGGAAAAATTAGAAACTATCGAAGGAAGACTTGATAAACTTCAAAATATTGATGGAAAACTTATAAGCTGGACTCGATGAACGACTTCACGGGATTGAAAAAACTGTGAAAACAATGCAAAAAGATCGATTATTCAGACAATAGATTCGCAAAAAAAGAAGGTCTAAGACCTTCTTTCTTTGTATCTGTCATGGGCGATATTAAGATTATTCCTTCAATTTTACCGAAGAACACTTCATCCTCTGTGCTGTAATGTACTGATATAATAGACACTCTATTCCACGTATTTTACTCCCTCTGCTATCTTCAGCGCCGTCTCTGCACTAGTCTGAGACTGGACGATAAACATCCGGTTATCCATGGCCCAGACAATGGTGACCAGTGCATTCTTCTCAATCAATGTTCCCTGATGTCCATTAATGCTGATTGTTTCAAAAACATCAGCATTTTCTGTATCCACCGCAGCATTGCTGCCTTCTCCTAATTCCGAATAAAAGATGAAGAGGCCCTGTTCGTTTTCAAAAATTATCTTCTTATAAAATTCATGATCGATAACCCTGTTGACGGTATAGCCGTCCGGGATATAGGTCGGTACATGAGCCTTGGTCCAGGACACAGGCGGACTTGTGCTATCCGGACCTTCACGATCAGAATTACTGCCGCTGTCTGTCAGTTGGAAAGAAGTATACTCCGGCTTGATTTCCAGCCATAAATTCAATACTCTGACTTTCACCGCCTCCACGCTGGCCACAGTCGTACCTAAGATGACGATCACTGCCAGCATCGCTATCGCCGAACGGTTCAATATCTTCAAAAGCCGCTGCCTGGCAGCCAATGCCTTATTCTTATTGATACGAGCGTTCAACTGCCGGCTGAACCTTCTCACAGACTCCACCGAAGGAGCGGCTTCCGGATCGTTGTTCAGCTTTTCCTTTTCTGCCAGCAATAGCACTCCTTCTTTTTCGGCCAGGTCATGCAGCAGCAGCTTGAATA